>CASFCH010000089.1 GCA_949293315.1 uncultured Oscillospiraceae bacterium | reverse complement strand
CGCCTTCGGGAACACGAAAACGACCGGAGCGGGCGGGCATACGCTGATCACCAATGAATACGGCGCCTGCAACGGCAAGCTCCTGTCCTCAACCTATGGCAACGGGGACACGGTGCAGTACGGCTATGACGACTATGAGCGTCTGAGCCAGGAGAACCGGGACGGCAGCGTCACCCGGTATACGTACAACCGTGCGGGGCAGCTGACGCAGGTGACGGACGCCACGGGGAAGTACACGTATTATTACGATACGATCGGGCGCGTGACGCGGATGGTGTACCCGGACGGCGGGAACCTGAAGATCACGTATGATGCAAACAACCGGCTCACGGCGGTGCACACGAACCTGGGCGGTACGCAGCGCACGACAAGCTATGAGTACCTGACGGACGGGCGGGTGTCACAGGTGGAGCTGCCGACGGGCAAGGCGGTGACCTACAGCTATGACCCGCTGGCGCGGCTGTCGGCAGTGGGGATCGACGGGATCGTGAACACGTCGTACACGTATGAGTCCGCGGGAGCGGGCAAGACAACGCCGCAGGTGTCCTCGGTGACGACGAACGGGAAAAAGACGGAGTACACCTACGACGCGTGGGGCAATATCCTCACGATCACCGAGGACGGCGTTTTGGTTTCGAACCCACTCCCCAAAGAATTGAAAGCGGCACAGTCTGATAAACTGTGCCGCTTTATGTGTAAAACGTATCAGTTCCAAGCCTGGAAGGGCGTACTTTACCGCAGGCCGGCCCGGTGCAGAATCGCCAGCGCGAACTCCTGCGGTGGGGCGGAGAGCGTCATGCGCACATCGCTGTTGCGGGCGTAGGCGCCGATGCGGGCGTCATAGATCGCGCGAATTTCCGCATCTGTCTTTCCCATGATCACGGGGCGCGGTACTTTGGAAGCGCGCAGCCGGGAGAGAATGGCGTCAAACGGCGGATCCAGAAAAAAGATTGTCCCGTTTTTCCGCAGTGCGTCCGCGTTCTCCTCCTTGAGCAGGGCGCCGCCGCCGGTGGCGATCACACGGCCGTCTCCCGCGCCCAGATCCCGGCAGGCCTGCGTCTCGATCCGGCGGAATTCCGGCTCCCCGTACCGCTCAAAGATATCCGGGATTTTCATCTCCTGGTGTTCTTCAATATAATTGTCCATATCCACGAATTCATAGCCGGAGTAGCGGGCCAACACGCGGCCGATCGTCGTCTTGCCGCTGCCCATAAAACCGCACAGTACAATATTCATCCGTTTTTCTTCTCCAGTTCCGCCTGCGTGCGCGCGATCACGGCCAGCAGGTCGTCTTTTTGAAATTTGGCCCCGTACCAGATGGTCTGCGCCGCCGCCGCCTGCAGGACGAGCATCGCCATGCCGCCGGCGTAGCTGCAGCCGTACTTTTTGGCTGTCTCGAGCAGCAGCGTCATCTCCGGGTTATAGACGCAGTCGAACACGGCCTTGGAACCGGCGACCGTCTCCTCCGTGGGGGCCATGCTGCCCGCGTGCGGATACATCCCCGCCGGCGTGCCGTTGACGATCAGGTCATACCCCGTGCCGGCACGGTCATAGGTGGTGCAGGCGACATGCGCTCCGGGGATCTTTTCGGCCGTCTCCGCGGCCAGACGCTCTGCCGCCGGGATCTCGGAGGGGTCCTGCTCCGCCGTACGTACGGCGATGGTCACATCGCACCCGGCCATAGCGCTCTCAAACACGGCCATGCGCGCCACGCCGCCGCATCCGCACACGAGCACATTTCCCCGCAGGGGAATATCATAGAGGGCGAGGGAATTGAGAAATCCGTCGCAGTCCGTATTGTACCCGGTGCAGACGCCGTTTGCGATTTTGACGGTGTTGACGGAGCCATAGAGCGCGGCCTTTCCCTCGAGATGATCCAGATAAGGGATGATTTTTTGTTTGTAGGGAATTGTCACGTTGAATCCGGCCAGTTGCTTCAGGCCGGAGACTGCCGTATCCAGCTGCTCGGGCGGGAATTCCGCGAGAGAATAGTTACCTTTTAAACCAGATAATTTAAACAGCTCCTGGTGGATATAAGGGGACATTGTGTGGCCGAGCGGATAGCCCAGCAGGGAAAAAGAGGTTGAATCCATTTTCAGCACCGCCAAATCAAAAAATAATGGGAAAAGGTCTTGACAAAACGACAAAATAAAAATACTATACTGTGTGTAACAGATAGTTCGGTCTCTATTCAGTTTAACACAGCTTTGACCAGAAAGGAAGATGTATTTATGGTATTTGAAAAAATCCGTTCGATTTTATGCGATCAGTTTGATGTGGATGAGGATTCCATCACCATGGACACCCAGATTCAGGAGGATCTGGACGCGGACAGCATCGACGTGGTCGATCTTGTCGTCTCCATTGAGGACGAATTTGATATAGAGATCCCGGACGACGAGATCGAGGATGTCAAGACGGTCGGAGATGTTGTCAAGTATGTTGAGGAGCACATCTGATCTCCCAACGGCTTCATCAGGATTTTGTGCGCTGCCGGACTTTCGGCGGCGCTTTTTTTATGGTACAATAGGATCAGGAAAGAGGAGGGCGGTGATTGAATGAGGAGCGGGCAGCAAAGGGGCGGCGCGGAGCGGATCCGTTCTGCTCGGGAGCGCTTGCGCGCATTTCTCTCCTCCCACGTGGCGCTGAGCACTTCCGCGGCGTTTTTTAAGTGGCTCCTCCTCGGCGCGGCCGCCGGCGCTGTCGTCGGCGGCGTGGGGGTGGGGTTTGCCCTGCTGCTGACCCTGACGGAGGAGACCTTCCAGCGCGTGCACTGGCTGATCTTCCTGCTGCCCGTGTGCGGTGTGGCGATCGCGGCGATGTACCGGTATATCGGAAAGGAACCGGACCGGGGCGCGGACTTTGCCATTGCGGCCGTGCGCTCCAACCGGGATATGCCGTTCCGCATGGTGCCGCTGATCTTCATCGCCTCCGTGCTCACACAGCTGTTCGGCGGCAGTGCCGGGCGCGAGGGCGCGGCATTGGAGATCGGCGGCGGAGTGGCGCTGCTCACGGCGCGAAAGATCCGGCTGGATGATAAGGATGCCCGTGTGCTGACCATGTGCGGCATGGCGGCGGCCTTTGCGGCGCTGTTCGGCACGCCGGTGGCGTGCGCCGTATTCTCCATGGAGGTCATCAGCGTAGGGGTAATGTACTATGCGGCGATCGTCCCGTGTCTGGTGGCCACGATGATCAGCACCTGGATCGGGGCGCTGTGCGGCGTCCACCGGCCGCATCTGCTCGTCTCCGGTGTGCCGGAGCTGTCCCCGGTCCCGCTGTTGAAGGCGGTATTGATCGGGATCCTGTGTGCGCTCATCAGCATGATCTTCTGTTTTGTGGTGCAGAAGACGGCGGCCCTGCTGCGGCGGTATCTGAAAAACGCCATGGTGCGCGCGCTGGCGGGCGGCGCACTGGTGATGGGATTGACGCTGCTGGTGCGCACGCGCGACTACAGCGGATCGGGCATGAACCTGATCGAGGGGGCGTTTTCCGGCGATTCCAGGCCGGAGGCCTTTGTGCTCAAACTCGTTTTCACGGCGCTGACGATCGGCGCCGGCTTCAAGGGCGGAGAGATCATCCCGACCCTCTGCGTGGGGGCCACGTTCGGCAACGTATTCGGCGCGCTGATCGGACTTTCGCCCTCCTTTGGCGCGGCGCTGGGGATGACGGCCGTCTTCTGCGGTGTGACCAACTGCCCGCTGACGTCCATGCTTTTGGGGGTGGAGCTGTTCGGGGTGCAGAGCCTGCCCTATACGGCGGTCGCCTGTGCCGTGAGCTACATGCTCTCCGGCTACTATGGCCTCTATGGCGAGCAGAAGATCGTCTACTCCAAGCTGAGGCCGGAGTTTGTGGACAAGATGATCCAGAAGATCAAGTAGGAGAATGGGATGGAAGAGAGAAGATTCCCGCAATCCGTTCAAAGATATGTAAGTGGAAAGGCCTTTACACTCGATTCGATCGGGCAATCGGGCGCACAGGTGCGTTGTTATGCGGATATGGTGTTAAAAATCCAGCGCACGGGGGAAGAACCTGACCGCGAGTATGAGATGATGCGCTGGCTCCGCGGGAAAGCGCCGGTGCCGGAGATTTTGGCCTTTGACCGCGCGGATGGTTATAACTATCTGTTGATGCGCCGCCTGCCGGGGGAGATGGCGTGTGCGCAGCGGTATTTGAAAGCGCCTGTGGAGCTGATCCGCCTGCTTGCCCGGGGGCTTAAAATGCTGTGGCGGGTGGACGTCCATGGCTGTACGGCCGGGGATACGCTGGAACGGAAGCTGCGCCGTGCGCGGGAGCGGGTGGAGAGCGGGCGCTGCGATGGATCGGATGCGGAACCCGATACCTACGGGCCGGGCGGCTTCCGCGATCCAGCGCACCTGCTCGGCTGGCTGGAGCGGAACCGGCCGGAGGAGGAACCCGTCCTCTCCCACGGGGATTACTGCCTTCCGAACGTTTTCCTCTCCGAGGGGCAGGTGGCCGGTTTTATCGATCTGGGCCACTGCGGGATTGCAGACCGGTATCAGGATATCGCACTGTGCTGCCGCAGTCTGCGCCACAATCTGGAGGAGATTGCCCACTGCCCGTTTGACGAGTATCTGTTTTTCCGGGAGTTGGGTGTTGAGCGGGACGCGGAAAAAATGCGGTATTATATTCTGCTCGACGAGCTGTTTTAGTTTTTCCCATGCAAGGGACGGGGAATGCGGAGGAGCGCGTAAGGATGTTTGCGCATCCATAAAAAGACGACGGAAGAGGGGGCGAGGCAGTGATTATCAGTGCCAGCCGCAGGACGGACATTCCCGCCTGGTATTCGGAGTGGTTTTTCCGGCGGCTGAGAGAGGGATATGTCCTGGTACGTCATCCGATGAATTACCATCTGGTGAGCCGGATTGCCCTGAATCCGGATGTGGTGGACGGGATCGTCTTCTGGACCAAGAACCCCGCGCCGATGCTGGACCGCCTTGGTGCGCTGGAGGGATATCCCTGTTATTTTCAGGTCACGCTCAACGCATACGGACGGGACGTGGAGCCGAATGTACCGCCAAAGGGTGAGATTGTTCTTCCGGCGTTTCAGGCGCTCTCCCGCCGTCTCGGCAGGGAACGGGTGTGCTGGCGGTACGATCCGATCTTCTTGAGCGAAAGGTACACCGCGGAGTACCACTGCCGCTATTTTGAGCGTCTGGCGCAGCGGCTCCATCCCTATACGGAGCTATGTACGATCAGCTTTATCGATTATTACCGCGGTACGCGCAGGCGGCTGGACCCCCTCGGAGAACGGGAGATCCCCCGGGGAGAGGCGGTGGAGCTTGCCTCCCGTATGGCCGAAATTGCAGCGCGGTACGGTCTTGCGCTGTATACATGCGCAGAGACGCTGGATCTTGAGCGCTTTGGGATCCGGCACGGCGCCTGTATCGACCGCCTTCGGCTGGAACGGATCAGCGGGGCGCGGCTGGAGATCGGACCGGCGGTCAGCCAGCGGCCATCATGCGGCTGTGCGGAGTCGGTGGATATCGGCATGTATAACACCTGCTGCGGGGGGTGCCTTTACTGCTATGCCAACCACAATCAAAAGCGGGTGGAGCAAAACCGGGCGACGTACCGCCCCGATTCGCCGCTGCTCTGTGGGGAACTGATGCCGGAGGACCGGATCGTCGAGCGGGCGGTCTACTCCTGCAGGAACGAACAGTTGAGCCTCTTTGGAGAGGAGAAGACGCTTTGAGCGGCGTTTCCGAATGCGCGGGAACTGCCGTAGCGAAAGGGAGCGTGGAGGACTCCACGCTCCCTTTCGGTGTTTATTACGCCGCTGTCAGCACCGGATACAGAAGCTGAAGCAGTGTGTCGAAATTCCCCGATCTGTCCATGAACCAACGTGCCTGCGGGTCATCCGGATATTGGACGGAGATCATCCAGTCCGTCCCGAAGTTGAATGTCACAACCTGATCGCCATAATAGAGGCGCACCAAATATCCGCCGCCCCCCGGCGTCAGGAACTCGGACTGCTCTACATCGTACCCCTCCAGCTCCAGCGCATTGATCTGCCGGACAAGGGCGGCGATCTGCTCCGATGGGACCGGAACGGGTGCATCGCCCATCTGCTCGCGGAATTCGGCGATCACGGTGACGCGGTCGGGCGTTTCGAGCGGCTCGATCCGGTCGCCGTTCATGTGGAGATAGGAATCAGGCATGACGTCCCCCGGCGGAACCGGGGGGACTTCTCCACTGTACGGCTCGGTGACGGCTGCGAGCACCGGTTCCGCAGCCGTTTCCCCGACCGGTCCCGCCGCCAGGGTCCATCCCATGGATTCCAGCAATTCCAGTGGTTCCGTTGGAATGGCGTCCTCGCTGCCGCGCTCGAGGATCTCCAGACTGTCAACGTCTGCCTGCGCGGGGTATGTCTCCCGGATGGGGCCGTGGGTGACCGCGATCCGGTCGCCGGTGTACAGCCCGTCGAACAGGCCGCCCGCTGTGGAGGCATCCGCCATCACGATCACTTCGTTTTGCTCTGTCAGAATGGCGCAGGAGCCGCTCTCAAACACGAGCGCGCGTCCCGTCAGCGACTGCGCCCCAACCTGCATCTGGGGTTCCGTGGAAGTTTCAGATTCCGCAGGAGCGCCGGTGCAGCTGCCGAATAATAGGCTAAGACACGCCGCCGCAAGGAACACAAATGTCTTTTTCACAGGGAATCCCTCCTTGAAAGGAATAATGGCGTCCGTTTTATCCGATGATCTCAATTTCCGCGCTGCCGGTGATGAAAGAGGCGGTGATCTTCACGCCCTCATCGAGCGGGAAATTGTGGGTGGTGATGTCGTACTCCACGCCGTCGAGGGTGAACCGGAATACGTACAGCGGATAAGTACCGCTGGGCGCGTGCGTCTCCGGGTCATAGGGGCCGTACGTCATCTCCCGGCAACCGATGGTCACCGCCGTCCCGGCGATATCGGACGTGCGAGCCGCATCCTCGCCGGGCAGAACGTAGATGCAGTCGGTCATGATCCCCAGCCGGGAGGCTGTTATCATCAATCCCTCCGGCAGGATTGCTTCGCCGGAATCCGTGTACTCCACGCCTGTTTTGCCGTAAACTTCACTCACCGTATCATAGGCAATCGCGCCGTCCGATTTTTGCCGGTAGACGGTCGCAGAGTCGTTGCCGCTGGGGGAGCCGATCCCCTCGGGCAGATAGGCGGGCGTCAGATCGCGCCCAAAGTAGCTGATAATATCGCCGCTGTCCCAGCGGATCTCATCATACTTCTCAGGCGGATAATAGAGCATACACGCAGTGAAATCCGATATGCTGTTGAGCTGGAGGTCTGTTCGGCTGATTCGGACCGGGGCGGAAGCTCCGGAATCCTGCGGAACGTCGCCTGCAGGAAGGTCTGCTTCGGTGGATTCGGCCACAGAAGATTCATTCGAGACAGATGTGCCCTCTGCCGCCGGGACGATGCCGGATTCTGGCGCCTGCTCTACCGGCGGCCGGAGCAGCGCGGGCAGTGAGGCGGCCGCCGCGATCACCACTGTCAATCCGGCCGCCAGAGCGATCCATTTGGCGGAGTGTGCGCGGTGTTGGAATGTCTTTTTCTGTGCAGCTTCTGCAATCAATGTGCTGTCAATATCGCCGATCGCGAGCAGTAATTCTTTTCCGTCCATCAGAATGCCTCCTGTTCCATCAAATAGGCTTTGAGCTTTTTGCGCGTGCGGTGGAGGGATGTTTTAACCTTGCTTTCACCGATCCCGTACCGCCGGGCAATGTCCTTGACCGGGTCGGCGTACCAGTACCGCCGCATAAAGATCAGGCGCGGTTCCTCCGGGAGTGCTTTCAGGAAGTCCGCAATCATTTTTGCCAGCTCTCTTGCTTCCAGTGTGCCGGATTCCGCCGGAGCGGGGAGGCACTGCTCCATCTCCGCCGTCAGCTCCACAATCTGGGCGCTGCGCTTCTGTGCGTGGTTCCAGTCGAGCCGTCCAAAGGCCATCCGCCTGCAGATTTGAAACAGGTATGCCCCCAGATGTTCCGGCCGCTGCGGCGGGATGGTCTGCCACGCCTTTAGATACGTGTCGCTGACGCACTCCTCGGCATCCTCCTCACTGTGCAGAATATGGCAGGCCAGCCGGCGCAGGGATTCCCCATATTGGTCCTGTGATCTTTGAATGGCCGCCTGATCGCGCTCCCAAAAAAGGCATACGATTTCATGATCCTCCATGCGCACCCCTCCCGTGCGTTTTGCTCTCTCACCCTATCAGAGGGAAAAATAGGACCTCTGGTTACATTGTAGCAGAAAAAAGGCGATACGGAAGCCCGTATCGCCTGAAAAATTTATTTTTTACCGCGCACCGCGAATCCTTCCCCTTTTGCGGGTGTGCGCGGTGGAGTCGCTTTACCGGAACAGCCGCTGGTCCAGCTTGCGGTTGCGGATGATATAATACAGCGCCGTACCGAGCGTCAGCATCACGCCCAGCTCCCCGAGCGCCACCAGGCCGCCCTGCAGCAGGAAATCGGAAAAGATAAAGTCCCCCTCGATAAAGAATGTCTCAATCTCCCAGCCGACGATCACGCCGTTCCAGAGTGCGGGCATCAGCAGGGCGGGCAGGGGATAGGTTTTGATTTGGACCTTGCGCAACAGGTAAATGCAGATCGTCGCGCCCAGCGTGGCCAGGGAGCCGAAGATCATATCGAGCGGCAGGCCGGAGCTGATATTGTAGAGGTTTGCCAGGATACATCCGATCGTCAAGCCGGGGATCGCCCGCGGGGTGAATAGCGCGAGTACGTTCAGCGCCTCCGAAACGCGGAACTGTACCGCAGCCGAGGTGGAGCCGGGCAGTAAAAAGTTCTGGGCGTAGGTCAGGGCCGCGTACATGGCCGCAATCAGGGCGGTCTGGACGATGGCCAGCACCTTCTGGTTCTTTGCTTTCATTCTGTTGTCTCCTTAGTTTTGTTTTTAGAAGCTGCGCAAATGGGCGCAGCTGGTCAGGATTTCGCGAACTGACAGGGGATATTATATCGAATCAGGAGACAAAATGCAAGCATGGGGAATTTATAAAAAATAAAACCATCGCAGTCCTTAGACTGCGATGGTTCCACTCAACGATCAATTAATATGCCTTGCCCCAGTAGAGCATCTTGGCGGCTTTTTTGCCGCACACCGGGCACACGTCGGCAATCTCCTCCTGCTCAAAGGGGATGCAGCGGGAGGTGATGCCCGCCTGCTCCTTGAGCGCGTCCTCGCAGGCGCGGTCGCCGCACCACATGGCCTTGATAAAGCCGGGCTTGTTTGCGGCGATGTCCTTGATCTCGTCCAGCGTATGGGCGGTATAGGTCATCGCCTCGCGGCGCTCAAGTGCGCTCTGGTACAGGCCGTCGCGCACCTTTTGCAGCTGCTCGGGGATGGCCGTCTCCAGCGTGTCGAGGGAGACGAACGTCTTCTCGCGGTTGTCGCGGCGGACGAGCACGCACTGGTTCTGCTCGATATCCTTGGGGCCGATCTCCAAGCGCAGCGGAACGCCCTTCATCTCATACTCGGCAAACTTCCAGCCGGGGGAGTTGTCCGTGGTGTCCAGCTTGACGCGGCAGAATGCTTTCAGCCGGTTGTAGAGTTCCTCCGCCTTCTCCGCTACGCCGGGCTTATGGGTCGCGATCGGGACGATGACCACCTGGATCGGGGCCACGGCGGGCGGCAGTACCAGGCCGTTGTTGTCGCCGTGCGTCATGATGATGGCGCCGATGATGCGGCTGGACATGCCCCAGGACGTCTGAAACGGGTACTGGAAGCTGTTGTCCCGCGCGGTGTATTTGATATCAAAGGCGCGGGCGAACCCGTCGCCGAAGAAGTGGCTGGTGCCGCTCTGAAGCGCCTTGCCGTCGTGCATGAGGGCCTCGATGGTATAGGTGGCCTGCGCACCGGCGAACTGCTCCTTTTCCGTCTTCTGTCCCTTGACCACCGGGATGGCCAGATCCTGCTCGCAGAAGTCGGCGTACACGTTGAGCATCCGCTCTGTTTCAGCAATGGCCTCCTCGCGCGTCTCGTGCATGGTGTGGCCCTCCTGCCAGAAGAACTCCATTGTGCGCAGGAACGGACGGGTCGTCTTTTCCCAACGGACCACGGAGCACCACTGATTGTACAGCTTGGGCAGGTCGCGGTAGGAGTGTATGATCTCCCGGTAGTGGTCGCAGAACAGCGTCTCGGATGTCGGACGCACGCACAGGCGCTCCGTCAGCTCCTCCTCGCCGCCGTGCGTGACCCATGCCACCTCGGGTGCAAAGCCCTCCACATGGTCCTTTTCCTTTTGCAGCAGACTCTCCGGGATGAACATCGGCATCATCACATTCTCATGGCCGAGCTCCTTGAAGCGCCGGTCCAGATCGTCATGGATATTCTCCCACAGTGCCGTCGCATACGGGCGCACCACCATGCAGCCGCGCACGCTGGAATAGGAGGCAAGCTCCGCCTTTTTTACTACATCGGTGTACCATTTTGCGAAATCCTCCTCCATGGAGGTGATCGCGTCCACCATTTTTTCCTGTTTCGCCATTGAACAGCCGCCTTTCGCGTTGTTTTTATCTTTTCTATTATACAGGGTGGCGTGTGGATTTTCAAGTCCAAAACCGCTTGACACCGCCGGGATTTCCGTGCTATAGTACGGGCAGAAAGGGGGCGGAGCGCTTGAAGTTTAAACTCCCGGATCATGTATATCTTGCGATGGAACGGCTGAACGGTGCAGGGTACGGCTGTTTTGCCGTGGGCGGCTGTGTGCGGGACATCCTGCGCGGCGTGCCGCCGCATGACTGGGATCTGTGTACCTCCGCCCGCCCGGAGCAGGTCAAGACGGTATTTCGGGATCGGAAAACGATCGATATCGGGATGGCGCACGGCACCGTGGCCGTCATCTTTCCTGCGGGGACGCTGGAGATCACGACCTACCGGATCGACGGCGGATATACGGACTCCCGCCACCCCGATCAGGTTACCTTTACCCCTGAACTGCGGGAGGATCTGGCGCGGCGGGACTTTACCGTCAACGCCATGGCGTATCACCCGAATACCGGGCTGGTGGATCCGTTTGGCGGGCAGGAGGATTTAAAGCGCGGGATGATCCGATGTGTGGGGGAACCGGAGCGCCGCTTCGGCGAGGACGCACTGCGAATTTTGCGTGCCGTGCGGTTTTCGAGCGTGCTCGGCTTCCGGCTGGAGGAACGGACAGCCACTGCCGTACATGAAATGTGTGGAAATTTGAGCAGGATTTCCGCTGAACGCATCCGGGAAGAGCTGACGAAGATGTTACTGGGCGGAGGTATTCGTGAAGTTTTAGAACTTTACAGTGACGTGCTTGCCGCTGTGATTCCGGAGATTGCGCCGTGTATCGGGTTTGAACAGCATAATATACACCACTGTTATGATATATGGGGGCACATCATCGAATGTGTCGCACATTCGGCACCTGATCCGGTGATCCGCTGGACCATGTTACTACATGATATTGGCAAGCCTGACACCTTTACAGTGAAAGAGGGCGTGGGTCACTTTTACGGCCATGAAAAACACAGTGCAGAGCTGGCGCAAGTGATTTTAAAGCGGCTCAAGTTCGATACGCGCACCGCCGAACGGATTGTGACGCTCATCCGCAGCCATATGCTGCTCACGGAGCCAAAGGGAAAGGCGGTCAAACGCCGTTTGAATCAGTTGGGGCCGGAGGTGTTCCTCCAGCTGCTGGACGTGATGCGTGCGGATACGTTGGGGCTTGCCCCCGCTTACCATGACCGGGTTGAGAAAATTGACCGATTGGAATCGATCGCCCGGCGGGTGATCGAGGAGCGGCAGTGCTTCTCCCTCCGGGACCTGGCCGTCGATGGGAACGACCTGTTCGCCCTGGGCCTGCGGGGCCGGGAGATTGGGGATACGCTGCGCAGGCTGCTCGACGATGTGATCGGCGGCCGATGCGGCAATACAAAGGAAGAACTGTTAAAGCGCCTTTTTTAGATCGGGACGGCGTCAGAGGCTATTTTATTTGCGGTGGTGATTACTGCTGACGGCGATGCGGTTGGGACGATCGCATCGTGAGCGAAAATGTGCGGCGGAGCAGATAGAGACAGTGGGCCGGTCCTGCCAGGAGACCGGCTTTTTTGCCGTTGATATCAATTTTATCGGATGAGTTATTTTCTATAAAAAAATACTTAATTCATTTTTGTTTATATTGATTTAGACGATTTTCTGTGATATGATAAAACTGTGTTTTAAGGTTTTGGTGGAAGGGAGAAGAAAGAATGAAGCAATGGATCAATCGTAAAGGCGTGATGATCGCATCCGCCGTGATCACATGGCTGCTCTGTCTGACCACGGCGGTCGGACTGTTTGCGGTCCGGGACAGCCAAATCGGCCTTTGGCGCGACCTGTCGGCATTGATGGGCGGTTTTGCGCCGATTGCCGCAGTTGTAATTTTAGCGCTTGACGCAGGGCTGTCCATTTATTTCCTCGTGCGCGGTCTGCGCGGGGAACGGGTGAACAGGCAGCTTTTGCTCTGCATGCTCGTGGGCGTGCTGCTCGTTTTTCTGCTGATCCTGTACCTGGTTCTGGACCCCGTGGGGCAGCTGTGGATTTTTGAACTGGTCACAAAGCTGGCGGTTGGAGCCGGTGCAATTTTGATCGCGCTGTTTGTTCTGCCCAGGACAATCTCACATTGGAAGATGGCGCCGCGGATCATCGCCTGTGTGGTGCTGGCCTGTATGGCGGTTTTAGCCGTGTTCCGGATCCAGATCAATTCCATCTGGTTTGATCCCACCGTGTACGCGGTGGAGGACGAGTACCAGATCGTGTGGTACACCTCCGCCCGCTCAAACGGCTGGGTGGAGATTGACGGTCAGAAGTACTATGACGCCCAGTCGGGGAATATCCGCTCCACTGAGAAGGTTCATAAGGTGACTGTCCCTATGGCGGTACTGGACGAGGCGAAAGCGTACTCCATCCACTCACAGGGCACACTGATCCACCACGGGTATTTCTCCCTCAAGGGCCGTCATCTATCCGCGTCGTATTCGTTCCGGCCGGTCGATCCTTCAGATGGAATTCAACTGCACAATATCAGCGATACGCATGACTATCCCACAGGTGCAATCGCAAGCGCGTCCTACTGGGGGGATCGTCTGGATTTTTTGATTTTAAACGGTGATATTGCCACTGCTGCCGAGACGGACCGCGAGATGCTGGAGGTCCTGGATATTGCCTCCGCCATCACCGGCGGGGAGCGGCCTGTTGTCTACGCGCGCGGGAATCATGAGACGCGCGGCCAGTCGGCTGCGACCGCCTACAAATATGTGGGATGTTCGGATGAGGGGAATTTTTACTATGAGATCCGCCTCGGCCCGGTTTGGATCCTCCTGATGGACTGTGCGGAGGATAAGGAGGATGGCCACCGCGAGTACGGCGGTATGGCGGATTACGCGGCCTACCGTGCGGCGGAGGATGCGTGGCTGGACGAGGTGCTGGCAAATCCGGAGGAGAGCTACGCGGCCCCCGGGGTGCAATACCGCCTGCTCGTCAGCCATATACCGTTCAATGTGACGGAAAAGCCCGAGCCGGAGCGCTACGCCTCCTGGGTGCAGAAGGTCAACGGGATCGGGCTGGATCTGGCGCTGGCCGGCCATACGCATCAGTGCCTGTTCCTCGGGCCGAACGGACAGTATGGGGAGGAAGAAAAGATGGCAGCGAGCACTTATTGGACAGTGATCGGCTCCGCGCAGAAGGATATTGCAACGGATGAATCCGATTCGGCGCACCGGCATTTTACATCCACCGCAGTGGAGCTGCAGACGGATGCCGTGACGGCCATGTTCGTCAATCAGGATGCCGCAGTGTGTGACAAAGTGGAGATCGCGCGGTAAAGTGTGCAAGACCGAAGATTTTTATAAAAAGGATTCCGACCCAATAAGAGGCCGGAATCCTTTTTTGGAGTGTTAAAGACTGTTTGTGATCGGTTCCAGCGCTGAAAAATCTACAAAATCAACCCTCTTGTTGTATGTATCTATCATCGCCCGTGTGGAGGCGCTGCGCTTTTCCGGCGGCGTCTTTTTCAGGCTCAAGTACATCAGTTTCATCATCACGCGGTGGGCGGAGGAGAGTTTGGAGTAGTCCATCGCCCCGCGCAGATGGAAAAAGGCCGCATGGCCGTATACGCCCGCCGGGAGCTGGCGGCGCAGGGCGGTCTCAATATCCCGCACGGTGGCGGGATCCGCCGGATCAGATAATCCCACGGTGACGATGATCCAGCGCCGCCGCCCGTCATCCGGCGTATGGTGGATCACCTTGGAGAGCCCTTCCACACCCCCGGCATAGAGGCCGCCCAAAAAGAGGACGGTGCCGTAGGCGGACAGGTCGTACCGGTCGCGCGCGTCAAAGGCGGGGATTCCAGTACGGCGGGATAATTCCTCCGCATAGCGGCGGGAGGCGCCGTATTTGCTGCCGTAAATGATGATTGGATCTGCCATAAGATTTCCTCCGTCAGGTGATTAGGCCGAGGCGATGCGCGGCATGGGCATGGGCTCGCCGGCCATGCGGCAGGTGATGCACCGGAGCAGCAGGCGGATTTTTTCATTCAAAAAATCTTTATTCTCCCACAAGTTGTCTTTCCGCTCCGGATCGCCTGCCAGATTGAAAATTTTGCCTGTTCCGGCCGTCCGGTCCAGCTGCAATTCAAAGCCGTCCTCCGTAAAAGTGCAGTGGACGGGATGGCCCTCCGCCTTTGCAAGCTCCGCCAGCGCAAAGCGGAACAGCACTTCCGCCTTGAGCCCCAAATGTTCTTCGGAATCCCACAGGTTGTTGTGTTCCTCGGGATCGTTTTGCAGGTCGAACAGCTCGCCGTAAGAGCGGCCGTCATGCACGGTGATCTTGTACCGCTCCTCCATATAGCTGCGCATGTTCATGGTGTGCGGCTCATGCCGGTTTTCACAGATAGCGTAGCCGCGCGCAGATGCGGCCTGCCCTGTCCAGACGGCGCTCTCATTCACGCCGTCCATCTGTTCCGGCACGGGGATCCCGCACAGGGACAGGAAGGTCGGCGCCAGATCGATCAGGGACTGGATCCCCTCGATCCGGCTGCCCGCGGGGATGCGGCCGGCGTATTTGACGACCATGGGGATTTTGAGCAGATCCTCATAGTGGAAGATGCACTTGTGGCGCAGGCCGTGCTGGCCGAACAGATCCCCGTGGTCCGTCGTGAAGACGATGATCGTGTCCTTTTCCAGATCCAACTCGCGGAGTTTATCGAGGATCTTCCCAATGTACTTGTCCATAAAGGACACCATGCCATAGGCATAGGCCAGCTGGCGCTGGAGTTCCCGTTTGTGGTACGGCTGGCGGTAGAGGCCGTGGATGCCGAACCCCGTCTCCCGGTAGGGCTTGAAGTTTGGAAACCGCTTGAACACCTCCCGGTAGTAGGGGGGATTTTTGTCGTGCTCGTCAAAGGAGAACTTCTGCATCTGCATGTCTTTGGGCCGGTACATCTTATCCCACGGGGCGGGGACCAGCTGCGGATAGTGTGGGTCCGGGAAGCTGGCCCACAGGAAGAAGGGCTGATCGTTCCGCTTGTACTCCTCCAGCATGGCGTTTGTGCGCTCCGCGATCCAGGTGTTATAGTGATATTCCTCCGGGAGCTTCCAGCGGCCCATCCCTTTAAAGGGCATCCGGCCCGTGGGCGGGAAGAAGTACTTGCGCCAGTCCTTCAGGCCTTTTTCCTCCATCCACAGGGCATAGTGCTGGCCGACGTGCTGCTCCGCCGTGTGGTTGCGCAGCAGCTCGATATGGTCAAAGCCGTAAAATCCACTGTGATAGTTTTTCCAGAATTCGAGGTCGTGCAGCTTCTCCGGGGACTCCAGGGAGGGGTACTCCGGGGTGGAGGCGAGCGGCTGGAAATGCGCCTTGCCGATCAGTGCGGTCTGATAGCCGTGCGCATGAAGGGCATCGTTGATGGTGGGGGCCGTCTCCGGCAGCTTTGTCCCCAAGGTCCAGGCCCCGTGGTGGGAGGGATACATTCCTGTCAGGATGCTGGAGCGTGAGGGGGTGCAGGTAGGGTTGGGGCAATAGGCGCGTGTGCACAGTGCCCCCTCGGCGGCGAGACGGTCCAAATTGGGCGTTTTCAGCTTGGGATTCACCGCTCCGAGCATGGAGTAGTGCTGCTGGTCGGAGGTGATCAGCAAAATATTCGGGCGCTTCATGGGCAACGCTCCTGTTCTGAGAATTTCTGCCTCCATTATATCTGCCACGGGTTTTTATTGTCAAGGGCCGGAAAAAAATAAAAAAACTCCCGCCGCCGTACAGGCGGTGGGAGAGAACAGTTCGCTTTTACAGCAGCTTTGCGGCCGCCTTGTCGAGGAAGATCACGGTGTCCCCGTGCTCCTGAAGCGCGGACGCCGGGCAGTGCGGATCGACCGGCCCCTGGATCATCTTCTGGACGGCCTCGGCCTTGGACTCCCCTGTGGCGACAAGGACGATGCGCCTGGCCTTGAGGATAATGCCGGTACCCATCGTCACAGCGTAGCGGGGCATCG
This sequence comes from uncultured Oscillospiraceae bacterium, assembly GCA_949293315.1. GTDB lineage: Bacteria > Bacillota > Clostridia > Oscillospirales > Acutalibacteraceae > Onthovicinus. The sequence goes on along the minus strand of CASFCH010000089.1, from coordinate 32,971 downwards.
GGACATCGCCGAAATATTTCTGATTGGAGTCGATGGTGCTCTGCTCCAACTGGATGCGGAAGGACTTCTCGCTGAAGTGGTCATCCGGCTCGTTGAAGCCGATGTGGCCGTCCGTCCCGATCCCGAGGATCTGCAGATCAATCCCGCCGGCGGCCTCAATCGCGCTGTCATAGCGGGCGCACTCGGCGTCGATATCCTCGGCGTTTCCGTTGAGGAAGTGGACCTTGTTCATGTCGATATCCGTGCGGCTGAACAGGTTCTCCACCATAAAGGAGTAAAAGCTGTTCTTATCCTCACGGGGCAGATCACAGTACTCATCCAGATTGAACGTGGTGACGTCCCGGAGGGAGACCCTGCCCTCCTGATAGGCTTTGGCAATATAGTTGTATGTGGGGATAGGGGAGGCCCCGGTTGCAAGGCCGAGCACGGAGTCATGCCGGGCATTGACCGTGTCCACAAAAATCTTGCCGATTGCCTCGCCGATCTCCTCGGCGGTGTTGTATACGATAACTTCCATTCTTACGCTACCTCCCGGTTATGATATCACAGGAACAGGGCGGGCATCCGTCCGCCCATTCATATGCTCATTATAGCACGCTTTTCCCTATAAATCTATGACAGAAGCGGATAAATAATCCCGCCTTTTTCGCGGGAATTTGTTCAATTCAGACCGCCCTCCACATTGGCGAACAGGCGAAGGACCTCCCGGCGCAGCTCCCGGCTGGAAGTGCGGCGCAGATCGGGATCATATTGACTCCAGAGGAGCGCCGCCTCCCGCGCCTGCTTGAGAATGTCCATATCCCGCATCATATCGGCGATGCGCAGGTTGGGCAGACCGTGCTGGCGGGCGCCGAAAAAATCTCCCGGACCGCGGAGCTTTAAGTCCTCCTGCGCGATTTTGAAACCATCCGCAGTTTCGCACATCACGTGCAGCCGGCGCTTGGCCGTCTCGCCCCCGGCATCGGAGACGAGGATGCACATCGACTCCCGTTCCCCGCGCCCGACGCGGCCGCGCAGCTGGTGGAGCTGCGGGAGTCCGAAGTGGTCCGCATTCTCAATCACCATGACACAGGCGTTGGGGACGTCCACGCCCACCTCGATCACCGTAGTGGACACCAGAATGTCCAGCTCTCCGGCGGCAAACGCCCGCATGACGCGGTCCTTTTCTGCGGACCTCATCCGGCCGTACAGCAGGCCGATCCGGCAGTCACGGAGCGGGCCGTCCTGCAGCTTTTTGGCGTATTCGGCAGCGGAGAGGAGCGTGGAACCGTCGCTCTGCTCGGCCAGTGGACAGACGATGTAGGCCTGACCGCCCTCCCGAACTGTTTTGCGCAGAAGATTATAGATGCGCGGATGCAGTGCACCGGGAACGGCATAAGTCGCAATGTCCCTGCGCCCCGGCGGACGCTCGTCGAGCACGGAGACGTCCAGGTCCCCGTAGATGATCAGGGACAGCGTGCGCGGGATCGGCGTGGCGGACATGACGTAAAGATGGGGGTTGACGCCCTTGTGTGCGAGCGCCATACGCTGCGCCACGCCAAAGCGGTGCTGCTCATCGGTGATGACGAGCCCGAGATCCCGGAAGCGCACGCTTTCACTGATGAGGGCGTGTGTCCCGACGGCGACTTGACAGGAACCGTCCTCCAGCCGGGCGTGTACCTCCCGTTTTGCCTTTGCCCGCAGGGAACCGGTAAGCAGTTCCACGCGGATCCCCGTCCCGTCGAGCAGGGCGGTAAAGGTGCGGTAATGCTGCTCGGCGAGGATCTCGGTGGGCGCCATGACGGCGCACTGCAGCCCGTTGCGTGCCAGTTCGTAGACGAGCGCTGCGGCTACGGCCGTCTTACCGGAGCCGACGTCCCCCTGAAGCAGGCGGTTCATCGGCAGGCCGGTACGCATATCCGCGCACGCCTCCCGCACGGCGCGTACCTGGGCGCCGGTGGGGGAGAAGGGGAGCGACCGCAGGAACTCCTCCGTATAGTTGTGCGTCAGGCATACGCCGCTGGCCTCCCGGCTGCGGTGACGCAGGCGGATCATCCCGAGCTGAAGCAGCAGCAGCTCCTCAAAGATCAGGCGCCGGCGTGCGATCTCAAGCTCTTCCTGCGAGGCGGGAAAGTGGATTTTTTCGAGTGCATAGCCAATGGCGCACAGCTGATATTTCTGCCGCAGGCGGTCCGGCAGACAGTCGGGATATGTCTCGCGCAGTGCGAGCAGCGCCTGACGGACGGCCCGGGCGATCGCGGCGGAGTTGAGCCCCTTTGTCTGCGGATAGACGGGGCGCAGCGCCGGCTCCTGTGCGGCCGGCGCAATCTCCGGCGCGCTCATACGCGCCATGCCGATCCCCATCTCGATTTTTCCATACAGATAGTATTCCTCTCCGGCGCGCAGCTTCTGCGCCTGGTAGGAGGAGTTGAAGATCGTGACCTCCATGGGGGTATGACCGTCCGTGACGGCCCCCTTGTAGAGCACCAGCCCGCTGCGGGTGGGGGTTGCCTGCATCTCCTGCGTGACTGTCACCCGCACGCAGCAGGGCTCCTCCCGCGGGGCGTCCCGGATCGCACAGGGGGAGCTCCAGTCCTCATAGGTGCGGGGATAGAGATGCAGCAGATCGTATATGGTAAAAACGCCCAGCTTGGCAAAAAGCTGGGCGCGTTTTTCACCGATTCCCTTCAGCTGTCCGATCACGGAATCCAGGTCCATATGCTCACTCCACTGAAATCAGGAAATAGTAAATCGGCTGTCCGCCGTTGATCACGGTGATTTCCGCCTGATCGCCGAATCGGGTCCGGAAGGTCTCCTCCAGCAGCCGGACCGTCCCCTCGTCCACGTCCGCGCCGTAATACACGGTGACAACGCCCGCCTCGCTCTTTTTGAGCAGGTGACGGGTGACGCGCATGGCGGCATGGACGGTGTCGTGATCCACGACGGTGATCTTGCCGTTTTCCAGGCCGAGGATCTCCCCCTGCTTGACGGCGGCGCCGTCCACTTCGCTGTCACGCACGGCAAAGGTGACCTGACCGGTCTGGACCTGCTCGGCCGCCTTCATCATGGCAAGATGGTTTTCCTCCCCGGAGAGGTCCGGGTCGAATGCGAGAAGCGCTCCGATCCCCTGCGGGACGGTTTTGGTGTGCAGGACGCTCACCTTCTTCTTGGAGAGGGGGATCGCCTGCTCGGCCGCCATGATGATGTTCTTGTTATTCGGGAGCACAAAGACGTGCTTGGCGGGAATTTTTTCGATCGCACTGAGGATGTCATCCGTGCTGGGATTCATGGTCTGTCCGCCGCTGATGATCTCGTCCGCACCGAGCTCGCGGAATACGCCCGTGATCCCGTCGCCCGCCGCCACCGCGGCAAATCCGAACGGCTTCTCCGGCACATCGCTGCCGGGATGGTCTTCGATAATGCCGGCGTTCGTATGCTGCCAGCGCATGTTGTCGATCTTTATGTTCGTCAGCTGCCCGTAGTTGAGCGCCGCCTGAATGACATTGCCCGGCTCGTTGGAGTGGACGTGCACTTTGATGATATCGCCGTCGTCCACCACGACCACGCAGTCGCCGATGCTCTCCAGATACGCGCGCAGGGAGAGCGGACTGCGGGTATTGTTCGGATCCCGGTTGATCAGGAATTCCGAGCAGTAGCCGAATTTGATCTCATCGCTCGCCTTCGCGACGACCTCCTTGGGCCCCGTGCTTCCGCCGGGCGTGGGGGCCGTGCCGTCCGAGGGGATCACCGTTCCGTCCTCAAAGACGCTGAGCATCCCGCGAAAAATGAGCACCAGCCCCTGCCCGCCGGCGTCTACCACACCGGAGGCCTTGAGCACGGGGAGCTGGTTTGGCGTGTTGTCCAGCGCCTCCTGCGCCGCGTCGCACACGGCGTGCCAGATGCGCACCGCGTCCGTCTCCTCCTGGGAGAGGGCGCGCGCCCGTTCCGCAGCCAACCGGACAACGGTCAGGATCGTCCCCTCCGTGGGCTTCATGACGGCGTTATACGCAGAATCCACGCCCGCCGTCAGGGCCGCAGCGATATCGGCCGCACCGGCCTCCTTTTTCTCGCGCAGGCCCTTGGCGATCCCGCGGAAGATCAGGGAGAGGATGACGCCGGAATTCCCCCGGGCGCCGCGCAGCATGGCGGAGGCGGCGCGGTCCGCCACCTGCCCGACCGGGAGCTCCCGGCCCTCCATCAGGGAGAGTTCCCGTGCGGCGGCGAGCGCCGTCATGGACATATTGGTGCCCGTATCCCCGTCGGGGACGGGGAAGATATTCAGTTCATCCACAGATTTGCGGTTGTTGTTGATGTTGTTGGACGCGGAGAGGATCGCGTCCCGGAGCATCAGGCCAGTTATCACGCTTACAGCACTCCTTGCTTTTCAGTCTTGGCTCATTCAGTTTTTCATTCCGTCGACAAATACGTTGATTTTTTTGACCTGGAAGCCGGTTGCCTCCTCGATCGTATAGCGGACTTTGTTGACGATGCTTTTGACAATGGCGGAAATATTCAGCCCGTAGGTGACAATGATGTGGATGTCCACCGACAGGCCCGCCCCGTCCTTTCGAACCACTACGCCCTGATCGGCATAGCTGCTCTTCCGGTGCAGAAAAGAGCGGATCCCCTGCCGTGCATTGCTGTTGGCCATGCCGGCCACGCCGAAGCAGGAGGAGGCCGCATTTCCGATCAGGTTGGAAAAATAGGACTCGGCAATTTCGATCGTACCCAGGGAGTTCTCCATGCGAATCAATCAAAACACCGCCTTTCATCATAGGTTTGCGCTCCTATTATACATCATTCCGCGCATACATTCAAGGTGAATTGCCGCCGCGCGTCAGGAGACGGTCCACTCGGCAATGTTATAAAAAACGTCGCTCTCCGTGCTCACGACCGGCGCGGTGACGGCGCGGGAGTAGAGCGCCAGGCCGGAGCGATAGCACACGGGGATAATAGGCAGTTCGTCATGAAAAGATGTGAGAAAGTCGCTGAGCGTGACCGCCCCGTCCAGGAACTGCGCATACGCGGTACAGGCAGCTCCGGCCGTATTGATGCCGTAGGCCGCAGTCCCGCCCTTTGAAAGCAGAGGAGAGAGGTCCATGCTGCGCGTCAGGTTCACCTCACCCAGATACAGGTCATACGAGCCGGAGGAGATGGCGGACGTATAGGCCGCGTATTCCAGCTTTTCGATCTGCACGCCGATCCCGGACTGCGCGAGCTGCTCGGAGATCAGCTGGGCGGCCTCCTCACGAAAGGCGTTGCCGCTGTTGACGACGAGCTTCAGCTGGAGGGGGCGGTTGTCGCGTGTGACGGTCCCGCCGGCATTTTTCTCCGTATAGCCGGCGGTTTTGAGCAGCTGCTCCGCGCCGGCCGTATCCTGCGCCTGCACGGTGCGTCCAAGGTCCTGATAGACCTTCCATGCCGGATGGAATGGGTCGGAGGCGGCCTGCGCGTGCCCCTGATAGCCGGTCGTCACGATCGCTTCCCGGTCCAGCGCACACGACACGGCCTTGCGCACATTGACGTCGGAGAGCAGCGTGCTCTTGGAATTGACACCCAGATAGACAAGGTTGTTCAGCGCGACATCGGCGGTAGAGGCGTTCACGCGCTGGACGGAACCGCTGCGCAGGGAGTCGAAGACAAAGCTGATATTGCCGATTTTCAGCGCATTGTTTACGGAACTGCTGTCTGAGACGCTGATCAGGGAGAATTCCTCAATCCGGGGCTTTTCCCCGCGGATATTGTCCCGGTTCCATGTGATCTTGGTGGGGACCGTGGCCGAGTCGACGACAAACCGGCCGCTTCCCACAGGCAGCTCGGCGTCGGGGTCCTTGGCGATGGCAAAATCCAGGCAGTTGACGGCGTACGGATCATTCCGGCTGAGGGTAAAGGCGACCTGATCGCCTTCGGCTTTGGCCGATTTAAAGTTGGTCAGGCGGGACTGATACGCGGGGGCCGTCTTGGCCTTGTTAAAGGAGGCGAGCACATGCTCGGCAGTCAGATCGGTTCCGTCCGTGAACTGAACGTTATTCTTCAGCGTGACAGTTAGAGTGACGCCGCTGAGCGTGTAGCTGTCCGCGATGACGGGCACGGCCTGGAACTGGCCGTCGATTGTGAAGAGCGGATCATAGAGGAGCGCGGCGAGTTCCTGATTCACCGTCCCCTTTGCCGTAAAGGGGGAGAGCGTATCGCTCTGTGTGTAGCCGATTTTTAACACGGAAAGCTCCTCGCCCTGTTCGTTCGTCTCCACGATGGGGGTCAGATCCGTGGTTTCTTCACCGTCCTCAATAGACGAGCATGCAAAAAAGGAGAAGAGGATCGCAGTCAGGCTCAGCCCGAGCGCCGTCAGGCGCAGCGCCTTTGTCCGCAGTGTTTTCATATTGCAGTCCCTCCCGCAGTTATTATTGGAGCTGGATGCGCTCGGCATGCGTGCACAATCCGGAATTTTCATCAATCGTAAACAGGCACCCGTTCAGGGTGCATGCCCCCGGTGCGACCTGAAACCGTACCGGCATGCCGGTGCGGAATTTTTGCAGGATAACCGTTTTCTCCATCCCCAGAACAGAGTCCGACGGACCGGTCATGCCCAGATCCGTGATATATCCCGTTCCGCCGGGGAGAATTTGCTCATCCGCCGTCTGCACATGGGTATGGGTTCCGAATACGGCGGAGAACCGGCCGTCCAGATGGAAGCCCATGGCGCGTTTTTCGCTGGTGGCCTCCGCGTGAAAGTCCAGCAGCTTGATTTTGCACGATGCGATCTCCGGCAGAAGTGTATCGATTTTTTGAAAGGGGTCTTCGGTGCATTCCATACAGACGGCGCCGGAGAGGTTGACGACGGCTACGCGCCGGCGCCCCATATCCACCGTGACCACGCCGCGCCCCGGCGCCCCTCCATAGGCCAGATTGGCGGGACGGGCGATGAATTCGCACGTGTCCAGATATTCATAGCAGGCGCTCTGGCTAAATACGTGATTGCCCGTGGTGATGACGTCTACCCCGGAGTCAAACAGATGCTCCGCGGAGTTCCGGGTGATCCCCTTGGCCCGGCCGAACTCGGAGTTTTCGCCGTTGGCAATGCACAGGTCCACCCCCTTCAGCCGTTTGAAGGGCGGCAGGACGCTGCGTACCAATTCACATCCCGGGAGCCCGATCACATCTCCGATGCAGAACACATTCATTGGATTTCTCCTTCCCCGCGCCGGCGGAAAAAACAGACAGGGGCGGAGCTCAATAGCCCCGCCCCGCGGCGTTTTTGCTTATTTGGCGTAATCAACCGCACGGTTTTCGCGGATGATGTTGACCTTAATCTGGCCGGGATACTCCAGCTCGGCCTCGATTTTCTGGACGATCTCCCGCGCGATGAGCGGCATCTTTTCGTCCGTGATGACCTCGGGCTTGACCATGATGCGGATCTCGCGCCCGGCCTGGATGGCAAAGGAGGTATCCACGCCGTCAAAGGATTTGGCGATCTCCTCCAGCTGCTCCAGACGCTTGATATAGTTCTGGACATTTTCGCGGCGGGCGCCCGGCCGTGCGGCGGAGATGGCGTCCGCGGCCTGAACCAGGCAGGCGACAATCGTGCGCGGCTCAATATCGCCGTGATGCGCGGCGATCGCGTGGACGACTGCCTCGCTCTCCTTATACTTCTTTGCATATTCGACACCGAGATCGACGTGGGAGCCGTCCAACTCGTGGTCGAGTGCCTTTCCGATATCATGCAGCAGGCCGGCACGCTTGGCCGTCTTGACGTCCGCACCGATCTCCGCCGCCATCAGTCCGGCCAGGTAGGAGACCTCCAGTGAATGGTTGAGCACATTCTGGCCGTAGCTGGTGCGGTAGCGCAGCCGCCCGAGCAGCTTGACGAGCTCGGGGTGAATGCCGTTGACGCCGGCGTCCACCACGGCACGGTCGCCGGTCTGCTTGATCGTCTGCTCCACCTCGCGGCGGGCCTTTTCCACCGTCTCTTCAATCCGGGCGGGATGAATCCGTCCGTCTGCGATCAGCTTTTCCAGCGCGACCCGGGCAATTTCACGGCGCACCGGCTCAAAGCAGGAGACGGTGATGGCCTCCGGCGTGTCGTCGATGATCAGATCGACGCCCGTGCTCGTCTCCAGCGCGCGGATATTGCGGCCCTCACGGCCGATGATGCGGCCCTTCATCTCGTCATTGGGCAGCGGCACTACGGAGACAGTGACCTCCGCGGCCTGCTCCGCCGCGCAGCGCTGGATGGAGGTGGCGATGATCTCCCGTGCGCGGGAGTCCGCCTCATCCTTGATCTGCTGCTCATAGTCGAGAATTTTGGCCGCCTTTTCGTGGGCCAGTTCCTCGTCAAGTTCCTTGAGCAGCATCTCCTTGGCCTGTTCGGCTGTAAAGCCGGAGACCTTTTCAAGCATTTCGAATTCGCTCTTCTTCAGCGCCTCCGCCTCGTCCAGACGGTCCTGCGCCTCTTTGATCTTGCGGTTGAGCGTCTCGTCCTTTTTTTCGATATTCTCGATTTTCTTGTCGAGGGATTCCTCCTTCTGGATGATCCTGCGCTCCTGGCGCTGGACTTCATTTCTGCGCTCACGCAGCTCGCGGTCGAGCTCCGTACGCTGACGATGGATCTCGTCCTTCGCCTCCAGGATGGACTCCTTCTTTTTGGATTCCGCCTCGGCAAGGGCTTGGTTGATAATGCGCGTGGCTTCCGCATCGGCCGAACCGATTTTGGCCTCTGCGACGCGCCGGCGGTAGATGACGCCGATGATAAAGCCGACCGTCAGGCCGACAATTATCGCGATAATGGGGAAAACAATGTTTTTCCAATCCAAAGCCGCAATAGCACCTCCTATTCAATTTTGATCATAGATTAAAATCAATGAGAAAAATAATTTATGGCGATGTTACAAAAAACTCCCATTTTGAAACACCATCATTGACTATTTTATATCATGTGTGCCGCCGTGTCAAGAAAAAATAGGCGCCGGGCTCCGGATGCGCCGCGCTTTTCCGGGCTCTGTATTGACATTCGTGCCCGCGGGTGGTACAATCACAGATAACAGAGGGAAACAGCGCCTATGGGAAAACGGACCGGCACCGCGCCTGACGCAGAGAGCCCCCGCCGCGGCTGAGAGCGGGGGCAGAGGGCCGCCGATTCGTACCGCTCCCACAGCTGCCGCCGAAGCGCCCGCCGGCGCGTAAGGTGTGCCGTTCGCCGCGTTAAGGCATGTTGAGCGGCGGTCCGTCCTGCGGACTGCAACTTGGGTGGAACCGTGGAGCTGCAGCTTCATCCCGAGATTCGGGATGAAGCTTTTTTGTTTCCAAGCAATAAAACGAGCGCCCTCAACGGGGCGGGAACAGGAGGACTGGTCAATGATTCACGTCACACTGAAAAATGGCGAGGTCAGGGAGTATGAGAGCGGGATTACCGCCATGGAGGTGGCCAGAGGTCTGGGCGCCGGACTGTACAAGTCGGCCTGCGTCTGCCGTGTGGACGGCGCGGTGCGCGATCTGCGCACGCCGCTGACGGCGGACTGCCGGCTGGAGATCCTGACCTTTGACGACCCGGAGGGGAAGCATGCGTTCTGGCACACGGCGTCCCACGTGATGGCACAGGCGGTCAAGCGCCTGTATCCCGAGGTCAAGCTGACGATCGGCCCCGCGATCGAGAATGGCTTCTACTACGACTTTGACACCCCGGAGCCCTTTACGCCCGAGACGCTTGAAAAGATCGAGGCGGAGATGAAGAAGATCGTCAAGGAGGCGCTGCCGCTCGAGCGGTTTGAGCTCCCCGCGGATGAGGCAGTCGCACTGATGGAGGAGAAAAAGGAACCCTATAAGGTGGAGCTGATCGGCGAGCATGCCTCCAAGGGGGAGGCCATCTCCTTCTACCGTCAGGGCGAGTTTGACGAGCTGTGCGCCGGCCCGCATATTCCCGACACCGGGCGTGTAAAGGCCTTTAAACTTACAAGCTGTACGGGCGCCTACTGGCACGGCGACGCCAACAATAAGATGCTTCAGCGCGTCTACGGCATCGCATTCCCCAAGGCCAGCCAGCTTGAGGAGTACCTGACGAGGCTGGAGGAGGCCAAAAAGCGCGACCACCGCAAACTTGGGAAGGAACTGGAGCTCTTCACCATCATGGAGGAGGGGCCGGGGTTCCCGTTTTTCCTGCCAAACGGCATGATCCTGAAAAATACGCTGATCGACTACTGGCGCGAGGTGCACACGCGCGCCGGGTATCAGGAGATCTCCACCCCCATGATGCTCAACCGAAGCCTGTGGGAGCGCTCCGGCCACTGGGATCACTATAAGGAAAACATGTACACCACCGTGATCGACGATACGGACTTTGCCATCAAGCCGATGAACTGCCCGGGCGGCATCCTTGTCTATAAGACGCAGATGCACTCCTACCGTGATCTGCCGCTGCGGATGGGCGAGTTGGGGCTCGTTCACCGGCACGAGCTCTCCGGCGCGCTGCACGGCCTGATGCGCGTGCGCTGCTTTACACAGGATGATGCGCACATCTTCATGACGCCCGACCAGATCAAGGATGAGATCGTGGGCGTCGTCCGCCTGATCGACGAGGTGTACAGCCTCTTCGGCTTCAAGTACCATGTGGAGCTCTCCACCATGCCGGAGGACCACATGGGCGCGCTCGAGGACTGGGAGACGGCCACAAACGCCCTGAAAGCGGCGCTGGAGGAGATCGGCAAGGAATACGTCATCAACGAGGGGGACGGCGCCTTCTACGGCCCGAAGATCGACTTCCATCTGGAGGATTCCCTTGGCCGCACGTGGCAGTGCGGCACGATCCAGCTCGACTTCCAGCTGCCCGAGCGCTTTGAGCTCGAGTATACGGGCGCGGACGGCCAGAAGCACCGCCCGGTGATGATCCACCGCGTGGTGTTCGGCAGCATCGAGCGGTTCATCGGCATCCTGACGGAGCACTTTGCGGGTGCGTTCCCACTGTGGCTGGCACCGGTGCAGGTCAAGGTGATCCCCGTGTCCGAAAAATATAATGATTACGCCGAAGGCGTGCTCCGCGAGCTGCGGGATGCCGGCCTGCGCGCGCAGCTGGATGAGCGCCCGGAGAAGATGGGCTTTAAGATCCGCGAGGCGCAGCTGAAAAAGATCCCCTATATGCTCATCGTCGGGGAGAAAGAGCGGGAGAGCGGCACGGTTTCCGTCCGCGCGCGCGACAAGGGCGATGAGGGCGCGATTCCGGTACGCGAATTCTGTGACCGTGCGCTGGAACAGATCCGAACCCGCTCCCTGTAAAAGTGCCGAATTCGGCGCAAAACGGCAAATTGTAACCGTTTTGAAATGACTTTTTAAGAAAAATATGATAAAATAACGGGAGACGGGATGTCGTTCTACGGTACGGCGCCCGTCTCCCGCGGATTCGGGATACAGTTATTTGGAGGTGAAGGGAGATGGGGATCCGTGCACGGGCTGCGGCTCTCGCGGCGGCTGCGCTGCTGGGGCTTGCCCTTTTGGGCGGCTGCGGCGGCGGAGTGGAGTATGCCGAGGAACTGACCGCTGTAGCGCCGGGGAGCCTGGCGGTGTCCGAGATCGTCCACTCCCTGATGAAGAGCACCGACAATGTCCAGTTTGTCCGTCTGGATTCGGACGCGGTCTCCAGCTATTACAGCTATGAGGAGGGCACGGTGGAGGAGGCGGCCGTCTACATCAGTACGGACAGCGCCCGTGCGGATGAAATCGCCGTTTTTAAGCTCGCGCCGGGCCGAGATGGCGCCCAGGTGATCGACGCGGTCAACAGCCGCGTCCGCAGCAAGGAGCAGTCCTTCCGCAATATCAGCCCCGCCGAATATGAAAAACTGACCAGCGCCGTCTCGGTCAATATCAGCGGATATGTCGTTCTCGCGGTGACGGCGCATCCCGATACCGCGCGTGCGATGATCGGGGAGCTCTTCTATGGCCTCGGTTCTGCGGCAGAGGAACACAACGCCGGCGCCTGATTTTTAGAGAGCGAAATTTTTAGAATTGGAGTTGATTTTTTCTTCCGGGTGTGATAGAATATAAAAGCGCTTTCTAAGCTGGAACTGAATAAATGCAGGTGTAGTTCAATGGCAGAATGTCAGCTTCCCAAGCTGAACACGGGGGTTCGATTCCCCTCACCTGCTCCACGTCGCCGCAAGCTGCATATCGCTTGCGGCCACTTTTTTGCAAAAGTCACCGGCGCACTCATTTCGCTGCGTCTCCTTTTCCGAAAAAGGTTACGCCGCACCGTCGCTGCTCGCTTGTAAACGCGCTCGCCGCGCTTCGGCCTGCTGCCCAACCTTTTTTGGGGCACGAGAGTTCACATCCCACACCATACGGAGGTAAGTAACATGAAAGAGATGGATTGCGTCGAAGTGATCGTTGAAAAAGAGAGGTACACACAAGATGGTGTGCACAAAGGGATGCAGGGCTGGATCTGTCATCCGGAGTCTATTGATGGAACATGGCTGGTGAACTTTCCGCAATACGGCGAAAAAAACGATATTGCAGAAATTCCGGTTTTGGAAAAGGATTTAATGCTGTTGCCGGATGGGATGGACGCCCGGGTAAACGAGCGGATCAAGGCGGAATTTGAGGGCTGATACCCGATCTGTTCAAGCGCGGATATGTACCAATGGAGCGGCAGCATGTCGCGCAGACAAGATGTACACTGCGCTCTGTGGAGGCGCTGCCTTTTGCCGGATATATTTTTTTACAGTTACTCGTGCGGGCTTGTTCCTCTATTGATGAAGAAATCCAAAAAAATGTTTTACCGTAGATGTCCAAACAGCAGGCTGCGGTAAAATTTAAAAGGGACAGCTGCAAAACAGCCAATCCTAAAGATATGCGCAAAATTTGCCCCTCAAAGGAAGCCGAATCCGCTTCTTTTGAGGGGCGCGTTGTTTTGATGCCTGTCTTGGGTGCAAGCCGCTATTCCATTTTCGCTTTGCAGCGCGCCCGGTCACGTGAATGCGTGGCCGGAGGGAGTCGGTTGACAGCCGGAACCTTTTTCTTCCGCTGTGGCTCCCTTTCGGAACGCCGCGGCGGCGTTCCCTGCGAGATTTGTACAGACTTCCGCCCTATACCTTTAAGGCTCCCTTGTGTAAAGTAATTCTCCTGTCAGAGGAAATGTCCGCGAAAGCGGACAAAGGGGTCCCGCCTGCGGAGCAAGGCTGTCGCGCGGATACAAGTTCCCGTCGTATTCTATTTTGAACAGACCCTTTTGTGTTGTGAGGCCTTATTCATTGGCAGAGGGATGAAAGTTTCCGGCGGGTTCATTGTAGATGGGGGAAACCCTGGATTGGGGCTAAGATCAAGCCTTAAGATACAGATGAGGTTCCCTTTTTGGGGATTTTTCCATCCACTGGTCGGGAAGGAAAAGTGGCTTTTTGAAAATACACTTCGGAAAAAGGGAGAATTTCCTTGAAATATGTAGTAATGCGGTAAAATAAGAAAAGCAGATCTGATTACAATTATACAAACAAAATAACAAATATGCAAGAAAAATTGGGCGCGTGTGATTATAATGAATATAGAATAAGAGATGAGTAGAAAAAATATGGCAAATACCTACAGAACTAAGCCTGTGACTGCTTGGAAGCAGTCAAAATATAGGGACGGTCCCCAAAGAACTGAAAGGTAGGAGGAAAATTTATGAAGAGAAAAACCATTCACAGGATTTTAGCCGTTTTATTGGGGGCGGCGGTATTGGCAATGGGGCTTTCAGGCTGCGGCGGAGACGATCAGGGCCAAACGGAGGGAATATCTGAGTCGGTAAGCGTTCCGGTGTCTGCTGAACCGGTCACATCCGATAGAACGGAAGAACCTTCATCCGAGGAGATTCCCACGGAAGTGCCCTCACAGTCTGAAAACACCGAACCTGCGGCGAAAGAAACACAGGCGCCTGTTCGCGCGGAGAAAAAGGGAGACCTTTACAAGGTGGTCGGTGCAGACAAGATTTGGGCAAACTTGGTGGGAGAGGCCTATATTCTCTTTAAAAATACAGATGAGCCGATTGCCTCCGGAATCAGCGGGAAGGTATATGAGCTGTATGTTCTGGTCGCTCAGACAGGGGAAGATTATGTCGTGTGGAGCGACGGCTACTGGAATTTAAATGACGCAGGGGATACCCTGACGCTTACGCCGCATAATCAAAACGAAAACGGAAACATTGGCGTTTCCGCCGGGGAGACGAGGACATACACAAAAACCGGGAATGTATTTAAGATTGAAATGTCGTTCTCGGGGGGCGGCAATGTGAATTTCGAGTTTGATCCATCCGCGGACGCGCTCCAGTAAATCCGGCGGAAGCCAGCATCACTTTTGGGGAAAATACGCATTTAAGGCGATCCTCCCTATCTGTAGGATGGCTCCCGGCAGGCCTTACCCCGCTGCCGGGGGCCATCTGCTGATAAACTGGCGTTTAAGACGTCCTGCTATACTTTGTGCGGTATTCTCCTGGTGTATGCGCGGTGTATTTTTTAAAAACGCGTGAAAAATGGCTCTGCGACGAAAAGCCGAGATAGACGCCAATGGAGGCGATCGAGTTCTCCGTATAGCGCAGAAGATGCTTTGCTTCGTCGGTTTTTACCCGCAGAATAAAATCTGTGATTGATTCGCCGGCCTCCTCTTTAAATTTGGCGGATAGATATGGGCGGCTGATGTATAGCTCGTGGGCGATATCCTCGGCCGTGATTGGCTCGGAGAGATGGTGCTGGATATAATTGGCTACTGCGATTGTCAGTTCAGTCGGATTTTCACCAATGCGCAGCCGATTGACGCGCTGGGTAAACTCCAGGATCGTGTGAAAGAGCAGTTTTGTCACCTGATCGGGCGCGGAAATCAGCTCGCACTTTTGAATGGACGAATCGCTCAGCATCAAAGCATCCTGCGGGTCCATTCCGCCTTGGATGGCGGCACGGGAGACAAGTGTGACGGTGACAATAAAGGTGTTTTTGAGTTGACGCAGCTGGTCGCGCGCCAGTACGCCGCCGCGCACTGCCGGAGCCGAACCGACCCACTGCCGCAGAGCGTCGCAATCGCCCTTGCGGACAAATCGCAAGATCTCCTGCTCGATCTTTAAGGTGTTGTGGTCATAGGTCTGTTCCTGCACGTTAGGCATAGCGGCTTCGGGATTTGGCGGGAGGTCGTCATCCGACGGATGGCGAAAGCGCTCCTCCTGCTCCGATTCGTACAGGGTGATATCTGCAAGGCTGAGCTTTTCCCCATTTAAAATGTAGTTGATCGTGCAAAGCATTTGCAAAATACTTTCCAACGGCATTCGGACAATGCTCTTCATTCCGGTGACAAAATCCGCGATCTCCTCTTGAGGCACATCGGCGCGAAACGCCAGCTCTTTGAGCTCCTGATCGCTGTTGGAAATCTGACGGGACGGGCCGATCACAATCCGAATGGATTGAGCGTTGACGATGCCATAATAGTTGAAATGGCGCGTCGCAAAATATCCGACGTGGCTGAAAATATTTTGAATTTCATGCCAGTATACCACGATGGGATCTTTTGGGAGATGGACCAGAGAATAGTAAAAAATCTGCTTATCGTTTTCAAAAATCCGGACAGGAATTCCGGAGAGATTCCCGATTACGGTACAGATATATTGTAGATCAATGTTTTGCATTTTGATCACCCGCCTTATTACTATTGTATCGTTTGGATTACAATGATGCAAGCCTTTCATTTGAGCGCATATTTCTTTACAGGTGCAGACGGAGGAGATTCTATTGGATGTTCAGTGGATTTTGGAAAGGATGACTTTGGAGGAAAAGGCTGCCATCGTGTCCGGAACGGATTTTATGTACACGAACAGCATCCCGCGGTTACATATTCCGGCCCTGTGCATGGCGGACGGCCCCCATGGGCTGCGAAAACAGATCGGGGAACAGGATAACGGCATTGCGCACAGCGAGCCTGCCACGGCTTTCCCGACGGCGGCGGCTACCGCCTCCAGCTGGAATCCGGAAAACACCCGCAAAATGGGGGCGGCCATTGCCGAGGAATGCCGTCGCTATGGCGTACATGTTCTGCTCGGGCCGGGGGTGAATATCAAGCGCAATCCGCTCTGCGGCCGTAATTTCGAGTATTTTTCCGAGGATCCTCTTTTATCCGCGGAAATGGGCGCCGCGCAGGTCCAGGGCGTACAGTCGCAGGGCGTAGGCGTTTCGGTCAAACATTTTGCGCTCAACAATAGCGAGAACTATCGCTTCATGGGCGACAGCATTGCCGATATGCGCGCAATGCGGGAGGTCTATTTGAAGGCGTTTGAGCGGATTGTCAAACAGGCCAAGCCGGCGACGATAATGTGTGCCTATAATCAGATAAACGGGACGTTCTGCTCCGAAAACAAGTGGCTGCTGACGGATGTGCTGCGTGGGGAATGGGGGTTCACCGGCGCGGTCATGACAGACTGGGGCGCGGTGCGTGATCGCGCAGCAGGGCTGGAGGCCGGTCTGGACCTTGAGATGCCGGGGGACACCGCAGTCTGCAGGAGAGAAATAATCGACGGGGTTCGAAATGGCACGCTGAGCAAAGAAAAGCTTGATACGGCCGCGCGGAATATTCTTCAGCTGATACACACCTATGTGACGGGGGAACAGGCACCGCCGGTCGATTTTCTGGCGCATCATGACCTCGCCGCACAGATCGCTGCCGATTCGGCCGTCCTGATGAAAAACGACGGGATGCTGCCGCTGGACTGTACTGAAAAAATACTTGTTGTCGGGGATTTGTTTGAGAAAATGCGATACCAGGGCTCGGGCAGTTCTATGATCTGTCCAACGCAGGTGACCTCCCCCAGGATGGCGTTTGAGGACAAAAAAGTTCCGTTTGAATTTGTCCGGGGATATGCGGAAAATCGTCTGGAGCCCGAAGCGGACGATATTCGGCAGGCGCTCGAAAGGGCGGCGTGCTATGATACCATTTTGGTATTCGCCGGCCTGACTGACTATGTGGAGAGCGAGGGCGGAGACCGTGAGCACATGCGGCTTCCGCAGAATCAGCTCGCACTGATTGAGGCGCTCTGTCATACGGGGAAAAAGATTGCCGTGGTCCTGTTTGGCGGTTCGGTGGTAGAACTGCCCTTTGACGGACAAGTGAATGCCATTCTCAATATGTTCCTGCCGGGACAGAACGGCGGCACTGCAGCGGCCCGCCTGATCTTTGGAGAGCAGAATCCGAGCGGACGGCTCGCCGAGACATGGCCTGTGCGCTATGCGGATGTACCGTTTGGCGACACCTTCGCCAAAGGGATTCAGGAGATTTATCGGGAGAGCATTTTTGTCGGTTATCGATATTATCTGACTGCGCATAAAAAAGTGCGCTACCCTTTTGGATATGGGCTGTCCTACACGACGTTTGCCTATGAAAATATCCGCGTGCTTCAGGATGCAGAAAAAATTACTGTTACCTGCCAGGTCAAAAACACAGGCAGGTATGGCGGGGCAGAAGTGGTTCAGCTGTATGTCCACGCGCCGGAGAGCGGTGTCTTCAAGCCGGTCAGGGAACTGCGGGGATTTACAAAGATCTATCTGGAGCCTGAAGAGCAGAGGACGGTATCGATTGAAGTCCCGCTGGAAGAACTGCGGTATTTCCATGTTGCAGAAAACCGCTGGATCCTGGAAAGCGGAGAATATAAGTTTCAAATCTGCTCTGATGCGCAGACGGTACGCCTGTCATCGTCCGTGTGGATTCAAGGGGAATCGGTCCGGGCTCCCTATTTACCCCAGGTGGAAAAAGCATACCATGATGCGGATACTGGACAGATGACGCACGAAGTCTTTGAAGCGATGAGCGGTATGACGGTTCCGCCGCCGCCCCCACATTATCCGCTGACACTTGAATCGCGGTTTACAGATTTGCAGCAAAGCCTTATGGGGCGGATCCTGTTTAATGCAGTTCTGAGCGTCGCAAAAAAGCAACTGAGACAGGCGCGGAAAATGCCGGAGGGCATCGAAAAGGACAACAAGCTGAAGGGCGCGCTCTTCCTCAAAAGGATTTTGGAATCCAATTCACTGCGCTCCATGTCCATGTCGGCCGGCCGATCCATGCCCTATCACTTCGCCTGTGGTTTTATGGAGCTTGCAAACGGCCATTTTTTGAGAGGGATCAGAAGTTTCTGCTCTCCGATCAAGGTCCCTGTACTTCCCAAAGAAATGGAGGAAAATAAAAAATGAAACAAACTGGATTATTAAGCGGGCCTCTGTTTAGCAGCAGGATCCGTTCCCAAAATGTCACCAGCCAGGAGCGTTGGCTGGGATATCTGCTCGGCCCATGCGGCGCACTGCTGCTCAACGCGGTTCTGGCTACATATTTAAATGTATATTATACGGATGTACTGAATTTAACTCATGTGTGGAACGGGCTGTTTTTGACGGTCTTTCCGGTAGTGTCCAAGATCATTGACGCGATCACGAATATTATCATGGGGTATATTATCGACCGTACACGTACCCGGCAGGGAAAGGCGCGGCCCTGGATCCTGATCTCCGCACCGATGCTGTGTGTCACAGGCATCCTGCTGTTCACGGTCCCCTCGGGCAGTGAGATACTGCAGATCTGCTGGGTTATGATATCGTACAATCTGTTTTACTCCATCGCCTATACCATCTATAACATGAGCCACAACCTGATGGTACCGCTCTCCACCCGCAATGTGACTCAGCGCGGCGGGCTGTCCGTTTTCAACCAGATTTCAGCCATCATGATGTCCGGCATCATTGTAGCGCTGGTGTTCCCGATGGCGATCATGCCCCTGCTGGGTGTCGACGCTTCCAAATGGATCACGGTGATGAGCATCCTGTCCATTTTGGCGCTTCCGCTGACATTGATGGAGTATTATTTTACCAGGGAACGCGTCACGGAGGAAACTGCCGGAGTACAGGAGGAAAAAGTTCCGTTCCGAGTCCAGTTGAAAATTGTTCTATCGGATAAATATATTCTGATTATCCTCAGCTATTTTCTCATTTATACGGTCGGCTCCAGTCTGAAGAATCTGAGCCTCGTCTATTATTGCAACTATGTGCTGGGCACCTACAACGACGGCATCACCCAGACGCTCGTCTCCGTCATTGGCGGGATTCCAATGGGGATCGGGATTTTTGCCGTATGGCCCCTGGCCAAGCGGTTTGGCAAGCGCAACGTGACAATGGTGGGCTTCCTGCTTTACGCGCTCGGCAGTGCCATCTGCTGGATGGTTCCAAACAGCATGCCGGTTGTGCTCACAGGCCAGTTTATTAAAAATATCGGTGGTTTACCCAGTGCCTATGTGTTTATGGCGCTGTTCGCGGATACGCTCGACCATGTGGAGTGGAAGAGCGGCATCCGATGTGACGGGCTTGCCATGTCGATTTACAACACGATTGCGGTGGCGGTCATCGGCCTGGTCACCGGCCTGTTCAACTGGATGTTGGCCGGTGCGGGTTATGTGGCGCCTACGATCGACGCCGCCGGGAATACCATTGCCGCCGCACAGTCTGCCGGCGTGCAGGACGTCATCGTGTTCTCGTTCGTCGGGCTCGAGACAATTACCGGCATCGTCCTGGCCGTCCTGCTGATCTTCCTGAACGTTGAAAAGACCGTGGAGCGCAAGCAGGCGGAAATCCGTACGTTCCAGCGCGAAAAGTGCCTGGCCGAGGGCCATGAGTGGGTTGATCCGGAAGTTGAGGCTGAGCGCGAACAGGCACGTTTTGAGGCAGAGGCGGAGGAGACCGCACTCCGGGAGTTGGAAGAGACATGTAAACGTAAGGGCTGGGATTACGAGCAGAAGCGCTCGGAATACCAGCAGCGCCGTGCGGCGGAACAGGAAAAGAAAGAACAAAAGCGTAACGCCGCGGAGAAAAAGGCCGCTGAAAAGGCAGAGAAATCTGCTGCAAAGCGGGCGCAAAAAGAAGCCGGTATGTCCGAAAAGGAACGCGCCAGACGGAAGGCAAAGCAGGAGCGGGATGATCGTGCCTGGGCTGAGGAGCAGCGCAAGGGCCGCGCCTACCGCCAGAAGATTCAGCGCGAACTGAAACAGGTGCACAGCTGAGTGCATATTTGATAGGATGGAGGTGTAAAGCGGTGAAAAACAAAAAGGGCGTATATCGTGGATTGCTGATAGGCGTCCCGATAGCGGTTGTTCTAATCGCGGCGTGGCTTGCCTTTTGTGGTTATCAGTGGAGCTGGGGGCCGTTTGTGAAGCTGCATGATCTGAAGACATCTCAACTGCCCGGGAATGCGGAACAGTATAACGTGGATCAGATCACCCCGGCAGCAGACAGCCCGCTGGCAGGGAAGCATATTGTGTTTTTGGGGTCCTCCGTCACGTATGGCGCCTCCTCTCAGGGTACTTCATTTGCCGACTTTATTGCCGCGCGCAATGGGTGCACTATTACCAAAGAGGCGGTATCGGGTACAACGCTGGTGGACAACGGCCCCGGTTCCTATATTCCGCGCATGGAGGGGCTGGATGCAGCCATGCAGGTGGATTTGTTTGTGTGCCAGCTTTCTACAAACGATGCCACACAGGGGAAGCCGCTGGGGTCTGTGAAAGGGATTTCAGATCCGGAGAATTTTGACACATCAACCGTTGCGGGGGCGATTGAATATATCATCGCCTATGCGTCACAAACCTGGAAATGTCCTGTTGTATTTTACACCAATCCGCAGTATGACAGTCAGGAGTATGCCGCAATGGTTGAACTGCTGAACTGCATTCGGGAGCAATGGGATGTTACTGTGATCGACCTGTGGAGTGATGCGGATTTTAACGCCATAACACCCGAACAGCGTTCCCTGTATATGGCCGATGAAATCCATCCCACAAAGGCCGGCTATCTGGAGTGGTGGACACCGTATATGGAGCGTGTATTATTTGAGGCGGTGGCGGAATAAAGGAGACGGCGACAGGACAGTACAGATGACGGTCTATTTTGATTGAAACAGTTCATATAAGATTTGCGCAGATAGGAGAAATCGTTATGATACAGGCAGTAAGGCTGAGAACCGAATATTTGAATAACCCGCTGGGGATTGATTGTCAAAAGCCGCGTCTGATGTGGAATGTGACGGGCGCTGTCCGGCAGTCCGCCTATCAGATTCAGGCAAAAACGGAGGATTACGTGATCTGGGACAGCGGCAAGGTCGCCACCGGTCGGATGGCTGGGATCGAGTACCCGCGGCCGCTGGCCTCCCGCCAGCGCGTAATCTGGCAGGTAAAGCTGTGGGACGAATCGGACCGTGAGGGTGCGTGGTCGGAGCCGGCATTTTTTGAAATGGGGCTGCTGGAGGCTTCGGATTGGCGGGCCAGGTGGATCAGCGGAGATTATCGGGTAAACCGCAGGCGCCGTTACCCTGTGGACTGCTTTCGCAGGGCGATTACCGTGCAGGGGCAGCTGCAAAGCGCCCGGCTGTACATCACGGCCTGCGGGCTTTACGAGGCCTGTCTGGACGGCGTGAAAATCGGAAACTTCTGTATGGCGCCGGGGCATACGGATTACCGCAAGCGTGTGCAATATCAGACATACGACGTGACGGACCGGCTGGGCGTGGGCGGTCACACGATTACCGTCCAGCTTGCGGACGGCTGGTACCGCGGCAGCTGCGGTGCCTGGGGCTTGAAAAACCAGTATGGAACTCAAACCAAACTTTTGGCCCAATTGGAGCTCCGCTATGAGGACGGCCGGACGGAAATGATCTGTTCGGATGAGAGCTGGCAGTGGTCTGACGACGGCCCGATCCGATTTGCCGACAATAAGGATGGCGAAACCGTCGCCGCATTCAAAACGCCCACATATAATCGCGTTGCGGCTGTCACGCGGCATTCCGTGGTGCCGTCCGCCTCCAATAACGTGCCTGTCACCGAGCATGAGCGGTTCCACCCGACCGTGACCGTTGCGCCAAACGGGCGCCGGCTCTATGACTTCGGCCAAAATATTGCGGGCTGGCTGGAGTTTCGGGTGCAGGCGCACCGGGGGCAGCGGATCCGGATCCGCTGTGGGGAGATGCTGGATGCGGACGGCAATCTGACGCTGAAAAACATCCAGTGCACCCGCAAGGATTTTGCAACCCCTTTACAGGCGGTCGATTACACCTGCAGGGAGGGTGAAAACCACTATAAAACGACGTTTGCCGTATTCGGATTCCAGTATGCGGAGGTGGAGTCCGATGTGGAGATCGGTGCGGAGGAGATCACAGCCATCGCCGTATACTCCGATATGGCGCAGACCGGATTTTTCGACAGCTCCAATGAGCTGCTCAACCGGTTTGTTCAGGCGACGGTCTGGTCCACCAAGGGGAACTCGCTCGATGTACCCACGGATTGCCCTACGCGCGAACGCCACGGGTGGACGGGTGATGCACAGCTCTTTGTCAACACGGCGAGCTACCTGTTTGACTATGATACGTTTGGCCGCAAGTATATGGATGATATGTGCGACGGGCAGCGCAAAAACGGATGCTTCCGCCAGATCACCCCGCCCGGGGGGATCGACTTCTATATGAATGCAATGGATGGTTCGCCGGGCTGGTCGGATGCCGGCGTACTCATCCCGTACCGCCTTTGGAAGCAGTACGGCGATCTGCGGGTTCTCCGGGAACACTATGCGCAGATGCGTAAATATGCATGGTTTAAAATCAAAACGCTCGGCAAATGGTACCCCACCGCCCTGCCGACAGGAGTTGGCTTCCGGCACAGGAAGGATATCGCCAACTATGGGCAGTCCTATGGGGAGTGGACGGAGCCGGTGGATGTCAACGCCTTCCAGATCTCCGACTTTGTCAGTCCGCACCCGGAGGAGACAACGGCCTACATGGTCTATATGCTCGAGCATATGGCGGAGATCGCCGAGGCGCTGGGGGAAAAGGCAGACTTGCTGACGTACCGAAAGTACGCGGAACGGGCGCGCTCCGGCTACCGCAGGCTGGTTGAAACCCCCAAATATTCCCTTGATACCGACCGGCAGGCAAAGCTAGTCCGTCCGCTTTATATGAAGCTGTTGGATAAAAAACAGACGGAATTTGCCAAGAAACGGTTGATCCAGGCGCTGGATCACTACGGCTGGCGGCTGGGGACGGGTTTCTTGTCCACCCCCTTTATTCTCTACGTTTTAGCGGATTTGGGGATTGACTACGCCTACCGCCTGTTGGAGAACGAGGAAATGCCCGGTTGGCTGTTCATGACCAAGATGGGCGCCAATACAATTTGGGAGAGCTGGGAAGGTATCGAGGCGCAGGGCGGAGTGGCTTCACTCAACCACTACTCAAAGGGTGCGGTGTGTGAATGGCTGTTTTCGCAGATGTGCGGTATTCAGATCGCCGGCGAAAATCACTTTGTGATCGCCCCGAAGCCCGGCGGGCACTTCACCCATGCGCACGCGGCTTATGACAGTGTGTATGGACGTGTGGAGAGCGGCTGGCGCATGGAGGAGGGGAAGCCCCTGTTTGAGGTGGTGATTCCCGCGAACTGTACGGCGGAGATCCGTCTGCCGGGGCGCGACCCTGAATCTGTCAGTGCAGGCACATACACCTTTGAATGCCCCACCGTTTGAGTGAACTGAAACATATGGGAAAGGATAGGAGGCCATTTTGAAAAAGTATTATCTTGCCATTGATATCGGCGCCTCCAGTGGGCGGCATATCCTTGGGTGGATAGAGGATGGAACACTTCGATTGGAGGAAATCTATCGCTTCCCCAATGGCGTAAAGCAGACAGATTCCGGACTTGTATGGGATATGGAATCGCTGATCCGGGAAGTGAAAAACGGGATACGCAAATGCGCGCAGCTTGGGCGGCTGCCTGTATCCGTCGCCATTGACACCTGGGGCGTCGACTATGTACTGCTCGACCGGGAGGGGGCGCGGATGGATCCGGTCTATGCCTACCGGAACAGCCGGACAAAAAACATTCCGGAAGAGATTGAAAAGGAACTGCCCTTTACAGACCTTTATAGGCGTACAGGGATCCAAAAGCAGGATTTCAACACCCTGTATCAGCTCTGCTGCGACCGGGACAGCGGCCGGTTGGATCGTGCGGCGCGGTTCCTGATGATCCCGGACTATCTGGCCTATTGCCTGACCGGCCGGGCGGTAAACGAGTACACAAACGCCACAACCACTGCCATGGTCGATGCGCGGGAGGGGCAGTGGGATGGCGGAATATTGGAACGCCTCGGGATTCCGTCCCGGCTGTTTTCCCCGCTCTGTGAGCCGGGAACGCCGGTGGGGGATTTCAGCCAATCTTTTCAGCAGGAGGCGGGATTTAACGCGCTGGTGCGTGTGTGTCCCTCCCACGATACGGCGAGTGCTGTCGCTGCCTGCCCGCTGGATGAGTCAGGGGTGTTCATCTCCTCGGGTACGTGGAGCCTTGTGGGGACAGAGTCCAAAGTCCCTGTCATATCGGCGCAAAGCCGCAAGTGGAATTTTACCAATGAGGGCGGCATTGAACATCGGTATCGGGTGCTCAAAAACATCATGGGTACGTGGCTGTTCCAGAATATCCGCCGGGATCTATGTGGGAATCGGACGTATGATGAGATGATGCAACTCGCCATGCAGAGTGCATGCGTCCGCATTTTTGATGTCAATCACCCGTCGCTCACCGCGCCGGACAGCATGATCCAGGCGATTGAGAGCCTTGCCGATTTGTCGCAGGCCGGGCTGGGGGATATTCTCAACTGCACGTATCACTCCCTTGCATCGGCCTATGCGGAGACGGTCCGGGAGATCGAATCGCTTACCGGCAATCAGATCCACCGGATCGTGATTGCCGGCGGCGGGAGTAAGGATGATTATCTGAACCGGCTGACAGCCCAATACACCGGCAAGCCCGTTTTTACGGGGCTCAAAGAGGCTACGGCCACCGGGAATATCCTCTCCCAGCTGATGGCGGATGAGGGGATGAGTCTGGGCGCGGCGCGGTCGCTGGTTCAGTCGTCGTTTCACATGAAGGAGGTCATTGTATGAATCACAGATATGAGAGCGCACGTGCGCTGTACGCCGAATGCGGCGTGGATACGGAGCGGGCTCTTGATACATTAAAGGATATCCCCGTGTCGCTCCACTGCTGGCAGGGGGACGATGTGGTGGGATTCGATCAGAAGGAGGCGCTCTCCGGCGGGATTCAGACCACCGGGAACTATCCCGGCAAGGCGCGGAACCCGAGGGAACTGATGGCCGATATGGATCGTGCTTTTTCCCTGATTCCAGGGCGCAAAAAGCTCAATCTGCACGCGAGCTATGCCATTTTTGCAGAGGGGGAGTTCGCTGACCGAGACCGGATCCAGCCGAAGCATTTTGCCAAGTGGGTGGATTTTGCAAAGGCGCACGGCGTGGGGATCGATTTTAATCCCACATTTTTCTCGCATCCGATGGTGCGGGACAACCTGACGCTCTCTTCCCCGGACGAAACGGTGCGTACTTTCTGGGTAGAGCACGGCAAGCGCTGCCTGGAGATCGCGCAGTATTTTGCCGGGCAGACGGGGATCCCGTGTGTGATGAATATCTGGATCCCGGATGGATACAAGGATATTCCGGCGGACCGTCTGGGCCCGCGCCGCCGGTTCAAACAGTCCCTTGACGAAATTCTGTCCATCCCCTATGATAAAGAGAAGGTATTTGTCTGTCTGGAGTCCAAGGTGTTCGGGATCGGACTGGAATCCTACACCGTCGGCAGTGCGGAGTTCTGCATGAATTACGTGGCGGAGAAGGGGATTACACCGCTGATGGATAACGGCCATTATCATCCGACGGAGATGGTGTCGGATAAGATATCCAGCATGCTGCTGTTCCACGACCACTTGGCGCTCCATGTCACCCGACCGGTGCGCTGGGATTCCGACCATGTGGTGCTCTTTGACGATGAGACGCGAGAGATTGCCAAGGAGATTGTCCGGAACAATGCGCTTGACCGCGTGTTTATCGCCACAGACTATTTTGATGCATCCATCAACCGGATCAGCGCGTGGGTGACCGGCGGTCGGAATGTGCAAAAGGCGTTGCTTTTTGCGTTGCTCCAGCCGAATGAACAGATGAGATCCATGCAGGACAACAGCGATTTCACCGGCCTGATGGTGCTTCAGGAAAAGATGAAAGTGATGCCCTTTGGCGATGTGTGGAACGAATACTTGAACCGGCAGGGGATGACAGAGGATTACCTGCCGGAAGTGCATCAGTATGAAAAAGACATTTTGGAGGCACGGCGATGAAGGATATTTTAACGGCTCCGTTTGTAAAAGAGATGTGTGATACCACGGCCAATATGTACCGGCTCGGCTGGGATGAGCGCAACGGAGGGAACATCAGCTATCTGCTTGAGGAAGCGGAGGTAGCGGAATATTTGGATTTAAACCACGTCCTCCGAACCATCCCCACCGGATTTGAGGCAAAACCGCTGATCGGGAAGTATTTTATCGTCACCGGTACGGGCAAATATTTTAAAAATGTGCAGTCCGACCCGGCAGCCAACCTCGGGATCATCCGTATTGCGGAGGACGGGACGACAGCCGATCTGCTGTGGGGATATTCCGACGGGGGGAAGTTTACCAGTGAACTGCCCGCGCATCTGATGAGCCATATGGCGCGGCTGTCCGTGGATCCCGAGAACCGGGTTGTGATGCACAGTCATCCCACCCATACGCTGGCGATGAACTATGTCCATCCGCTGGACGAAAAAGAGTTGACCCATACGCTTTGGGAGATGTGCACGGAGTGTATCGTCGTTTTCCCGGACGGTGTGGGCGTGCTGCCCTGGATGCTCTGCGGGACCAATTCCATTGGAGAGGCCACAGCGGAGAAGATGAAAACATACCGCCTCGTCATTTGGGGGATGCACGGGATTTATGGAGCGGGCAGAACGATGGATGAGACCTTTGGTCTGATCGAGACGGTGGAGAAGGCCGCTCAAATCTATATGCTCACCTGTAACCGTCCGCGTATCAATACGATCCGTGACGACCAGCTGCAGGAGATTGCGGAGGCGTTCGGCGTTGCGTACCGGAAGGACTTCCTCCGTTTGGAATAGAGTCCGCATCTGCGCGGCTGTTTTCGAGCTGAAGGGGAGCTTTTGGCGTTTGCGCATCAGGAATAGACCGGCCCTCCGCTGGCGATTAGCGCCTGGGGCGGCATTTTTACTAAAACAAAAATATCAATTTTAACCGTCCCTTCCAACAGAGAAACGACAATTTCGCAAGAGAATTGCCGTTTTTTTGTTGTACTTTTCTCTTTTCACGCTTCTTTTTATTTGAAAATATCGTTTTATTTCAAAAAATAAAAGTGAATATAAAAATCATCCGTGCCAGCACTCCCCATGAAAGGCAGGTGGAAATGGATGTGTTTTCGTTTGCTTCTATTGAACTTTTTTGATATACTGGTGCCGTCTCCAAATTTTTTGCAGCGTATCATTGTGAATTTTTTGTGAACAATCGTGATAAATTTGCATTGTTCTATGCAAATTCTGCCCCTTTTCCTCCTGTTTGTGAAAGGCTTTTTCTGATCATGGAGGAGGAGATGGTTCGAATGTATGTCAAGAAAGCATATGGCTATGTTTTGCCATATGACAAGTTATCGTCTGCAGAGAATTCTTTGCGAACCCATTATAACCCGTCGGAAGTGGATGGCGTTTATCACAAACGATGGGTGGCCTTGCTCGTTATTCAAAAATCTGATGGATCAAGCTGGGTTCGCTGGACCCACCATCCGGAGGGGAAGACCCATTGCGATGAGTGCTTAAAGCTTGATGGGTGCTGGTTTCTGGAAAGCAAAGCGCCCAAGTGGCCGCACCATCCGTTCTGTCACTGTACGTTAGACCCGATTGATTATGCATCAGTTTTAACGCTTGCAGCGACATACAGCGATTACAGTAAATATGATCCGTACTTATTTGACCCCGACAACGCCTATAAGCACGGAAAGAACCGGGCCTTTGAGAGTTGGGGCTATACCGTCGCTGACGCACGGTGGCTGCAAGCCGAAATTGAAAAGCAGGCTTTGGAAAAGTACACTGCGGGGGAGTATACGCTTGGGAAATTAAATGAGCATGGTCAGCGAATAAACATTGAAGTTACTATTCCAAGAAAAGACAGAATGGGCAATGTATCATTTACAACCGGATGGATGGTTAAGCCAGACGGTAAGCTGAAATTAAATACACCATACGGAGGTAAGTAACATGAAAGAGATGGATTGCGTCGAAGTGATCGTTGAAAAAGAGAGGTACACACAAGATGGTGTGCACAAAGGCATGCAGGGCTGGATCTGCGATCCGGAGTTGGTTAATGGAACATGGCTGGTGAACTTTCCGCAATACGGCGAAAAAAACGATATTGCAGAAATCTCGGTTTTGGAAAAGGATTTAATGCTGTTGCCGGATGGGATGGACGCCCGGGTAAACGAGCGGATCAAGGCGGAATTTGAGGGCTGATACCCGATCTGTTCAAGCGCGGATATGTACAAATGGCGCGGCGGCATGTCGTGTAGACAAGATGTACCACTGCGCTCTGTGGAGGCGCTGCCTTTTGCCGGGTATATTTTTTACAGTTACTCGTGCGGACTTGTTCCTCTATTGATGAAGGAATCCCAAAAAATATTTTACCGGAGATGTCCAAACAGCAAACCGCAGCAAAATCCGTCAAAGCGGGGCTTCCGCCTGATTTTTCAGGCCGGAGGTCCCGCTTTTTTGCGTTTTACACCTTTTTTCGTTGTCGGAAGTGTAGAAGTTTCCGGCAGTTTCATAGATAGATTGACAAATCCCCAAAGCAGACATTTCCCCTAACAGGGGAATCGCCTTGAGGGGAAGCGCAAAAGGTTCGTACCCCCGGCCCCTTGTGTAAAGGGGGCTGTCGCGCGGATGCGCGACTGGGGGATTGCCGGACGGGACGGATCGTTTTTTACTGGTCCAAACCCTGTCACAATCCCTCCGTCCCGGCTTGCGCCGGGCCACCTCCCTTTACACAAGGGAGGCTTTGTCTGTACAAACTCCCGCGCCGTATATAGCCTTCCCCTTGAGGGGAAGGGGGACCGCTTGCGGTGGATGAGGTGGAAAGCCGGCTTCCGCATTCAGCCGGCGCAAAACGCACTATGCCACCTCATCCGTCACGGCCTGCGGCCTCGCCACCTTCCCGCTCCGCGGGCAGGAACCCTTTTGTCTGCTGCGCAGACATTTCCCCTAAAAGGGGAATCGCCTCAAGGGGAAGGCTTAAATGGTCTGTACTAATAAACAGTGGCTTCTGAAACAATGCGGGGCGCTTCACTCGGGTGGTCCGTTTTGGCGCGGAAGCTCACGGCGCGCTCTTGGAGAATTCCAGAAACGCCTCTTTAAATGCGTAGTACTTGCGCTGGGACATATGAACGGTCTCGGTCTGGCCGCCGGGGAGGCGCACGGCCACGCGGGTTTTGTCAAAGCCGGCCACATGCTCCAGATTCACCAGAAAGCTGGTGTGGGAGAGGGTAAAGTGCTGCCCCGCGAGCATCTCCTGCCACTGGGTCAGGGTTTCATCGCACAGCAGGCTGTCCCGGAGGGTGCGCACGCGTGTTTTGCGGTTTTCCGTGGTGACGTAGACGATCTCATGGATCGGGATGCGCAGCGTCCGCCGTTCGGAGGTCGCCACGACCGACTGCGGCCGCCGGTAGTGCTCGCGCAGCGCGTACTCCAGATCTTTATGGATTTTTCTGGAACTGAGCGGCTTGGGCAGATAGCCGAGCACGCCCACCTTGATGGCGTCGTCCAGATCCTGGGCGGTTTCGGCGGCCACGATCAGGAGAATGCGCGGATTGGCCTGTTTCATCCCGGAGAGCAGGTCCAGCCCGCCGCCGTGCATGTCGATGTCCACAAAGGCGATGTCCGACTTTTTCGCGTAGTTCAGGGCGTTGGCCGCTTCAAGCGATATCAGGATTTTGTATTTTGTGTTGTTATTACAGAAAAACCGTTCAATCGACGCCGCGAGCAGCCCCGCTGTATTGCGGTCCTCGCTGTGAACTAAAATGCGTATCAAACCCCGGTCACCCCGCTGCTCCAAAATATCCTCACTCATATATACCGTCTTCGGGGCAAAATGTGACAAATTTTTATGATTTTTCTTAAATCTTCATGTTTTGTCATCTTTTTTTGCCGATATTCATCGGGGTACTGCTCCAAGGAGGAACAAATAGTTCGGAGTTGAATAATAAAATATGTGAATTTTGACAATAAAACACGGGCGAGCGCGGCGGGAATTTTGGCAATAGTTGTGACTTAATTCCCGTAAAATGACATCTAAACATCACTTTTAACATAATTCACATCATTTTTGCAAAAATGCACAAAAATAAAATCATTGGTGATATAATTCTATCATACAGCACAACAAATGGCGGGGTGAACAAAATATCGAATCATTATTCTATATGCCGCCGGATTGCTGCTGTGTTCCGCGGAGCGGCGCTCGTGCGGGACGAAAAGGGCGCAGTCCCTACTTTACTTGGGAAAAGGACGTGATTCCGATGTACTGAATAGCCATATTTCGGAATTGGGTTCCGTTCAACCGTTCGGAGTAGATCGGCGTGCGGAATTCCCATCTCCCACCGTGCGGGGGATCGTTCATGGCCGGCATGCGCAGGGAGTGCGGCTCCCGGGCCCGCCTTCACACACGGCGGGGAACGCCCGGCCGTCTCTGATCCGGTTCCCCATTTCACACGCCCTCATGCGGGGCGAAAAAACAGGAAAACAGCAGAAAAAGTTTCTGCTGGGAATAAAAAAGGAGGTAAACACATGAAGAAGAGTTTTAAAAAACTCACCTCAGTCGTTCTGGCGGCCGGTATGCTCACGAGCGTGGCGGCGGTTGGCCTGAGTGCTGCAGCGGCAGAGGCCGGCGTGCTGAAAGTCGCGTCGATCTCGGATATCCAGTACTCATCGGCCCACACGGACGCGAGCTACGTTGAGGGCGATCTGCTCATCGGGCAGAGCGCGGCAATGCTCGATGCGGCCATCGCCGACATCAGCGCCAGCGACGCGGACATCGTCGTTGTCACCGGCGACCTGACGGCCGACGGCACACAGGCTTCCCACAATTACGTGGCGGGCCAGCTCGCCGAGCTGGAAGCGGCCGGCAAGCAGGTCTATGTCATCCCCGGCGAGAAGGACGTCTCTGAGAGCGGCGCCAACACCGGCGCCATCACCAAGGCGCAGTTTGCCGCCACGTATGCCGACTTTGGCTACACGGAGGCGGGCGCCAATGTTTCCGGCGCTTCCTACATGGTAGCGCCCAAGGCGGGCTTTAACCTGATCATGCTCGATACCGTTGGTGCGGACGGTATGGGCGCTGTCCCGGCGGCTGATCTCGCCTGGGCGACGGCGGCGGCACAGGCTGCCTCCGGCGTCACGGTGGCGGCCTCCCACTTCCCGAGCGTGTCCCGCGGCAGCGTGGACCGCACGCTCGTCGGCCTCATTTACACCATCGCCGGCCTGAAGGATGCCAACAGTGAGGTCATCTACACCGGCGATGTGGAGGAGGACATCGCGGCGCTCAACGCCGATCCGCTCAAGATTGCGGACCGTACCTGCTTCTACTATGCGGATATGGAGCAGCTCTATGCGGCGGGCGTGGCGAATATCTTCACCGGCCACAGCCTGATGAACAGCGTCATCACGGAGACCACGCTGCCTGAGGGCGCGGAAGAAGCCGTCCCCACCTGGACGGATTACGGCACGGGCGCGCTCGTCTCCTCCGGTGCGGCGGTACGCTACACCACCGTTGACAGCACCGGCGCTTCCACCGGAACGCAGGTCGTAAACCTGGGCGGTCAGGCCCTGCAGGATGCGGCGCTCGCCGCCATCGAGGGCAACATGGACGCCTTCATGGCGGACACCGTCGCCCGCATCAAGGTCGTCCTGGGCCGTCTGTTCCCCATCGTGCAGAACGTTGCCGGCGGGTTCATTGACGATATCGACGTCAGCGGTCTGGCTAGCCTTATTCAGGGGCCCATTAAGAATGCGCTGAAGAATCTCGTGAACGACGTACTCGGCGTGCTGGGCAACCTGAGCAGCTATACTGTCACGGATGACTTCTCCGCCGTCATCGACGATATCGCGGCGGGCCTGCGCGCGACCGTCGTCGGCGATAATGAGGGCAACACCGCCACCGTCGATGAGGTCATCGCCGGCATCATCGCCCAGCAGCGCCTGGACAATACGCAGGTCAGCCCGCTGCTGCAGGACCTTGTCGCGGAGCTCAAGTCCGACTCCGAGACCAAGCCCCTCACCGAGGCCGTGATCGATGACTTCGCCGCCAACGTGGACGCGGACGGCTTCTATGCCCTGATGCAGGAGATTTTGAATAAAAATCTTACAATTCTTGGGATCGGTCGTTCTCTGCGGCAACTGCTGACAGGGCCTGTCACTTATCTGGTAGCCACGGTGGATTTCTGGCAGATGGTTGACGATATGGTCACCACCAACCCGGACGGCACCCCGGTGGCTCCGGAGTACAAGCCGAGCGCGCTCTATCGTCCGCTCGTCAATGCGCTGATTCTGGAGCCCGCCAGCGGTGCGGCGCTGAAGACGGCCATCGCCGATCACTCCGGCGATATCGTCGATCTGCTGCTCGTCTGGGGCATCCAGTACGCCATCTGATCACGCAAAAACGCGCTTTCATTCGCACTCCTTCCTTGTTTTGAACCCCTTTGTCTCCCGGCCGGCGGCCGCTCCCCCGCGCACACGGGGGAGGGCCCCGGCCCTGGGGGCGGGGAACGGGTTGGTTAGCACACGGCCGGTGGTAGACGGTAAAGAAGTCGCACAAACAGAATCGCCTTCCCCTTGAGGGGAAGGGGGACCGCTTGCGGTGGATGAGGTGGAAGACCAGCGCCTCGCATTCAGCCAGCGCAAAACACAGCAGAACACCTCATCCGTCTCGGCCTACGGCCTCGACACCTTCCCCTCAAGGGGAAGGCTCTATACGGCGCGGGAGTTTGTACAGACCAAGCCTCCCGTGTGTAAAGGGAGGTGGCCCGGCGCAAGCCGGGACGGAGGGATTGTGACAGGGTTTGG
>CASFCH010000088.1 GCA_949293315.1 uncultured Oscillospiraceae bacterium | reverse complement strand
GTCTCCGTCCGGTTGACGACAAAGTGCGTATCCGGCATATCCAGCTGTGCCAGGCTCTCCTGGACCTGCCTGCTCAGCTGGTCGGCCGCCGATATCCGGCTCTGCGTCAATCGTTCGGCAGCCGACAGGACCTGGCCGCGCGCCTCTTCCAGCCGCTCCGCCAGCTCCCGTGCGCGTTCGTCCGAAGTGACGATCGTCTCGAGCTCTTTCCGGGCCTCTCCCAGATGCGCGAGCATCTCCTCCTCCGTATTGCCATATTTCAGCGACAGGCGGTAGAGCTCGTCCAGACGCGCTTCGATCTCCCCGAGCTCCTCCGCGCCGGAGCCGGCATCCTCCAAGCCGCCCTGGATTACGCCGGAGCACTCCTCCAGCAGATAGGAAAGCTCCTCGAGCTTTTGGGAGGCCGCCACATAGGGCTCATAGTAGGCCGATGCGCCGGACAGCGCCTGAGCGGCGCGCATCAGAAGATCCCGCGCACCATACGCCTCATCCCCCTCCCCGTTGATCACCGCATACGCCTGATGCGCAGCCTCCGCTACCTTCTGCGCATTCTGTGCCAGCCTGCGCCGCTCTTCCAGGTGTTCGCGCTCGCCGGGAACAATTTCCGCATCCTGCAGCTCTTTGATCTGATATTCAAGCAGTTCGGTACGGCGCTGTTTCTCCTGTTCGTCCATCTTCAGCCGGGAGAGTTCCCTTCGGATCGCGCAGTAATTGCGGTAAGCCGCGCGATACGCGGAGAGGATCTCCCCATTTTGGGCGTAGGCGTCGATAAAGCGGATATGCTTTTCCGGATCCAGAAGCGACTGACTGTCATGCTGGCCATGAATATTGATCAGTTCACCGGCAATCTCGCGCAGGACGGAGACCGTCACCGGACGGCCGTTGATGTGGCATTTATTCTTCCCCTCCGCACTGATGACGCGGCTGATGATCAGCTCCTCCTCCCGCTCGATCCCGTATTCCTCCAGCCGTCCGGCCACAGCGTCAGGGACCTGATCAAATACGGCCGTCACGCTCGCGCGCTGTGCGCCGTGGCGGATCAGCTCGCGGGAGGTGCGCTCCCCGAGGATGGCGTTGATCGAGTCAATGACGATCGATTTTCCCGCCCCTGTCTCACCGGTCATCACATTGAATCCCGGGGCAAAGTCGATATCCGTATGTTCAATGACCGCGATGTTATCAATCACTAAATTTACAAGCATATTAAATCCTCACCTGCCGGAAATGAGCTGATTGATCGTCTTTTTCATATCGCCGGCGTCGCGCTCTGTCCTGCAAAGGACAAAAATCGTATCATCCCCCGCGAGCGAACCGACGATTCCCTCGACCCGCAAAGCGTCGATCGCCGCGCAGGCCGCCTGCGCCATACCGACATCACAGCGGATCACGCAGATATTCCCCGCAAAATCAATGGACCGCACGGCATGACGGATAATCTCATAGTATTTTTCCGTCGCATCTGCGGAGTCGCCGCGGGTGACGCAATAGCGGTACACCCCGTTTTCATCCGTCGCCTTGACGATCTTAAGTTCCTTGATATCACGGGAGATTGTCGCCTGCGTGACGTCAAATCCGCTCTCGCGCAGGAGCATCTGCAGCTCCTCCTGCGTCGTGACCGGATATTTCCGAATCAATTCCAGCATGGCCGTCTGTCTGTTTCGCTTCATATCATGCCCTCCGCTGCGCCAGTTTGGCATTCAGAATATCGATAAAGGTGTCGGATTTGATCCGAATAAACTCCGCGCACTGCTCGCTGCGTACAATTTTAACGCCGCAGGACGGCGGGATCTCGCATCCGTCCTCCCCGTCGCAGGAGAGGAAGAGCCTGTCCCCCCGCCGGCGGTCCGAGGTGATATCGATCCGCGTCTCCGGGGCGAATACGATGGAGCGCGCAAACAGGGAGTGTGTACAGATCGGCGTCAAAATAATGCTGTTGATCTGCGGGTCCATGACCGGACCGCCTGCGGACAGCGAATAAGCCGTGGATCCGGTAGGCGTAGCGGCGATGATCCCGTCGGCCAGATAGTCGTTTGCCCGGCGGCCGTTGACGCTGACGGTAAATTCGATCATCTGAAACTGCTGACCGCG
The DNA here is from genome assembly GCA_949293315.1 of uncultured Oscillospiraceae bacterium. Lineage (GTDB taxonomy): Bacteria > Bacillota > Clostridia > Oscillospirales > Acutalibacteraceae > Onthovicinus. The sequence goes on along the minus strand of CASFCH010000088.1, from coordinate 28,281 downwards.
TGAGACGACCGCATCATTGATACAGGAGAAGCGGCGCACCGCGGCGCCCGCATCATCCACAATATCCACGTCCAGCATCATGCGGCGGTCCCGGGTATAGGCGCCGTCCATCAGGTGGTCGAGCAGATAGAGTTCATGCCTTTCGAGCCCTGCCATAAATCCGAGCCGGCCCGCATTGATTCCAAGTACCGGCTTTCCCCAGGCGGCGGCACGCTTTGCCGTGTGCAGGATGGTTCCGTCCCCGCCGATAGAGATGACAATATCGCTGTCTGAAAAAAAACGGTCCGCCGCACAGACAACAGCGCGGGTACCCTGAAAGGACTTGTGCAGCTCGGGCGGCACCATATAGGAACATCCAAGATGATCCAGCTGACGGCAGACCTCCAGGGTGACGTCGAGCGCATTTTCCTTTTCAAGATTGGGAGCCAGAGCGATCATCATGATTCTCACCGCCATCTAAAATATCATGCGAGGTATCCACAAGCTGCTCCACTGAGACAGCCGCACGGTCTGCAGGAGCACTGCCGCTTTTCCGCATATAGATCAAATACTCGATATTCCCCTTAGGGCCCTTGACCGGAGAAAAGTCGAGGCCGAGGATGTCAAAGCCGTTTTCCAGTGCAAGCGCGCGCACCTTGGCGATCACCTCGCGGTGCACCGCCCGGTCGCGTACGACGCCGTTCTTGCCGACCTTCTCCCGCCCGGCCTCAAACTGGGGCTTGATCAGGCAGACGGCCTCCCCCGATTCGCCGAGCAGTTCGTACAGCACCGGCAGAATCAGCCCTAAGGAAATAAAGGAGACGTCTACGCTGGCAAACGATATGGGATCGGGCACCTGCTCCCGCGTGACATAGCGGAAATTGGTCCGCTCGAGATTGACCACGCGGCTGTCGCTGCGCAGCTTCCAGGCGAGCTGACCGTATCCGACATCGATGGAATACACTTTTTCCGCACCGCTTTGCAGCATGCAGTCCGTAAAGCCGCCGGTAGACGCGCCCACGTCCATACATATTTTCCCTTCCAGGCGGATCGGGAAGACCTGCATCGCCTTCTCGAGCTTCAGGCCGCCGCGGCTGACGTAGGGGAGCGATTTGGCGCGCAGCTCCACCACATCGTCCGGCCGGACCGGCTGCCCGGCCTTGGTCGCCTTCTGACCGTTGAGATAGACGTCCCCGGCCATGATGTGGGCCTGCGCGCGCTCGCGGCTCTCCGCAAGGCCCAGTTCAAATACGGCGACGTCAAGCCTTTTCTTCTCCGCCAAGTGACACACTCCCCAGTATTTTTTCAATCATGCGCTTTTTATCAAGCCCGTATTTGGCAAGCTGTGAAGCCACAGTGGCCTGCTCCACAAACGTATCCTCCACAGCGGTAATATGATACTCCCCGCGATACCCTGCGGAGAGCAGCATCGCCGCCACGTGCTCCGCCACGCCGCCGGTGCGGATGCCCTCTTCAAAGAAAAAGATCCGCTGCGCTCCGATCAATCTGTCGATCACTTCCGGGACGACGGGTTTGATCTGATTCAGCTTCAGGACGCGCGCCCGGACTGCGTGCTCCTCACTCAGCTCCATGACGGCGGCACAGCAGTCGGAAAAGATACGGCCATATGTAACCAGCACGATCGGCGCATCCGACGGACCGTATTCGGCGTACGGGCCGAAAGTGGAGGTAAAATCCTCCGGGAACTCCCGCTCCGCACCGCGCGGATAGCGGATTGCCACCACACCCTCCTCGTTGTACAGGGCATTGCACAGCGCATGGCGCAGCTCCGCATAACTGGCGGGCGAATAGACCGTAATGCGCGGAATGGTGTTGAGCATCGGGACGTCGAACAGGCCCTGATGCGTCTCTCCGTCGTTCCCGACAAAGCCGGCGCGGTCGATGGCGATGACCATCTTTTTATTCTGAAGGGCGCCGTCGTGAATCAGCTCATCATACGCCCGCTGCAGGAAGGTGGAATAGACGGCAAACACCGGCAGCAGTCCGTTGCGGGTCAGGCCCGCCGAAAAGGTGACGGCGTGCTCCTCCGCAATTCCCACGTCAAAAAACCGTTTTGGAAATCGCTCGCTGAATTGTCTCAGGCCGGTCCCAAGCGCCATCGCCGCAGTGATCGCGACAATATTTTCGTCCTCCTGCGCCAGCGCGCACAGGTATTCCCCAAATTGATCGGAAAAGTTATCGCCGGAGCGCATCACAGGCTCTCCCGTATTGATATCAAACCGCGCCACACCGTGGAACTGGCTCGGGTCCCGCTCGGCAAAATCATATCCCTTCCCCTTGATGGTGTTGACATGCAGCAGGACGGGCCGCCCGCTCATTTTAGCGCTCTCAAGCGCACTGCAGAGCGTATCCAGATTGTGGCCGTCGATCGGCCCCATGTAGCGGAATCCGATATCTTCAAACAGCGTACTGCCGTAAATCAACCGCTTGATGGTGGATTTGAACCGGAACAGGAGATTGGAGAGCGGACGCCCGATGAGCGGGATCCTGTTGAGCCCCTTCTCCAGCGCGGCCTTCAGCCGAAAATAGGCCGGCTTGGTGCGGATACGCGTCAGATAGCGCGCCATGGATCCCACGTTTTTGGAAATCGACATCTCATTATCATTGAGGATCACGATCAGATTGTTGTGCGAGCGCCCCGCATTATTCAGCGCCTCATAGGCGAGGCCGCCCGTAAGCGCACCATCTCCGATCACAGCGATGACGTAATTCTTATCCCCCTGCAGGGCCTTTGCACTCGACAGCCCAAAGGCCGAGGAGATCGAGGTGCTGCTGTGCCCGGTATAGAACAGATCGTGCTTGCTCTCGCTCGGCCGCGAAAAACCGGAGAGTCCATCCTCCGTGCGCAGGGAGGAGAAGCGATCATACCGGCCCGTGAGCAGCTTATGCGTATAGACCTGATGGCCGACATCCCAGACAATCTCATCGCGCGGCGAGTCAAAAATGCGGTGCAGCGCGATCGTCAGCTCTACCACGCCGAGGTTGGAGGCCAGATGCCCCCCCGTATTGGACACCGTCTCAATCAGAACATTCCGGATCTCACGCGCCAGATCCGGGAGCTGCTTATAGGGGATCTTTTTGACGTCGTCCGGCGATTTAATATGATTGAGATATTTCACTTCATTCATATTTTCCCCTCCCGGATCAATTTTTACGGGTCGCCAGCGCTTCGGCCAGCTCGGCCAGATATCCCGTATCCCCTTCAAAGTGCTGAAGGGCGCGGACCGCATGGTCAGTCAGGCGGCGCACGGCATCCCGGCAGGCGTCCAGCCCAAGCAGGGAGACATAGGTGGACTTTTGGTTTTCCGCATCGCTGCCAACAGGCTTGCCGAGCTCCTCAGTGCTCCCGGTGACGTCCAGAATATCATCCACGATCTGGAATGCGAGGCCGAGCGCGGAAGCATAGGACCCGGCCGCCTCCAGCTGCTCGCGGGAGGCCCCGGAGATCACACAGCCCATCCGGCAGGCGGCGTCAATCAGCGCGCCCGTCTTCAGCCGGTCCATCGTGCGCAGTGTTTCAATATCGATCGCCTTCCCCTCGGCCATCAGATCAATCACCTGTCCGCCGATCATTCCCTCCACACCGGCATTGGAGGCGAGCAGCGCCGCGGCGGCAATCGCGCTGCGCGGCGATATGGCCTTGGGGTCATACTCGCGCAGCATCACCTCAAAGGCCAGCGTCAGCAGTCCGTCCCCCGCGAGAAGCGCCGTATCCTCTCCGAACTTGATATGGCATGCGGGCTTGCCGCGGCGCATATCATCGTTATCCATACAGGGGAGATCGTCGTGGATCAGGGAATACGTATGAATCATTTCAACCGCACAGGCAAACGGAAGCGCCGCACGCGCCTCCAAGCCGCACAGCCGCGCAAATTCCAGGGTGAGGATCGGGCGAACCCGCTTGCCGCCGTTGGAGGCGCTGTAGCGCATCGCCTCCATCACTCGGCCCTGGAGGCATCCGCCGCCGGGAATCAGACGGTCCAGCTCCTTTTCGATCAGAGAGAGATATTCCTCCGTCCTGCGTGTGTATGACTGCATCATTCCCGCTCCTCCGTCTCACCGGTCAATTTCACAATTTTCTGCTCCGCTTTTGCAAGCTGATCGCTGCAATAGGCGATCAGCCTTGTCCCCTCTTCAAAAAGCTCCATGGATTTTTCCAATGCGACGCCGCTATTTTCCAGCGCTGCGGCAATCTCCTCCAGGCGCGCCATTGCTTTTTCAAATGTCATTTCCAATTTTCTCGTCCTCCTTGCTCGGATCAGTCCCGACAACGGTACAGTCAAGCGTGCCGTCGGCCATTCTCAAAAGGATAGGATTCCCGGGGGTTACCTGCTTTACCCGCGTCAGGATCTTCCCCCGCTTATCCTGAGCAATCGAATACCCCCGCGCGAGCACCTTCATCGGACTGAGCAGATCCAATGCTGCGGCCTGCCGCGCCAGGGCCGTGCGCCCGTCCGACAGACGCCGGTCCATCCCAGCGCGCAATGCGGCGGCATAGCCGTCCAGCCGCTGGTGTTCATCCTCCAGAAAGTGCATTGGAGACTGAAAACAGGGGTACGCCCGAAGGGCGGCAAGCTGCGCCTTTTTCTCCGCAGTGACGGCCGCCGCACGTCCGAGCATCCGGTTGTGGAGTGCCGCAAGCTGTGCCGCAAGCTCCCGCGCATCCGGCACGGCGAGCTCCGCCGCAGCCGACGGTGTAGCCGCCCGCACATCCGCCACGAAATCACAGATGGTATAATCCGTCTCGTGTCCGACGGCGGAGATGACCGGGATCTCCGAGCGATAGACGGCGCGTGCAACCGGCTCCTCATTGAAGGCCCACAGATCCTCGATCGAACCGCCGCCGCGGCCAAGGATGATCACATCCGCCGCCTGTTTTTGATTGAAGAGTTCCAGCGCCGCACAGATGGAATCGGCCGCCCCGTCCCCCTGCACCTGTACCGGACAGAGGACCAGCTCCGCCGCTGGGAAACGGCGCGCCAGAACGGTGATAATATCGTGTACAGCCGCCCCCGTGGGGGAGGTGATCACACCCACACGGCCCGGATAGCGCGGCAGCGGGCGCTTGTGCGCGCGGTCAAACAGCCCCTCCGCCGCCAGCCGTTCCTTGAGCTGCTCATAGGCCACGCTCAAATCACCCACGCCGTCGGGATGCATTTCCTCGATATAGACCTGATATTTTCCATCCCGGTCATAGACGGAGACACGGCCGCGTGCGATCACGCGCATCCCATCCTGCGGCGCAAAGCGCAGGCGCATCGCGTTAAATCGGAACATGACCGCCGGCACGCGGGCGCTTTCATCCTTGAGCGTGAGGTACAGATGGCCGGATGAGTGACGTTTGAAATTAGAAATCTCTCCCCGGATGAAAAGATCCCCCAGCCGGGGATCCCCATCGAGGAGCGACTTGATGTATGTGTTCAGTTGTGTGACGGATAAAACAGGCAGATCCATAAGCTCACATCTCCGATTTGATGGCCGCAAGGACGGCGGTCCCGGCGGCGTTGTCACACGAAAAGGCAGGCTGTGCAAAAAAAGCCGGGTAACGGGCTGTCAGTCCGGCGCGGATCAGACTGTTGGACATGACCCCGCCGGAAAAGACCAGCTCGTGCGGCCCATACTCCGCCAGAGCCGCGGCGGCCATACGGTCCAAAGCCGCCCCGATACTGTCCAGACAGAAGCGGGCCACATTCTCCTTTGCCTCGCCCCGCTCCAGGAGTGCGCGGCACTGGTTTTCCACCCCTGAGAGGGAGCAGTCGCAACCCCGGATCACAGGGCGTACACGGGCTGCGCCGCTGCTCTTGAGCGCCAGCTGTTCCAGTGCGGGGCCGCAGGGAAAGTCCAGCCCCATCATCACACCCACGCGGTCGATCGCCTGCCCGGCGTTCAGATCCAGCGTGGAACCGATCAGCCGACAACTCAAAATGCGCTCCCGATCCGCATGGACGAGAAGCGCCTCCGTTGTCCCGCCGGAGACATGGAAGGCAATAAATTCCTTATCGACCAGATCCAGGCGATGGGCGGAATAGAGCGCCGCCGCGATATGGCCGCACTGGTGGGAAAAAGAAAAGCAGGGAATCCCCCCCGCACAGGCAGCCGCCCGGGCAGCGGATACCCCCGCAAGAAAGCAGGGCATATACGACCCCTCCGCATCGCGTGGGCGCACTGAGACGCCGATGGCCTGATAGGGCGCAGGCGCCTGCCCGCACAGCTGCTCGAGCAACTCCGGCAGGGCGCGCGTGTGCTGAAAGAGCGCATCACTCTGGCGCAGGCCGCGCTCCCCGCTGCGCACCGTCAGCAGACGCTTGACCTGCACAACCGCATCGGAAGCAGGGTCATAGACTGCGGCCGAGGTGGTGTAATTACTGGTATCGATTCCAAGACAGGCGGGCAACTCACTTCACCTCTGCCTTTTTGGCGACGCTGCCCAGCACGCCGTTGACAAAGGCGGCGTCCTCCTCGCCGGAATACTTCTTGGCGATCTCGACAGCCTCATTGATCGAGACGCTCTGCGGGATATCGTCCAGATAGCACATCTCACACAGGGCGATCCGCAGCACCGCGACGGACACCTTCGTCAGGCGCTCAAAGCTCCATTTGACAAGGTTCTCCCGTATGGTGCGGTCGATCTCCTCCAGGTGCTCGCACGCGGTGATAAAGAGCGTCTCCGTAAAGTCATTGCGGACAAATTCGCTCAGCTCCGCCTTGGACGCGATGATCTCCTGCGGGGAGAGGTCCGGGCTGAAGAGCTTTTCAAACATCAGGGCAAAGGCCTGTTCCCTTGATTCGTGTCGGGTCATCTGTTCTACTTCCTCCAATGAAAGCAGCCCCCGCGCATGGCGTGAGGGCAAAAATATTACTGTTTCTGATCCATTTTTTTGGAAAAATCAATTCCGAGAACGCTCACATCCACACGGGAGACAACGCGTCCGGTCATACTCTGAACCGCGTCTTTCACGCTGGCCTGCACCCGATCGCACACCACGGGGAGGCGCGCGCCGCTCCTGAGGCGGAGATACAGGTGGATCCGGATCTCATTATCCGCGGCCGCTATGTTTACAAGGCGCCGGATCCCCTCGTGCGGGCGCAGCACATTGCGCACCTCCACAGGCCGCGGCAAAAGTGCAGCCACGCCTTCCACGTCCTTGGCGGCGTTGACGGCGATGGATGCGATCACTTCTTCACTGATGACAAGGTTCCCGGAGGGGGCGGCAGCTCTCTGCTGATCCATAGGGCATAACCTCCTTATACCCTATTATTATACCACAAACCGGGAAAGACACAACTATTTTGACTCAATTATTGTAATATTTTCGCTGGTGACGCCCGTCTGCTGCACAACGATATCCTTGATCTGGAGTGCCGAAGTATCGTTTACGCCGCCTGCGCTGACGATCACCTGCACCTTTCCGCCGTTGATGCTCACCAGACATTTGGCCGCAATTTTTGCCTGAATCAGGTTTTCGCAGTCCGCCTCCATTTTGATCTCTTGCGTCAGGGTATCCAGCTGCTTGCGTGCGGACTCCTTTGAATCATCGTCTGCATCTGCGCTGTTGATAACGGCGTTGAGCTTGTCGAACGCCTCGTCATGCGCCTTCTGCCGGTTTTCCCGCGAGGAGACAAACAGTTCGCTCTCCTGCCCGGCCACCTGGCTGTCCGCATTGGCAAGTGTGCCGCTGACGTACTGGGCGTCCCCCAGGTTTTTATCCTCCTCCTGGGCGGAGGCGTTTGCGTTCTCCGGCGTGGCGGAGGCCGCCTGCGCCTCCGGGCGGGTGAAATACCAGTTGACGAACACTGCCGATCCGAGCGCCAGGGTGAGCGCCGCCGCAACGATCTGACGTTTTTTGATTGCCATAAAAATACCTCCTACTGTTCTGATGCCATCTTTGCAATGGATATTTTCGCCGTGCTGATGTCCAGCACGGATGCCACCGCAGCGGTGATCTTCTCCCGGACGTACACATTGTCGCCGCCGTCGCACACGATGGCGACACCGCGGATCCGGGGCTGAATAATTTTCAGCAGCAGTCCCCCCTCCTCCGAGGCGCTCGAACGGATCAGGACATATTCCTCCTCGCTGCTGTATTGTCCGCCGCCGTCCGCGCCGCCCGATTCCTCCGACCGGTTCCCCTGGGTGGCCCAGACGGACTCCTCGGAATTTTCGAGCGTGACCATCACCTTTGTCCGCCCGGCGCCGGCGATGGAGGAGATGATCTCCTCCAGATTTTTTTCCACGTCGGACAGATAGGTCCCCTGATCCCGGGCGGCCTCCTCCGGGCTTCGAACCTCCGACGCCTCTTCGCCCTCAGATCCGGCGGGGAGGAACTCCGTCGCCAGCAGAAGAAGCATCCCAAGAATCCCGGCAGTCAGCAGAAGGAGCAGCTTTTTATCTTTTTTGATCCGCTCCAGCCACGCCGGGTGGCTGTCCCTGATCCTGTCGAACCATTTTGCCATCAAACATCCACCTCACTCTTTACCCGCACAGGGCATCCTGTTTTTTCCTCAATCTGCTGAGCAATCCCGCCCCAATCCGTCGTCTGGGAGGTAGTTAGGACGATCTCTTCAATTTGTATGTGACCGTCGTCCAAAATATCCGTATTTACTGTAATTTCAGCATCCCGGACGCCGGCCTCCTCCAGCACCTGAAGGCAGATTTTCTCCAGCCGCCGGACCGCCTGTTCCTCCAGAGAGCGGTTGATCTGATCGCTGATCTGATCCAGCTGGTGCGCGGCATTCCCGCTCTCAAGCTCCGGGAGCTCCAGCCGCACCCCGTCCCCGATCAGCGGGGAGAGCAGAGCGGACAGCATAAACGCGCTCACGAGGACGCGCACGCTTTTATCTTTTTCGATGTCCGGAAAAAAAAGCTGGATCACGGCGGCTGCCAGAATACAGATCACGGCGCAGACCGCCCAGCTCTGAAGCGTCTCCATATCACACCTCCGCCCTGATTGCCAGAATGACCGCCGTTGCGACGATGAACAGGATCAGGCAGAACAGCAGCACCGTATTGACCAGGGAGAGGCCGTCCGCGATCCCGCGCAGCAGTTTGCTGCTGCCCTCCTCCCCAAGCGCCCCGGCAAGCCCGGCACACAGATGCAGGCACAGCATCCACAGCAGCAGCTCGATCACGATCGGCGCCAGGATTGCCGCCACCGCGAGGATGGAGAAGATGCCGACCGTGCTGCGCACTACGGAGAGCCCGCTGAGGATAGACCCCACGGCATCGGAGACCGATCCCCCGATCACCGGGACAAAGGCGCCCACCACGAATTTGGCGCCCTTGAGCGCAAGGGTGTCCACGCCGCGCGCCACCGCCCCGCGGGTGGTGATCAGCGCCGTAAACACCGTGGCGCAGAAGGCCAGACAGACGGTGACCGCCTTGCGGACCGCCTGCGTGATGCGGGAAAAATCAAAGACATTGCCGACGGCGCCCGAAACGCTCATCCCGATGAAGATGCCGGCGCACGGCATGAGGAAATGGTTGGAAAACTGAGACAGCACCTGGGACAGCCCGAGCACCATGGCGTTGTATGAGGTGGAGGCCGTCACGCTCCCCCCTGCGGCGGCGAGCGCCGTGAGGATCGGGACATAGGCCAGGGAAAAATCACATACCGCCGCAATGGCGGAGCATGCGGCAGTCAGGCAATTCCAGACCGGCGGCACGAGCACAACGATCATAAAGGCGCTGATACTGAGCGTAAAAATTTCACGCTGGCGCCCGCTGCCGCTGAACAGACTGCCCAACATGGCGGATAAGAAGAGCACGCCCGCGATCAGAACCCCCACCCGCAGCGGACTGACCGCCGTACCCGCAATCAGATCGGCCAGCGATTGAAAAACCCCGAGCGGAGAGATCTGATTGAGCTGTGTGATGTCCGGCATCGTCACGCCCATCTCTTCCAACAGCGCCTGCGATTCCTCCGGCAGCAGATCATACAGGCCGTCCGCCCCGGATGCCTCAAGCTGCTCCTCCATCTCTTCGGTCAGGTCCGTCTCCCGCTCCTGGGCCGAGACGCCGCACAGTCCGGCAAGCAAAACCAGCAGGACCAGTGCGGTCAGCACTGACCATACTCTTTCCTTCTTTTTCATGTCCATCAGCCCTTTATCAGTCCTATGGCAAAATCCGCAACGGTCGTGAGCATGGGCAGCGCCAGCACGATCACTGCGGCGCGGCCCGCAAACTCCACCTTGTGGGCCAGCGCGCTCTCCCCGCTGTCGCGGCAGGCATCCGCCGTCAACTGGACGATCACGGTGATCCCAACCGCCTTTGCGAGCAGGGTAAAATACCGGATATCCATGCCGGAGAGCTCAATCATATCCCGAAGAGAGTCAAAGATCTCCGTCACCGTCGGGAGCAGCAGCGCAATTATCAGCACAGCGGCACAGATCTCCACGGGCAACGCAAATTCCGGCTTATACTGGCGCAAAAGCGAGATGAGTACGGCGGCGACGAGCGCAATTCCCAGAATTGAAAAAATATTCATTTCTACAGATCAAATGCGCCGCGGATGGTCTCAAACAGGCCGCTGATCTGTGGGACGAGCATGATCAGGACAACGATCAGTCCGGCGATCGTGGTGATCATCGCGTATTCCTCCCTGCCGGAGCGCGTGAGCAGCTGATTGAGCACCGCCACAATGATACCAATCGCCGCGATCTTGAAAATAAAGTTGACGTCCATCTTTTTCCCCCGATTCGTAAAAATTGGGCGTTTGCGCCCGTCAAAGCAGGAGCAGAACCGCAACGGCTCCCGCGGCCGTCCCCAGCGCCGGGCCCAGGCGTCCCTTGCTTGCATACTGACTCCTCGCACTCTCCAGCCGCTCCTCAAACATCCGGCGATGCACTGCGCAAAGCCGGAGCTGACCGGCCAGATCCGTGCTGCCAAGCCCGCCCCCGAAAGAGAGCAGCAATTCAATATCCCCGGCGTTCAGCGCGTCCGCACGGTCCGACGTCACCGCCTGACGCCAGGCCTCCGGGAACGCCTTGCCGGCGGCGAGCGCCAGTGCGCAGGCCCGCAGATACCGCAGCGCGGAAAATTCCTGGTGTGTACTCAGCTCCTCGACCATCTCCGATGCAGGCGCTCTGGAAAATTCCAGCCGCATCTCAAATTGGCCAATCAAGAGAATGGTGCGCTCAAGCGCCCTGATCCGCCTGATAAGGGAGGCGCTGTAGAATCGCCCCGCCGCTATGCTGCAGATCATCACCAGAATCATGCCGACTGTCTTCAAGGCGATCCCCCTTTAGACTGATCACTTCCCGAATGGTGCACGGATGGTTGCCGTCCGCGAGCAGGACGGCCCGGTCAAACGCCCCTGTCGCAGCCAGGCGGCTGAACTGCGCCCGCGCGAGCAGTTCTTCTCTGGATGCAGCATGTACGCTGGCCGCAAAGCGCACGCCGGAGTTCACGCCGCACTCCACTGCGCGGATATCCGCCTCTCCGCCGATCTCATCGCAGATAATCATATCCGGGGAAAAGGCGCGCAGCGCCGTCATGATCCCCTCGCCCTTGGGGTAGGCGCTGAAGACGTCACAGTTTATCCCGACGTCATGGAGTACCTCTCCGCCGCGCGTCCCGGCGATCTCATCCCGCTCGTCCACTACGGCGATCTTATAATACCGCCCGCCCTCACCCGAGGAGAGGCGCCGCGCCAGATCGCGCAGCATGGTCGTCTTTCCCGAGGCGGGCGGCCCTGCGATGAGCACCCCGGCAAGCCCCTGACGGAACACGCGGTCCACCAGTTCCCGCGCGGCGTCGCGGTACTCCCCGGCAATGCGGATATTGATCGCGTGCACATCCCGGATATTGACGATCTTCCCGCCCTGTGTCACCGCCGTGCCGCAGATCCCGGCCCGGTGGCCGCCGGGGATCGTGATATAGCCGCCGATGATACTGTCCATATGGCTGTGCACCGAGTAGCCGCAGATTTTATTGAAGGTATCCGTCAGTTCGGCCGGGGAGACGCGCCGGCTTGTCTCCCGGCAGATGTAGGAGGGACATCCCCGCTCGTCCAGAAAGAGCGGAATCCCCTGTTCGATCAGGATCACCGGGCTGCCGGCGCGCAGGCGGATCTCCTGGATCCGCTCCTTCTTCCCGCGCGGAAGGCTGAGCGCCATCCGCCGCAGGGCGGGCGAGAGAACTTCTGCCGCCAGATCAAATCGTTCGCTTTGACGATATTCCATCTTGATCACCGTCCCGTACATGGTATGACGACTTGTCCCCGGTTAGAACCGACCGCCTAATTTTTCCTTGAAGGGCACCGGCAAGTATGATATGATATTCAACAGCAATAATAGGTGATGAAAGCGGGGAAAAACGCGTGGAAACAACCAAAGAGCAAAAGAAAAATTCCAGATTCCGCCGGCTGATTTATGAAAACCGGTTTGTGCTGGCAGCCTTTGCCGCGGCTGTTCTGATTATGACGGTGGTCTTCATCTGTCTGGCGGTTATTCCCTTCGGCGGCAGAACCGTCCTGCGGATGGATCTGTATCACCAGTACGGCCCGATGTTCGCCGAGCTGTATGAGCGCATCCGCAACGGAGACAGTCTGCTGTACTCCTGGACCATGGGCCTGGGGCTGAACTTTTTGGGGAACTTTTACAACTATCTGGCCAGCCCGTTCACGGTACTGATCCTGCTCTTCGGTCATAAGAACATCCCCGTAGCCATCGGGCTGCTGATGCTGCTCAAGGCTTCGTTCGCATCGGCGAGCTTCGCCTACTATATCAAGCACGCCTTTCGGAAAAACGACTGCTCTCTTCCGGCGTTCGGACTGATGTATGCCTTCTGCGCTTTCTTTGTGGCCTACTCCTGGAACATCATGTGGCTGGACGCCATGATCTACTTCCCGCTGATCATCCTCGGAATCGAGCGCATCATCCGCAGCGGCCGATGGGGGCTGTACACGGCGGCGCTGGCGCTGACAATGTTCAGCAATTTTTACATGGCGTTCATGACCTGCCTGTTCAGCGTATTCTATTTTATCGTCTATTATGCCAGTCATTTCCGCTTTACGGACAGAATCGCCCTACGGCCCATGCCGCGCCCCTTCTCCGCGCTGCTCGGAAACCGGTTTATCGGATCGGGCGTCCGCTTCGCCCTGTGCTCCCTGCTGGCGGCGGGGATCATGGGGATCGTCCTGCTGCCCACCTATTTTTCCCTGACGACCTCCTCCGCGACCTCCGGAACTTTCCCCTCGGAGATGAAATCCTACTTCAGCATCTTCGATTTTCTGGTCAACCATCTCGCCTCGCTCGAGCCGACGATCCGCAGCAGCGGCACAGATGTTCTGCCGAACGTCTACTGCGGCATGCTCACTGTGCTGTGCCTGCCGCTCTACCTCTTCTGCAAAAAGATCAGCGTGCGGGAGAAAGGGCTCTATCTGGCCTTTGCCGCGTTTCTGTTCGTCAGCTTTGACAACAACATTCTCAACTTTATCTGGCACGGCTTCCACTTCCCAAACGATCTGCCGTACCGCTTCTCCTTCATGTACTCCTTCCTGCTGCTGGTGATGGCGTACAAGGTATGGGTCCATATCCGTTCGTTCCGCCGGAGGGAAATCGCAGCGAGCGCGCTGGCCGTTATCGCCTTTATCATTGTGGCGCAGAAGGTGGAGTCCAAAAATCTGACGGACATCGCCGTGCTCATCAGCATTGTGTTTGCGGTGATCTATATGGGCCTTCTGCTCGCGATGAACAACCGCCGGAATATCCCCGGCGTGATCAGCGTGGTGCTGATGTGCTGCGTCTTTGCAGAAATCGCCGTGGCCAATACCGATCACTACACCATGAATCAGAGCCTGGAGAGCTACGCCTCCGATCTGTCGGATTTCACACCTCTGAAGGAACAACTGGATCAGGAGGAGGACGGCGGATTCTACCGGATGGAGCTCAGTTCCCTGCGCACGCGGAACGACCCGGCCTGGTATTACTACAATGGGATCTCCACCTTCTCCTCCATGGCGTATGAATCTGTGGCCAAATCCCAGAAAAATCTGGGGATCTCCAGCAACAACATCAACAGCTATACCTACAACCCGCAGACGCCGGTGTATAACAGCATCTTCTCCCTCTCCTACGTGGTGGAAAATCAGAACGGCCGCAGCATGACGCCGCTCTACTATGAACAGGGAGCGAAAAGCGGTAAATTCACCGCCTATCGAAACCGCTACACGCTCCCGCTCGCCTTCTGCGCCGATCGGGAAATTCTCGGGTACGGCAGCGCCTATGGCAGCCCCTTTGACGCCCAGGAGGCCATGATACAGATGATGACCGGAAAATCGGATGCGCTCTTTACCCCTGTGGAAATTGCAAGCGTCTTTTCCACCAATGTATCGGGCGTACCGATGTTCCTTGAGAGCGGGAATATAATCAGCTTTACCCGGACCAGCGCCTCGGACGCAAGCATTGTTCTGGATATTGCGGCGCCGGCTGAGGGCACGCCCGTATATCTCTATGTCTCCTCCTCCGCTACCGATCCGATTCAGGTCTCCTGTGACGACGGAAGCTGGACGGCGGACACCTCCCGTCCCTTTATTCTGGATACCGGATCCCATACGGCGGGTGAGATGATCCGCGTGGAGATCCCTATCAAGGCGAGCAGTGAATCCGGTAACATCAGCCTGTATGCGTGCACGATTGACGATGCGGTCTTTCAGGCGTATTATGAACAGCTCAGCGGCGGCGGGATGACGATCGACTCCTTCAGTGAGACACGCATCACCGGAACCTTTACCAACGCACAGAATCAGGTGCTCTTCACCTCCATCCCATACGACAGCGGCTGGCGCATCACCGTAGACGGTGAGGAAGTTGAGCCCGTACTGGTGGACGAGGCCTACATGGCCGTGGACGTCCCCGCGGGGACGCACACCATCGAATTGCGTTTCCGCCCCTCCGGCCTGATTGCCGGCGCGATCCTGTCCGCGCTGTCCCTGGCGGTACTCGCCGTACTGATTGTCCTGCACAAAAGGCGGCCCCCGCTGGCGCAGGATACACGCGAAAACTCCTTTAATTCCAATGTAGAAACATCCGCCGACGTGTTGGAGAATCCTGAAGCGGAGATTTCGGAATACGACCCTTCTCCCGAGATGTCCGATGCCGTCCCTGAAATTCGGGAAAAACCGGATGACGGCATAGAATAACCTGAATTTGGATTGCAAAAAGCAGATGCCTGCGAAAATGCAGGCATCTGCTTTTTATAGAAAACATGATATTTTCAAGTCAGCCGCAGGCCAACCATCCGTCTTACAGATCAAGGTCCCTGCCAGTGGACAAAAATTCCCATAGACGGAAAAATGTTTCCCGTTCCCGCACCAGACAGGGCGGGGATAGTCACATCCGCCTTTTTGTCCCTACAGTTTTACATACTGCGGTGTATGACCTGTCGCCGTCAAAAAGTGATTGAGCAAATCCTCGGTACGGATCAGCAGCGTGGACGTACACACACAGGGGTGACAGGCAAAGTCTTCAGTCCCCTTTAAATCCTCGTCGATCAGCAGCTTGACCTGACGCTCCGTATCGTTCATCAGCCCCAGCACACTGACTGCACCCGGCCTGATATCCAAATATTTCAGCATATGCTCCGCTCCCGCAAAGGACAGGCGCGCGCTGCCGATTTGCGCGGAGAGATCCTTTGTCTTAAAAGGCTTGTCTCCGGGCATGCAGAGCAGATAAAACTGAGTCTGCTGGCGGTTGCACAGGAAGAGATTCTTGCAGATCGGCGCGCCGAGAACCTTTTCGATCTCCTCACACTTTTCCATTGTATCGGCCATCTCATGGTCCAGACGGCGGTATGGGACGGCATGCGTGTCCAGGAACTGATAGACCCGCATTTCCCGTTCCTCGCGCCCCTCCGGCGTCGGAGCCTGTGTGTAAAGATTCGGATCAATATGTATCATATTTCATTCCTCCAGCCGTTTATCAATCCCTATTATTATAGCGAAAACGGCAGGCCCTGACAATATTATCTTTCCGGTTTGCGCTCCAGAAATGCCTCAATATGGTCACGGATCACCAGATAGCCGTTCATATTCGGATGCAGCCCATCGTAGGAATATTCATGCCGGAGTTGTCCCTCCTTATCAGCGAGGACTTCCGTAAGATCGATGAATTCAACGTTTTCCTCCCGGGCCACTTGGGCAATCAAATGATTCAGCTTTCGGATATCCCCATTATCCCGGCCGTGCATCTGAAGGCGCTCGATCAGCATACTGCGATCATGTGTATTGACGGGATAGACCGCCTGCAGGAGAATGCGGGTATCCGGACTGGACGCGCGCACAAGGCGGATCATTTGACGAATATTTTCCGCCGTCTGTTCCTGTGGACGGTTTTGGAAAAAGTCGTTGATCCCCATCAGCATCACAAGATTCGCGGGTTCGAGCGGAAGAATCGTTTGCCCGAGCCGCTCCAGCATGGAATCGGAGCGTTCGGATCCGATCCCGCGGTTGAGGACCGGGATTCCCGTGCGCTCTGTGTACCCCCGGTAGATCTCGTTCACGGGGCAAAACTCCGTTATGGAGTCCCCCAGGAATACAGTCGCATGGCGCGGCGCCTGCGCGGCAAGGGCGATGTAATTGTCAATTTTATTCCGAATCCCCTTTTCGCCCATCCGCTCAATCACATTCGCGGCGTATTTTACCAGCGAGCAAGTTGTTATTGCAACAGCTGCGGCGCCCGTTCCGGCAGCAATCAGCCATGATTTCTTCAATGTTAAATCCTCCCCTATAAACAGCGTCAGGAAAAATCCTCCCCCGCGGGGGAGGATCATTTATTTCTTGGCAATGCCTTTTACGGTTTTCAGCAGCCGGCGCAGGGCGCGCATCGCATGGTCGTTATTCATCAAATCCGCGATCGCCTGAGCATCTTCGGGTCCGATTTTTCCCGGCGCCATGGAGACGATGGCGCGCACCGGCGCGGTGACGACCGCCTCCAGCAGGACGGCATACTTTTCGCCGCAGATCTTTTTTGCCACTTTCATCAGACGTCTGCCCCATTTCGTATGCCGCGCGTCATACAGGCAGTCATTCACCGTAAATCGGTAATTTGCGGGCAGCTCGCCATTTGGAATTTCATGGCCAAGCAACGCTGCGAACTCACAATCCGGTACCGATGTAATTTTTCCGCTGCAATACGAGGGGATCTGCGCCAGATCATAGGGGGGCTCCACCGCCTCCGCCTTTAGAGTGACCGCTGTATCCAGCCGCAGATCTCTGCTGGAGGCGGCCGCATAGATTTTATAGATCCCAGGCTGTGCGCACCAGCGGTGTTCCCCGACATGATAGTATTCGAATGAGCGTGGCGATAATTCCAGTGTTACATGCGCCGTCTCCCCCGCGCGGATCCAGACCTTTTCAAATCCACACAGGGTACGGGCGGGGCGAAACACACCGTCCTCTGGGGGCTGGACATAGATCTGTACGACCTCCGCACCGTCCCGTTTTCCGGTATTCGTCACGTCCAGACTGACATTCAGCGGCTGACCGGATTTCAGCTCCTTGGCGGAAACGGCGAGGTTCGCATATTCAAACGTCGTATACGAGAGGCCGTAGCCGAACTCAAACAGAACGTCCTTCTGCACTTTGTCATAATACCGATAGCCGATATACGGACCCTCGCGGTATTCGACGGTGCGTGTATTTCCCGGGAAGTAATTGGCCGCAGGCGTATCGGATAGGGCCAGCGGATAGGTCTCCGCCAGCTTCCCGCTCGGGCAGCGATTGCCCAGGAGCAGATTGACGACGGCCTCGCCGCACGCCTCGCCGCCCAGGTAAGCGCACAGAACGCCCTTTACCCGGCTCAGCCACGGCATCAGCACCGGCGCCCCGGCGTGGAGGACCACGACCGTGTTGGGCTGAACCGCCGCAACGGCGGCCACGATCGCATTGTGCACGGCGGGCAGATCCAGCGTCTTGCGGTCGTAGCCCTCCGACTCCTCCAGATCTGTCAGACCCACAAAGACAACAGCCGCATCGGCCCCCTTGGCCGCTTGGACAGCCTGCGCCGTCAGCTCGTGGTCCGGAACGGTGTCCCCGATCCGGTATCCCTGCGCATAGGTGACGTTTAATCCCGTTTCCTTTGCGGCCTCTACGGCGCTGACGACCCGATAGGCGTTGATATGAGAACTGCCGCCGCCCTGGTAACGCGGCTTGGCGGCAAATTCACCGATGAAGGCGATCTTTGCAGACGGGGCCAACGGGAGAATGTCCGCCTCATTTTTCAGCAGGACCATACTGTTCTCCGCCAGTTCACAGGCTACGCTATGATCCGCATCCCGGTCGTAAACGGCATCTTTGACGACCTGCTCCTGATGGCGAAGAGCGATGTTGAGAATGCGGGCCACGGCGCGATCGATCACCGCCTCGTCCAGCTCTCCGCTCGATACGGCGGCCAAGATCTTTTTGGTGTTGTGATCCATGCTGGTGGGCATTTCCAGGTCGTTTCCCGCCTTCAGTCCCGCAACACGGTCATTGCTCGCGCCCCAGTCCGTTACGACAAAACCGTCATACCCCCACTCTTCCCGGAGGACATGATTGAGAAGCCACTCATTTTCCGTCGCGTAGGTGCCGTTGATCTTGTTATAGGAGGCCATCACAGTCCAGGGATTCGCCTTTTTGACCACGATTTCAAACGCGTAGAGATAGATCTCCCGCAGCGTGCGTTCATCAACCACGGAGGAAATGAGCATCCGCTTATACTCCTGATTGTTGGCCGCAAAGTGCTTCACGCTGGTGCCGACGCCCTTACGCTGAACCCCGTTCACATATTCGGCTGCCAGTTCCCCCGCGAGAAACGGATCCTCGGACAGGTACTCGAAGTTGCGGCCGCACAGCGGGGAGCGCTTCATATTGATCCCCGGCCCGAGCAGGACGGCGACATTCTCCGCCGCACACTCATTCCCCAGGGTCTCCCCCAATTTTGCGAACGCCTTCCGGTCAAACGAACAGGCCATGAGGGATGCGCTGGGAAAGCAGACGGACACAATGCTGTCATAGATGCCCAGGTTATCCCCCTGCGCCTCCTGCTTGCGCAGGCCGTGCGGGCCGTCGCTCATCAT
Organism: uncultured Oscillospiraceae bacterium; assembly: GCA_949293315.1. GTDB lineage: Bacteria > Bacillota > Clostridia > Oscillospirales > Acutalibacteraceae > Onthovicinus. The sequence continues at coordinate 9,227 of CASFCH010000088.1, read as the reverse complement.
CATTTTTTCAAGGCCGAGCCTTGGGGCATTTTTGACGTACCATGTCCCCTCACCGGTGAGCAGATCCGCCTTCTCCTCCAGCGTCATCTGCCCGACAATCTCCTGAATATTCATACGATTTTCCCCTTTGAATAACGATCAATACTTGCGGGAGAGCATGGTCTCCGCCTCTTCCCGCGTGAGCTTTCCTGCGTTGACATCGGACATGATCTGCACATCCCTATCTTTCAGATTATAAGCGAACAGGAAGCCGATTGCGATCAGCTTGCCGATCATCGGCACCAGGAAATTCGCATTCCAAATCCCGTCGATCACCGACTGCGGCACCAGACTGAGCACCACTTCACCGTTCACCTGATAGGATTCGGCGCTGAAATCCAGGAAGGTCAGCACAAGGCCGCTCAGACCGGTCGCGATGGCCGCGGTAAACTTGTTGGCAAAGGTCTGAATGGCAAAGGTGATGCCCTCCTTGCGCTTGCCGGTCTTATAGGTGCCGTACTCAATGCCGTCCGCCGGCATCACGCCGTTGAGCATCAGCGGGAGGATGGCAAATGCGAGAATGAGGGCGCACATGACCATGGTGAGCGTCTTATTCTCATAGCCGATCATCCAGGTGACAAGATTCATCGCCATTTCACCGATGACGCAGAAGCGGTAGATGTAGATCTTATTGAACTTTTTCAGGATAAATGGGGAGAGCAGATACAGCACGCCGATCAGCGGGATGGAGATCAGGGTGATTTTGGAGGTGTATTCGACGCCGCCCAGGCAATAGATCGACATGTAGGAGAGCATGGAAACCGCGATGGAACCGGAGATGATGCGGTAGGCGTAGAAGTACAGCAGATATTTGTTCCCCTTGAGATAGATCCACGTATCCCGCAGGGAGGCATTCTGCTCCTGATGGACATCCGTCGCGTGATAGCGCTCTTTGCCGAAGATTCCGATCCACACCATGGTGGCAAAGCCGATGACGGCAATCAGGATGCTGGTGTTCAGGAAGCCGTGCGCGTCAAAATACGGGACAAATACGATCGTTGTCAGCGCTGTGGCAACCGCCCCGCCCATACCGGAGAAGGTCATGATCGTGCCGCGCTCCTTAACATTCTGCGTCATGGCCGTGTTCAGCGCATAGATCGGCGCGTCACAGATGGTATAGGCGCTGTCCCAGACCAGATAGGTCACCACGGCCAGCGTTACGCGCAGCCACATCGCCATATCCTTATTGAGAACGAACAGCAGAACCGTGCTGATCGGGATCAGGAATGTGGAGACGCGGATCCAGGGTAAAAAGCGGTTCCCACTCTTAAATTTCACCTTATCCACGATCATGCCGAAGAGCATATCGTTGACGGCGTCCCAGATCTTCCCGCCGAACATGATCGCAGTCACGATCGCTGGCGAAATAAAAATGTAATCCGTATAATACAGCATCAGGTACTGGGAGACGATGGTAAAAATGATCCCCTGACCAAAGAAGTAGATGCCGTAGGAGGCCTTTTCAATCGGACGGACCTGACTTTTGACTTTTGGCGCCCTGACCTTCGGCTCTTTAGTTTTCCCGCTCATATTCAGCTTCCTTTCGCTCGCGCTTCATCTGCGCAATAAATTTTTGTATATCATCCCGCGTCATGGCGTGGTGCCAGTATTTGAGCGCGTCCCAGATCCGCCTGGGCTTGGACATATCCCACAGCTTCTCCGGCGCCGGCACAACGCCCAGCTCCGCCAAATCGGCGGACAGCAGCTTAAACCGCGCTTTAAAATCCTCTACATCCGTCAACTCAGCCGGGCTCCACGCGCGCTCAGCTGCCGCAGCGGCACGCGGGAAAGCCTGAAACGCCAGCCGGTCAAAGTTCTGGATAAATTCCGTCCAGAGCGGCGTCTCGATCCCAAGGATCCCCGCCTCGCGTTCCGGTAAAACGCCGGGAATCGTCTCAAAGCCCTTGTAGGTGGTGGAGACAGCCGTCTGTCCATAACTCATATCCAGATAAAAGGTGCCGCAGGTGGACATGATTGTCCGGCCGCCCTTGTTGAGGTGCTCCGCCGTGAGATCAATGTCCCCCACCCAGTACTGCGATGTCACCTCCGGGGAGAGGTTGTGTCCCTTGATGGAATCGCTCCACACGATGGCCGTCTTGCCGTACTGCTTTAAAAATTCTGCCACGCGGTTGGTGAAATCGCACTGGAGTTCCAGCGCATTCTTCAGCCCGTGCGCTTTCATGTATTCCTGACAGTGCGGGCAGTTCATCCAGTGGTCCTTCGGCGCTTCGTCGCCGCCCAGGTGGATGCGTTTTCCCGGGAAAAGCTCCACAACCTCTGACAAAACATTTTTGACAAATTCCATCGTCTTTTCGCTGCTGACGCAGATCGTGTTGGTATGTACGCCGCCGCGGGTGGAGACCTGCACCGGATGCCCGTCGCAGGAGAGGTCCGGATAGGCCGCCAAAATGGCGGTCGCATGGCCCGGGAATTCGATCTCCGGAATCACCTCCACGCACCGCTCCTCACAGTATGCGACGATCTCGCGCACGTCGTCCTTCGTATATACGCCGCCGTACTCGCCCGGCTCATAGTCCCGGCCGAAGTCGGAATACGGACGCTTTGAACCCACCTCCGTCAGGAGCGGATAGCGGTCGATCTGGATCCGCCACCCCTGATCGTCCGTCAGGTGCCAGTGGAAAACGTTCATTTTGAACATCGCCATGGCGTCGATCATTCTTTTGATCTCCTCGACTGTGAAGAAATGGCGCACACAGTCGAGCATAAAGCCGCGGTGCCGGCAGCGCGGCGCGTCATGGATCTCACAGCACGGAATCTCCCGTCCGGCGCAGTGACGCACGATCTGGCGCAGCGTCCGCTCGGCGTTCAGCTTTCCGGCTCGGTCCGCATGTGCGATCAGGATCCCCGCGCCGACCGTCAGGCGATATCCCTCGGGGGCGATCGTATCATCCTGACGATACGTTACATGGATACCCCCTTCCGGAAGGCGGTAAACGCCGTCGAGCTGCCGGACCTGCTGCGGGTAGGGGATCACAGGCAATTTCATTGGGCATCCTCCTTAAAATCGATGACAATCAGATGGACATCGTTGGTATCCAGAGCGGTTTCAATGCGAACGGTACCGTTTTCCTGCGCAAAGGGGAGCTTCTCCTCCGCGGGGCGGGAGACGCGCTTGATCTCCTCCACCTGGCGGCGGGTGAGCATCTCCGGCGCGCCCATCCCTCTCCAGACGTCGATCGGATTGCCGCTTCCCGCGTCGATGCGCAGGCGGCGGACCGATTCCACACTGCGCGGATCCTCCACGGTGAGGGTAACCGTCTCCTTCCCCTTTTTATCCGGCGTGTACTGCTGGCGGTAAACGAGCAGCTGCATGGCGTTTTCGGAACGGAAGGCCGCCATCTCAATATCCTCATGTGTGGTAGGCAGCACCAGGCGCTGATCCCCGAGCTGATTGAGCAGGTAAAAGGCCCAGTAGCTCGGCTTCGGGATCCCATAGATGTTCATCAGGCCAAAGGATCCCGTAAATGGCTGCGGGAAAAAAGAGCTCTCCTCAAAAATATCCGAAAAGCACCAGAAAGAGGCGCCGTCCATGATGTACTGGCTCTCCATCATGTGTTTGATGATATAACAGGAGGATTGCGTCGTATCATGGGCCGGAGCCGTGCAGGTGGGGTTCACATTCCACTCCGTATAGAAGAGCGGCGTGTCGCCCGCTTCCTTTCGCGCCTGAAGCGCCTGATTGTACATGGAGTCCTTCTTGATCAGGGGCAGGATCTCGGGGCGGTACATCATCTTGTGGTATGTCTGTGTGACATTTAATCCGGGGTTCTTTTTCGCCGTCATCAGCATCCGCTTGATGTTCGGCCAGGTGAGAATCGGGATCCCCACATCATCACCGGGATAGTGGTGTGTGGACAAAAAGTCCAGCGGCAATTTTTCCTGTGCGCAGAAACGCTTCATATCCGTCAGCCAGCGGTTCTGCGACGTGGCCGGTCCGCCGACGCGGATGTTGGGATCAACGGATTTGATCGCCGTCACCGTGGATTTGTACAGCTGGAAGTACTCCTCCTTGCTCCCAGTCCAGAAGAAGCCGCGCAGGTCCGGCTCGTTCCAGACCTCAAAATACCAGCTCTCCACCTCCTGCTTGCCATATCGGGCAATCAAAAAGCGGATAAAATCACGGATCAGATTTTCCCAGTCCCGCCACGCGCGCGGGGGCGTCACATTTCCCTTGTAGGCAAAGACGGTGCGCTTTCCCCGGGCAATGGCCCCCGGCATGAATCCAAGTTCCACAAACGGCTTGATCCCCATATCGAGCAGCGCGTCATACACCAGCGCCACGTGGTAAAAGGACTGTGTTTTGACCTTGGCAGAGCCTGGAATATAGCCCATAAAGCTCTTGAGCGTGGTGATGATATGCATATCGTCGTCAAAAAGCCCATGGAAGCGCACGCGCCGGAAGCCCAGATCGTCGTGCACCTGCTTTAGCTGTTTTTGATAATCGGCACGCAGTGCCAGTGCCGCATGGCAGCTGCCCACGCAAAATTGCCAGTACCGGTCATTTTCCCGCACGGGCGTGCCGGCGGCAATGTGAAACTCTTTCAAATCGATCATTCTCCTGTACATTTTATTTGCATTTTTAGATTGTTTTTAGTATAATTTAACACGCAGAATAATTCAATGTCTATATTTACGGCTTTTTATCGGTTATTTTTAAGATCAAAATCGGGGATGATCTTTTTGGATATCAATAAAACGTATCACGAACTGCTCAATCTCGATCAGGATGAGCGTTATGCGCATCAATACTATCTCCGGACAGGGAAGGAGCTCTCCTTCTTTCAGGCGTTTTCCATCGGCATTGACAACCCGGCCTGGGAGGGTGAGCCCGATTTTTCGCGTCTGGAAGATCCGGAGACACAGGAGCATTTTCGCCAAATCCACGCCCTTTTTGATGCTGATCCGCCCTCCGATCAGACATCCGATATCACCCTGCCTGAACGCTTTTTTATCATTAAAGATTACAACGTGGAGATCCAGCGGGCACAGCGATATATCCGCATGTTCCCCCACCGGCACGACTTCTTTGAGATCGAATGTACGCTGCGTGATTCCGGACTGCACTACATCGGCGGAGAGCGGGTTGAAATGCACGCCGGCGATATCTGCATCGTCCCGCCTGGGGCGCGGCACAACACCTATGTATACCCTGACGGAATCATGCTCAACATCAAGATCCGTAAGAGCACTTTCGAAAATGTGTTTGCAAACATCCTGCAGGACCGCACGGCGCTGTCTGAGTATTTTGTCAAAACGATCTATACCGCCGATTACTGCAATTCCCTCACCTTTCACTGCGGAGAGGATTCCTTTATCCGCGAGCTGCTGCTGTGTATGTACGAGGAGCAGTTTTCGGGGAAGGAATACGCGAATAAGGTGATCGACGGCCTGATTATGACCTTTTTCGCCTATCTGATCCAGAATTATGACGATACGCTGGAATTCTCCACCGCCATCAACAACAGCAGCGAGCGGATTATCGAAATTGAAAACTACATTCGTCAAAATTACCGTTCGGTAACGCTGAAAAGCACAGCGGACCATTTTTACCTGAGTCCGCAGTACCTGAGCACCATTATCAAAAAGCAGACCGGCAAATCCTTTACGGAGATCCTGCGCACGATCAAGATGCAGCACGCCCGCGATATGCTCATGAATACGAAAATGAAGATTGACGATATCTGCGACGCGGTGGGCTATCGCGATACGACCCAGTTTATCCGCACGTTCAAAAAGCAGTTTGGCAGCACGCCCAAGCAATATCAAAAGCAGGAAACCTTATAATCTTTACGCAGACCAACGCCGCCCGGAACCATCTGGCCCGGGCGGCGTTTTGATCTATGTATATATTTTAAACTCTGGTCTCAAGGAGCTTCATCTGTCCGGCAATCGTATAGGGACCCATGCCGGCCGGGATAAAAACGCTCTCCCCTTTCCGCAGGTCCATTTCACCGCCGCCGAAACGCAGCGTACCGGTCCCGTCCAGAATCACCAGACTGACAAAGGAACTTTTGTCGGCCTCAAAATCTGCCGCGCCATCCACATCCAGCGTGCGGAACGTAAAGAATTCGCACGACGCCTGAAGCGTGGAAACATATCCGTCATGCCGCTCCGGACGTCCCTCCGGACCGACACGGTGTTCCGGCGGCGCGCAGCGCGTGACATCCAGCGCCTTGTCGATGTGCAGCGCACGCGGTTTGCCGTCCGCTCCAAGCCTGCCATAGTCATAAACGCGGTAGGTGGTATTGGAATTTTGCTGGACCTCCGCCAGCAAAATCCCCTTCCCGATCGCGTGAAGGGTCCCGGAGTCAATGAAGAAGAGATCTCCGCGGTGGACGGGGACACGGTTGACAACCTCCAGCAATGTATTGTTCTCGATTCTCTCGCGCAGCTCCTCGCGGGAGATGGTCTTTTGAAACCCGTAAATGAGGCTGGCGCCCTCCTCGCAGTCGAGGATGTACCAGGCCTCCGTCTTGCCGTATTCCCCTTCGTGAATTCGGGCATACGCATTGTCGGGATGCACCTGAACGGAGAGATTATCCTTGGCGTCGATCAGCTTGATCAAAACCGGAAAATAGTCAAACCGGGCCGCGTTATCACCCAGGATTCCCCTGCCCTCTTCTTCAATCACCGATTCCAGCGTGCGGCCGTCATACACCCCGCCGGAAATCACGCTCTGCCCATCCTTGTGGCAGGAGAGCACCCAGGCCTCCGCCGCCTTGGGCAGGTCGGTACGGATCGAATATTCTTCCTTCAGCTTTGTCCCGCCCCATATGTAATCCTTTACGGGCGGAATCAGTTTTACCGGCAGCATCATACAAGATCCTTTCATAACACAGATGGGGATAGACATAAAATGGTATCCCGTCCCCATCATTATACCTGAAAACGGGAAAATAATAAAGTATACGGCGGCAATTTATTCACTCTTTTGCATAAATCGGCTGCGGCAGTCCTGCGTAAACCGGCAGTTTTCCTCCATGCAGACGCGCTCACCGCTGACGAGATCCTCACAGACAGTCACATTTTTCCCCGCCGCAGGACAGTAGTGCTCATAATATTTGGTAATCTCCGCCACTGACAAACACTTCCTCAAATCAAAATTGGGGCGGGAAATCCCATTGACGCCCCCGGAAGAAATCCCCTCTTTTTATCTATTATATTCTCTCATGCGCAAAATAATCAGGGCACAAATAATTTTTGATTATCCGAGGAATATTTGTCCAATACTATCGATACAAATTAAAGGAGGATGATGATTTTGAACGCTGTTGCAAAACTTGCCTCGGCCGAATGGCTCAAAAAAAGCGCCCCGGCCCCGACCCGGGAGGAACGCATACTGGCAGATATGCACACCCTGTGTGAAAATATGGAGCGTGCCTACGCGCGCTTTGAATTTGAACAGGATACCGATTTGATTGAATCAGCGATCTACGAAATCAAATCCTTAAAGGCGCAGTACCGCTATTTGCTCCGTGTGGCAAAGGAGAACGGCATCACCTGCCCACAGGCACTTCAGGCCAAATTCGAAAAAGAGGAAGTGTGGTAATATGGGAACCGGTCCGCTGCTTATCGCGGCACTCGCCGTCAGTGCCGCGATCATTCTGATCGCCTGCCTGAAAAGCAGGCACTTTGTCAAGTACATATTCCTCAGCGCTCTGTCCGGTCTGGCGGCCTTTTTTGCCGTACAGCTGCTTGGCACCGTAACGGAGATCTCCGTTCCCGCCACGCCGGAAACGCTCATCATCAGCTGCATCGGCGGCGTGCCCGGCGTGATCCTGATTCTGATTGCAGACGTCCTCGTTCAGCTATAAAAAACGCCTGCGCTTGAAAATGATCAGACATACCGCCGTGATGGCGATACTGACGGCAATCACAAGCAGGTACCCGTACCGCCACTGCAGTTCCGGCATATTGGAAAAGTTCATGCCATACCACCCCGTGAGAAGCGTCAGCGGAGCAAAAACCGTTGTTACCACGGTGAGGATACGCATGATTTTGTTCTGCCTCAGGTCGATCTGGGACTGATAGACCTCCTGCACCTGCAGGCAATACTCCCTCAGGCGTTCCGTCTCACTGAGAAGGCGGGAGACGCGGTCCGCAAACCGCCCGAACAGTTCCAGGCTGCGCTCATCGAAAAAACCGTTTTCATTCTCCTGCAGATCCTCCACCATGTCTGTCAGCTGCGCATAGTAGGAGCGGAACGTGAGAACCTCCTTGCGGCAGTGCATGATCCCCTCACTGTAATTTTCCCCGCGTTCCTCCAGAATTTCATCCTCAATGCCCGCCAGCTTCTCCTGTACGGAATTGAGATAATACAGATCATCCTGAATCAGGGCAACCATCAGCGAGTAAAGGAAACGACCGATATTGGGCTGCTCAAAAGTCACCGTCAGACTGATCCGGCGAATCAGCTCCTCTACGGTGTCCGAGTCGTCCACAAAAAGGATGCCCTGACTGTGGATACAGAACATAAAATTCTTATACTCCATCTCCTCTTTTTTCTTTGGGACGGAAAAGGAGCCAAACAGGTATCCCGCCACCTCGTCCGCCTTACAGAAACGGTCCCGTTCATATCGGACAAGCAGGCGGACATCGTCCCGAAAAATATTATCCGCCACATTTTCGAGCTCATCTCTGGTACAGACGGATATTACGCTTTGATCCTCGCTGCGGATATCATGGATGTTGATCGGCTCGATTGTGGACGTCATCCTGAAATTTTTCATACGGCTCCCCCCTCACAAGATCTGATCCTATTGTAACACATTTTTACGGCCACAGAGCATTCACAGCCAAAAATCCCTATCAAAAATTTAGAAGATACGTTTTAACCTCCCCCCAATCCTCTCCGTTTTCAATTCTCACAGTATATCAGCGCTGCACCTGAAAAGGGTGCCTCGTAGTCAGGACAGGAATAAGCCACGTGCAGGACGCCGCGGGAGAAAAAACAGGAGAACGGGCAAACGGCTTGTTTTGCAAAAAGGCAAAAAAACAAGCCGGAGCAAAGATAGCTTTACTCCAGCGTGTGAGAGCCACATGAAAAAGATATTTTCGGTATGTCGGCGGTGGGAGTTGAACTTTCGAACTCGCAAAAAGTTGGTAGCGACAGCGAACCGTCGTGAGGGCGTTTACAACCGAACAGGTGAGCCGAGCGTGACTTTTTG
>CASFCH010000087.1 GCA_949293315.1 uncultured Oscillospiraceae bacterium | reverse complement strand
TGCGAGTGTTCCCGCGATGTTCGAATATCACATTATCCTGATCGATGGCGGTCACCCGGCAGGAGGTAAATACCTGAATTTCGCGCTCCCGGATCCACTGGCTGTAAACCGTGTGATCGCTGTCGCTGCATCCGTTCATAATTTGAGGAAGCATCTCCAGAATCGTGACGTGGGTTTCAGGCTGAGCGGCGAACATCACCGCTGTTTCCACACCGATCAGGCCGCCGCCGATCACCACAATTTCACCGGTGGGCCGCGGCCCACCGTCCTTTAACGCGTCCACAGCCAGTGTGACGTGAGGGCTGTCCGCCCCGGGGACAGGAAGCCCCGACGGGATGGAGCCGGCAGCCACAATCACGGCGTCAAAATGAAGCAGATCTTCCGCAGTAGCCTCTTTTTCCACAACCGTTACATGGTGCTTATTTACCTGAGTGACGAGATACCTTAACGCATCGCGAATATCGGCCTTGAACTCGGGATAAGAGGCCTCATGCAGATAACCGCCCAGCGCGCGCCGTTCAAAAAGGGTGACATCGTGTCCGCGTTGCGCGGCAGTGTCAGCGGCCTTCAGTCCGGCGGGACCTCCCCCTACAACTGCCACCCGGCGCACCGCCTCCGCCGGGTGAATGGCGAGCGCGTCCTCAAAGCCCAGAAGGGGGTTCATGGTGCAATTAATTGATTTCCCCAGATGATTTCCCCGGTCCAGACACCCCTCGTTGCAGCGAATGCAGGGAGAGATATCTTCGGCACGGCCTTCCATGGCTTTTTTAGCCCAGTAGGGATCAGCGAGCAGAGGCCTGCCCATGCTGATAAAATCAGCCTTTCCGCTTGCCAGAATTTCTTCGGCAAAGTCCGGCTGAGTGATGGAGCCTGTGGCAAATACGGGAATGCCAACGGCTTTTTTTACGGCCTCGGCAGCCCAAACGTTATGTCCGCGGTTGAGCTGCATGGGGGTGACCTGATGGATCATCTGGTGGTGGTCTCCGCCGCTGACGTCGATAGCTGCACAGCCAAGCTCCTCCAGGCGGCGGGCATAATATACGGTGTCATCAATGGTCATGCCGCCCGGTTCATAGTCAGTGCCGCTCAGCCGAACGATCACAGGGAAATCCTCCCCCACATACTCCTTACAGCGTGTAAAAACCTGCTCCAAAAAGCGAAAGCGGTTTTCCCGGCTGCCGCCATACCAGTCCGTGCGTTGATTTGTAAACGGGGAGAGGAAGTTGGTAATCAGATAGCCATGGGCGCCATGGATCTCTACCACCTGAAAGCCGGCCGTTTTGGCACGCAGGGCCGCCCGCCCAAAGTCCTCTATCAGGCGGTCGATTTCGTCAAGCGTCAGTTCGGCCGGGATGGCCGACCGACCATATCGTTCGTACATCAACGGCCAGGGGTTGGGCGAAGCGGACTTCATAGGCGGGCCCAGAAAACGCTGGCGCCCGCAGTGTTCAATTTGGATACAGGGGACACAGTCCAAATTTTTCAGCGTGTCCGCCAGCCATCCCAGACCTACAATATATTCGTCGTCACAGATCCCCAGCTGATTGGAGGCGGATTTGCTGCAGTCCCGATCTATGTATGCGTATTCAACAATGACCATCCCAACCTCACCGCGGGCCAGATCTTCATAGCAGCGCACCAGACGTGGGGAAACAGAACCGTCCATACAGCTCAGTCCGGTGGTCTGAGGCGCTTTGCAAATACGATTCTTGATGGTCACATTCCCGATTTTACAGGGACTGAACAGGGTGGGATAATATGGATTCATACAAAAGCTCCTCCTTTTATTTTTATAAAATATTTCCACAAAATTATATCAAATTTATTTATCCTAAACGAATATCATTCTTTATCATTTTCAGGGAAATTTTGGTATCATATGATACAATAACAACTGATATAAATCCGTTTTCCCGGAGGCAGTTCCCAAAATAGGACGGGGCAACACGGACATATAAGACGGGTGAACGGTTTGCCGGAACGAATTTCATGATAAAAAGGGCAAAACCTTTTTTAAAATTTCTATTTTAAATAAAAAATATTTGAAAATCAATTTATTTTGTAGTAAAATATGCTTATATATTTCGTCTTTAGACTGGAGGGGGGAGATTGGATGTGCAAAGGAGCAGTGGGGTTCTGCTGAATATTTCCTCCCTGTGGGGGGCGTATGGCATCGGCGGATTCGGCCCGGAGGCGCTTGCGTTTGGGCGCTCCCTGCGCGGGATGGGTTTTACCTGGTGGCAGATCCTGCCGCTGTGCCCGATCGGCGCGGGCAACTCGCCCTACTCGGGGCGCAGCGCCTTCGCGATCAATCCTCTGTATGTCTCCCCGGAGATGCTCGCGGAGGAGAAACTGATCAGCCGGGAGGAGCTTCTCGGCGCCCGATATCCCGGTGAGCCGTATTCCGTGGATTATGACTTTGCCCGGCGGGTAAAAACGCAGCTGATGCGCAGCGCCTATGTCCGATTTTGTGAACGGGCGGATGGTCGGGATGCGCTGCGGGCGTTTGAGGAGCAGGAGCGCTTCTGGTTGAAGGATTACGCGGACTACATGGCGCGGCGCGAGGCGAATGGGAACGCCCCGTGGTGGCAATGGGACCGCACCCTCAGCCCGTCGGACCGCGATTATTATATTTTTGAGCAGTATATCCTTTCGGCCCAGTGGGCGGCGTGTAAGAAGGCGCTCCACGATATGGGCGTGCGGATCATGGGGGATATGCCCATCTATGTTTCGCGTGACAGCGCGGAGCTTTGGGCGCATCCGGAGCTGTTTGATACGCAGGACGGGGAACCGGCGCGTGTGGCCGGTGTACCGCCCGATTACTTTTCCGCGGACGGCCAGCTCTGGGGCAACCCGCTGTACCGGTGGGACCGCATGGCGGAGGATGGATACGGCTGGTGGGTGGAGCGAATCCGGCGCAGCCTGACGCTGTATGACGCTGTGCGGATCGACCACTTCCGCGGTTTCCACCGCTACTGGGCCGTGCCTGCTTCGGCAAAAACCGCCAAGCAGGGCGAGTGGCTGCGCGGCCCGGGAATGAAGCTGTTCGACAGCGTGCGGCAGGCACTTGGAGATGTCCCCATTATCGCGGAGGATCTGGGCGCCTGGGACGAGGGGCTGGCAGCGTTTCTGACGCAGTCGGGGTTCCCGGGAATGCGGGTGATTCAATTCGGCTTCGGCGGCGGGGAGAGCCTGCATATGCCGCACCGCTATCCTGAAAACTGCGTGGCCTATACCGGCACGCACGATAACAACACCCTGCTCGGCTGGCTGTGGGAGACCCCGCCGGGGGAGAAAAAGCATCTGCTCGATTACTGCCGCTTTGAGGGGAGCGACCCGCTGGAGGGCGGACCGCGCAGCCGGGTGCTGCACGATATTATCACAACGCTGTGGCAGTCCGCCGCGGGGATCGCGATCCTCCCGGTGCAGGATATTCTGGGCTATGACGGGGATACGCGGATGAACACGCCCGGACGGGCGGAGGGGAACTGGCTCTTCCGCATTCCGCAGGCCGCCATGGAGACGGCCGATGGGGCGTTTTTCCGCCGCATCAATCAACTCTATGCCAGATAAACGGAGGCAAAAAATGATGATATTAAAAATTCTTCGCCGGCTTTTGCCGGTAGCCGCGGCCGGGGCGCTGGTTCTGTCCTTTGCATCCTGCACGCCGTCGGACACACAGACGCAGCAGAATAATCTGGATCCGTCTACGGCTCCGTCCTCGGTCGGTGAGATCGTATCGTATTTTAACGCGGCTGCCGACAAAGTCAAAACCGACCGGCCGGAGGCGAGTATTTCCACCTCCGTAAGCATTCCTGACGATGGGATTCAGGCGAGCAACGAGCTGCTCGCCCGCGTTTTGCCGCTGTTCCGCGATCAGATGTCCCTGGGGACGAGCCGCGCTGGCGAGCGCGACAGCGATTTGACGGATGTCGCCCCCGTGGCGGGGCAGAGCTGGGGCTCCCGACTGGAGCGCTCGGCCGTGGAATGGGCGGTCTGCACGGTCAGCGGCGAGGAATTTAAGATCGTGATCCGAATGCGCCCGGAGGAGAATCCCGCCCCGCTCACCAGCGCCCATGGCAAGGCGTTTGAAATCCACGATAAGCAGGCTGTTCTGGATGAGATCAACACCCGCGGCGCAGAATTTGTCCATGTGGCGGACTACACGACCGCCTATGAGGGCTGCTATATCTATGCCTCTATCAACGGAGTGAGCGGCGAGATGATGAGCGTCACCTATGAAAAGAATTTGACCGCCCGCGCGCAGGCCGTGTGTACCGGCGCGCTGGCGTCGCTCGGCACGCAGGATATCACGCTGAAAATTCAGGAGAATATGAGCTGTACCTACACGTGGGTCTCCCCGGAGGATGCGGCGCAGTAAAAGAGTTTTTAACGGCAAAGCGGCCTGAAAAAACAGAGCGCCCCGGGCACTTGGTAAAAGTGCCCGGGGCGCTGTTCTATATATCCGTCCCGCTCGTGCGGTACGCTTTTTACGATATATCGGTGAGCGAACCCACCATAAACAACAGCCTTTCGGCTGAAGATTGCGCCTATGTCAACTGCCGCACCTGCCATCCGCCGTGCAGCCCGCTCTCCATTCGTCGGAGAGGGGATTCCCTTTATTCAGGCTGCACTCAGCGGACGACCGGCTCGAGGTTGCTCAGCGTTTCCTGCGCAGTGCAGAGGCCATACAGCTTTAACGCCTTGCCGAGCTTTCTCCAGGACTTCGTGTTGACAACTTCGTCCATAGCCCTTCTGATCTCAAGGGCACTTACCTTGTTTGTCATCATACTGTATCGCTCCTTTCGTTCTTTTGTGTCTTTATCATACCCCATTTTACGCGGAAAGTCAAGACATAGTGCACAATGAAACTGCGGTTTGATTGTGCAAAATGACGAACGAGAGAAAAAGGTCGAAAGTGATTTAAAAGTAATAAAGCACAGAAACTGTTTTTGATTTTTGTGAAAAATGACATTCAAAGGTAAACGCTTTGTTACCGAAAATTAAAAAGATTGGCAGCCGCATCAGACTGCGGAAAAAAGTTTGTCAGTTTTTTACAGGCGTTTGCGCTCGAACGGGGCGGGCGAAAGGACTGCCGAAAAAGGGCGCGCCGGGTTGGAGCACGTCTAAAACGGAGCTGAACCAAAGAAGGTGTGTTTGACAGCATGGCTAATTGATTTTTTAACTAAAACATTATCACAATTTTTGTCATGATTAACAAACACTACAAATATCGTTCAATACAAAAAAATTCCCTTTCATTTGTGCAGTGTTGGTATTAAAATAGGGTACGGTTTATAATGAAAAGTACCGCACACTGCGGGGAAAGGAGCGGATGCAGATGACAAAGAGCCTCACGCAGGGCCGCCCTGCCAAACTGATCCTCCTCTTTACAGTCCCGTTGCTGATCGGGAATCTGTTTCAGCAATTTTACAATATGGCGGATGCGCTGATCGTAGGGCGCACGATGGATGTCAATGCGCTGGCGGCCGTGGGCTGCGCCGGCACGGTCATGGCATTTATCGTGGGCTTTACACAGGGCATCACCTCAGGGTTTGCGATCATTACGGCGCAGCGCTTTGGCTCCGGCAACCTGGACGGCGTGCGCAAGAGCATTGCGGCCTCCATTGTGCTGGGAGTCCTCTCCTCCGCGGTGCTCACGGCTGTCAGCCTGCCGCTGACGGCCCCCATCCTGCGCCTGCTGAATACGCCGGAGGAAATCCTCTCCGATGCGAACGCCTATCTTTCCATCATCTTTGCCGGGACGGTTGTGACGATGTTTTTCAACCTCTTCAGCAATATTCTGCGCGCGCTGGGGGACAGCCGCACGCCGCTGATCTTCCTGGCGATCGCGTGCGTGATCAACGTCATCCTCGACTATGTGCTGATCCGCTACGCGGGGATGGGCGTGGCCGGTGCGGCCGTGGCCACTGTGATCGCGCAGATCCTCGCCACGGTCTGCTGCCTGATCTTTATGCTCATCAAGCTGCCGATCACACGGGTTCGGCGCGCGGACTGGCGGAGCGCGATGCGTGACCTGGGCCCGCACAGCAAGATCGGCTTCCCGATGGGGTTCCAGTCCTCGATCATCTCCATCGGCCAGATCGCCATTCAGGCTGCGCTCAACTCGCTGGGGGCTACCAGTGTGGCCGCCTACACTGCGGCGCAGAAGATCGATACCTTCGGCACCATGCCCATGATGTCCTTCGGGATCACGATGGCCACCTTTGCGGCACAGAATTACGGCGCCGGAAAAATCGAACGCATCCATCAGGGGGTGCGGCAGTGCCTGGCGATGTCCATCTCATTCAGCGCCGTTGTAGGGGTGCTCATCATCCTCTTCGGCAAACCCCTGACGCAGATCTTCGTCGGCGCACAGGAGACGGAGGTCATCCGGCTCTCCCATATCTATCTGATTATCAACTGCTCGCTCTACTTCCTGCTTGCCATCCTGTTTATCATCCGCTATACGCTCCAGGGGCTTGGCAAGAGCTTTGTCCCCACACTGGCGGGGGCTATGGAGCTGTGCATGCGCGTATTTACTGCGCTGATTCTGGCGCACTACCTGGGCTTCGCCGGGGCGAGCGCCTCCAATCCGCTCGCGTGGGTGGGGGCGCTGATCCCCCTGTGCACCTCCTATCTGTTTACCATGCGGCGTCTGCTCACCGAGCACGACCCCGGGCGCGGACCGGATGATACGGCCCGTCCGTCCGACGCGCCGGCCGCCTCCTGACGGCAATGGGCCAAGAAGATGCGGAAAGGGCGCGCTCCCGGAAGGGGGCGCGCCCTTTGTGATGGCTCAGGGTTCCAGAATGGTGATTACATATTTGAACGTCTTTTTTCGCTCGGGCCGGAGCACACACACGCCGCGTTTGTGCAGGAACTGATCGTCTTCGTCTGTGCAGGTGGCCATCCCGTGCCACGGCTCCAGGGCGACGAAGGGCGCGTCCCCTGTGCTCCAAATTCCCAGATAGGGGAAGTCCGGGAAGTCGAGGCGCACGCCCAGCGAGCGCACCGGTGTATAGAGTACCACGCCGCGGGAGCTGAGGTGGTCGAAGACCAGCGCGTCATGCTCAAACAGGCTGTGGCGCAGGGGGAGCGTCCGGCGGTTGTTGAGGATGCAGCGCCGGTCGGAAGGGTTGAGCAGACCCGTCTCCGGGTCCGGAGACATGCAGTAGGCCGTCTCCGGCTCGTCAAACTCGATCACGTATTCCCCGAAGCTGTCCTCCCCGCCGATCGGGCAGTTGAAGGCCGGGTGGCCCCCGATGCAGAATGGCAGCGGCGACGGCCCCGGGTTGTACACCGTGTATTTGACGGCAATGCTGCGGTTGCGGATCGTGTAGCCGACCTCCAGCTCATAGGGGTAGGGGAACAGATGCGTGGTGTGGGCGTTGGCTGCCGTGCGGAAAAGCAGGGAATTTTCCCCGCTGCGCACGAGCTTGAACTTCTGCCGGCGCGCGAGGCCGTGACGTTCCAGACGGCATTCCTTCCCCTCCGGCAGTGCGGCGCGCTTCCCCCGAAGACAGCCCACGATCGGGAACAGGATGGGCGCGTGCCCCGTCCAGTAGGCGGAATCCCCCTGCCAGAGGTATTCCAGGCCGGTCGAGCTGCTGCGGATGGAGGTCAGTTCCGCACCGAGCGTGTTGACCGTTACGGAGAGGTTTGCGTTGCCGATGGTGGCTTCCATGATCGATCACCTGCTTTATCAGTTGTATGGATACCATCATTGTATCACAAAAATGTCCGGCAGGCATCCCTTTGAACACGGATTCACAATTTTTTATTTCTTTTGTAACATTTTAGCCGCATCCTGTGCCATTGGCGCTTTCAAGACGTCCGCAGAGGGTTTCTCTCAGAATTTTGAAGCTCTCCTCCTCCGTGATGTGGTACTCGGATGTGTAGTCCTCTCCCAGGATCGCCATGCGGGTGATAAGAGCCCAGGCGGTGTGGATCGCCACGACATAGTAGCGATCCGGCGCAGTGCTGTCCGTACCGCCGTCCGGAAGGCAGGCGTGGATATTGGGTACGCATTCGTGGATCACGGTGTGATACCGGCGCGTCAGATCCTCCGGGATCTGATGGGTATGGACGTATACGTCAAACAGGCTGGTAAAGAAAAAGTCCTCCCTGTTTTCGATATAATAGCGGAACAGATGGTCCAAAATGCCGCCCAGTTCGATGTCGCCCCGCAGGCTGAACCGGCGGATAATCTGCTCCTCAACGGCAAAAATTACCGCATCGATACTGCTGAAGTATTTGTAAAGCGTCTGACGTGATATCCCGCACGCGTCCGCAATATCGACCATTTTTACACAGTCCAGTCCGCGGTCCAGAAAGAGACGCCGGGACTCGGTGAGAATCTGCCTGCGCCGCTCTTCGTGCTGCTCTGAATACTTGTTTTTTTGCTGTATCATGGTAAAAGCTCCAAAAAAATAGTTTTTCCATCAAATATATTATATAATAAGTGTTGACATACTGTCAATAGAAGTATAAAATATATGCCATGGATTATAGATCTGTCAGGAAACGGAAAGGGGAGCCAGCCATGCCAAAAAAGATCAAACAGGCAATCGTAAAAACCGTTTTAAAACTTGGGAACAGCCTGGCCCAGAAGACGGGGGAGGAGGTTGCGGTACAGCGTGAAACTGCGCCGGAGATGTCCGCGCTGCTGCGCCGTGCCGCGGCGGAGGGCGCCGTGCTGCTGAAAAACGACGGCGCACTCCCCATCCCGGCACAGGAGGCGGTCGCCGTGTTCGGCCGCGTGCAGAACGATTGGTTTTATACGGGCTATGGGTCCGGCGGCGATGTGCGCAAGCCCTATCAGGTCAGTCTGATGGACGGCCTGAAATCGTGCGGGAAACTGCAGATTGATGAGGAACTCGCAGCCGTGTATCAGCGCTGGTGTGCGGAAAATCCGCCGGACGACGGGTTCTGGGGCCACTGGCCGCGCTTTTATCCGGAGATGCCCATCTCCGATGCGCTGATATCCGATGCAGCTGCGCGCTGTGGAACGGCCGTGGTCGTGATCGGGCGCTCCTCCGGGGAGGACCGTGAAAACGCGCTGGAAAAGGGGAGCTATTACCTGACCGATGAGGAGGAACAGCTCCTGGCCGGCGTGACGGCCAAATTTTCAAAGACAGTGGTCCTGCTGAATATCGGCAGCATCATGGATCTCTCCTGGGCGGAGGGATTCGGCGGAAAAATCGGCGCGGTGATGATCGTGTGGCAGGGCGGCATGGAGAGCGGAAACGCCATTGCCGACCTGCTGTGCGGCGATGTCTGCCCCGGCGGCAGGCTGAGCGATACGATCGCCCGCCGCTATGAGGACTATCCCTCGGCCGCCAACTTTGGCAAAAAGGAATTTAACAACTACGAGGAGGATGTCTACGTCGGCTACCGCTGGTTCGAGACCTTTGCCCCGCAGGATGTCCTGTACCCCTTTGGATTTGGCCTGAGCTATACGGATTTCGCCTTGGAGAACGTCAGGATGGAGCCGGCAGAGGACGGATTCCATCTGACGTGTTCCGTGAGCAATACAGGCTCCCGCGCAGGGCGTGAAACCGTACAGCTCTATGTGGAAAAGCCGTGCGGATCGCTCGGCAATCCCGCGCGGTCCCTCGCCGGCTTTGCCAAGACAAAGGAGCTCGATCCCGGTGCGGCGGAAAACGTAGAGATCATCGTTCCGTTTGATGCGCTGGCCTCCTATGACAGCGCAGGCGCCACCGGCCATCGCAGCGCCTACGTCACCGAGGCGGGGGCCTACCGGTTTTATCTGGGCAAAAATGTCCGGGATGCAGAAAAATGTTTTGAGTACCTCCATGCGGAGACGACTGTCAACCACCAGCTCAGCGAGGCCAGCGCGCCGGTGCATCCGTTTGCCGTTGTCGTCGCAAAAGAGGAAAACGGCGCACGGGTGCCGGTGCGCAAGATCGTTCCGACCGCCACGCGCGATCTGAAGAAGCGGATTGTGGACAACCTGCCCGAGGGCACGCCCATCACCGGCGACCGCGGGATCAAGCTGGCCGATGTAAAGGCGGGCAAAGCATCCATGGACGACTTTGTGGCCCAGCTCTCCCTGACGGAGCTGGAGGCCATCTCCCGCGGGGATTACAGGATGAACAGTCCGCTCGGCCCCTCCGGGAATGCCGGAGCGCTCGGCGGGGTGCTCCCATCCATGCGGGAGAAGGGGATCCCGCCCGTCATCACGACGGACGGCCCCTCCGGCATTCGGCTGAACACGAACTGTTCTCTGATGCCCATCGGTACGCTGCTCGCGTGTACATACGATCCGGCGCTGGTGGCCGAGGTGTATGAAAAGATCGGGCATGAGATGATCGACCGCGGCACGGATGTGCTGCTCGCGCCGGGGATGAACATCCACCGCAACCCGCTGTGCGGGCGGAACTTTGAGTACTATTCGGAAGATCCGCTCGTCACCGGGGCGATGGCCGCCGCCGCAGTAAGCGGCCTGCAGCGCACCGGTGTGTCCGCCTGCCCAAAGCACTACGCCTGCAACGATCAGGAATATAACCGCAACCGCAATGACTCCCGCCTCTCCGAGCGCGCCCTGCGCGAGATCTACCTGAAGGGCTTTGAGATCTGTGTCAAGACGGCTGCGCCGGACTTTATCATGACCTCCTACAATAAGATCAACGGCGTATGGGGCCACTATAACTATGAGCTGTGTACCACGATCCTGCGCGGTGAGTGGAACTATCAGGGCTGCATCATGACGGACTGGTGGATGCGTTCCTCCAAGAGCCCGGAATTCCCGAAAATGCGGGATAACGCCTACCGTGTGCGCGCACAGGTGGATATCCTGATGCCCGGCGGCAAACAGCTCGAGCGCAAATTCAAGCCGGACGGTACCCTGCTGGAGACATACGGGAAGCCGGAGGGCATCACGCTGGGCGAGCTCCAGCGGACAGCCAAAAACGTACTGGCTGTCGCCATGCGTTCCACTGCAATGGATCGGATGACTGAAAGGAGTGAAGCGGCAGGAGGAGATCAGGCATGAGAAACCGCCATCCGGACTACCTGACCTCCTCCAAGGAGCGGGTCAGCTACTGGGTTTACTTTGTGGGGCAGAACTTATTCTATGCGATCGTCGCCTATTCTCTGGTCACCTACATGATGATGATCGGCGTCGATGTGACCAAAACCGCCACCGTCATGTTCGCCGTCAAGCTGTGGGACGCCGTCAACGACGCGCTCTTCGGCCTGATCTTTGACAAGGTCAAATTTAAAAAGGGGAAGTGCCTGCCGTGGCTGCGCATTTCCACGGCGCTTCTTCCGATCGCCACCGTCCTGTTGTTTATTATCCCCCGCTCCGCCGGGGAAACCGTAAAGCTCGCGTGGTTTGCCATCGCCTATGTGCTGTACGATACGGCCTACACCATTTGCGATGTGCCGGTGTACAGCCTGGTCACCACCATGACGGACAACATGGGGGAGCGCAACACGCTGATGTCCTTTGGTCGCGTGTTTTCCGGCGTGGGCGGCGGAATTGCGATGCTGCTGTGTACAGTGCTCGTCAGCGAATCCGTCGGTTTGAGTTATAGTGCGGTTTCCATTATTATTGCTGTCCTGGGCGCCGTGACCATGCTCCCGCTGTGCCGTAATGGGCGTGAGCGCGGCAACACGGGGATTGAAGACGACTCCTTTACCCTGCGGGAAATGTTCCGCTATCTGGGGAAAAACAAATACCTGCTGCTATTCTATTCCAGCTACGTCATCTGGGGCGCCACCGCCACGGCCTCCTCATTGGGCATGTTTGTCTCCTACTATCTGTTTGGGAACTCCATGTTCAACCTGCTGCTTACGGTAATCGGAGCTGTTCCCGGGCTGATCATCGCACTGTTCATCCCCAAAATTCTCGAAAAAGTCGATAAATACAAGCTGTATGTCTCCTGTATCATCGCGCAGATCATTTTGGGCTTCGCGATTTTTGCAGTCGGATATGAAAATGTGACTGCCTTTATCATCCTGATCGTTCTACGTGCGATCCCGCTGAGCGCAACCGGGGTACTGGCCTTCATGTTTACGCCGGACTGTGCGGAGTACGGCAAGTTTAAGACCGGCACGGACGCCAAGGGGATCACCTTTGCGATCCAGACTTTCTCCTCCAAGATCGGCTCGGCCATCAGTTCCTCCCTGGGAATGCTGATCGTAGGCCTGTTTGGGTGGATCTCCGTCAATGCGGAAAGCTTTGACGATCTGGAACGGCTCAATGTGACGCAGCCGGCCTCCGCGATCGAGGGGCTGTGGATTACCTATATTCTGGTGCCGACGATCGGCCTGGTTCTCTCCCTGATCCCACTTTTCTTCTACAAGCTGCGCGACAAAGATGTGCGCATCATGGCCAAGTGCAACTTTGGCGAGATCACCCACGAGGAGGCGGAAGCCCAGCTCTCCCGGAAATACTGAGATGACGGCAGGGCGCGGCGGATCGCGTAAAAACTGTTTTTAACAGCAATGCTCCCCCACAATAAACAGCGGGGGAGCATTGCTCTGTTTCAAAGGCGAAAATTTATTCCGGCGGCCGTTTAATATTCCCGGGAGAGCTGCGCCTGGGCCTCTTCCCGCGTGAGTTCACCGGCGTTGAATCTGGCCATGATCTGGACATCCCTGTCGTTGAGTTTGTAGCAGAAATAGGGGATCAGGGAGAGCAGGGAGCCGATGACCGGTACCAGAATATAGGTGATCCACAGCCCGTTGAGTGCGGCGGCGGACTGGGTGATGTTTGCCGCCTCCAGATCCGCAAAGCTGCTCGCCTCCACGGTCGTCCACCCGAACAGGCCGAGGATGAACAGCCCCACGGATTGAGAGACGGAGTTGAACTTAGCGGCAAAGGACTGCACGGCGAAGGCGATCCCGCGCGCGTCGATGCCCGTTTTATACTGGCCGTACTCGACGCAGTCCGGGGTGAAGGTCAGCCCCAGGATGCCAAACACAGCCAGCGGAATGGAGCGGATCGCCGCCAAAACAATATAGACGGTCACGTTGCCGTAACCGACAAAGTAGGTGATCAGGCCCAGCACAATGCTGGCGATAATGCTGGTGCGGTACATCCGGAATTTATCAAACCGGGCCAGCAGCTTCGGCATCAGCAGGGCCACGGCCAGCATCGGCAGGGTGGCGATGACGAGCACAATCGTGCTGAACAGCGCGCTGCCGAACAGATAGTAGGAGACGAACATCTCCACCGAAGAGGAGGTGGACAGCACGCCGGCGAGCATATATCCAAGGAAGAAGCGAAGCAGGTACTTGTTTGTCTTCAGATATTGAAACATCTCGCGGAAGGTGTACCCCTCCTCCTGCAGATGCTCGGGCACCACGCGCTCCTGCCCCTTTACACAGATGGGGAGCATGGTGAGGAACATGAGGATGCAGAGGATCAGCGCGACGGAGCGGAAGCTCATTCCCACCTGTTCGCTCACGAGCACTGTGCACAGCGCATAAGAGCCGCCGCCCGCGGAGGCGAAAATGCGCCCGATGGAGAGGACGCTGTTGCGTTCGGTCAGATTGCTGGTCATGCAGGTCACGAGGGAGTAGATCGGTACGTCGCTGAGCGTGTAGGCCGTATCCCAGAGAATGTAGGCGATCACAAACCAGACCAGCTTTCCGGTGTTCCCCAGGCCGGAGGGGAGCAAATACATGATCATGGAGGCGATGGGAATAAAGAACAGCGTCATGCGCAGCCAGGGCAGACATTTTTTGCCGCTTTTGAATTTCACCTTGTCAAAAATCACGCCGAAAATCGTATCATTTACCGCGTCCCACGCCTTAACGACAAAGATGGCGGCGGCGATCCGGGATACGTCCACACCTACCATCAGCAGATAGGTCGGCAGGAGCATGACCATCAGCCCGTAAGATACGGCCTGGCCGGAAAAATAGAGCCAATAGCTCACCCTTTCACCGAAGGAGGTCATGTAGCCGGGCTTTGGCCCGTGTTTGATTTTCACTTCTCTCACTCCCCGTTTGATTTTGATTTCACTCTAAGTCGAGCTTAAAGCAGACAGGCAGATCTCCTTCCACCGGGCGGTCGAGCGTCAGCTCCAGGTATTTGGCTGTCTGACGCGGCGTGACCCGGACTTCCTCCCCGAGGATCGAGGCATGGCGTACGATGGCGTTGCATGCGCCGGCGCGGGGGGCCACCTGGCGGATACGGAATACCGTCTCCCCCTGTGGTACCAGCGCGAAGGCGTACAGGTGCCCCAGCCGGTAGGTGAAGCGGAAATCGTGCGCGGTATAGTGATAATTCTCCTTGAAGGCTGCGGCTTTCTGCCTCTTTCCTTCGCCGAACACCTTGTACGGCCCTGTGCCCCAGATGGCCTCGCGGTTTTTGCGAAGCCAGGCCCCGATCGTGCGCAGCAGGCGCATCTCCTCGTTGCAGATGGATCCGTCCGCCCTGGGCCCGATGTTGAGCACCATGCGCCCGTTTTTGGACCAGACGTCGATCATATTACACAGGATGGTGCCCGCGTCCTTGTAGCGGTTATTCTGCACATAGCACCATGCGATTTTGGAGGTGGAGGTCTCGCACTGCCACAGGGTGGGGCTGATCCCCTCGATCTGCCCGCGTTCACGCACATAGATGCCGATGGGATAGGGGGCTCCGTCCCACTTGCAGAAGGTGACGACCTCTTGCCCGCGCTGCGCTGCGCGGTTGAAGTAATAGGCCAGGAATTTGCGCATATACGGGCGGAACCACTCGGAGGATGCCCAGGAGTCGAAGTAAAAGGCCGACGGATGGTATCGGTCTACGATTTCACAGGAGGATG
>CASFCH010000086.1 GCA_949293315.1 uncultured Oscillospiraceae bacterium | reverse complement strand
GCCGCCAGTTCCGCCTGCTCCTTCTCGCGCTGCGCCTCCAGCTCCTCCAGCTGCTCCCGCTTGTACCGCTTGAACAGCCGGATGCTGTTGATCCCCTGGATCAGGATCAGCACCAAAAACGGCAGAAAAATACATACGATGTAACCGGGCGTCGTCTTTAAAAACTGGAAAAACTTCCCCACGCCTGGCAGACGGCCCGTGTATTTCCCCAGCACATAGCTGTACGTCACCACGTTCTCATCGTCCGTATCCGTCGTCGTCCCGTAGGTGATAAAGCCCCGGTTCCCCTCGCTGTCCGTCGTCAGCCGCCGGATCTTATGCGTCACCACTTCCCCGTAGTTCTCCGCGTTCGTCGACTGATAGGAGATGATATCCCCCTCCTGGAGCGTGGACGGGTCCACCTCCTTCGACAGCACCAGATCCCCCGCCTCAAAGTCCGTCGCGCTCATCGAGTCCGACAGCACGATGAACGCGCGGTACCCGAACAGGCTCCGGTCCGTGCGGTCAAACGTATTCACCGATACGATCGTAAAGATCATCATGAATACGGCCAGCAGCACGACGAGGACGGTGAAGATATTCTTGATGATATTCAGCGCTTTTTTCATGCCTTCACCTCTCCGTCAAACTGCCGTTCGGGGTTGTTCTTCGTCTGCACGGCGTCCGCATTCAGGTCAAAGCTCAGGTACAGGCTCTGCGCCTCGTTCCCCGCCGTCTCCGGGAAGTGGAACGTGATCGTCAGCTCTTTCCGCTCGTTCAGCCGCAGCACGTCGTCCGCCGCCCCGGCCTTTTCCCGCGTCAGCTCCGACGCCTTTCCGCTGTACAGCTCCTTCTCCCCGTCCCGGATCGTCACATCCAGCACTTCGGCAAGGCCGCCTTCCACGTGGTCGAGGTACAGCTTGTAATACACGTCCCAGGTGCTTTCGTTCTCAATGAAGAACTGCTTCTCCACCGTCATTCCCGGCTCGAACAGGAACTCCTTCTCCTCGATGACGGGCTTGCCGTCGTTGAGGTTGACCGCCACCGTACCCGTCCGGAACTGGTTATCTTCCACGGCCACCGCCGAATAGATCAGCGCGAAGGTCGTGATGCACAGGCATATGGCCAGCACCACCACGGCCGCAATACTCGCTCGCAGCTTTTTCTCCGTCTCTCTCCCCTTACGCATGCTCAGCCTCCCCCTTTCTCCTCCGTCCGGCGACCGCCAGCAGGACGATCAGGGTCAGGGCCGAGGACGTCAGCACGATCCACAGCGCCGTATTCGCCGCATCGCCCGTATCCGGGGACTCGATCAGGCCGACGCCCCCCGGTACATTCCAGTTCAAATCCGCCTTCAGATGCGCGGCCTGATATTCGTTGCCAACCGACGTATCCAGGGACACCTCCACCTGATAATAGGCCGACGTCTCCTGCTGGGCGTTCACCGGCAGGACCACCGCGTACGTCTCCCCGTCGATCTCGGAAAACGGCGCGTCACACAGGACTTCCCCCGTATCCAGATGCGTCACCTTGACCCGCAGCACGTCGCCCAGGTTTTTCGTCTCTTTCGTCACGTCCGCACGGAACTGGAGCGTCACATCCGCATCATGATAGGCGCGCACACAGAAATACTTGGTGATCTGGTCCCCGGGGAACAGGTTCACCGCTTCAAACCGCTCGTTGTCCCCGGGATGCGCGTCATACAGTTCCAGCCCGCGGGCCTGCACCGGCGCCGTATCACCTGCAGGCGCGGCGCCTTCCGCACCGCCCGCTTCTCCGGATCCGCCTTCCCCTGTCGTTTCAGGCCCCTGTGCGCCCCCTTCTTCCCCGACGAGGTTGTCCGGCACCGTCACCGTCGTCTGCGTCCGCTCCTCCTGCGCCAGATATATGTACCGCACCGCAAGCGCCACCGCGCTCAGCGCCAGCAGCACCGCGAGAATGATGATGGCGACTTTCAGCCGTTTGGACTTGTGGCCCGATTGTTCCTGATGATCCATCTTCAGACAATCCCCCATCTTTAATCAATTTGGTTATTTAATCAACATATTCCATGATTTTAATTTCATTTTATCACTAATAGAAAAAATTTACAATATAAATTTTAGGTAAATGATAAAACAAAACACATTTTTTGATAAATTATTTTTTATCTTTACAGCCGCTGCACCTGATTAAATCGCCCGTCCATTCCGCCGCAGAGCATAAAAAGGGCGGAGAACCAAAATTGTTCTCCGCCCTCCTGTGGGGGTAAATCAATCGATACTTTATTGGCTGCGGGCACATGAAGCCCGGCGCAGGGCTATTCAAAAAGGCCGGACGCGGACCTGCCGCATTTGCCCTCGGCATTCACCACCCGCGGCCATTTATTGGTGGCTATAATCGTTGTCGCGTTGATATTCCCCAAGTGCGCGTAAAAATGGCGGTACTGCGACAGGATCATCCCGAGCCGGTTGAGTTTGCAGCCGGCCGGCACCTCGTACAGCCGTTCGTCGGTCAGGGAATCGACATAGGCCATGATTTTATCTCTTACAGATTCAAGGTAGGCGGAAAGCTGTTCCCTGGAGAGCACTTTTTCGCTCGGGATGTCGAGCGAGTTCAGGCCCGACACATGAAAATCCGGCTCCGTATATTCGTTCGGGTTGATGAACCACTGGTCGCACGAATGAAGCATGTGATACACGTGCTTCCAAATGGGCATATCGCAGAGGATGTAGTCCGGATCACACGTTTGCAGCATGATATCCGCATTGACAAACATAATCTCCGTCAATTTCCGAATGGACGCGGTCAGTTCATCCACCTGTTCTTCCCCCTTTTAGGAACGCTTTGATCCACCGCGCTTCACACGCCGCGGCTCCGTCTTTTTTTCATCGTCAAAATGCAGGAACTGCGCAATGACCGCCGCAATCAAAACGGCCGCGGCCGGGAATACGATCAACAGGAACTTAGCGGCAATGTCGGGCGAGGAACCGGGGTTGTCGCCGTTTTCAAAGCCAAAGGCGGTGGACACCACATAGAACGCCAGCGATGTGTACAGGCCGTTGAGCCGGTTCATCACGCCGGTCAGGCTGGAGATGGTCCCCTCCCGCTTGACGCCGTGGCGCTGATAGTCGTCATCCATGATTTTGGCGCCGATGCAGTCCATCGTGGTCAGGCAACCGGCCACACCAAAACCGACCACGCCCGCGATACAGATCGCAACGGGCAGGCTCCCTGCAAAATAGAGCGGGATGATCCCCACCCCCATTACGATAAAGGAGACGCGCCAGGCCCTCATGATGGGGACACGCTTGATAATTTTACTCCAGACCGCCACACCGATCAGCGCCACCGCAAAGACGGCCGCCAGCAGAACGGTGGTCATACCGCTGTCAAGCTCAAGCGTGTATTTGACGTAAAACGGAACCGCCTGCGAGATCAGGGCAAACGCCGCCGAATAAAAGGCACCCGTCAGGCCGTAGATCCAGAACTTGGGGTTGACCAGCAGATCCCGGATACTGGAAAAGATCTTCGGCTTCTCCGTGGACCAGAGGGCCGGATTCTCATGGCAGCCGAACGTGCAATACATGATGACGGCCAGCGCCACCACACCGTAGATCACGGACGTCAGGCTGTATCCGATGGCCTCGGTGATCACCGGAGTGAGCGCAATGCTGATCACCATGGCCACCAGCTGGAACGCCTGCCGGATCGCATTCGTCTTCGCACGCTCCACGTCGCTCTGGAACAGCTCGGGGAACAGGGCGCCGTAGTTCGCATTCATCAGGGAGTCGAGCGTACCGGTCAGGATGTACATGAGTAAAAAGTAGACAAAAAGAGCCGTATCATTATCGGTAATGACGGACGGGACATTGTAAAACAGGATAAAGCACAGGATCAGCAGAGGGACGCCGATCACCAGCCAGGGACGCCGCCTGCCCCAGCGCGTCCGTGTGCGGTCGGACAGGAAGCCGTAGACGGGATTGTCGATCGCGTCGACAAACGTATAGATCAGCAGGACAAGCGAATACTTGGTCATCTCCAGCCCCAGCATATCCACGTAAAAAATGGCCGCAAAGGATTTAAACATGTTGATGGGGATGGACGTGCCGAACATTCCGATTCCATAGCGGAAAGAGGTTGTCCGTTTGACCGGCGCGGGGGCATCTGTTGTCTCTCGTTTCATACTTTTCATTCCTCTCCTGTTTTTGTACATTATACCATAATTATTTTCAGAATAAAATATTAAATTTAGATTAAATTTCGGTTTTCTTTTTTGACTTTCCAACAAAAATGGTATATGATGAGTGCGAAAAAGCAATTCACGAGGGAGACGGAGCTTTATGCACGAAAAACATCTGACACTGCGGCGCACCTTCTCCGGGGAGGACGTCAAAAAATGCTTCTATATTGATTTTGAAGTGCCTGAAAATGTGGAGAGCCTGCGAATCCGGCACAGCTGGCATCCGCAAGCAGAGGGCAACCTGGACTTTGGGCTGGTGGGGCCGGACGGCGTACAGATCGGCGCCTCCGGCAACGTGCGGCAGGAGGTCCTCATCAGCGAAAAATACGCCACACCCGGCTATGAACAGTGCACGCCGCAGCCGGGAAAATGGCAGATCATTGTGGGGACGGACCGCGTGGGCGGCGGGATTACGGCCGAGTACCATGTCACCTTTACCTTCAAAGAGCGGCGGTGGCTGAAGGGGGACACCCACCTGCACACCGTCAACAGCGATGGAAAATATACGCCGGAGGAGCTGATCGAAAAGGCCCGGCGCAAAAAGCTGGACTTTATCATCATCACGGATCACAACAACTGTGTGGCCGCACACACGCCGCACAATCTGCCGGATCTGCTCGTGATGAAGGGCGTGGAGCTCACCTCGTTCCTTGGGCACATCAACTTCTGGGGAGTGGAGCGTCCCTTTACAGCGCCCTACTGCGTCAACAGTTTTGAGGACTTTCTCCCGATCTATGAGCAGGCGCGCAAGAGCGGGGCCGTCATCTCCATCAATCATCCGGAGTGCAAGAACTGCGGCTGGCATCTGCCGCGCGACGGATTCCACTACGACTGTGTGGAGGTCTGGAACGGGCCGCAGCGGATCGACAACATGGCCGCCGTACAGTGGTGGCACAGCCGGCTGCTCGCGGGGGAAAAGCTCGCCGCCGTCGGCGGGAGCGATTATCACCGCGATTATGTTGTCACCGATCTGCTGGCGCTGCCAACCACATTCGTCTGCGCCGAATCCTGCACGTCCGCCGATATTTTGGATGCCCTGCGCAGCGGGCATGCCTTTATCTCCTCCGGTGTGAACGGCCCGCGCCTCTACCTGACGTGCGGCTGCGCGATCCAGGGGGACAGCGTCCCCTTTACCCCCGGACTGAAGGTGCGCCTGACCGCCGAACGGCTCCTGCGCGGGGATCGGCTGGTTGTCTATGAAAACGACCGGGTTGTCCACCATCACAAAGCCGCCCGGGACGGCTCTTACAGCACGGATATTCTCGTCGCCGAAAAGGGATTTATTCGCGCGGAGATCCTCACCGATTACGGTCCAATCCGCAGCGCCGCCTACCACACCGTAACCCGATTCAGATTGCCGGCGGACGCCAAACTGCCAATCCCGCCCATGGCACGATGCATCAGCAATCCGATCTATTTTGATTAGCAAAAAAAACGGGGCTGCCGGCGCAGCCCCGTTTTTTACTCCATTATCTGCCAAACAGTTTGGTGATGTCGCCAAAGTCATCGTCGTCCGCACCATAGCCCTTGCCGTCGTCCGCGGTATCGATCCGCGCCCCGAACGGGGAGTGCGCCTTGCGCTCCGGCTCCTTCTTGGCCCCGGAGGAGATATCCTGCATGGCGCCGGGTGCGACCGGGCCGCCGAATCCGGTGGCAATCACCGTAATCTCGATCTGATCCTCCAGTGCGGAGTCAAGCTGTACGCCCCAGATGATGTTGGCGTTCGTATCGGCGGCATCGGAAATGATCTTGGCGGCGTTTTCGACCTCGTCAAGCTCAATGTCGCTGCACGCGCGCATGGAGATGACCACGCCCTTTGCCCCCTCGATCGTGGTCTCCAGCAGCGGGCTGGAGACGGCCAGACGCGCGGCGTCCTCCGCCTTGTTCTTGCCGGAGGCGATGCCGACGCCCATATGCGCCCGCCCCGCGTTTGTCATGACGCTCTTGATATCGGCAAAGTCCACATTGACAAGGCCGGGGCACTTGATCAGCTCGGCAATATTGCGCACGCCCTGATTGAGGACGCTGTCCGCGACCTCAAACGCATTGGCGAGGGTAATTTTTTCCTTGGAGATGAGCTTGAGGCGCTCGTTCGGGATCACAATCAGGCTGTCCACATGCTGGGAGAGCTCCGCGATCCCGGCCTGCGCCTGCTCCATGCGGTGCTTGCCCTCAAAGGCAAACGGGGTTGTGACGATCCCAACGGTGAGGATGCCCTCGTCCTTGGCGATCTGCGCCACGACCGGCGCCGCGCCGGTACCCGTACCGCCGCCCATGCCCGCCGTGATAAAGACCATTCCGCTCTTTCCGATCCCGTCGGCAATGGCATCGCGGCTCTCCTCCGCGGCATGCTGGCCGATGGTCGGATTGGCGCCCGCGCCCTGGCCGCCGGTGATCTTCTCACCAATCTGAATTTTATGCGTGGCCTGTGAGTTGTTCAGCGCCTGACGGTCCGTATTGACCGATACGAATTCAACGCCCTTGATCCCGGAGCGGACCATGCGGTTGATGGCATTGCCGCCGCCGCCGCCGACCCCGATGACCTTAATCCGTACAACATCCTCGATTCCGTTATCCATTTCAAATGGCATGAGACGTCCCTCCAAGTATATATTCAACAGCCGCCGCACCCCGGTCTCACAGTGAGGGCGCAGCCCAATGATCGCAAAAGGCAATAAAACATTATTATATTACCACGGGTGAAAAGAAAATTCAACCGCTTTCCCGCACAAATTTGTTTTTCCCCAATTCGTGTTTGAAATCCACACCTATGACTGTACTGTCCGCTTTCCGGACAGATAGGCCTTTCCGCTCACGCGCAGATCGATCGTTCCGGACTTCTGCGGATCCGTCTCATCATTGCGCCGGATCACCTCGGCGAGCATCGCCATCTTTTTTTCCAGATTGTCCGTGCCGCCCACCAGCGCATCGAGCCGCCCGTCATAGGTCAGGATTATTCCCGACGGATCGGTCGCGTCGTAATAGGTGATCCCCGTCAGCCCCGCCTGATCCGCCGCTGCGAGAAGCTCGAGCAGCGCGGCCGTATCTTCGCCGCTTTCCGTCTGGAGTGCGTTCCCCGCCTGGGCGGCGGCAATATTGCCCAGCCGTACCTCCGAGGCCCCCTCCGGGAGCTCTCCGCCCACCTGTTCGAGGACTTTCAGATCGCGGTCAAGCAGGATCCACTCCTCCCCGGACCGGACCGCAAACAGCGCGCCGGCCGTCTCCTCCACCGTGATTTCAACGGTGGCGGGGAGCCTGCGGCGAATCTGGGCCGTGCGGACATAGGGCTTTGCGCTCTCAATCTGCGCGGCGGCCCGCTCCACGTTGGTCACAAACAGATTCTCTCCGGTCCGGATCCCGGACGCCTCGATGATCTCCTCCTGCGTATAGCGCGAATTGCCCGTGACGGTGACCGTCTCGATCTTAAAGAACACGGTCAGGCAGAGTACCACACATACGGCGATCATCAGCAGCAGGATCATTGTACAGGCGATATATTTCCTTCGGGCGCGCCGCTTTTTCATCTGCTGGGCATGGCGGCGGCGCACCTCGTCCCTGGAGGGCTGCTGCGCAGGCATCCCCTGCCGTGCCGGCCGACTGCGCATATTCCCGTTTGCCGCTTTTTTCATTTTCCGTCACCCTTTTCACATCCGCCCCAAGACGGGTCAGGTTTTCCTCGATCCGCTCATAACCGCGGTCGATCAGCTCCGCGTGCCCGACCTCTGTCCGGCCGGAGGCCGCAAGTCCTGCAATCACAAGCGCCGCGCCGCCGCGCAGATCCGTGGAAGAGACGGGCGCGCCGGACAGGCGCAGGACCCCCTCCACAACAGCCACGCGCCCCTCCACATTGATCCGCGCGCCAAGGCGGATCAGCTCGCTGACGTGCTTATACCGGCTTTCAAAAATATTTTCCACGAACACGCTCGTCCCCCGTGCCGTACAGGCCGCGGCCATGAGCGGCGCCTGTGCGTCGGTCGGGAACCCGGGGTACGGCAGCGTGCGCACGGTTGACAGCGCATGCAGCCGGGGCGGCGCCGTGACGGACAGCTCCCGCGGGCGGACGGACACCTCGCACCCCATCTCCTCCATCGCCGGGACGATCGGCCCCAGATGGGCCGGGATCACATCCCGCAGCAGCACCGAGCCGTGGGTCACCGCCGCCGCGCACAAAAAAGTGGCTGCGGCAATGCGGTCCGGGATGACCGTGTGCTCCGTATGGGTCAGCCCCTCTACGCCCTCCACACGGATCTCGCCCTCCCCCGCGCCGTGGATGCAGGCGCCCATCCCGTTGAGGAAGTCCGCCAGATCGCTGATCTCCGGCTCCCGTGCGGCGTTGATGATCGTTGTCTGACCACGGGCACACGCCGCCGCAAGCATTGCATTCTCCGTCGCCCCCACGCTGGGGAAGGAGAGCGTGATCCTGCACCCCTGCATGCCCTGGGGGCAAGCGCAGTCGAGCCGCCCGTGCTCCTCACGGATCTCCACGCCGAATTTTCGCATGGCGGCCAGATGCAGATCGATCGGGCGCAGTCCGATCTCACATCCGCCGGGCGTGGACAGGACCGCGCGACCGGCCCGGGAGAGCAGCGGGCCTAAAAACACAACGGAGGAGCGCATCTCCCGCATCAGCTCCTCCGGGATATCGTACCGATACACGCCGGTGGGGTCCACCGTCACACTGTTCCCCTCGCGGACCACCGTACAGCCGAGATATGTAAGGATCTTGACCGCCGCCCGCACATCCGTCAGATCCGGACAGTTGTGGATCACCGTACAGCCGTCGGCCAACAGCGAGGCGGCAAGAATCGGCAGCGCGCTGTTTTTCGCGCCATGTACCCGGATCTCACCGCTGAGCCGTTTTCCGCCCTCAATAATCAAGCTCTGCATATGCACACACCCTTCCGCAAAAAACGCGGGACGGATTTTGCCGCCCTAAACACAGTGTATGCGCCGCAGGTTTTTTCGGTTAAAGGGATCCCCCCTCGCCGCACAGGGCGCGGATCTCCCGGTAAATATTTTCCCGCCCGTTGGGCACGCCGGCCTTCCGCGCGTTTTCGCCCATTCTGCGCAGCGTATCCGGACGCCGAAGCAGATCGTCCGCACAGCGGATCAACGCTTCTCCGGTGAGGTCCTTATCCTCAATCAGTCGGGCGGCATCGGCGTTTACGAGCGTCATGGCGTTATAGTACTGGTGATTTTCGGCGGCGAAGGGATACGGGATCAGAATACTCGCGCGCCCGAGCGCCTCCAGTTCGCTGAGCGTGGAGGCCCCCGCACGGCAGATCACCAGATCCGCCGCCGCCAGGCAGCGGTCCATATCGCTGATGTACTCGCGCACGTCCACATTTTTCTCCTTTTCGGGATCTACACCGCGGGCCCTCAGCTCCTCCGCCATGCCGATACCGCCGTGGCCGGTGGCGTGGATAAAGTGGTACGGCCCCGTGTGGCGCGCCGCGATCAGCTCCGTCATGGCGGCATTGATGCTGCGCGCGCCCAGCGACCCGCCGAAAGAGAGGATCAGCGGATGCTCGTCCAGCCCGAGCTCAAAGCGCGCCAGATCGCGGTTGGCCTGCAGGATCTGCCCCCGGACCGGCAGTCCGGTCACAACGGGGGGATTTTTGCAGGCGAGATATTTTTCCGCCGCCGGATCGGTGAGCAAAACGCGGTCCGCCGTTTTGGCCAGCGTCTTGTTGGTGACGCCGGGATAGGCGTTCTGCTCATGGATCACCGTTCTGACGCCGAGCTTGTGCGCCTCCCGCAGGACGGGACCGCTGACATATCCGCCAAATCCGATGGCCACATCCGGCCCGAACTCCCGGATGATCTTCCGCGATTCCGACGTGGCGGAAAACAGCCGTGCAACCGTCCGGATATTGTTTTTGATATCCGACGGAGAAAAACCGCGCTTGAAGCCGCTGATCCGGATCGTCTTAAAATCAAAACCCGCCGCCGGGACGAGCTTTGCCTCGATTTTCTCCGCCGTGCCGACGAACAGGATCTGCGCGTCCGGTTCCTGCTCCCGAATATAGCCGGCCACCGCGAGCGCCGGGTTCACATGGCCGCCCGTGCCGCCGGCGGCAAATAAATACCTCACTCTCAAACTCCCCTTTCACCATCCTGCCGATCTCCAAACGGGGATATGATCCCCCTCTGCCGGGCGGTCATTGCTGCGATTTGCCCAGGACCGAGCGCCTCGATACGGCCAGAATCATCCCGATCTCCGCCAGAAGCACGCACAGCGAGGTGCCGCCGTAGCTGAAGAACGGCAGGCCGATCCCCGTATTGGGCAGCGTATCCGTCACCACGCAGATGTTCAACGCCACCTGAATGCCGATCTGGGAGATCAGGCCCATCACCATCAGGCTGCTGAACCGGTCCGGCGCACGCATCGCCACCACAAAGCCGCGCCATATAAGCAGCGCAAACAGGAGAATGATGGTCACGGCGCCGATAAAGCCGAGCTCCTCACAGACAATGGCAAAGATAAAGTCATTCTGCGGCTCGGAGACATACAGGTGCTTCTGCCTGGACTGGCCGAGCCCCGCCCCCATCAGGCCGCCGGAGCCGATCGCATAGAGCGACTGATTGGTCTGCCACCGCGTATCCTGCGGGTCATAGTCCTTATCCAGCCAGGCGATAATTCGCACCGATGCGTGATCCGGGAGAATGTCGGGCTTGAGGATGACGAGCGTTACCGCGGCGATGGCCAGCGCACCGCCGATGGCAAACCAGCGCATCTTTACGCCGCCGAGGAACATCATCACCACGCCGAGCGCTCCGACCAGGATCGCGCCGGAGACGTGATTCTCCGCAAAGACAAGGCCCGCATACCCGAGCGTGAGGATCAGGTATTTCCACATGGCCTTTGTACTCACGCGCAGCTTTTCGTGCTCCTGCTCCATCTTATACGCGCAGAAGATGACGATCGCCACCTTGGCGAGCTCCGACGGCTGAAAGGAGAGCGGGCCCAGATCGATCCAGCGGTGGAAGTCGCCGAACCGAGCCGGCAGGATCAGCACCAGAACGAGCAGTCCGCTCACGACGATGAGCATGGGCCACGCGAGCAGGCGGAAATAGTTGCAGTTCATCTTGGAGATGATGAACATGGCAACTACGCCGATCACTGCGAAGACCGCCTGCCGCTTGAAATAATAAAGGCTGTCCCCGTCCTCATAGTAATAGGAATAGGAGTAACTGGCGGAGAGCAGCATGATCAGGCCGATCGTGAGCAGGACAAAAGTCAGGATCAGGAACGGGAGATCCACCCCGCCCCTGGTCCACAGATTGGTCCAGAGAACCGAACGGCTGCTCTTCTTTTTTGAAGCGGATTTTTTCGCCATTCTCCGTTCTCCTTCCCCCGGGGATCCGTCCCTATACCCGGCCGAAATACATCAGCGCAATCCCGGCCGCGCCGCCGATCAGGTTGATGAGCGTAAAAACGCCCACGATTTTTTTCTCCGACCATCCGCACATTTCAAAGTGGTGATGGATCGGCGCCATTTTAAAAATGCGCTTTCCATGCGTGAGCTTAAAATAGGTGATCTGAAGCACATCGGAAAAGCCCTCGATCACATAGATGATGCCGACAAGGACCAGAATGATCGGGCAGTCCAGGCCATAGGCCAGCGCCACGACCATCCCGCCCAGGAACAGGGACCCCGTATCTCCCATGAACACCTTGGCGGGATTGAAGTTCCACACCAGGAAGCCCGCACACGCGCCGATCAGTGCGCCCGCCAGGATCCCCATACCGAATACCTTCTGCATGGCCGCCATCACGGCGAACGCCACGCCCGCCGTGAGCGTCACGCTCGAGCACAGGCCGTCGATCCCATCGGTAAAGTTGACGGCGTTGATCGCCGCATAGATGACGCAGATCCCCAGCGGGAACATCCAGAGCCCCAGCTCCACGTTCCCCACAAACGGGATAAAGAGATAGGAGCTGCCGCTCATATACAGCGTGCCCAGATAGGCGATGATAATGAAGAGCTGGATCACTGTTTTTTGGCGGACCGTCAGCCCGAGGTTGCGCTTTTTGACCACCTTGATGTAGTCATCCAGAAAGCCCACGCCCGCAAAGCACAGCGCCAGGCACAGACCGGCGAACAGCTTGACGTTCTCCTGCCCGGAGGTCAGGGAGCCGTTTGCCGTGATATTGCCGCCCGTCAGCCGGTCGGTCACGTAGGTGACGATCACGGCCGCCGCCGTGCCGATGATAAAGAGCAGTCCGCCCATCGTCGGGGTGCCCTGCTTGGACTTGTGCCAGCGCGGCCCGATATCCAGGATCGTCTGCCCAAAGTGCAGCCTGCGCAGCCACGGGATCATGACAAAGCCGAGCAGCGCCGTCACCGCGAAGGCGACGGCCGCCGGCATCAGGACGGCCGCAAGTTCACTCATTTTCCTTCCACTCCTCATAAAGCGCGCTGAGCGCATCTTCCATCTTTACGCCGCGGGACGCCTTGAAAAGGACGGCGTCGCCGGCACGGATCGTGCGGCACAGATCCTCCGCCAGCGCGGCGGCGGAGTCAAACGCGCGCCGGTCGGACAGGCCGTTGTCCGCGGCCCCGCGGGCGATCATCTCCGCGCCCGCCGCATACTCCCCGTTCGCGGAGTATGTATACAGGATATCAATCCCCCGTGAGGCGGCGTAGGCGCCGACCTCATGGTGCGCCTTGGGGGCGATCCGGCCCAGTTCCAGCATGGAGCCCAGCACGGCGATGCGCCGGCTGGATTTCAGATCGCACAGCGTATCGATCGCCGCACGCATGGAGTCGGGGTTTGCATTATAACAGTCCTCAATGAACGAAACGCCGCCCATCTCCCGTACACGCTGGCGCATCCCGCTGGGGACGTAGCCCGCCAGCGCCCTGCCGGCATCGCGCGGGGCGATCCCGAAGATGACGCCCGCGGCAAATGCGGCCAGTGCATTATAAATATTATGCCGCCCCACGCACGGTAATTCCACCGGCGTGCGCGTATCGCCAAAGCACACGGTAAACCGCAGCCCCCGCTCCGTCTGTTCAATCTCCTCCGCGCGGACGCGGTTTTTCGGATTCTCGATTCCGAAGTAGAACACCGGATGCCCGGCGATCCGGGCGTCGGCAAGCAGGTCGTCGTCCCCGTTGAGCAGCAGCGGGGCATATTCGCTCAGGCCGTCGAGCAGCTCCAGCTTCGCCTTGAGGATATTCTCCCGCGAGCCGAGGTTCTCAATGTGCGAGACGCCGATATTGGTAATGATCCCGAGCGTCGGCTGCGCACAGCGCGAAAGGCGCGAGATCTCCCCCATATGGTTCATGCCCATCTCCACTACCGCCGCCCGGTAGGAACGGTCGAGCCCGAACAGCGTCTGCGGCACGCCGATGTCGTTATTCAGATTCCCCTGCGTGCGGAGCGTCTTATACCCCGCGGAGAGAACCAGCGCCGTCATATCCTTGGTCGTCGTCTTCCCGACGCTGCCCGTCACAGCCACAAGGGGAATTTCATACTTGCGCCGAATGTGCGCGGCAAGCGCGAGCATCGCCTGACGCGTATCCCCCACCACGATGACGTGGGCGGTGCCGATCCCGGCGTCGTGCTCACACATGACGGCCGCAGCGCCCTTTTCAAGCGCCGTGCCGATAAAGCAGTGGCCGTCGTATTTATCCCCGCGCAGCGCGATGAAGAGATCCCCGGGGCGGATACTGCGCGTATCCGTCGTGATCCCGGTGACCTCGACATCCTCGCCCTTGCTGATCCCGGCACAGGCGCGCGCGATTTCGGAACATTTCATTTTCTCCATGGTGTCACCCCATTCAGTGGTTTGCGCATCCTTTTGCGGCGCTGAAAGCGGCCGCCTTCCCGTCTATTATTGTACCATAAAACGGCACCGTTTTATGATTCGATTTTCAAAATTTCCCGGATTTTTTCCCGCTCGTCAAAATGGATCTTCCCCGTGCCGAGGATCTGATACGTCTCATGTCCCTTCCCGGCCAGCAGGACGATATCGCCCGCCTGCGCCATCCCGAGCGCGCGCGCAATGGCCCGCGTCCGGTCCGGCTCCACTATGACGTGCTCCGCGTCCTCCCGCATGCCGGCCAGGATGTCCCGGATGATCTGCCCGGGGTCCTCGGAACGCGGGTTATCGCTGGTTACCACACAGATGTCGGACAGCTCCTGCGCAATTTTCCCCATCTTGGGCCGCTTTGTCTTATCCCGGTCTCCGCCGCAGCCGAACACGGTGATCAGCCGTCCCGCGCCGCAGATTTCCCGCAGGGAGCGCAGAATGTTCTCAAGCCCGTCCGGGGAGTGGGCGTAGTCGATGATGACGGTGTAGTCTGTCCCCGTAGGGACCACCTCGATCCGCCCGGGGACGCCGCCGGCCGTCCCGAGCGCCGCCACCGCCCGCTCAAAGGGGATGCCCGCCGCCATGCAGCACACGGCCGCCAGCATGGAGTTATAGACGGTAAAACCGCCGGGGATGCCGATCCGAACCCGGCCGATCTGTCCGGTGGTCACCAATTCATAGGAAACCCCTTGCGTGCGGTGCGTGATATTCTTGGCCGTATAGTCCGCCGTATCCGATTTTGTGGAAAGGGTGATCACTTTACATGCTGTACCGCGCACCATCTCCATGGCATTTGGATCATCGATATTGAGCACAGCAGTCTCCGCCTGCTCAAAAAGTTTGTGCTTGGCCGAACGATAGGCTTCAAAGGTTTTGTGATAATCCAAATGATCCTGTGTCAGGTTGGTAAATCCCGCAACTGAAAAGCGGATCCCCTTTACGCGTCCCTGATCGAGCGCCTGGGAGGAGACCTCCATCACGCAGTGCGTACAGCCCGCTCCCACCATCTCGGCCAGCAGCCGATTGAGCTCCAGCGGATCCGGCGTCGTCAGATGGGCGGGGCACTCCTGTGATCCCACCATATTTTTTACAGTGCCGATCAGGCCGCTTTTGATCCCGCAGCTGTCGAGGATCTGTTTGATCAGGAATGCGGTCGTCGTTTTCCCATTGGTGCCCGTGATTCCGATCATCGTCAGTTTTTCCGCAGGATAGCCGTAAAAGGCCTGGCACAGCAGCCCATACGCCTCCCGTGTATTGGGCACCAGGATCTGATTTTCCGCGCCGGTATCCCGCTCGGCGATCACGGCGGCGGCCCCCTGTGCGGCGGCGGCCACAGCGGCCGTATGGCCGTCAAATCGGGCGCCGCGGATGCACACAAATACACAGCCCGGCACGATGTTTTTCGAGTTATCGGTGATGCAGGTGATCTCCTCGTCCCGGTATGCCTGATGCACCCCGAAGCGCTCGAGCAGTTTGGACAGCAGCATGAAACATCCCCCCTGACATTCGGTTATGCCAAATCGTCGATATTAGTATTGGTCTTGAAGTAGACGGTTATGATCGTCCCCGCTTCGGCCTCCGTATCCTTATCGATACTCTGGCGGTAGGAGACAATCCCCTCGCCGCTGGTGATGCCGGCGATGCGGATATTCAGCCCCGCGTTGAGCGCGCGTCTGCTGGCCTCCGCCACGCTCAGGTTTGTCAGATCCGGCACCTTGACCTTACTGCGTTCCGCATTCTGATCGGTGTAGAGGACGACCACGCCGTTCTTGGCGATCGTCTGCCCCGCCTCCGGCATCTGATAGGCCACGGTATCTCCGTCGCCGATCACTTTGGGCGTCAGGCCCTCCGCCTCGATTTTTGCCTTCGCATCGGAGACGCTCATATTCGTTGCCGTAGGCGTCTTCAAGTCGAGCGTCGCGAGCTCTTCCTCCGTGTACTGCGGCTCAATATTCAGATAATTCATGGTGTTTTCGATCACTTCCGCCGCCACGGGCGCCGCAACTGCGCCGCCGCCCGTCTGCCCCTTGGGCTCGTCGACGACGATCAGCACGGCGATCTTCGGATCGTTGGCCGGCGCCATCCCGACAAAGGAGGCGATTCGCGCGCTGGCGTCCGTTCCGCTCAGCTTTTCGGACGTGCCCGTCTTTCCCGCGACGCGGTAACCGGCCACATAGCCGTTGCGCCCCGTGCCGCCCTTGACGACCTCCTCCATCATGCCAAGCACTTCCTGAGACACCTTCTCGGAGATGACCTGGCGCTTGACGGTCGGCTTTGTCTCGGCGATGGTGTTGCCGTCCGCATCCACCCGTGCTTTGACGATATACGGCTGCATGAGCTTTCCGCCGTTGCCGATGGCGCAGGCCGCCGTGATCATTTGGATCGAACTGACCTGGAACGTCTGGCCGAAGGAGGAACTGGCCAGATCGGATACCGTGAATTTATCCTTGGAGTAGTAGGTGACCCCGGCAACGGGCGCCGCCTCCGCCGGGAGATCGATCCCCGTCTTCTCCGTAAAGCCGAACGCCTCATAATACTGGTAAAATTTTTCCGTGCCCAGCTCTAATCCAACCGTAACAAAGAAGGGATTGCAGGAATTCATCAGGCCCTGCGTAAAATTCTCCGTGCCGTGGCCCGCATGGTTGGAGCAATAGATCGGCCTGTTGCGGAAGGAGGGGGTGATACTGCCGGTACAGGTGTACGTCGTATCGAGCGTAACCACATTTTCCTCAAGCGCCGCGGCGGCCACAAAGATCTTGAAAACGGAACCGGGCTCATACGTATCGCTGATCGCGCGGTTGCGCCACTGGCTGTACAGGGCCTCCCCCTCCGCCTTGCTCCGTTCGGATTCATCCTGAATGGCGTCGATTTTTGCCTGAACGGACGCGTCGGCCACTACGCGGGGCTCATTGAGGTTGTAGTCGGGCATGGTGGCCATCGCCAGAATCGCACCGGTATCCACATCCATTACGATGCCGTAGGTGCTCTTGGCCTGCGTATCCACATAGGCCTGCTTCAGGCTCTTTTCAAGGTAGTACTGGATCACCTTGTCGATCGTCAGCACCAGGCCGTCGCCCTGCTTGGCGTCATAAGCGGACTCATACTGCTCCGCCATGTCGTCCTGTGCGCCGTTCTTGGCCGTAATGATGCGGCCCGGCGTCCCGGTCAGTTCCTCGTCATACTGGAGCTCCAGGCCCGCGCGCCCCTCGTCGTCCGCTCCGGTAAAACCGATGACCGAGGAGGCAAAATTGTTATATGGATAATAGCGCTTTGTATCCGGATCAAACCCGATAATCGTGTGCAGTGCATCGTCCTCCCGGTGCTCGTCAATATAGGCGGCCAGCGCCTCCTTGGTGTTGTTCTCCACGCCCTCTTTGACGGAAACATAGTTGTATTCACTCTGCTCCGCCTTTTTACGCACCGTCTCCTCATCCATCTCCAAAATGGCGCTCAGCCCCGACACTGTCAGTTCCATCTGCGCATCGGTCTCGATCTTGGAGGGGACGATATACACGCGCCAGGCCGTGGCGCTCTCACTGAGCACCTCCCCGTTACAGTCGTAGATGGTGCCGCGCTGGGGGCTGATGGTCGTATCGCTCAGCTGCTGCATGCGGGCCTTTTCCTTATACTCCTCGCCGTGGATCAGCTGGATGCGCGCCAGGCTCACCACACCGGCCCCAAAGCCGATAAAAATAATCGCAAGGGCCACCGCCATGGATCTTTTTGCTATCATTCGGGTTGATCTCTTTGCCATGCGGCACAGCTCCTTTCATCCTGATCCCAATTTGACAGGAAGAGGGCGTTCACCGGCGCGCGCAGTCATCCCGCGCACAGTCAGGTGCCCGCCCCCGAAAAACTCCTCAATGAAACATACACAGCGCCTATGAAAGATATGCCTTCAACTTCTCAAAAAGCGAGCTGCCGTCCGTCTGATCCGACCCATCCACGGTCTGCTCGCCGTCCGCGACCACGACGCCGTCTGCCTCCGCCAGATCCACATACTCGATCTGATAGTTCCCCTGCTTGACCATGCCCAAAACATTGGTCGCGTACTCCTCTACGCGCTCCAGCGATACCCTGGATTTCAGCTCCATGTTCAGGCGTGTGTTCTCACTGCTGACAATGCTCAGCTGATCCTCCAGATCGGCGACCTGATGGTTGACCTCATCCAGCCGCGCACTGCCGTACAGCCGTGCGGCAAACAGTACCAGCACCAGCGCGGAGAGAGAGAGCACCTTCACGCTCTGGCGGAAGGCCGCGCGCTGCTGTGCCCGCAGTTGGGCGGCCGTAGGGGCGGGCCGCTTGACGATTTTCGGTTTTGGACGCCGCTCCGGCGCTCTGTTCGGTGCGCGGCGCGGCGCCGCGGTCGACTCAAAGAGCCGCAGATCGTATGCGTTGGACGAAGCCATCTGACCCGCCTCCTTTCCGGGACCGGCAATACGGTCCGATTATAATTTTACAATACACCGCAGCCGGGCGCTCCGGCTGCGCGGATTCTCTTCAATCTCCTCCGGTGCGGGCGCTTCGGATTTAAACGCCAGCTCGCCGCGCGGCGTCCTGCCGCACACACAGACCGGAAAATCCTTGGGACAGATACATCCCTCGCAGAAGTGTGCAAATCGCGTTTTGACCATGCGGTCCTCCAGAGAATGGAAGGTGATCACAGCCAGACGCCCCTGCGGCACCAGGCAGTCAAACGCCCCGTCAAGCGCGCTTGAAAGCGCGCCCAGCTCATCGTTGACCTCCATACGGATCGCCTGGAAGGTTCGGCGCGCGGGATGCCCATCGCGCCGGGCTGCCGCCGGCATCGCCCGCTTGATGACATCCACCAGCTCGAACGTCGTACGGATGGGGCCTGTCCGGCGCTGGCGGACGATCTCCCGTGCGATCCGGGATGCAAAGCGCTCCTCCCCGTAGTCCCGGATGATGCGCCGCAGTTCCGCTTCGCCGTACGTATTGACCACATCCGCCGCACTCACGCCGCTCTGGCTCATGCGCATATCACGCGGTGCATCCCTGTGGAAGG
>CASFCH010000085.1 GCA_949293315.1 uncultured Oscillospiraceae bacterium | reverse complement strand
GAGCGGCATGGGATAAAATCCCCGGCGGCTGCATGCGGCAAGCAGGTAGTTGCCGATATACCAGCTCCGCTCGAGCACCGCATCCGGAATGGAAATGGCGCTTTTCGCCCAGTAACCGGACCACCATTTGATGTGATCCG
Source organism: uncultured Oscillospiraceae bacterium (assembly GCA_949293315.1). Classification (GTDB taxonomy): domain Bacteria; phylum Bacillota; class Clostridia; order Oscillospirales; family Acutalibacteraceae; genus Onthovicinus. The sequence continues at coordinate 20,248 of CASFCH010000085.1, read as the reverse complement.
CGAGTGATGCCGCATAGCCCCTATCCAAGGCATCCGCGAGCAAATGCGTCCCGTATTCGAGAAAGTTCGAGCCATCGTGGGAAGAGACAACGGTGTAAACGATCAGCGTATCCGCCGTACTGCGCAGGATCTCGGCCATCGTCGCATAGGAAAAATCATCGCTGACCTGCTGGACAAAGCAGACCTGCTCCGCCTGCCCGAACGCGCCGTCCACCATCCGCCGCCCTTTCTCCGCGGCGGGATAGTGCAGGCTCTGCAGGGAGGCGGCGATCCGAGGCTTGCGGGGGATCAGGCGACGGAGCAGGGATTTTTCCCGCGCGCCGAACGCCGGATTTTCCAGCCGGACCTGAACGGAGGGCGTGTTGACGCGGATGTAACCAACGCGCTCCTTGGCAGAAATAAAAGTATTGACCGTTACAGAATCGGCGTGCAGCTCCGCTTCGGCCGTGGTGAGATCAAGATTGGATACCACGTTCGCCTGCACACCCAGGTTGAGGACGAGCTTCCCCACCGGCAGTTTGGTGGGGGTTGGACGCATATATCCGTTTTTGTCATAGACGCGGCGGATGCGGGAGACCTTTCCCTTTTTGGCCCATTCCGTCAGCTTTTGATAGGTGAAGTCCGGCTGATCCTGCGGACGGTAGGAGCAATCCCAGATATCGCCCTTATCCAGACTGAACCGAAGATGCTCGGAGTCCGACCAGAGGATCGCCCCGATATCTCCGTTCCCGAGCGGGAGGCCCTCATCCCAGGAGCGGATGGTACGATCGGATTTAATCGCATAGTGTTTCTCCGCCATCATTTTTTTGCCTCCCGCCGCTCACGCCTGCTGCGGACAGAGCGCGCCTCCCGCTCCGCTTTCAGGCGCGCCTCCTCGGCAAGGCGTGCGGCGCGCTCCTCCTCCGCCCTGGCCTTGGATTCCTCATAGCGGGCGCGGATCTCCTCATAGTGCGCGTAGTTCTCCTGCTGGGCGAGCAGCTTTTTTGCGTCCAGCCACGGCTTGGCCGCGCGGGTGAATCTGGCGTACTGATCGCCGAGCGTTTTTTCACGCCGGGCAAGCTGCTGCTTTTCGATCTGGAGCTGATGCAGCTCCTCCTGAAGGCGCTTCACGGCGGCGCTATCTTTATTCTTACGTGTCTGCGCCAGCTGATTGATCTTTTCATGGCGCTCGAGTTCGATCGCATCCTCACGGGCAAAGATTTCATCAAACACGGAGCGGTCAAACAGCTCAATCCCGTTAGGATAATATTTGGCTGTCATCTTTTTGGAGAATCGCTCCTGCCGGGCGGTATCGATTGCCTGACGGCGCAATTCCTTCTCCGCCGGAGTGGATTTGGGCATGGCCTTTGCCTCCCTCAGGCTGATCGTGTGCAGCGCGGAAAGGCCCTGCAGCCCCGCCGCACAGATCTGCCGGGCGCGCGCCACCTGCGCCTGCACCTCCGGGCGCTCAAACTTGTGCACCTCACGGACGACATACTGCGCGATGGCGATTTTTTCGTTATATTCCCTCTGCGCCGCATACGCCTTTTTGGCCGCCCTTACCGCCGCCCTGTCCCTTGACTTCCTGGCGGCGCGGATGCCGTCCTTTGTCGGTTTGACCGGCTCTTTGCCGACATATGCCTCCGCCTCGTCGATCAGGTCGATCGCCTCGACCAGTTTTTCATCGGAGAGGGCGCCGTTGCCGTAATCCTCAAACAGCGCGCGGATTTTTAAAACGGTAACCATCGCCTTCTGCTTGAGCTCGGTCAGATCGTAAAAGAAATAGGGAATCGCATTGAGCGTTGCGCCGATCGCGGAGGCGATGATGAGGATCCCGCAGATACGCTCAAAGTACGCCTCATTATACAGTACATGGTAGACATTGCTCGCGTCGTACCCCAGGGCGACGGCTGTCTCCGCATTCAGCCCCGCCCAGTCATAGATGGCCGGGAGAACGGTGCCGGTCGCCATGCCGACCACGCTGCCGATCAGACCGACGGCGAAGAACATGCCGTCGATCCGCTCGCCGGTGATGTACTGCTGATAGTCGCGGATATCACTGTTGAGGCTGTAGGTGAGCAGGTTCCCCATGGAGGTGCCTACGCCATTGATAAACATACAGCCCATCAGCAGCCAGATCAGCGCCCGTCCGGAGACATCCATCACCACCGGATACATCATCAGGATAAAAAAGATGCTCATCACGTTGGTGTAGATCATCAGCTTCCGCTTGCCGACCTTGCGGACCAGATAGGGGGAGAGCAGCATGGACCAGAGCGCGGAATTGCCATAGATCGCGGTGATAACGGAATACTCCATGGGCGTACACGCGTTCTGATAATTATACAGCCAGGCAAGGATGGTTGCAAAGGAGGATTCCAGAAATCCGATCCAGCCCGCAAGGGAGATGATCCAAAAATACTTATTTTTTGCCACCGCACGCAGTGCATCCATAAATTTGACCTGGATCACGTGCGTTTTCGCCTGAACAATTTTTTCCTCTGTGTTGGTGTAAATAAAGATGGTAAACAGCAGACCCAGCAGCAGGATCGGCGGATAGACGGCGCGGTAGATGCTCATATCATAGATGGTATTTTGCCCCGTGATTACCTTGGCCAGCAGCGGCAGAATGAAGTTGAGCACCGTGGGAGCGAGCGAATCCACAACGCCTGTCACGGAAAAAGCATCCGAGCGCTCATAGGTATTGGGCGAGAGGACGTTAATAATGTTCGTATAGGAATCGAACATGAACATATAAAAAAACTGAAATCCGATGTTAAAAAGCAGCACGGTGACGCACTTCCACACCATACTCATGCGGTCATACGGCATCCAGGTAAAGCCCATGGCCAGAATCACGGTGGGACTGGCCATGGTGAAAATGTAGGGACGGAAGCGGCCCTTTTTATTGCGCGAATTGTCCACCATCCGCGCCCGGATGCCCGTGAGCGGAAAGCTCGCGAGCACGGAGAGGATATAGATCAGGTAGATCTCCCGCGGCGGGATGCCGATGGTATTGCCGATGAGCGTATTGCCCACGCTCAGCAGCATCGGCTGCACGGCAAAGCAGATGCACTTGACGCCAAATCCGCCAACCGCCAGAGATATCAACTCCTTGAACGGCATATACCGCCCCTCCGGCGGGCGCTTCCAATACGTTCGCAGATCCCCCGCCATGTGTACCAATTTTTTCTTTGCCGAACTCATTTTCCCTCACTCCTGTTCCATTGTCCCCTGCGTACCGGGCACACAGGGAAATACGGCTCCGATTCCAACTGCCTGCGAAATGGCCGGATGCGCCCCTGTTCCTGCTCTGGTAGAACAAGCCCCGATTTCCACTTCGAACGCAAAAGTAGAAACGTTTCGGATTTTTCAAAAAAATTAAAGCCTTCAAAAAAAGCGTTTTACAAGAAAATCCGTATCGTTTCGAGTATTATAACATTCTGCACAAAAAAATTCAATACAAAAATTCCCTCTTGTGCTTTAAAATCCGTTTTTCCAAAAAATCATTCGGGTTCCGTCTGACAGACCCGGAGTGCAATCCGTCCGGCGCGTCATAATTTGAAAGCCGGAGCGGGCATCTGCCCGCTCCGGCCGTATGCGGCGCTTTGCTCTCGCGCAAAACGGATCGCCTCTTACACAATCGGAGCGGAATGCTCAGGGCGCCGATACCAAACGGCAGCAGCAATAGTCGGTATCAATAGAATGTGCAATTAACCGCGCTCTGAAGTTCCGATCGCCGCACATCGTTCCCGTTCCCGACACGTTCAGATCCTCCGGAAGGACGAACTTTACGCATTTTACCAGCACATCACGGCATCCCGGAGCACTGTGTGCGGGGATCGTGATCGCCTTCATGCCGCGCGGATACTCGACGCCGCTGTCATCAAGCTCTGTCAGGATCACCGCCAGCGCCGTCCGCCTGCCGGGGCACACATTTTTCACCGTCACGTCAAGCTGGACGATCCGCCCCCGGGATTCGAGGCACGTGTCCCCCATATCGAGCACCACAGTGTCCTGGCAGCCGCCGACGGTCAGCTCCACCGGCGTCGGACACGGCTCAGGCATTACGACCGTGCCGCAATCGACCGCAACGGAGGGCGCCGGGAAGACGACGGCATTCCCCTCCGTATCCGAATACGTGATGGACTGGTTCACCAGCTTGACGCCGGAGCTCTGCGCAATATGCCGGATATAAAATTCCAGCGACGCCCCCTCGTTTGCGGTGACGCCGAGCTCGGGGATCTTCCACTGGATCGTGTTGGAATCGAGCGTCATGGCAGTCCCTTTTGTGGGCGGGATGACGTTCATGATGATAAAATCGGGATTGACGACCTCATCAATGACGATATTGGTGGCCCCCGTCTTGGAGATGTTGGCCGCCAGATCCTTGAACAGCTCCTCCAGGTCCGCATCGTCCGGCGTCACCGCCACGTGGGAGGCATCCGGGTCGGTCGCCCAGTCGTTGAGGACGCTGACGTCGATCCCATCCGAGCCGATCAGGCCGATGCAGTAGATGATGATGCCCGACGCCCGAGCGGCGGCTGCGACCGGCGCCGGCGGCGGACCGGCCGTAGTCTTGCCATCCGTGAACAGGACGATCACTCTGGCGTTCGTCGACGTCGGGTCAAACAGCTGCGCCGCCTTTGCAAAGGCGTCCGCGTGATTGGTCGACCCTCCCGCCGTGAGGCTGTCCACCGCGCTTTTTAAATCCGCCACCGAGGTGATCAGCTGTGTGTCCGCCACTGCGGTGTCGGAAAAGCTGACGATGCCGATCCGGCTGCCGGAGCCGATATTTCCGTCCTGAGAGCCGTCGGTAGCCTCGTCGATAATATCAATGAAAGATTTGGCGCCAGCCTTCATGTTGGCCAGCGGGCTGCCGGCCATACTGCCGGAGCGGTCCAGTACCAGCACGATATCCGTCGGATTGGATACGATGTCCGGAGAGGCCGCAAGCGCAAGCGTGACCTTCAGCGTGCCGTCGCAGTCGATACGATCCGCGTTGATCTGCTTGTTTGAATTTGCAACACCCATTCTGTTTCCTCCTGAATAAAAGATGGAGGGGAGCACTCGCCATCCTATGCCGGATGGGAAGCGGGTGTTCCAAACAGGCCGGGAGGACACTACCGTGAACGGTGGGAGAGCGCCCGTGCCATCGCGTCAAACAGGCTATACCCGCTTGCCCTTGGACGGTCATCCCTGCCGCACCAGACCATGACGCCGGCAAATCCCAAGTCCCGGGTGTAGGCGCTCTTACTGAAGATCATATTGCCGCCGTTAAAATAGAACGGGCGGCCGTCCAGCACGCCGGTATTCTGCGCACTGCTTCGAACATCAAAAGAGGAATACCCCTTTTGCACCAGTTTGCCATGGTCACACGTGTTCCCATAGAATGGGACGCCCAGCAGGATCTGGCGCTTTTGAAAGCCCTTTTTCAGGAAATACCTGGCGCTAAAATAGTGGCAGGTGTAAAATTCCCCATGCTGGTTCCGCTTATTTTTAGGCCAGTCGTAGGCCATTACATGGACAAAGTCCATGCTCTCCCGGGCGCGGCGGCTGAGCTGGACCCCCCAGGGCCCCAGCGCCGCGGAGAGTAAAAGGCCTCTCCGGTGCAGAGCCTCCCCCAATTGGATCATCAATTTACTGTGCGCCCGCCAGTAGTGTGGCAGGCGTGGGAATTCCCAGTCAAAGTCAATCCCGTCCAGCTGATACTCCGAACAGAAGCGGAGAATATTTTGGATCATCTGATCCAGATGGCTGCGAATGGCGTGCGCGGAGTCCCTGTTGGAAAGCTTGTCCCTCCGCTGTGGATTGAGAATACAGCACCAGATGCGGACACTGCGCTCTCCAATGGCGCGGCGCAGCGCGGCTAATTCCCGCCGGAACGTCTCCGCATCATAGGCCAGGCCGCCTTCCCGCATAAAACGAACATCACCGATCAGAATCACATCCGTAATAAGGTCCAAGTCGCGCTGAAAATCACCGTTCGTCTCACGTTCGGTAAAATAGCGGGATCCGCTCCCCAGCGGATAATATACCGTTACACGGAAATCCGGCGGAGTCGCCCCGGAGGGCCACGCCTCCGCTCCGCGAAGCCGCACCGGCTTCCCATTATCACTGCGATGCACCGCCAAAATCAACGCGCACAACCTCACCGGCTCAAACGCACAGTACAGGTACCGGTCGATCACATCGTTTTCATAGAGCAATATGCGTTCGCCCGAAGCGGTTTTCCCGTACAAGGTAAAAGATGTACAGTGCGAACCGATCTCACGCAGGACGACGGCGCCGATCTCCGTCTCCTTCTCCAAATCGAACCGCAGCTCCGCCCCAGGGGAGATGGTTTGAGTACCCGATGGGCAACAGGAAAATCGCGCAGGAGCTTGCCGCCCGTCTCCCGGGGCTTGGAGCTGTTCCCTCTCTTTTTGTTGATTCCAGTGCATAACGATCCTCCGATTATTTTTTCAAAAACGCATTTTACCGGTCCGTACGGCAGGTGTAGAGCCGCCCCATCTGATCAAATGGGAGCTGTTCAAAGTCCGCCGGCGGCTGGGACAACAGATAGACGCCATCCGCTGTGAAGGGATTCGCCTTCAGGCGGTAAGTGAAATTATTCACGATTTCACTGTATTGCTCCGCCCGTTTTGCAATATCATTGGCGCCCTTTTTCTCATTGACCGTCACATTATTTTTCACGCTGCTCCCGGCCGGATTGGCTGCAAAGGCCGGATCATCCGTGTGCTCAAAGTCATCCGACAGATCTGCAAGCTCCGGATAGGCGTTTTTCCAGACCTCGGAGTGGATATCGACCTCTTCCAGACTCTTCCAGAGCGTTGAATCCGGCGTGTTGGCATGGGTAAACCAACCCCCGTCCTCAATCCCGGCGATCGCACGGTCGTCATAGAAAATCGGGGTAGCCGCATTGACAATCAAATTATTTTCCACCTTAAGATCACGTCCACCGCCGAGCAGGAAACCGTTCCCCGGGATGTTGAGCAGGAAGTTCCCATACGCCTCCTGGCCGGAGAGCGCATCGTCAAAATAAATGCCGCTGGGTGCGAACTCGCCGGAACCGATGTTATAAATACAATTGTAGCGGATCACATTGCCGTAGCTGCTCCAGCTGCGTCCAGCATAGATGGCCCCCGCATCCGAAGATTCGAGTACGACGTCATGGATCACATTGTACTCAATGATGTGATTATTTCCTGTATAGGTAATCGCCTCGTGCGGGGAATTGTAAATCTCGTTATGGCTGCACGTGCCGCCGACACCGTTGAGGCTGACAGCCGCCTGATAGGTGTGATAGACCTGGGACCAGTCGTGGATCAGGTTATTGGATACCACATTTTCCGAGGATTGCAAAGCCTGCCTGTCCCCACCGGTGAGGATGACGCCGCCCTTTCCGGTAGCGGTGATCTCATTGTCCTCTACCCGGTTGTGGTCCCCCGTCAGTTCGATGGCGTTCTCGCCCACGTTTCGGATCGTGCAGCCACGCACAACGATATTGTTTCCGCTGCCTTTGACCGCACTCGCACGTGTACCGGTGAAAGTAATCCCGTCAAAAACAATATTTTCCGCGCCGTCGATCGTCACCAGATTTCCCGTCTCCAGGGAGAGTTCGAGAGGGTGTTGCTCAAATCCCTCAGGTGGGATAAAATAGAGCTTGAGTCCATCGCGGTCAATATACCACTCCCCCTCCTGGTCAAGCTCCTCAAACACATTGAAGAAGTAGTAGGGTGTCCCCTCCTTAAATCCGTAAACGCTGGCGTATTCCGTTGTGAGGGTGTGATCTTCAACTGCGGCGAGCGGCGTGGTGGAATCCGCCCAGTCATATTGGAAGTAGCCGAACATCCAGATATCCGGGCTCTGCCCCCAGGATTGGACCCGTTCCACGACGTCGGAGGATACTTCAAAGGTTCCGCCGCGCGGGAACTTCATCGTCTCCCAGTCCGCATTGGTCTGGGTTCCAGCACTTGTGTACACCTCCTTGGAGTCGCCATTGTCGACGATTTTTCCTGTGTACAGATACTCCCCCTTATTGGGATAGCGGGATAGGGTCATCCGCTCATTATTGCAAAACAGCTCACAGTACAGACTGCCGGCCGCATCATACTTTTCCGCCGTATTGTACTGCCCGAATGCCTGGACTTTCCCAATCCGATCCGGGGTGACGCCGTACCGGCTCAGATCCAAGACCAGGATATCCCCCTCATACGGCTTAAAATCCGCCGGATCGAGTGTGAGCCCACCGTTAAAAACAGCTTGATTCTCCGCATAAAATGTAATGCCGCTGTCCTCCTGCGTAAGCGTGATGGCGGAGATGTTATATTCACCATCCGCAAGGGAAATCACCTTTTCCCCCTGGTTTAGCGACCGTGCCAGTTCCACAGCGCGCTGGGGGGTACGCACCGGACTCTCCGCCGTACCAGGATTGGCGTCATCCCCTGTGGGCGAGACAAAGATATCCCCCTGCTTCTCTTCGCGATCGCGCTGCTGTGGTGCGCTCAAATTGGTCGGTTCCGCGAGGCGCTCTCCCATCTTAGGTGACTGGGAACAGGCGGCAAACGATGTCAGCAGACAAGCCGGCAGCAGAAAACAAATGATTTTTTTGAACCGTTTCATTGCTCCCCCTCCTGATTGAACGGGCAATCCGCAGTAATTTCAAATTGGAACCGTGCATTTTCCTCATACCAGAGCGGAAAATTCGTGCCCCACACGTTGTCATACAAAACATAGGTGATTCCATCGCGGTCGGGATCCTCCAGACGGTCGTCGAATTCCAAAATCTTGCCCTTGCCGATCGAGATCAGCGGCGCATGGCGGTTGACAAGCCGATACCGCCCATCGCCGGTATCCAAATTCGCCGCCCACACGGCGTGCAGGTTCCGGCCGCCCATGGAGGCCACCTGAATGGGATCAATCCAGTCCGAGACCTTTTGCAGGCGCAGACGCCCGGGGGCCGGATAGAGCCGCAGGAACAGCGCCTCCGTCAACCGGTTGGCGTCCTTGCCGTACCATGAGACGCTGAATTGAAGGCCCTGCGGACGGAGGCGATAGAGGATCTGGAATTCACGCGGCGCACCCTGATCCTCGCACAGCCCCGGCTCGCACGCGAGATTGACACAGATGCGCACCTCATCACGCCCCCGCCCTCGACAGGAAGCCGCCTGCACTGCATATGGGAACCGCCCGCCGCGGTACTTGCCACGCACATATTGCAGCAACGGCCGCGCAAAATCCGGCACGGACCAGGAAAAGGTCCCTTTTAGATTGCGGGTGTAGTGGTGCAGCCAGTAGTCATAGTCCTCATCCGAATAGGCACGGTATTCCACCACCGGCGCATTGTTTTCACGGATCACCGGATCGCCGCGATGGGTCAGCAATCCGATTCCACCCTGTTGATTCAGACGGAAAGCCCAATCGCCACAGCGGCAAAGGGCGTAGGAATCCTCCGAACCAATCAGCTCTTCCTGCTGATCCGGGCGTAGAGCACGCAAGGCGCGTTCCGCCTCCCGTGCGTGTTCACCGGACAGCGCCTGCACCGCGCCATCCAGATAGCCGCGCTGCTCCGCCCAGCTCTTCTCGATTGTGCGATAAGATCCCGGCTTGTACGCACCGGAGACCCGTGCCCCCCAGGTGATCACATTATGTGGAAATCCCCGTAATGGGTGATGGATCCTGACCCGGTCTGCCTGGCGCGCCCGCTGGAAATCGGGCTTTAAGTAATGCTCGTAGTCGGCGAAAAATTTTTTCACATCCATTCCGCAGGTGTGCTCCGCCACACAGAGCAGGTGGTCGGCCAGCCCGCGGTACTCCTCCCCTGAGCGATCCATACTCCCCTCGGCCAGCCACTTGTTTTTTAATTGGATCAGCTCCCGCAAGGCCGCCGACTTGTACGGATCCGAGGCGCTGCCGTGGATCCAGGTATCCCCAATCTCCCCCTCATAGACGGGCAGACGGCCGCGCTGCTCCCAGATGACGTTGGCAAAGTCGTCCAGCGTACCGGCAGATACTTCGTAACCGGGAAATTCTCTTTGAATACTGGAGAGCTTTTGCAGCACACGCCCGGGGTTCGGCGTACCGGAATTGTCGTGTGTATGGTCAAAGTAAAGAACCGCATCGACCAGATCGCTCCGGAACGCCCCGCCGTAATCCCCGGAGTAGACAACCACGACCTCGCTCTCCCCGCTTTTCCACAGGAAACAGGGCGGAACTTTGGGCAGCGGGGAGGCCCCGTTGACGCCAATATGCAGCAGCTTGATCCCATGGCGGGCGAGCAGCGGCACCAGGCCGCGCGTGTGTCCGGGGACATCCGTCATCTTGGCGGCAATGGTTTTGTGCCCACGGATTCGGTCCAGGCGTTCCACAATAGACAGGCCATAGTCGAGCGTATCCGCATCCAGCAGCTCCGTATGCATGGTAAAGGGCAATGCGTGTGGCACGATGTCCCCGCGGCGAATTGCCTTCCAAAGCTCTTCCCGCTGGGATGGTGTGCCGTGCTCCAGCGCCTCCTTGAGGATCCAGGAACCTGTTGTCCAGATAAAATTTTTCTTCTCCGGCGTATTGACCTGTTCCGCGAGCTGAATCGCATTGGGAATAAACGTGTTCAAATACATCCGGTACACATTCTCCGCATAGTCGGTGAATCCCAGATCCAGATGCGTTTTGGATATGACAAAAACCTTTTTCATACGATTCCTCCTTCTGGCCTGCTATCTATAAAAATTATCCCAGATCGTGTTTATCCGTGATCTCCACGACCGGCTTGTCACAGTGCTCGAGCTCGAGCACGACGATCTCATTCTCCTCTTTCAGGAGTGCGCCCGGCAGATAGAGCGTCTTTTGCGGCCCCTTTTTCCAATACCGCCCCAGGTTAAATCCATTGACATAAAGCACGCCCTTGGTAAATCCATCCAGGCGCACAAAGCACTCCGCCTTAGAGTCCGCCTTGAATGTGCCGCGGAAGAAAATCGGATATTTTTCCGCCCCGCGCGTGAAGTCGAGTTTTTCAATGTTGTCAAGCGGGAGCGTTGTCACCTCATAGTCCATTACTGTCTGCAAATTCAAGTTGACAGCACTGATGCCCTTGCGATCCGTCAGATGCTCGCCGTAATTGACACGGCCCATTGCCTCCACCAGAATGCCAAGTTCCGTCTGATCGTTTTTTATATTCAAAAGCAGGCCGTCCTTTTTCATAATCCGCTTCATCAGGCCGTCCGGTTTCATTACATCAAACGTCTTTTTCAATTCACCGTCCACATACACGTAGGCGCGGTCATGCAGGTCCCGCAGCATCATGGAACACATCCCATAAGCGCCGTGAACGGTGGTCTTGTAGTAGATCAGGCCAAAGTTCTGGCCGTAGTACTCCATGCTCTCCGGCATGGGGGAATAGTGCTTTTCCCCAATCCGGTCCATGTTTTCAAACAGGCCTGTCTGCTCCGTCAGATGCACCTTGCCGATGGATTGCAGCTTGGGCTCCGGCGGCAGCTCACCCAGCGGCAGGCCCTGCTTTTCGTGCATCAGCTTGCGCACCGCGTGATATGCCGGCGTGTATCCGCCGTATTCATTCAGCAGGGCACAGTAGTCATAGCTGGTGATCGTGGGGCTGTAACGCAGGTAGTGGTTCGCCCCGGCGGTAAAGCCGAAGTTCGTCCCGCCGTGGAACATATAAAAGTTAAAGCCAGCCCCCTGATCGAAAAATGCGTTCATCTCCTTAAGGATGCCTTGATAGCCGCGCGTATGGTGCTTCCCGCCCCAGTGGTCAAACCAGCCGCACCAGAATTCCATACACACCTTAGGCATCTGCTCCTGGATACCTTCCAGGGCGTTAAAAGCTGTTGCGGCGCGGCTGCCAAAGTTGAGCGTCTTGTACACGCCGTCAATCCCGCCGCCTGCAATCATGCTTTTCTGTGTGCCGTCTGCCGTAAAGAGCAGCACCTCCGCACCGTTCGCAAGCATGATTTCACGGACACGGTTCAAGTACTTCTTGTCATTGCCGTAGCTGCCATACTCATTCTCCACCTGCATGGCGATGATATTCCCGCCCCGCGTGATCTGAAGCGGCGCAAGGCGCCTGAACAGCTCCGCATAAAAATCTGACACATGCCCTAAAAACACCGGATCGTTGCAGCGCAGGCGCATGTTCTTATCCTTTAAGAGCCACGCCGGCAGGCCTCCGAAATCCCACTCCGCACAGATGTACGGGCCCGGACGGATGATGACGTACAGCCCCAGCTCCTGCGCCGTCCTGATAAAACGTTCAATATCCAGCCTCCCGCCGAAGTCAAACGTCCCCTTCTTGGGCTCGTGCAGGTTCCAGCACACATAGGTCTCCACCGTATTAAATCCGGCGGCCTTTAATTTTTCCAGCCGGTCGCGCCAGTACTCCGGCAGCACCCGAAAATAGTGGATCGCACCCGAGTAAATCTGGAACGGTTTGCCGTCGAGCATAAACTTATCATTCTGTATCGTCAGCATAATGGATTGGTATCCTTTCTTCGTTCATTATTTTTTTACTGATCCAAGGCGTATTTCCCGCAGGAGGATTCCTTACGGTTCCGGTACGCGCCTTGTGTAAAATCCGGGATCTCCATGGGAATCCCTCCTGCCTCCTCCACCATATGTACCGCATGCTCAATCCGGTCGCAGTACACATCACAGAGAGCGGCAATCTGGACATCCTCCATCCGGAGTAAAACCTCCAGCAGCTGCTTGCCGCGTTCCCCAAGGCCGATAACGGCCACCCGTGTTTTCTGACTCATCATTCTTCCTCCATAGGCCGCAGCACATACCACTGATAGGACATTGGCGGCAGAGTCATTTTGAATTTGACATTCCCGTTTGAATCGATGGGATAGACGGCGGGCTTTTCATCCCGCTCGGAGATAACGATGGAACGCCCGCTGTCCGATGCCGCCGGCAGGGGCGGGATCTGTCGATCCACGACCGGAGGATCCGTGATATATGTCCGCTCGGAGCCGTCGCGCGCCCGGATGACGAGCGGTGCAATCTCCTCACCGTACAGTGGATACTGGACATCGCTGTTTTTCGTATTTTCAAATGGGGGCGGCGGCGTTTCAAGCCCGGTCAGTCCCGTATAATAGACAGGCAATAGGAGTTCCTTTGTCTGCTCCGTATCAGTCTGATTAAAAAACATGATAAAACCGCGCACCTCTCCCTCTGGGAGCTGGTTCATGATTGCATCAATCCCCGTGGTACGGGACGGATTTTGCGTATCAATACGCGGCGGCAGGAAGTGAACCGTGATGCCGTTGAGCACCTGCCGGTAGCGTTTGAAAATCTTGATCCACTTTTTCAAGATCTGTTTACCCGCCTCGGAATCGTACACCTTTTTACCGCGGATCGTGGGCCAGACACCGCTGGCCGTGATTTGCGCCATCGCCCGGTCAAAGGCAAAGGCGTTGCGGTCCGTCGGGCAGAACATCGCATCCTTTCCGCCGCCGTGGTAGACATTCAGTGGCAGGAACCCCCAGCCCTGTGACGGGTTTTTGGAGAATGTCCCCTTGTAGTAATAGATTCTTGAGGTGACAAGCTGTTCTTCGCGCCTCTCCGAAAAGGCAATTTCCTCATACCCGACACCGCTGCGGTTGGTTCCGTTCAAAAAGTGCCAGTCCGGCGCATTGATATATACGCCGCGTGACTTGATCTCCCGATACCAGTCGAGCACTGAAGCCTTCCATTGCTTATACTGGGAGTCCGTAAAGTCATCGTGCAAATGGGTTTTCCCGCCGGAACATGTCATCATCCCATAGGGGCCGTCAATCTCCACGGCGTCCGCCCCCGTACGGTCGATAAAATTCAAAATGTCATTCTTATACTTTTCAAACCATTCCGTGGCCAAGCAGCGGCAGATATGGCTGCCATCGTGGTTGAGCGCCTCGTTGCCGCGGACTGGGCGATAATTTTTTACATAAGCCAGCGTATACGCGCCCATACGCAATCCCCTGGCATGGCCATAGTCATAGGCCTTGCGTATCCGCTCCAGATAACGGTTGCTGTGGCTCTCCATGTTGACACCGGAACCAAAAGACTGGATCACCATCTCCAGCCCGACCTCGGCGCACTGGTCTACGGCCTTGCGGATGGCGCGCGGGGAATTGGAGATCAAGTGGAAAAACAGGACATTATCCGTACACCACGGCGCAATCCTGCGGTACATCTCCTTGACCTCGATCAGGCGGTGTTCATAGTAGTCCGTTTCAAAGAGCAGCTCGTAAGCGGTGATGGAATCCACGTGCTCCCCTGGGGCAAGCTTGACATTCATCCGCTGCTCGGGGGCGACCTCCAGCACGCCGTGGCGGCAGCGTGCATAGCGCCTTGCATATACGTCAAAGTCAAGCCCGATAAAATCCGTGGTGGAGTCAAAGTCGCTGTCCACGAAGAGGGAGTCCGGCTTTTCGCCGGTCCTTAAAACATCTGTACAGATATTGTCAACCGTGACCGTACCGGCACCCCGGTTCTCGACGGATACACACTTCATCATAACCGGCATATGGTCGTAGATCTCATACCGCACCGCGATCCGCAGTGCAGGCTCCTGAAGCTGATAGATCAGTTCGACCGCCTTACCGAGAGGCGGATAGGCGCCTTGAGCCGTCATCGTCTCTGAACGGCGGAACGGTACGCGCTCCAGGCACGGAACCATCTTGCACGAGTCAAAGGCCAGATCGGACGCGCCGCAGCATTTGCCCCCGATGAAAACTTCAAAATCCGTACCGGGCGCGGCGATAAGCTCCTCGTCTTTTGTCATATTTTTGAACGAGGTCGTCCGGCATCCCTTTTTTTCAATGTTCCGGCAGACCAGGCCATTACACAAAAAGACCTGGTCGCCACGCTCCTCAATCCGAGCCCGGCTTTCTCCGGCGCCCAATACCCAATGGCGCATCTCATTCCCTCCTAAATGGACTCTATCTTAAATGAATAAGTGTATGACTCCCTAAAATGCAGGATCTTTTTATACCGCTCTGCGGTATCCGGGCCGCAGCTGGCACTTCCAATCCCGCGCATAAAGCCGTTGACATGCAGGATTGTTTTATCCAGACGGGTGATATCCTCCTGATGCTTGGCCCGGCGCAGCTTTTGGGGATCAATATCGGTCGCCTTAAAATTCAAAGGCTGTTCCAGCGCGGTAATCCGCAGCCCTGCTCCACTGTCATCCGTTATCTCCGCCCAGCGCACGCCGCTGCGGTTGCCGGACTCCTGCGGTTTGATATAGTTAACATCCATCGCGGAGGCATCTGTCTCATAGATTCCCATGACATTCTGCGCGGAAAAATCCGAGTAACTCTCCGTCTCACCCATACCGTAATATCGAATCCGGTGATACCGGCCATCCAGTTCCAGCATCAGGCCAATCTGCAGCATATCAACCGGTTTCCGGCAAAGGCTCGTAATCGAAAAGGTGACATAAAGCTCCCGCTCCGAAACGGCCCGGCAAGTTATTTGCGCATGAAATCGTTTTTTCCCTTTGGCAATCAGGTCAACGGCTGTTTGGACCGTATTCAAATATTCATCCCATTTCACTTTGCGGCAGCGCGGTACCAATCGATCTATCCCCATTTTTTCAGGGGCGTTACGGCATAGATGTGGTTATCAATCACCGCCTGATAGAGATTCACCGCAAACCCCGGATTTCTCGGCGCCAACAGCTGATTGCCGCGGCTATCTGTCCACTCCACCAGCACGCCTTTGGAATCCCAGCAGATCCTGCGCTCCCCCTGCCCAATCCGGTGGAAGTGCTCGCCTCCATCCCAGGTGAGATTGGAACGGCGGACTGCTGCGGACGGAAACACTTCATTCAGTGCAATCTGCTCCTGCGCGATGGCACTGCCATCTGCTGCTGAGGTATAACGGAGAATCAGGAAAGTATCCTCTCCGTCCAAAAAAGTGGGCTTCACGGGCAATTTCAGGCTTTCCCCCGGTTGAATTTCCGTCCTCAAACTTTCCGCCCCACACGTTTTACCGTCTCGGACAAAGTGCCATTTGATCTCGATTTCGCCGCCTGAAGCGAAGTAATTGTGATTGTGTATATAAATACTATCTTCCTTTTTATACGCCCGAAAGGGGCTGTATACATTTTTCATGCACAGGGCACTTGGGGAGGGTGTCCGATCCGGAAAGAAGAGGCCGTCACAGCAAAAATTCCCATTGTTGAGCCGGTCCCCATGATCGCCGCCATAGGTATAGCGGTATTTCCCCTTGGGATCGAAGTGCGCGTGATCCGCCCACTCCCAAATACAGCCGCCCAAAAAGCGCTCATCCGTATATATAATATCCCAGTACTCATCCAGTGCACCGGGGCCGACACCCATACTGTGCGCATACTCACACAGGAAAAACGGTGTATCATAGTTGCGGGAATCTCTCCACTCGCCGCGGCTAAGTGCACGCATCTCCTCAGGAGGAGTATAAAAATGCGCCAAGATATCATACCGAACCCGCTCGCTGCGGCAAGCCGGTTCATAGTGGACGGGGATGGACGTTTTTGTCTTTAGATAGGCATAACAGGTATCAAAATTTTTGATACCGCCCGACTCGTTCCCCATGGACCACATCGCCACAGATACGTGATTTTTATCTCGCTCATAAAGTGCCTGGACACGGTCCAGATAGTGGGACTCCCACTTGGGATCGTCGCTGATTAAATCAATATTCTTGACAAAACAGCCGTGGGTCTCTATATCCGCCTCGTCCACAACATAGAGGCCGTAGACATCACACAGGGCCATCATCAGCGGATCAGGCGGATAGTGGGAGGTTCGCACGCAGTTGACGTTATACGCCTTCATGAGCTCCACATCTTTTTTCAGATCTTCGGCCGTCATCGCATAGCCGCGCACAGGGTGCGTGTCATGGTGATTGACCCCCTTGAATTTGACCGGGCGGCCGTTGAATAGATAACGGCACCCATCCAGTTCAATCGATCGGAACCCGACCTGGTGCCGGACATACTCTACGGGGCAGCCGCCGTCAAGCAATGTGAGGATTAAATCATAACATACCGGATGCTCTGCACTCCACTCCTGGACTTGCAGATCGCACCACCGGATAGATTCGCCGCGGTGTACGACGGCATCCGCAATCAGATCCCCTTTCAGGAACAGCTGCGCGCGCAGGCCGGCCTGCCCCGTGCCGCGGATATCGGCCGTCAATTCTGCCTGATATCCATTGGATCCCCTTTGGGTGGTAAAGCAAAAGTCAAACAGGTAGCACGGTGGCTGCTCGGTGATATATACATCGCGAAAAATTCCGTTTTCTCGGAACATGTCCTGGCACTCCAGGTACGTACCGGTGGACCACTTGTGGACAACTGCCAGCAATTCATTTGGCCCATGGCGCAGCACGGCGGTCAAATCG
This sequence comes from uncultured Oscillospiraceae bacterium, assembly GCA_949293315.1. Taxonomy (GTDB): domain Bacteria; phylum Bacillota; class Clostridia; order Oscillospirales; family Acutalibacteraceae; genus Onthovicinus. The sequence goes on along the minus strand of CASFCH010000085.1, from coordinate 2,887 downwards.
AACTCGTGGCTGTTGTGGCTCCCCTCGCTGTACCCGATAAATTTTCCATTGAGATAGAGCTCAAGTGAGGCCGCCACCCCCAAAAAAGTCACGGTATAGTGATATCCTTCCCTTTTCAGCAGATCAAAATTTTTTCGATATACGCCCACGGGACAGTTTTTTGGCGTTTTGGGCGGATTACACCGGAACGGGTACATGGAATTGAGGTAGTTGATTTGATCATAACCCATCTTTTGCCAGGTGGAGGGCACATGGACGGAATCGAATGGCATGGTAGCTGTATCGACTATCCTTCCCAATTGAGAAGCCGATTTGAAATAGGCAAAATCCCACTCCCCGGACAAAACCAGGACCGCGTCGCTCTGATACCGCTCTGTAAAACAATCCGTCGCCTGTAACAAATCCATTGACCGAAATGGAATGAAGTAGCTTCGGTGTTCCAATCGGTTTTTAGCAAAGGTGTGGAAGTCGCGGTAATTGCGTTGAGCGACAGTATATCGCATTTGAATCATCCCCTCTCATGATTAGCCGTCATTTGTTCCCGTCAATTTTAACTAAATATGGGATGATCGACAATCTCGACAAAAGTTTTTTTACACTTTTCCAGCTCGAGAATCACGATCTCATTTTCCGCTTTCAGCCAGACGCCAGGCAGATAGAGGGTACGCTGCGGCCCCACATCCCAGTAACGCCCCAAGTTGATCCCGTTGACGAACACATACCCTTTGGTCAAATTGGTGATTTTCACAAAGCAGTCCGACCTGGATGGCGCTGAAAACTTCCCTTTCAAATACACCGGCCCCACCGTCTCCCCGGCGGTGAAATCAAGGGCTGAGACCCGCTCAGCGGCAATCGTGTAAATATCAAAATCGTACACATACTGCTCCCCGATCCGGACTGCTGCAAGGCCCTTGCGGTCCGCCAGACGCTTATCAAAATTGATGCGCCCCATCCCTTCCACCAGGATATCGACTGTAATCTTCCCACGGAAAGCCGGAATCGGGAATGTAAAGCTCTCTGAGGGCTGAACACCGTTTTTGACCTGCCTGCGGGTCAGCGGCCGGGAGCGGTCATACCGGCCAACCAATTGATGGTTGACAAAGACCCATGCAACATCATGTACCCCATCTGCCGAGATCGAAGTATCCGGGTAATCCCCCTCGATCTCCGTATGGTATAGAATCAGGCCGTGGGACTGGCCATAGTACTCCATATAGTGCGCGATATGATCCGCATGGTGCACGGACAGGGCCTCCATATTCCGGAACAGGGAGGTACACTGCGTCAGCTCCACTTTTCCAAGTGCCTGTGTCTGTGGTCGGGGCGGAAGTTCCGGCGTCGCAATCCCCTGCCTCTTGCACAGTGCGTCACGCATGACGTAATACTTGGCCGTATAATCCCCATACTCGTTGAGTGGGGCGTCATAATCATAGCTGGTGGTAGTGGGCTGGTAATACTGGGCGTAGTTGGCCCCCGCCATATAGCCGAAATTTGTCCCGCCGTGGAACATGTAAAAATTAAAGTTGGCATCCTCACGGAAGAACTGCTCCAAAATGCGCCGGTAGGTCTTTTTTGACCAAGCGGACGGCGAGTGATGGTGCCGCTCCCGGAAATGGTCAAACCAGCCGCACCACATCTCCCCGCACAGGAGCGGCCGATCCGGCTGAAATTCCTTTAAATCACGGAAGCCGTTTGCGGGATATCCCCCGAAATTTACAACTTTCATCTCGCCGTCCAGGCCGCCGCCGGAGAGATGGTACCGGCTCTCGCCATCGGAGGTGAAGAGCAGTACATCAATCCCGTTCTTACGGATTAGGTCGCGCAAGAACCCCAGATATTTTTTATCGCGCCCATAGCTGCCGTATTCATTCTCGATCTGCATGGCCAGAATAGGACCGCCGCGCGTGACCTGCAACCGGGCCAGTTTTGGAAGCAGCACGTCAAAATATTTTTGGACGTAGGTAATATAGGGTTCATCATAACAGCGTAACCGGATCTGTTCATGGCGCAGCAGCCAGGCAGGCAAACCGCCGAAATCCCACTCCGCACAGATATACGGGCCTGGGCGGACGATCGCGTACAATCCAACCTCCTGCGCGGTTTGGATAAAGCGAATGACATCGGCCTGACCCTCGAAGCACCAGCAATTTTCCTCGGGCTGGTGCATATTCCATGCAACGTAGGTCTCCACAGTATTGAATCCGGCGGCCTTCAAATTGAGTAAACGGTCGCGCCAGTATTCATGCGGCACCCGGAAATAGTGAATGGCGCCGGAGTAGATATTAAACTTTTTACCGTCCAGGTAAAACTCCCTGCCGCGGATTTCAAGCATATCATATTCCCCTTTTTAAAACCACCGTTTTTCTCTCATGTGCCCGCACGCGAACTGTTTGAAAACGGCACATACATGGCTCACGCATCGGTGTTGTACGGTCGCTCTCATTTTCCACAAACAGCCGGTATTCTGCATCCTGTGCAGTGGGATTGCGAATTGCCAGCGTCAGCTCCTGATCCGTTTTGCGCTGGATGCCACACTCGATATGGTCTAACGTAAAACAGAACCCTGTATCCGGCTGAATGTAAGCCGCGGGGATTTCCAGATAGGTCAACATTGCGGAGACCTCACACCAGCAGGAGCCGGTCGGAACCTCGCCGACGTTGTTCGTCCCCTCCCAATCCGAGAGATTGACCCGCTCATTGATCCGTCCCACCGGATTGCAGACGGCTTGATACAGGGGGGACAGCAATTTTTTTAGCCCCCTGCTCTTTGCGGAGAGGGCAGCCAGCGCCCTGACGTACCCTCGGATGATCAACTTGTGCAGATGTGCGTTCCCGCTGTGCCAGACGTAGCTCGCGTACATGGGATTTTCGGGCGTGCTGACGTATT
>CASFCH010000084.1 GCA_949293315.1 uncultured Oscillospiraceae bacterium | reverse complement strand
CATCACGCTGTCGAGCTGTTTGCCCAGCAGATAGCGCCGCCGCTGCCCATAGCTGCACTTGTTGGAGGCATCCTCCCAGACCTCGCCGATGACGATTGCCTGAGGATTGACTTCCTTGACCCGCTCGCGCAGCGCATCCAAAAATCCGTCCGGCAGCTCGTCGGCCACGTCCAGGCGCCAGCCGTCCGCCCCGGCGCGCATCCACTTTTCCAGCACGCCGCCAGGCCCGGCGATGTAGTTTAAATAGTCCGGCTGCTCCTCAATCACCTGCGGCAGGGTGTCGATCCCCCACCAGCTGGCGTAGTCGTCGGGCCAGGATTTAAAATCATACCACTGGCGGTAGGGGGAGTTTGCATCCCGGTATGCGCCGCCGGAGCCGTAGCGCCCCTCGCGGTTGAAGTAGACGCTGTCCGATCCGGTATGGCTGAACACGCCGTCCAGCAGGATGGCGATGCCGCGCGCGTGCGCCGCCCGGCAGAGGGATTCAAAATCCGCCTGCGTTCCGAGGAGAGGGTCAATTTTTGTATAGTCGGCCGTGTTGTACCGGTGGTTGGAGTGCGCCTCAAAGATGGGGTTCAAATACAGGCACGTCACGCCGAGGGACTTTAAATAGTCGAGCTTTTCCTCGATGCCCTTCAGATCCCCGCCAAAGTAGTCGTTGTTGCGCACGATCCCCTGCGCGTCCGGGCGGTATTCCGGCAGGTTTTCATAATCCGTACGCAGGATGCGGTCCGACGGGACATGTTGCTTGGGCGCGCCGGAGCTGTAAAAACGGTCGGGGAAGATCTGATACATCACGCCGCCCTTTAAAAAGTCCGGCGTGTGGAAGCGGGGGTCGAACACGGTGAGCTGGAACGGGGCGTCCCCCTCCGCGGTGCCCGTCTCCCGCACGCCGCACTGGATGCGTCCGCGCCCCCACGGGGTGTCGTACTCGAACCGGTACCAGTACAGCCCCGGCGTGGGCGCCGCATAACTGACGCTCCACCACTCGCCCTCCGGGCCGTTCATCCCGCTCCAGTACATGGCGATCCGCTGCTCCCCGGCCTGATCGTCCGCCCGGATCAGCAGGTAGGCCGCCGTACAGCGGATCTGCCGCCCCAGCGTGATGGAAAAGCGGAGTTCCTCCCCGGCGGGGACGGCGCCAAATTTACTCTTATACCGTGTGTCGCGGGCGTTGTAGACGCAGTCGGGCATCTGGGCCCCTCCCCTCTGTCAAAAAAATTATCACGAAAAAGCGCCCCGGAGCACAGGCTGAACCGGCTTCGGGACGCATCCGGCGCTGCGGACAGCGGAATTATTTGCCGGCCTTGACCGGTTTGGTGTGCCAGATATTGCGCGCGTACTCCTCCACCGCACGGTCGGCGGAGAACGGGCCGGAACAGGCCGTATTCATCAGGGACATACGGTTCCAGCGGCCGCGGTCCTGCCACGCCTGCTCAATCCGCTCATGTGCGCGGCAGTAGTCGTCCAGATCGGCCATGATCATATACGGATCCGTGATGGAAAGCCCTTGGATCACCTCGTGGAAGTCCTTGCCCAGCAGGCCGCGGTTGACGGCGTCGATCGTGTCGTGCACGTTGAGATTGTTCAGATAGTACTGGTGCGGATTGTAGCCGTTGCGCTTGAGCTGCTGGACCTCCGGCGTTGTCATGCCGAAGATGAAGATGTTCTCGTCCCCGACCATCTCTTTGATCTCGATATTCGCTCCGTCGAGTGTGCCAAGGGTGATCGCGCCGTTGAGCATCAGCTTCATGTTGCTGGTGCCGCTCGCCTCCGTCCCGGCGAGGGAGATCTGCTCGCTGACATCCGCCGCGGGCATCAGGCGCTCCGCCATGGTGACGTTATAGTCCTCCATGTAGACCACCTTCATATACTTGCTGACCACCGGATCGCTGTTGACGAGGTCCGCGATTGCGCAGATAAAGGAGATGATCTTTTTGGCCATAAAGTAGCCGGAGGCCGCCTTGGCGCCGAAGATATAGGTGTGCGGGATCCAGCCCGCGTTCGGATTGGCCTTGATCGCGCGGTAGCGCATCAGGATGCGCAGGGCGTTCATATTCTGGCGCTTGTACTCGTGCAGGCGCTTGATCTGTACATCAAAGATGGAGGCGGGGTCCACCTGGATCTTCGTGTTCTTATAGATCAATGCGGCGAGGTCCTCTTTATTGGCCAGCTTGACGGCCTCGATGCGGTCGAGCACCGATTTGTCGTCCGCAAATTTTGTCAAGTTTTTCAGCTCGTCAAAGTCGTCCTCAAACTTGTCGCCGATCAGCTCCCTGACCAGGGCGGCCAGGCGCGGGTTTGCCTGACAGAGCCAGCGCCGGGAGGCGATGCCGTTGGTGACGTTTGTAAACTTCATGGGCGTGAGGCGGTAGAAATCGCTGAACACGGTGTTTTTAAGAATCTCACTGTGCAGGGCGGATACGCCGTTGACATGGTGGCTGGCGGCGACGCACAGGTTCGCCATGCGGATCACACCGCCGGAGATCACCGCTGTGTTCTCGACCACGCCCGCATCGTGCGTGGCCTCCCACACAAAGGAGCGCAGGCGGTTGTCGATCTCACGCGTGATCTGATAGACACGCGGCAGCAGCCGTTTGAACAGGTCCTCCGGCCAGCACTCGAGCGCCTCACGCATGACGGTGTGGTTGGTGTAGGCCACAGTGTTGGTCACGATGCGCCACGCATCGTCCCAGCCATAGCCGCAGTCGTCGAGCAGGATGCGCATGAGCTCCGGGATCGCAAGCGTGGGGTGCGTATCGTTGATATGGATGGCCGTCTTATCGGAGAAATTATCCATGGTTGCGTTGTGGCGCAGATGGCGGTGCACGATATCCTGAATGGAGGCCGATACCAGAAAGTACTGCTGGCGCAGGCGCAGGCTCTTGCCCTCGGGGTGGTTGTCGTCGGGGTAGAGCACCTTGCTGATGACCTCCGCCATGGCGTTGCGCTCCATGGCGCGCATATAGTCGCCCTGGTTGAACAGGTTCATATCCAGGCCCGGAGAGATGGCCTTCCACAGGCGCAGCACGCTCACGCCCTTGCCGCCCTTGCCGGAGACATACATATCGTACGGCACGGCGGTGATCGGCGTGTAGCCCTTGTGCTCCACGTGGTGGTAGCAGCCGTCCCAGGACTCGTCGACGTAGCCCTCAAAGTGGACCTCCACGCTCTTCTCCTCGTGCGGGACAAGCCACGCCTCCCCGCCGGGCAGCCAGAAGTCGGGCAGCTCCGTCTGCCAGCCGTCCACCAGCTTTTGGCGGAAGAAGCCGTACTCATACAGGATGCTGTAACCGGTGGCCTGATAGCCGCCGTGTGCGAGCGCATCCAGATAACACGCTGCCAGACGCCCCAGCCCGCCGTTGCCAAGGCCCGCGTCCGGCTCGCACTCATAGAGAGAATCAAGTTTGATACCGTGCTTTGCCAGCGCGGATTCCACCGCATGGGTGCAGCCGAGATTATAGAGATTGTTTTTCAGGGAGCGCCCCATGAGGAACTCCATGCACAGGTAATAGACCTTCTTGCAGCCGGCCGTTTTGGCCGCCTCCGCCTCAAAGGCCTTCCGCCGCTGCTGAAGCATATCGCGCAGCATCATGGCCGTGGCCTGATAGAACTGCTCGTTGGTCGCCTCGATCGGCGATACGCCGAAGTAGTGGGACAACCGATTTACAATATATTCATCCGCCTGTTTTGATGTAAGCTGTTTCGTTTCCATCAATCATGCGCCTCCTTCGTTCAGATCGGGCCGCAGCCCAGGGGTTTCCTTTTAAGTTTATAACAATTTTTGACAAAAGTCCACCCCATTATGCGGTCTACAGGCAATTTATGGTGCTTTTTCTGTGAAAATACCCTTTCCTTTATCGTCTCATTATAGTATAATAGATACACTGGATCATTGTGCGAGGTGTGGATGAACATGGAAAAAAACAGAGTCAAGCTGAATATTGCCGGCGTCGATTACACCATCGTGACCGACGACTCGCCCGAGTACACCATGGAGCTGGGCGCCGATCTGGACGAAAAGATCCGCCGCGCGCTCAAGGAGAATTCCTACCTCTCCGTTACGCAGGCGGCCGTCCTTGCGGCGCTCGAATACGCCGACTCGTACAAGAAATCGGAGGAGAGCGCGGACAATCTGCGCAGCCAGATCCGCGGCTATGTGGAGGACTACAACCGCGCCAAGCTGGAGACGGAAGTCGCCCGCAAGGAGGTTGAGCGCCTCAACCGTGAAAATCAGGATCTGCGCGTCAAGCTGACGGGCGGCATGAAAAAGTGATGGACAAGCCCCATCGCGCTCAGATTCTGGCCCCCGCGGGATCGCCGGAGGCGCTTGAGGCCGCCGTGCGAGCGGGCGCGGACGCCGTGTATTTGGGCGGGAAAGCCCTCAATGCCCGGGTGCGGGCGGGAAATTTCAGCGACGAAGAACTCCGGGACGCCGTCGCCTACTGCCATACCCGCGGGGTAAAGGTCTATTTGACACTGAATACGATCCTCTCCGACGCCCAGCTTCCGGAGGCGGAGAGGTCTCTGGAGCGCGCCTGTGCCATCGGTATAGACGCGCTTATTTTGCAGGATCCGGGGCTGATCTCCCTGGTGCGGCGGACCGCGCCGGGGATGGAGATCCACGCCTCCACGCAGATGTCCGTCCACACGCGCGCAGGGCTGCGCCTGCTGCAGGAGATGGGGTTTTCCCGGGCGGTGCTCGCGCGGGAGATGTCTGAAAAAGAGCTGCGTCAGGCCCTGTGCGAGCAGATCGAAACTGAAGTTTTCGTCCACGGTGCCCTGTGCATGTGCGTCTCCGGTCAGTGCTATTTGAGCGCCATGATCGGCGGCCGCAGCGGGAACCGGGGGGCCTGCGCACAGCCGTGCCGCCTGCCGTTTTCCGCTCCCGGCGGCACGGGCCACGATCTGAGCCTGAAGGATCTCTCCGCCATAGAAAAGCTGCCTGCGCTGGAAAAAATGGGCGTGGACTCCTTTAAGATCGAGGGGCGCATGAAGCGCCCGGAATACGTGGCCGCCGCCGTAGACGCCTGTGTCAAGTCCCTTGACGGTACGCTTTCCACCGGGGACATGGACGCCCTGCGGTCCATCTTTTCCCGCTCGGGGTTTACGGACGGCTATCTGGAGGGCAGGCTCGGGCGCGCCATGTTCGGCATCCGCCGCAGGGAAGACGCCGCGGGCACACCGCAGGCGCTGCGGGACCTGAAAAAATTATATGAAAAGGAGCGGCCGCGCTATGGCGTCGACCTGTGCCTCCGTCTGAAAATCGGAGAGCCGGCCCAACTGGATGCATCCGCGAACGGCAGGCATATCACCGTAATTTCCCGATCTGTCCCGGAGCCGGCGCACAGTCTCGCCCTCACGCCTGAACGGGCGGAGGGGCAGCTCAAAAAGTGCGGGGGGACGATTTTTTACCCTGAAAAAATTACCGTTCAGATTGAACCGCAGCTGAGCTTTCCGCTCTCCGAACTCAACGCCCTGCGCCGCGCGGCCTTTGCCCGGCTGGAGGAGGCGTTCCGTGCGCGTAAGCCGATCCCGTTTACGCCGGAGGATATTCAGATCGAACCGTATCGCCGGCCGCAGCCGCAGAAGCTGTGGCTGCGCATTTCAGATCCTCGCCAGCTCCCGTCGTCTCTGCCGGATGAGGTGGAAAAAATCATCCTCCCCTGTCATCTGCCGGACGCCGCGTTCCTGTCCGCCCCCGCTCAGGTGTGTGCGGAGATCCCGCGCGGCCTGTTCGGGATAGAGGACCGCATCGCGTCCCGCCTGCGGCAGCTGCGCGCCCTGGGCGTCGGCTCCGCCTTTGCCGGGACGCTCGACGGTGTGCGTCTCGCCCTGGAGTGCGGGATGGATGTACTCGGCGGATTCGGCCTGAACATCTGCAACACATTGGCCCTGCGCGAGGCCGGGAGAATCGGACTGTCCGCCTGTGTGCTCTCCCCGGAGATCACGGCGGCAGCGCTTGAACGGCTGGGCGGCGGCATTCCGGCGGGTGTTTTCGCCTACGGCCGGCTCCCGGTGATGAGTGTGCGCAACTGCCCGCTCAAAAACGGCCGTTCCTGCGCCGGCTGTTCGCCGGAGACACGGTTTGTTACAGATCGCCGGGGCTCCCGCTTCCCGATAGAGTGCTTCCGCAATCCCTGCAACGATATCCTCAACTGCGTTCCGATCCGGATGGAGGACAAACTCGGCGATCTGCGCCGCGCGGACTTCCTTCTGCTGTATTTTACGGACGAATCCCCCGCGCAGGCGGCCGAAATCGTGCGGCGCTACGCCGGAGCTGCCGGCGGCAGCGGCGCGGAACGCCCATCAGGGGACTTTACGCGCGGTCTGTTTTACCGCGGGGGATAGCGCTCTCCCCCACGGCCGCGCTCGTTCTCCCCTCCCTGCCTCTCGGCTCGGGGGGATTTTCAGCATTTTTGTCAAAAAAACGGCACTGTGCCTGCGTCGTCATGCGGCCGGTTTTCACAATCTTGCGGCATGTACAGGGGTTTGCCTTGCCAAAAAGCGAAATTTGGCGTATAATAAATTTGATAATGATTCTATATTGAGCGCGTCTGCCCAAAAAACGGATGGTGAGAAGATGTTCGCGGATTTACACTGCCACACAAAACTTTCGGATGGTTCCCTGGGGATCGAGGAGCTGATCACCCTTGCGGCCAGCACAGGCGTTTCAGCCATCGGCATTACAGATCACGACTCCATGGCCGCCACGCTGCGCGGCAAGGTGATCGGCCAGCGCCACGGCGTCAACGTCATTCCGGGGGTGGAGCTGTCCACGGCGGATCCGGCAACCGGGCGCAATGTGCACCTTCTCTGCTATCTGCCCGACCACCCCGACCGGCTGGAGGGCCTGTGCAAAAGGATCTCCCTCGCCCGGCGCCGGGCCGGACAATACATGGTGCTGCGCGCCGCCAAACGCTTCAATTTAGCGCCGGAATTCATTCTGCGCAGCACCTCCGGCAGCACCAACATCTATAAGCAGCATATCATGCACGCGCTGATGGACGCCGGCGTGGCCGGTTCGATTTTCGGGGATCTGTTTGACGAGCTGTTCCTCGTGCCCGGCGAGAATAATATCAAGGTGCCGATCCACTACCCGGACTGCCGGGAGATCCTCACGGAGATTCACGACGCGGGCGGCATTGCCGTCCTGGCGCATCCGTATGAGTATGACAGCCTGAATGTAATGGAAGAGCTCGTGGCGCTGGGGCTGGACGGCATCGAAGTCTATCATCCCTCAGCCGATGCGGATCAACAGGCGTCGCTCGCCTCCTATGCGGCGGCGCACAGCCTCCTGGTGACGGGGGGGAGCGACTTCCACGGGATGTACAATAAGCAGCCCGTCACAGTGGGCTCGTATGGTCTGGATGAAGCCGGTTTGGACGCCCTGCTCAACTATAAAACCAGAAAAAAGCGCCGCGAGGCCGCCGCGGCCAAAAAGGCGGCCGCCCACGGATAAAGGAGAGGACGCTTATGAACGCGGACGAGGATATCAAGATTTTTGACCCCGACCGGGACGAAAAACTGGAGGAACGCCGCACGGACGACGATCTGCGCCGTCTGGCCGATGAAATGATGATCCAGCGGCGCAACGGAAACAGCCGGCGCGCCTGCCTGCTCGGCTCCGCACTGGCGCAGCTCGCCCCCTGTGACGGGGAGCTGGAGGAGCTGTCCGGCAAATACGCCAACGACCCGGAGATCCTCTACCAGATCCGGGTCCTCGCCACCTTTACGGCGGAATCCGGGATGCACGCGCTGATTCCCAATCAGCTGCTCGCCACCACGGCGATCAACGCCTTTTATGAAAAGCTGATGGTGCGCTCCCCCGAGTTCTACAGCAATATTTCCGACGGCGGAGCCTTCACGTTCTATTATCTGGAACTGCGCAAGGGCGGGGATACGGGCGCCAACATCGGCAAGGCGTTCGCCATGCTCTGTGATATGGACTCCAACGAGCGGATCCGCGCGCTGGGCACCCAGATCTATGACACATTCAGCGCATATGTAAAGCAGCAGATCGGGGACGCGGGCTTTGTCCGCTGAGCAGATCTGATTTTCGGCGGGGGGGACCCGCCTTTTTGCTGTGCGGCTTTTGCCGCGGATGGGAGGTTTTTATGGCAGATACGATAGCCGCCGTCGCCACGCCGGCCGGCGAGGGCTCCATCAGTGTGGTCCGCATCTCCGGGAGCCGCGCACGGGAGATCGCTTCCCTGATTTTCCGCGCCTCATCGGGCCGGCCGCTTTCAGAGGCGTCCGGCTACACGGCCATGCACGGAATGGTCTGCGATCCGGCCGACGGCACGCCGGTGGACGAGGCGGTCGCCCTGATTTTCCGCGCGCCGCACAGCTATACGGGGGAGGATGTGGTGGAGCTCTCCTGCCACGGCGGGCAGGCCGTCACACGCGGCGTGCTCCGATGCGCGCTTGATGCGGGCGCATCTCCCGCCCAGGCCGGGGAATTCACCCGGCGCGCATTTTTAAATGGGAAAATGGATTTGGCGCAGGCCGAGTCCGTGATGCAGCTCATCTCCGCACAGGGGCAGGCGGCGGCACGGGCGGCCCTGGGAACGCTCGGCGGACGCCTGAGCCGTGAGATCGGATCGGTTCGGGATCGACTGATCGCCCTGGCGGCGCATCTGGCAGCCTTTGCCGACTATCCCGAGGAGGAAATCCCCGCGCTCAGCCCGCAAGAGGCTTTGCTCACGCTTGAGGATCTGCTGACGGAGCTGGACCGTCTCCTCGACCGTTTTGACACCGGCAGGCTGATCCGCGAAGGCGTCCCGACGGTGATCGCAGGGCGCCCCAACGTGGGAAAATCCGCCCTGATGAATCTGCTCTCCGGCGAGGAGCGCTCCATTGTGACGGATATCGCCGGCACCACGCGCGATATCGTGGAGGAAACCGTCCAGACCGCCGGCGTGACGCTGCGCCTTGCGGATACGGCCGGCCTGCGGGAGACATCCGATCCGGTCGAACGGATCGGCGTGGATCGGGCGCGCGGCCGGCTGGAGGCGGCGCAGCTGATTCTGGCCGTATTTGACCGATCCCGGCCGCTGGACGCGGAGGACCTCCGCCTGATCGATTTCTGCGCCGGGCGCACGGCAGTGGCCGTCATCAATAAATCGGATCTGGCCCCGGCCATCGATCTGACCCCCATCCGGGAAAAGATCCCCCACCGGGCGGAGATCTGCGCCACGGACGGCACCGGCGCCGATGCGCTGGAACAGGCCATTGCGCAGGCGCTGGGCACGGCGGGGTTTGACGCCTCCGCCCCCCTGCTCATCAGCGACCGCCAGCGCGACTGCTGCCTGCGCGCCCGCGATGCCGTGCGTGATTCTCTGGACGCGCTGACCAATGGCGTCACGCTGGATGCGGTGACCGTCTGCATTCAGGACGCCCTCTCCGCCCTGATGGAACTGACCGGCGAACGGGCGGGCGACGCTGTGGTGGATGCGGTCTTTTCCAAATTCTGCGTGGGAAAATAAAAACTTTCGCCGGATCTCCGATCCGGTATTTTATCACAGGCGGTTTATAGTATGGAATTTTTTGCTGGAAAATTTGACGTGGCCGTGATCGGCGCCGGACATGCCGGAATTGAGGCCGGTCTCGCCGCCGCCCGTCTGGGGGCAAAGACAGCCGTCTTTACCATCAATCTGGACTGGGTGGGGAACATGCCTTGCAATCCCTCCATCGGCGGCACCTCCAAGGGCCATCTGGTACGCGAGATCGACGCGCTCGGCGGCCAGATGGGCGTTGCGGCGGATCGAAACACGCTTCAGAGCCGGATGCTCAACCTCTCCAAGGGACCGGCGGTGCACAGCCTGCGGGCGCAGATCGACCGGCGCGCCTATTCTGCGGAGATGAAAAACACGCTGGAAAACACCCCGGGACTGACGCTGAAACAGGCCGAGATCGTGGACCTTCGCCAATCTGGGGGCTGCTGGGAGCTGCGCACGCGGCTGGAGGAGGTCTACTCGGCGCAGGCCGTCATCCTTGCGACGGGGACCTTCCTCGCCGGGCGCGTCTATATTGGGGACGTCTCCTATGAGAGCGGTCCGGACGGCATGTTCCCCGCCACGGCTCTGGCGCAGTCTCTGCGGGCGCTGAACATCCCCGTACGCCGTTTTAAGACGGGCACGCCCGCCCGCGTCAACGCCAATTCCATCGACTTTTCGAAAGTCGAGGAGCAGCCGGGCGATGCTCGCATTGTCCCGTTTTCTTTTTATGAAAAGACGGAAATCGAAAACAGACGCCCCTGTTATATCACCTATACCAATCAGGAGACAAAGGAAATCATCCTCTCCAACCTGCACCGCTCCCCGCTCTACGGCGGAAAAATCGAAGGGGTCGGGCCGCGCTACTGCCCGAGCATCGAGGACAAGATCGTCCGCTTTTCCGAAAAGGAACGCCATCAGGTCTTCATCGAGCCCTGCGGTCTGAATACAAGCGAAATGTATCTGCAGGGCCTCTCCTCCTCCTTGCCCGTGGACGTCCAGCTCGCCTTCCTGCGCACGATCCCCGGTCTGGAGCACGCGCAGGTCATGCGCCCCGCCTATGCGATCGAGTACGACTGCGTCGACCCGCTGGCGCTTCGTCCATCCTTGGAATTTCTGGATTTTGACGGGCTGTTTGGGGCGGGCCAGTTCAACGGCTCAAGCGGCTATGAGGAGGCCGCCGCGCAGGGCCTGATCGCCGGGATCAATGCCGCGCGGAAGGTGCAGGGCAAAAAGCCGTTCATTCTCGACCGCGCCTCCTCCTACATCGGGACGCTGATCGACGATCTGGTGACCAAGGGATGCTCCGATCCCTACCGGATGATGACCTCCCGTTCGGAATACCGGCTGGTGCTTCGCCAGGATAACGCCGATCTGCGCCTGACGCCGCTCGGCAGGGAGATTGGACTGATCAGCGATCAGAAATGGGAGCACTTTCTGCAAAAAAGGGATCAAATTGAGCAGGAGGCGCTGCGCGTGAATCAGACGGTGCTCTCCCCCACTCCTGCACTCAACGCGGCGCTGGAACGGGCGGGCACGGCGCCGGTTCAGTCCGGCGTGACCGTGGCGGAGCTGCTCCGGCGGCCGCAGGTGGATTACCAACTGCTGGAGCCGTTTGATACGCAGCGCCCCGATCTCCCGGAAGAGATCACGGAGCAGGTGCAGATCCAGCTGAAATATGCGGGGTACATCAAACGCCAGGAAGCACAGATTGCGGAAATGCGTCGTTTGGAGGTACAGGCGCTCCCCCGCACCATCGACTATACGCAGGTCACCGGCCTGCGCCTTGAGGCCGCCGAAAAGCTCTCGCGGATCCGCCCGGAAAATGTGGGGCAGGCCTCGCGCATCTCCGGCGTGACGCCGGCAGACGTCTCCGTACTGCTGATCTATCTGCGCGCCAACCGCAATGAACAGGAGGATCCAACATGATTGTTCCACGTGAAACACTGCGCCGCGCAGCGGCTTCCCTTTCTCTAATGCTCGACGAAACGGCGCTCGACCGGCTGGATCGCTACGCCGAAATGCTGATCGACTACAACGCGCACGTCAATCTCACGGCGATCACCGATCCGGAGGGGATCGCGCTGAAGCACTTTGCGGACAGCCTGACGGTTCTGTCGGCAGTCGATATTCCCGCGCAGGCGCGCTGCATCGATATTGGAACGGGGGCGGGGTTCCCCGGCGTCGTCCTGATGATCGCCCGGCCGGATCTGAAATGGACGCTTGTCGACTCCACTGCCAAAAAGCTGGCGTTTATCCGCGCCGTCATTGCGGAGCTGGGGCTGGACGCCGAGGTAATCCACGCCCGTGCGGAGGAGCTGGGCCGGTCTCCGGAATATCGCGAGCGCTTTGATTTTGCCACCGCGCGCGCGGTGGCCGCCCTGGGCACCCTGTGCGAATACTGCCTGCCCTTTGTCCGGCCGGGCGGATACTTTATCGCCATGAAGGGCCCGGATGCCGATAATGAGCTGGCTGCGGCCCGCACCGCAATTTCGATCCTGGGCGGCGGAGAGGTCGATTCCCATCACTTTCCGCTGGCGGACGCGGCGGATCGCAACCTGTTGACAATCAAGAAGTTATCGCACACTCCGCCAAAATACCCGCGCCCCTCGGCACAGATCGCGCGGCGGGGGCTCGGCTCCTGACGTACCCGGTCGACTGCTGTCCTTTTTGCCCGACGTAAAATGCTGGACTTTTGGAATATCCGTGCTATGCTTGAAATAGGACGAGATTCCGCCACCATTTTTACGGAGGGCTTTTATCATGGCAAACGACAGGCGTTCCTTCCCCCCTGCGGCAGGCAGCATTCTGATGATCCCAAGGGATGAGATCTATCCGAATCCCGACCAGCCGCGCCGCCGCTTTTCAATGGACGAGCTTGAAGGGCTCGCGCAGAGCATCCATGAAAACGGCATGCTTCAGCCCGTCAGCGTCCGCCCCCGGGAGGGCGGCGGATACGAGCTGATCGCCGGCGAGCGCCGCCTGCGGGCTGCTAAAATGATCGGAATGGCTGCGATCCCCTGTATCGTCATCCGTACCCGGAGTGAGCAGTCCGCCATTTTTGCCCTGATTGAGAATCTGCAGCGGGAGGATCTGAATTTTCTGGAAGAGGCCCGCGCCATCGAAAGCCTGATGGCGCACTACGGCCTCACACAGGAGGAGATGGCGCTGCGGCTGGGCAAGGCGCAGTCCACCATCTCCAACAAGCTGCGGTTGCTGCGCCTCTCGCCCCGCCTGTGCGCACAGATTGAGCGCGCCGGCCTGACGGAGCGCCATGCGCGCGCGCTGCTCAAGCTCGATCAGGAAAAGGATCGTCAGGTCGTTCTGGATCAGGTGATCCGCGACGATCTGAATGTCTCTCAGACGGAAAAGCTCATTGCCGCGCGCCTTGCCCCAAAGGCATCCAAAAATAAAAACATCCGCTTTTTGTTCCGCGATGTGCGCATCTTTCTGAACACGATCGGGCACGCCATCGACACCATGCGCCGCGCCGGGATCGAGGCGGACAGTGAAAAGACGGAAGACGAAAATTATATCACTTACACTGTCCGTATTCCCAAAGCCGTGGCTTACCGCATGCCGGCTTCCGGCTGCGAGCCCTCTCTGAAGGCTGGCAGCCGTTAAGCACAACGGGCGGCGGTCCATCCACCCGCCGTCCGCCATATCTTTCTCTCACACCCCATATCCGGGAAAAAGCAGGCTTCGGCCTGCTTTTTCTCTGTTTGCGTTTCACGTGAAACATTTACTTTTCAGCCCGACTGTGGTACAATAAAACTCTACCGGCCGGGCTGCGCCCGGCGTGCATTCAGACAGGGGGCCAAGTATGGGCAAGATCATTTCAATCGTCAATCAGAAGGGCGGCGTGGGCAAAACGACCACCGCCGTCAATTTGGCCGCCGCCATCGGCGCGCGCGGCTTTCGCACCCTGCTGGTGGATATCGACCCGCAGGGCAATACGACCAGCGGTATGGGGATCAACAAAAAATCGATCCGGCTTTCCACCTATGACATTCTCATCAATGACACGCCTGCCGCACAGGCGATCGTTCACAGCATGTACCAGATGGTGGATATCCTGCCTGCCAATATTGACCTTGCGGGCGCAGAGCTGGAGCTGGCCGACGCGCAGCGGCGCGAGTCCCGGCTGAAATACGCGCTTGGCAGCGTGCGGGAGGAGTATGACTTTATCTTTCTCGACTGTCCGCCGTCGCTCGGCCTGATCACAATCAACGCCCTGTGCGCATCCGATACCTTCATGGTGCCGATCCAGTGCGAGTATTATGCGCTCGAGGGGCTCTCACAGCTGATCAACACGGTGCGCCAGGTCAAACGGCTGTACAATCCGGCCCTGGATACGGAGGGCGTGCTGCTGACCATGTACGACGGCCGCCTGAATCTGACCCAACAGGTCGTGGACGAGGTCAAGCGCTTTTTCCGCGACAAGGTCTACGCCACGGCCATCCCGCGCAATGTACGTCTGTCCGAGGCGCCGAGCTTCGGCAAACCGGTCATGTACTATGACCGCGGCTCCCGTGGGAGCCAGTCCTACGATCAGTTCGCCGAGGAATTCCTCGCGCGGAACGGGTTCGTCAAACAGCAGTGAGGAGGCTTTGAAGCATGGCAATCAAAAAAGGCGGGCTCGGCAAGGGGCTCGACGCCCTGTTCATGGATAATTCCACCGAGGACGCCGAGAGCCCGCGCACACTCCCCATCTCCGATATTGAGCCAAACCGCGACCAGCCGCGCAAGCAGTTCGACGACGCGGCACTCCGCGAACTGGCCGACAGTATTGCGGAGCACGGTGTCATTCAGCCGCTCCTTGTACGCCCCATCGGCGGCGGCGCGTATCAGATCGTGGCCGGCGAACGGCGGTGGCGCGCCTCGCGCATGGCGGGACTGACGGAGGTGCCGGCCGTGGTCCGCGAGCTCTCGGACAGCGAAACGATGGAGATCGCCCTCGTGGAGAATTTGCAGCGCGAGGATCTCGATCCGATCGAGGAGGCCGAGGGCATCGCCCAGCTGATCGAAACGTATGCGCTCACGCAGGAGCAGGCGGCACAGAAGCTGGGCAAATCGCGCCCGGCGGTGGCAAACGCCCTGCGGCTGCTGCATCTTCCGCAGCCGGTGCGGGAAATGATCCGGCAGGGAAAGCTGACGCAGGGCCATGCGAGGGCCCTCCTCCCGCTGGAGGACGCGGACGCCATTGAAGCCTGCGCCCGGGAGATCGTGGAAAAAGGGCTTTCGGTCCGGGAGGCGGAAAAACTCGCCAAAGCGCCCAAAAGCGCACCCAAAAAGCCGGCCAAAGCCGCGCGGCGCCCCGTCTTTATCGAGGAGGCTCAGCTGGCGCTGACGGAGTACTTCGGCCGCCCGGTCCGCCTCAGCGGCGGAACGAAGGGGAAGATCGAGCTGGAGTATTACAGCGAGGAGGACCTCGCTGAACTGACTAAAAAACTTGAAAAATTAGGGTAAAGAGGTAGAGACATGCTGGATATCAAATTTGTCCGGGAAAATCCGGATGCGGTCAGGGAAAATATCAAGAAAAAATTTCAGGAGCAGAAGCTGCCCCTCGTGGACGAGGTCATCCGCCTCGACGAAGAATACCGCTCCGCCGTCACGGAGGCCAGCGAGCTGCGCGCCTCGCGCAACGCGCTCTCCAAGCAGATCGGCATGCTGATGGGGCAGGCCAAAAAGGATCCCTCCAAGCTGGCTGAGGCGGAGAACGTCAAGGCGCAGGTCACCGCAAACGCCGACCGGCTCAAGGAGCTGGAGGCGCGGGAGGAGGAACTGCAAAAGGAGATCCGCGACCGCATGATGGTCATCCCGCAGATGATCGATCCGAGCGTTCCCATCGGCCCGGATGACTCCTGTAATGTGGAAGTGCAGCGCTTCGGCGAGCCTGTGGTGCCGGATTTTGAAATCCCCTATCACGCCGACATCATGGAGTCCTTCGGCGGGCTGGATCTGGACGCCGGCCGCCGCGTGGCCGGCAACGGCTTCTACTACCTGCTGGGCGATATCGCCCGCCTGCACGAGGCCGTGCTCGCCTATGCGCGCGACTTCATGATCGACAAGGGATTTACCTATGTGATCCCGCCGTTCATGATCCACGGCAGCGTGGTGGAGGGTGTGATGTCCTTCCCGGAGATGGATGCCATGATGTACAAGATCGAGGGCGAAGATCTCTATCTGATCGGCACGAGTGAGCACTCCATGATCGGCCGGTTCCAGGATCAGATCCTGCCCGAGGCCGATATGCCGCTGACGCTCACCTCCTACTCCCCCTGCTTCCGCAAGGAAAAGGGCGCACACGGCATCGAGGAGCGCGGCATCTACCGCATCCACCAGTTTGAAAAGCAGGAGATGATCGTCGTCTGCCGCCCCGAGGACAGCATGGCGTGGTATGAGAAGCTGTGGCGCAACTCCGTAGAACTGTTCCGCTCGCTCGATATCCCCGTGCGCCAGCTCGAGTGCTGTTCCGGCGATCTGGCCGACCTGAAGGTCAAGTCCTGCGACATTGAGGCGTGGTCCCCGCGTCAGCAGAAATACTTTGAGGTCTGCTCCTGCTCCAATCTTGGGGATGCACAGGCCCGCCGCCTGAAAATCCGCATCAAGGGAGAGGACGGAAAGCCCTACCTGGCCCACACGCTCAACAACACCTGCGTGGCCCCGCCGCGCATGCTGATCGCCTTCCTGGAGAACAACCTTCAGGCAGACGGTACGGTCAAAATCCCGGAGGTCCTTCGTCCATACATGGGCGGCAAGGAGCTGCTGGTACCAAAAAAGTAAAAAGGAAAAGCGCCTCCGCCACGGAGACGCTTCCCCGAAAGGGCGCTCGCCGCGAGCGCCCTTTTCTCTTTTCAAAACCGGATTGCAGCAGAGGTCCCGCATAAATCCATGGGATCCAAGCGTGGTATTCGGTATTTTTTATAAAAAATTTCCGATAAATAATGCAAATTTACCTGTTTTCTGCGGATGATATTCATGTTTTTAACAAAGTGGAAATACAGCCATTCCCATCCTATCGATCGATCCCTCGTCCATTTCAAGCGGGAAAAAAGGCTGAATTTTGATCCATCAAAAAACGTATAACAATATATTTTTGCATTTTTTAAAGAGTCCACAGCGTCCCGTCCTCGCAGTTAAATCGGCAAAGGCCAGCGCGCTCCCGGCCGCGCGCATCCGTATACCAATAGCGCATCCGAAAGACGCCGTTCTGCTCCTCCCACTGCTCGAATCGGAACTCGATTTCCGGATCCCCGCTCCCATCATAAACGAGGTCCGGAAAATCGCTGTTTTTCCAAAGTGCGCTGTCAATTCGCCCGCTCAGGGCAATTACGCCATTCTTCGCATAGTCCTCCAAATACAGCTCCGGCTCCCCTTCCCGCACCAGGGAGAGCAGAAAATAGCGGCTGTCCGGAGACCACCAGGAGTTTTCAAAGGAAACCCCGCCATAATGGTGATCGCCGTCTCCAATCACACGAATCGTGATCCCCTCGGACGACGGAAAAGCGCCGGATAAATCGCGATCATAGGCAATGATACGGGTTCCGCCATCCGGCGACGTCGAGCGCTGGGCCACGGAGAGGCACCCGCGGCTCCACAGGAGAAGCAGGCACAGGGCCGCCGCAGCGCAGGCGAGCGCCATAAACACAACCGCATCCCGCCGTCTTCCGCCATAGGAGACGCGAGGCGGATCCGCAGCCATCGGGTCGGACTTTTGGGTGTTAGATTGGGTGCGTGACATCGCAAATGACCTCCTCTGTATAAAATTTTCAGTTCATTCCGCTTCAGATCCGCGGGGACAATCGGGCCCGAGCGCTGAAAGCATCCGAACGGCCCCGTGCTCACGCCTCGTCAAAAAGGACCCGCCATCCAATCTCCGCCGCACGGCCGATGATCTCCGGGCAGGGGCGCTTTTTATAGTACGCCTCCGTCCGGGCCTCCGGCTGCGGGGAACCCTCCGCGCGTTTCAGGCCGAGCAATTCCTTGCAGATAATGGATCCCCCGTTTGCCGCGCGCATCTCGGCCGCCATCTGCTGCACCAGACGGTAGATCTCCCGCTTGCCCTCAATATCCCTGCCGCTCTGCATCGGATGGCGAAAGCCTGCGAGCATCGCCAGCGCGGACATTGCACCGCAGACCTCCCGCATCCGGCCCACACCGCCGCCCAGCCCGGCGGAGACCATAAGCGCCATCTCCCGGCTCATGCCGATCTCATCTGCAAAAGCAGCGAAAACAGACTGGGAGCAGTTGTATCCCGCGCGGAACAGCTCCTGGGCCTGCGCGCGTTTTTCCCTTGCATCCACCTGAAAAGCCCCCATTACTCAAATTGATAATCAGCTACAATCGAATCAAAGCCGATCTCCTCCAGCGCATCGCGGCTTGCAGCCGTCCCCATGACGCCGTAGGTCCGATTCTCCGTGTTAAAAATATAAATTTTCCGGTATTCAGCCGGCTCCTGACTGAGATCGGCATACGCGTAGATATACGTCTCCCGACCTCCGATCTCCCCACGCGCAAGCGCTGAGAGCACCTCAACATCCTCCATTTCAATCGCGCCGACATTGGCTTTGGCGTATGCCTCCAAATCCTTCTGATAGGCCGCTGCGCGCGTTACAATAAAACGGGATGCGCCGTCCGGTGAAATCCAATGCTCCTCCCCCGCGCCGGTTTCCCGCGCCCATCCATCCAACGTACCGGCCGCATCCCCCGGCAATTCGGCCTGATAGGGCGGAACTTCCGCCGAAGTGATGGTCCCCGGCGCGTTTCCGGGCTCTCCAATCCTGATAAATCCAACAGACAATCCGGCGATTGCCGCGACGTAGATGACCGCGCACAGCAATACCTTCCCCGATCTTTTCAAAACGAACCCTCATCCTTTTATTTACAGATTCCGCAGCGCGTCAGACACCGCGCCGCCCGCATACTTATAACAGCAGGGAACATCGGCGCCGGACGTGTCAGAAAGAAAACGGATTACAATAAAAGCCGCGGTAAAAACAAATTCCGGCAGGATAGAATCTCTCGCGTCCCCCGCAGACGATCCCGCAGGCCCGCGCGCACAAAAACATCCATCCCGTATCAGTATTGCCCCTGCCCATGAACTGCTTTCATTCTAATATATCGCCGTCAAATTGTCAAATACGGCGCACCCCGCCACGCGCGGGGATATTCAAACCCAAGAAAAAATCCCCCGTGCAGGACGGGGGATGGCGTTTCCACGCAATTTTTCCTTACTCTTCGGAGAAATTGTCCTTGCTCACGCCGCACAGCGGGCAGACGAAATCATCGGGAAGGTCCTCCCACTTGGTGCCGGGGGCGATGCCGTTATCGGGATCGCCGAGCTCCTCATCATAGACGTAGCCACAGATTTCACAGACGTATTTTTTCATGGTACAGTGCTCCTTTCAATGTTATGATATTATGACCGTGCAAACAGATTTTTACACGGGAACATACATAATTTAGGCCTCGCATGCCCGAACCGAGGCGGCGATCTGCTCCGCCAAATCCTCCAGGGCCTGACGCTGTTCCGCCTTGACGGCAGACTTGAGCGTGACGGTCTCCCCGATCTGCTCAAAGCCCTTGAGCGCGGCGGTCAATTTGCCCATCAGCTTTCCGGATGCGGGCGCCCAGGATCCGTTCTGAATCAGCGCGAATTTCCGATTTTGAAGGTTATGCGCCTTCAGATCCAGCAGCAGCGTCTCCATCGGCGTAAAAATCCCGTTATTATACGTGGAGGAGGCAAACACGATGTGGCTGCACCGGAACGCCTCGGAGAGGATAACCGACGGATGTGTGGCAGACGTATCATACATCGCAATATTGCGGATACCAAGATCCGCCAGGCGGGCGGCGAGGATATTCGCGGCATTTTCCGTGTGGCCGTACACGGAGCCGTACGCAATGAGGACAGCCGCCTCTTCCGGACGGTAAGTGCTCCAGCGATCGTACTTTTCAATAAATTTGGCAATATCCGTACGCCAGACGGGCCCGTGCAGCGGGCAGATCATGGCGATCTCCAGCCCGGCCGCCTTTTTCAGCAGCGCCTGCACCTGCATGCCGTACTTCCCGACGATATTCGTATAATAGCGGCGGGCGTCATCCATCCAGTCCCGGTCAAAGTCCACCTCATCCGCGTACAGATTGCCGTTCATCGCGCCAAAGGTGCCGAAGGCATCCGCCGAATAGAGGATCTTATCCAGGGTATCATACGTGACCATTGCCTCCGGCCAGTGGACCATCGGCGCCATTACAAAGGTAAAGGTGTGATTCCCTGTGGAGAGCGTGTCCCCCTCCTTTACGATTACGGCGCGGGCATCCACCTCAAAATCATAAAACTGCTTGAGCATGGCGACCGTCTTGGCATTGCCGACGATTTTCATCCCCGGGTGGCGGAGCGCCAGCTCCCCGATAACGGCACAGTGATCGGGCTCCATATGGTTGACAATCAGGTAGTCCAGCGCCCTGCCGCCCAGCGCATACTCCACATTCTCAAGGAAAATATCCGAAACGGCGCGGTCCACCGTATCGAGCAGAACAGTCTGCTCATCCAGCACAAGGTAGGCGTTGTATGAGACGCCGCGCGGAATGGGGTACATATTCTCAAACAGAGCCAGCCGGCGGTCCGTGCCGCCGACCCAGTAAAGGTCCTCTTTCATCTGCTTTACACAATACATGGGAATCCCTCGCTTTAAAAAGTTTTATCAAAACCGAACCCGACGCCCCTCAGCCGGTGCGGGCGGGCCGGCGCGTCCAAAATCAGGAACCGCAGATTTTCTTACGGGCCGGCCCTGTATCTGAAAACAAAATTAAGAATCACTCTTAAGTTGTCAATTAATCATACCACATCGAACCTCCGGTGTCAATGATTCGAATGTCACGGCTCCCTGCGCTGTTCCCCCTCCGTATTATCCGGCAGAAAACGCCGTTTTATCCAAAAAAAGCCTCCCGGTCCGCCCGGGAGGCCGGCCGCCCAAACAGGAGCGGCGTAATTGCATAATCTTTGCGGCAATCAGCGCTTGGAGAACTGCGGAGCACGGCGTGCACCCTTGAGGCCGTACTTCTTGCGCTCCTTCATTCTCGGATCGCGGGTGAGGAAGCCCGCCTTCTTCAGCGCGGTGCGCAGCTCAGGGTCAAACTGCAGCAGCGCACGGGCAATCCCGTGGCGAATCGCGCCGGCCTGCCCCGTCACACCGCCGCCGTTGACGCGGCAGACGATATCGAACTTTGCGCCCGTCTCCGTCAGGGCGAGGGGCTGACGGACGATCAGCTTGAGCGTCTCAAGGCCGAAGTAATCGTCGATGTCCCTGTCATTGATGGTGATTTTGCCTGTGCCGGCATACACACGCACGCGGGCCACAGACTTCTTCCTGCGGCCGGTGCCGTAGTAGAAAGGATTCGTCTCGTACATCTGTTATACCCTCCCCTGATTAAAAGTTCCACTCAGTCGGTTTCTGAGCGGCCTGTTCATGTTCGGCGCCTTCATACACACGAAGCCGGGTCATAGAGGTCCTGCCGATCGTGTTGGCCGGGAGCATCCCCTTGACCGCCTTCGTCATGGCGAAAGCGGGCTTTTCGCGCATCAGGGTGGAGTACTTGACCTTTTTCATGTTGCCGATGTATCCGGTGTGGTGGTAATACATCTTCTTATCCAGCTTGCCGCCGGTGAGGACGGCCTTCGCGGCATTGATGATGATGACATGGTCGCCGCAGTCCGCATGGGGAGCGAACGTGGGCTTATGCTTGCCGCGGAGCAGCCTTGCGGCCTCAGCGGCGACGCGGCCGAGCGGCTTGCCCGCTGCGTCGATCACGTACCAGGCGCGGGTGATGTCGCCCGCCTTGGGCATATACGTTGACATAACTGAACTTCCCCCTTTTATGATATCGATCTCATTCTGATCTGCAACAGTGTAGATCATACCACATCCCCGGGGAATTGTCAACGGAAATTTTTTAATTTTTTAATTTACACGTTCCAATCTCTTTTATCCTCGTTTTTTCTATTATAATCACATCAAATTCTCCTTTATGATTTTTTCTTTACAAATGCGCAAAAATCCTCTAAAATAGCAATAATCTCAGCTTCAGGGGGTTTTCTCATGCAAAAGCTTGCCGGCTCCATCCGCGCCGCCGTGGAAAAATACGCGATGATCGCCGAGGGGGACAGGATCGCCGTCGGTGTCTCCGGCGGCAAGGATTCCGTCGCGCTGCTGGCCGGTCTGTGTGAACTGCGGCGGTATTTTCCCCAAAAATTTGAGCTCGTCGCGCTCTCTCTGGACCCATGCTATAATAATAAGGAAACGAATTTTGAAAAATTGCAGTCCTTTTGCGGCCAAAACGGAGTCGAATACGTCATCCGCCGTACGGAACTGGCCCGTGTGATTTTTGAGAACCGGCATGAAAAAAATCCGTGCAGTCTCTGCTCCCGGATGCGGCGGGGCGCGCTCGACGATCTGGCCAAGGAACACGGCTGCAACAAGGTGGCGCTCGGCCACCATCTGGACGACGCCGCGGAGACCTTTCTGATGAACCTGTTTCAGGGGGGACGAATCGGCTGCTTTGCCCCGGTGACATACCTCTCCCGCAAGGATCTGACCGTGATCCGTCCGCTGGTGCTCATGCGCGAGCGGGAGATCGCCGCGGCCGCCGACCGCCTGCATTTACCGATTGTCAAAAGCCGCTGCCCTGTAGACGGGGAGACCCAGCGCGAGCGGACAAAGCATCTGCTCGGCGAGCTGGACCGGCAGTATGGCGGTATCCGGGAGCGGATTGTCGGGGCGATGATCCGCGCCGGGATTGACGGGTGGCAGCAGCGATAACCTCCGTGCGCCCACGGCATCCAAGCCCGGTTTTTGCGGTGAGCTTTTTACATAAAAATTTTATCGGTCAAATAAAAATATACTGGATTTTGCATAAAGAATATGTTATGCTTAAAATAGAAAAAATGCTTTGATATGGAAAGGGGTATTTCGATGAAAGTCTGCAACAACTGCGGCACACAGGTGCCGGATGACGCGCTCTTCTGCTTAAACTGCGGCGCACGGCTCGATCCAGCCGGAGAAAATCCGCAGCCCGAAGCGGAGCAGGCACCGCCTGTACAGCCCGCGGGCAATCCCGTACCGCCTCCGCCCGGCCCTGCCGCTCCGCCCGCATACGGAGCCTATCCGCCGCCCGTCTATCAGCAGCCACCGCAGAACACCCCCGAGGATAAGGGCGGCTGCCTGTGGGGCGGGCTCTGCTTCCTGTTCCCGATCGTCGGACTGATCCTGTATCTTGTCTGGCGGCAGGATAAACCGAACACGGCGCGCTCCTGCGGGATCGGCGCCATCGTCGGTGTGGTGTTCTCTTTTGTCATGAGCATTCTTTACACAGTGTTTTCCATCGTGATTTTAGATCAGCTCAGCATGGCACTGATGTTTTTGCCGTAAATATCCTAAAAAATGGAGCGAAGTGCGTTCCCGCGCTTCGCTCTTCTTTTATGCTCCCGCCTGGGGAAAACACGACACCATCCGTCTCTTTTCCCCAGAAAATATGCGGAATAATCCGTCGTTTCATTCAGGATCCCCGGGAAACCGGGGATCTTCTTTCGAAAGATTTTGTCACGCATTTGTAACCTTTGTGTAACTTTTTCGAATTTTCACAAAAATCCAGGGCATAGTAATGGCATAAAAAGGGAAAACAGGGGATAAACCCAGTCAAAAAACACGTTTCCAACGCCATCGCTTGTGCAAATTGTATAATTTGGAGGTGCTATTTTATTTGACAATTTGAAAAGTTGCAAATATAATGGGCAACATCGGGCCTTGAAACGCCAGCGCCCGGTGATCAAACGGTACAGGGGCTGAGCTGTTTCCAGGGAACCGGCCCCGCGTTTTGAAAAGGAGAGTTTCATGTCAGAGCGTTTACACAAGATGACAGGAATTGTGCGCCCGCTGCGCACGCGCCTTCTGGCGATCATTGCACTGGCAGTGTTCAGCGCCGGAACGGCTGTGGCGGCGGCAAACGTCACCTACACGGTGGACATCGTAGATGACGGCGTGGCACAGGAAGTCAGAACCGTGAAAACCAATGCACAGGATATCCTCGATCAGTTCAATATTGAAATCACGCCGGAGGACCGGGTGGACACCTCCGCCTTCACCGGCGCGGACGGGAGTAAAATCGTCATCAGCCGCGTGCACGCGGTCACCGTCGTCAGCAGAGGGGAACAGCTCCCCGTGCGCGCGGCGGGGACGGCAGACGACGCCGTTCGGGCGGCGGGCATTGCCATGACCTCCCGCGACAATCTCGACTGCAGGGCCGATGCCCCGCTGACCGAAGGGATGGTAATCCGTGTGCTCTATGGGCACACCGTCTCCATCACTGCGGACGGCGCAACGGCGACGTATGACGTCCTCGGCGATACGGTTGCCGAGGCGATCCAGAGCGCCGGCATCGTACTTGGGGTCAATGACGAGACCTACCCCGCCGCGGACACCGCCCTGACGGACGGTATGTCCATCACCGTGGGGCGGGTCACGTATCAGGAGCGCTCCGTTGAAAACGAAGTAGTCGCCTACCAGACCGTCGAAAAGACCACCGACAGCCTCTATGAGGGTGAGACTCAGATCGAGACGGCCGGGCAGAACGGCGTGCGCAACGTCGTCTACCGCGACAAGATCGTCAACGGGCAGCTCGCAGAGAGCACCGTCCTCTCCGAGGAGGTGCTTCAGGCGCCGGTAAATGAGGTCAAACTTGTCGGCACAAAGAAAAAATATGCCGACATCAAGCTCAAGTCCAACACCCCCATCTCCGGTTTTGCCACGCCCGACTGGCTCGAGTTTGACGAGAACGGCCAGCCGATCAATTATAAGGGCATTATTGAGGGCCGCGCCGCGGCATACACCGGAGGCGGACACACCGCCACCGGCAAGGTGGCACAGCCCGGCTATATCGCCGTCAATCCGAACCAGATCCCCTATGGGACAGAGCTGTATATTGTCTCCCTGGACGGCAGCTATGTCTATGGCTACTGCATTGCGGCCGACACGGGCGGATTTGCCAGCGAAGGATATTTTACCGTGGATCTGTATATGAACACGGTCTCCCAGTGTTATCAGTGGGGGTCCCGGATGGTGCGTATCTACGTACTGTAAAACGGAAAGTGGTTTTCACGCGCAGGCCGTGGGATTTTTGTCCCGCGGTCTCGTTCTGTTCCGTGCCCTTTACATTTTTCACACGATTCGGTATAATAATCTGAGTGTGACGGAATTCTGTTTTGAGGAGAATGCAGTATGCTGCAATTTGAGGAGCTCCGGCTGGAGCTGCTGAACGAAAAAGAGGCGCTTGACGATCTGGGCGACGCCCTGGACATCGCCGAAAAGAAAAAGGAAATCGCCGCCCTGGAGGCCGAGGCCGCCAAAGAGGGCTTTTGGGATGATCTGGAAAATTCGCAGAAGGTCCTGCAGAAAACCAGCCGCCTGAAGGATAAGGTGAATATGTACGAAAAACTGCAGGCCGATTTTGACGACGCGCTGATGATGATCGAGCTCTCCAACGAAGAGGAGGACCTCGACCTGCTGCCCGAGTGCCGCGCAAGCGTAGAGCAGATCCAGGCGCGGATCAAGGCGGAGACGCTCGTGACGCTCCTGTCGGGGGAATATGACGCCAACAACGCCATCCTGACGTTCCACGCCGGCGCCGGCGGGACGGAGGCGCAGGACTGGGTCTCCATGCTGTACCGCATGTATAACCGCTGGGCGGAGCGCCACGGCTTTAAGGCCACCACCATCGACTTCCTCGACGGGGAGGAGGCCGGCCTCAAGTCCGCCGTGGTGCTGATCGAGGGCGAGAACGCCTATGGCTACCTCAAGAGCGAGATGGGCGTGCACCGGCTGGTGCGTGTCTCCCCGTTTGACTCCTCGGGCCGCCGCCACACCTCCTTTGCCTCGCTGGAGGTCATGCCGGAGATCGATGACGACACTGATGTGGAGATCAACCCCGACGATATTGAGATCACCGCCTACCGCTCCAGCGGCGCAGGCGGCCAGAAGGTCAACAAGACCTCCTCCGCGGTGCGCATCACGCACATCCCCACCGGGATCGTGGTGGCCTGCCAGGTGGAGCGCAGTCAGCACCAGAACCGCGAGGTCGCCATGCGCATGCTCAAATCCAAGCTGGTGGAGATCAAGGAGCGCGAGCACCTCGAGAAGATCGAGGATATCAAGGGCGTCCAAAAGGAGATCGCCTGGGGCAGCCAGATCCGCTCCTACGTCTTTATGCCCTACACCCTCGTTAAGGATCATCGCACCGGATACGAGAGCGGCAATATCAACGCCGTGATGGACGGCGATCTGGACGGCTTCATCAACGCCTATCTGAAAATGGAATCCCAGAAAAACGAAGGATAAACAGCCTGCAAAAACAGCGGTCCGATGGGACCGCTGTTTTTATGCCTAAAATCACCGCTTTTGCCTCAGCCCTCACCGCCGATTACGGAGAAGGGGTACTTCATGATCGTCTCCGGCATCACAAAGTTGACAAAGTTTGCCGCGTGCCCTCTGGAGTCATAGATCCACCGGGCCAGCTCCACCACACGCGGATTCCCGTGGATGCGAAGCAGCTCGCGTTCCCTTGGCGTGGGCGGGCGCATCATCAGCTGCATGTTCACCTTTTCCACGGCAAAACCGTTCATGCTGAGCAGCGCGTGCGCCACGGAGTCCTCCGGCCCCAGCCGGTCAAGAAACTCAGAATATTCGGCGGAAAAATAGGTATCCTCCACCGCAATCGGAAAGCTGCCCGTCCTGCGGATCCGCTTGAGATGACGGATCACCGTCCCGGCTCCGAATCCCGCGGCAAGCGGTCCGCCGGCGGCCATCATGCGGTCCTCCACAACCTCGCTGTTGCAGTTGAGCCCCAGGCGCTGCAGCGAATAGTTCAGGGATATCAACGGCTCAAACGCGAGCTTGGACCCACCGGTATTGACCCTCGTCCGGCTGCCGCGCTGCTTAACGATAATCCCCTCGCGCTCCAGCGCGGACAGCGCTGTGCGCACCGTAGCCCGCGAAACATCGAACTGCCGCGCCAGTTCATCCTCCGAGGGCAGCGTCCCGTCCGCCGGAACATTGCCCGTCAAAATCGCCTGAAGCAAGGAATCCTTTACCTTTATATGAAGCGGAACCGATTTTCCGTGCATGATAAATCGCCTCACTCTCCGTAATCTTTAGAAAAAATAAATAAAAAGCACAAACCTCTTGACAATAGTATAGTAAATTGTTAGAATAAAGTCAAGATGTACGTACAACTTGTTTTGCTAAAAAACAATCGGTGCCGGCGGGGCCTGGACTGATCCGGGGCCCCTCCGGCCCTCCGGCCGTTTATGCCGGACTAAGGGATTGACAACGAAGGAGGTCTGGCACGATGTCCTCTTCAGAGGAAGGGCGCAGGCTGTCGCACCTGCGTGAAGAAATCAGCGCACTCGGGATCCGGGAGGCGGAGGTATCCGTCTTCCGCAGGAGTATCCGGCTCTCCGGTATGTGCGGCGACTGGGCAACGATCGTCCGCGCCGGAAAAAAAGCCGCCAAGCTCGGCTATAAGGGCGTGGTCAACGAAATTGAACTCGACGGCTTTACGCCCCCGCCCATCCGCCGCAGCGCCATTGAGGATGGCGCAATCGACGGGGAGCGGCCGGATGTGCTGATCATCGGCGGCGGGGTGATCGGCTGTGCCATCGCGCGCGAGCTGCGCAGGTGGGATGTCTCCGTCCTGCTGTGCGAGAAGGAGAGCGACGTGGCCATGCACGCCTCCTCCCGGAACGACGGCATGATCCATCCGGGTATCGCCTCCCACATCGGTTCCCTGCGCGGGAAGATGAACGTGGAGGGGAACCTGATGTATACCCAGCTGTGTAAGGATCTGAAAATTCCCTTTAAACGTTACGGGAATTTCATCCTGTATTCCGATCACCTGTTCGGGGTGGGCGGGCGCGCCGTACTGGGTGCGCGTGCAAAAGCGTTTGGCATCCCGGGCGGCCACATCAGCCGCCAGCGGATGCACGAACTGGAGCCGAACATCACCGACGCGGCGCTCGGTGCGTTCAGCTACCCGATGAGCGGCGTGCTCTCCCCCTATAAGCTCACGGTCGCGCTGGCGGAAAACGCCGTGGAAAACGGCGCTCGGGTCTCGCTGGACACCATCGTCACCTCCATGGAGATGGAGCACGGCCGGATCGCCGCCGTACATACCAACCGCGGCACCGTCTACCCGCGTCTGGTCGTCAACGCGGCCGGCGTATTCAGCGATATCATTGCCAAAATGGCGGACGACCAGTTCTTCACCATCCATCCGCGCAAGGGGGAGCTTGTGATCCTCGATAAAAAGAAGGGCAAGCTCGTCCAGCGCTCCATGGGCCTTGTCTCCGTTAAGGCCGCCACGTCCGACACCAAGGGCGGCGGCGTGATGCGGACCATCGACGGCAACGTCCTCGTCGGGCCGGACGCCTATGAGGAACCGCTGCGCGAGGACTTCAGCACCCATGCCGACCATGTTGACGCCATTTTGGAAAAACATCTGCCGCTGATCAAGGGCTTTGCCAAATCGGACGTCATTACGTATTTTGCCGGCGTGCGCGCCTCCAATTACGAGGAGGAGTTCATCGTCGAGCGGTCGGAGGAGGTCGATAACCTTGTCCACGCGGCGGCGATCCAGTCGCCCGGCCTTGCCAGCGCGCCCGCCATCGCCAAGCGGATCGCGGAGATCAGCACGGCGGCGCTGGGCGAACAGATGGACGTCCACAAAAACGACCGGTTTGACCCGGTGCGCAAGGCCGCGCCGGTGCTCAAATATCTGAGCCTGGAAGAGAAGCAGAAGCTGATCGAGAAGAATCCCGACTACGGCGTGATCATCTGCCGGTGCGAGGAGATCAGCAAGGGCGAGATCATCGACTGTATTCACTCCCCGATCCCTGTCACCTCACTCGACGGGATCAAGCGCCGTGTACGGCCCGGCATGGGCCGCTGTCAGGGCGGGTTCTGCTCCCCGCTGGTGACGAGTATCATCGCGCAGGAGACAGGGCTCAAGCCGGAGGAAATCACCAAGAACGGCGACGGAACCGAATTCCTCTACGGCCCGACCAACAAAGGGACGGGGCAAACGGCCGCGGACAAAGGGGCTGAAAGCAAGCCCCAAGCCAAAAAGGCGCCGGCACGCAAACCCTCCGCCAAGGCATCCGCCGGAAAGGGCGGCGCACGGACAGCCCAAAAATCGGACAAAAAAGCGCCCGCCAAAGCGGGAGCGTCAAAAAAGAAAGGGGGCGCTGAAGCGTGAAGGACATTTACGACGTGATCGTCCTCGGCGGCGGCCCGGCCGGCCTTGCGGCGGGGATCAGCGCCACAAAGCAGGGCGCAAGTGTTCTGATCATTGAGCGCGAGGCCCGCATGGGCGGGATCCTCAAGCAGTGCATCCACGACGGCTTTGGTCTGGTCCGTTTCGGCGAGCGGCTGACCGGCCCCGAGTACGCGGGACGGTTTTATAAAGAGATGCTCTCGATGGGGATCGACCACATTGTCAACGCCTTTGTCACCGATGCGGAAAAGACGCCGGACGGCAGCTTTGCCCTCACGGTACAGAGCGCGCAGGGTATCAAATTTTTCCACTGCAAATCGCTCGTCCTCGCGTGCGGCTGCCGCGAGCGCACCGCCAAACAGGTGTTTATCCACGGCGACCGGCCCGCGGGTGTGTTCACGGCCGGCACGGCACAGCACTTTGTCAACATCTCCGGCTATATGCCGGTGAAAAAATGCGTCATCCTCGGCAGCGGCGACATCGGCATGATCATGGCGCGCCGCCTGACGCTCGAGGGGGCCGAGGTGGAGGGCGTCTACGAGATCAAGGATACCCCCGCCGGCCTGGCGCGCAATATCGCCCAGTGTTTGGACGACTACAATATCCCGCTTCACCTGTCCACCACGGTCACGCGTGTGATCGGCGCCAAGCGCGTGGAGGCCGTCGAGGTCGCGAAGGTGGATGAGAAGATGAAGCCCATCCCCGGTACGGAGCGCATCATCCCGTGCGACTCCCTGATTCTGTCCGTCGGCCTGCTGCCGGAGAATGAGATCGCCGAAAAGCTGGGCGTGGAAATCGATCCAGCCACCAAGGGGCCCTATGTGGATCAGACCTTCATGACGAGCGTGCCGGGCGTCTTCTCCTGCGGGAATGCGCTGCACGTGAACGACCTGGTGGACTACGTCTCCGAGAGCGGCGATCTGGCGGGCGCCTATGCGGCCCGGTACCAGCCCGGCCGCCGCGTGCGGGTAAAAATTGACTATGATAGCAAAAAATTTGCCTATGTGGTCCCGCAGTACTACGACGTGATGCGTCAGGACGATCTGACGATGTACTTCCGCCCGCGCAGCGAGCAGAAAAAGCCGGCCGTCGAGCTGTGCGTCAATGAGGAGACGGCCAAACGGAAAAAGTACATTCACCTCTCCCCGTCGGAGATGGAGCAGCTCACGCTGAAGATCGACCATCCCGTGACGCGGATCGCACTGAAAATGGAGGTGTGAGGATATGGAAGACCAGGTGAGAGAGATGACCTGCATCGTGTGCCCCAACGGCTGCCGCATGACCGTAACGGTCCGCGCGGGAGAGATCAGCGTGACGGGGAACACCTGCAAAAAGGGCGAGCAGTTCGCCCGGGAGGAGATGACGCACCCGATGCGCACCATCTCCAGCACCGTGGCGACGTCGTTCCCGCACTTCCCGCGGCTGCCCGTCAAGACAAAGGACGTCATCCCAAAGGAGGACATCTTTAAGGCGATGGAAAAAATCAACGAGGTTGTCGTCACGGAAAAGGTCCGTGTGGGGGATGTGATCATCCCCGACGTCTGCGGGACGGACATTGTGGCCACGGAGGATATCCCGGACTGCTGATCCGGTTTTTGGATTCCACACAGAGAATTGGTTACTGAAAATAAGGAGGAACCGCTTGTATGAAACGCAAAGTAGAAGAATTTTACCCCGACTGGTACCATGAGGAAGCCCCCGCGGGCTCCTGGCGCTCCATCCTCAAGTGGGGCGACCCGAACGAGTTCAAGGCCCCCAGCCGCGCGCTCTACCGCATGATGAAGGACGTCTTCGATATGACGGACGACGACTTCAAGGAGAAAAAGGAGATGGGCCTTGAGAAGGTCGAATACGACAGCCCCTCTCACTTCACGGAGCAGCAGCTCAAGGATCTGGCCGCCATCGTCGGCGAGGACAACGTGACCACGGACGACTACGCCCGCCTGTCCGTCGCCTACGGCAAGACGATGATCGACCTGATGCGCCTGCGCAAGCACATTGCAGAGAACCTGCCGGATGCGGTTGTCTATCCGCGCTCCCACGAGGATATCGTCAAGCTTGTCAAATACTGTAATGACAATAAGATCCCCATGTACGTCTATGGCGGCGGCTCTTCCGTGACCCGCGGTGTGGAACCGGTATGCGGCGGCGTATCCCTCGACATGCGCAAGAACTTCAACAAGGTGGTGCGCTTTAGCGAGCACAACCAGACCATCACTGTGGAGGCCGGCATGAGCGGCCCCCGTCTGGAGGAGATCCTCAACCACGCGCCGGAGATCCTGCACGCCAAGGGAAGATATACCTGCGGCCACTTCCCGCAGTCCTTTGAATACTCCTCCGTGGGCGGCTGGGCCGTCACCCGCGGCGCGGGCCAGAACTCCAGCTACTACGGCAAGATCGAGGACATCGTCATCAGCCAGACGTATGTGACGCCCATCGGCGTCATCAAGTCCGACGAGTGCCCGCGCAATGCGACCGGCCCCTCCATCGACCAGATCATGATGGGCAGCGAGGGCACGTTCGGCATCCTGACGCATGTGACGCTGCGCATCTTCAAGTACATGCCGGAGAACCGCTTCCGCTTCAGCTACGTGTTCAAGGACTGGGATTCCGCCGTCACCGCCGCCCGTGAAATCATGCAGGGCGAGTTCGGCTATCCGTCCGTGTTCCGCGTCTCCGATCCGGAGGAGACCTCCATCGGCTTCCGCCTGTACGGCGTGGCCGATACGCCCATTGACACCGTGCTCAAGGCGCGCGGCTATGAGGACGGCAAGCGCTGCCTGATGCTCGGCTTTACCGAGGGCGAGCGCCACTTCAGCCACAACGTCCGCCGCAGGATTGCCCGCATCTGCCACAAGTACGGCGCCATGTTCACCACCGGCATCGTCACCAAAGCGTGGGAGCACGGCCGCTTCCGCGATCCGTACCTGCGGGAGGATATGGGCGACTACGGCCTGATGCTCGACACGCTCGAGTGTTCGGTCAACTGGGATAACTTTATGGACGTCTACAAGCAGGTGCGCAAGTTCTGCAAGTCCCGCCCGAACACCATGTGCATGACGCATATGTCCCACTTCTACCCGCAGGGGGCGAACCTCTACTTCATCTTTGAGGCCAAGATGAGCGATATCGACGAGTATCTGGAGTACCAGTACGGCATCATGGACCACATCCAGAAGGCCGGCGCGTCGATGAGCCACCACCACGGCATCGGCAAGATGACCGCTCCGTGGCTGGAGGGGCAGATCGGCTCCAAGGAGCTCGACATCTACCGTACGCTCAAAAAGCACTTTGACCCGAACAACATCATGAACCCCGGCGGAACCCTGGCGCTCGATCTGCCCGATGAGCAGCGCCGCGACAACAAGGGGATCCTTGAGGGCAAAAAAGCCGAAATTCCACATTACGACTGTGATGACTAATCGGTTCCTTCTATAAAAAGAGCGCGTCTCCGATGACCGGGGGCGCGCTCTTCCGTTTCCCTTCCGCCGCGCTTTCAAGGGGTAGCCGGCGGCTACTGTCCTGAATGGACGGCGGCTGTTTTTTGAATTTTTCACATCGCCGCGCCGATTACCGGTAGAGCTTCTCCAGCAGGGAGGCCCAGCGGGCGATCTTTTTCAGATCGTACGCGCGCGGGATTCCGGCTGCAACAGCGGCGGCCAGCAGACTCTTCTGCAGGAGATTGTTCACGCCCAGCAGCACGCCCAGACGGGACACGCCCGCCACGCGCACCTTGCGCAACGCCTCCGCGGGCCCCACCTTCAGCAGCCCGCCGCCCGCGAGCTTTCCGAGCTCCTCATTTGTCAGCAGATCGGAGCCGAGCATCCAGCTGAGCACCTCGTTCTCCATGCGGAGCACCCCGCGTTTGAGTACGTCGATCCCGCAGTGCTCCGCGCCAAAGGCGCGGTAGACTGCTGTCTGATATCCCCAGAGGGTTGCCGCGTCAAACAGCGCGGCCCCGGTCACGCCGCGCGCCTGCGCATCGCGGATGGTCTGCGCCAGCAGGGAGGCCGCCAGCAGGGAGGAGGCGATCCCGCTCCCAAGCATGGGGATCGTCATGTAGGCGCTGTCCCCGATGGCCGCATAGCCGTTGGCGACCATGCGCACAGCCGGATAGCGCACCGGGATCCGGCACAGGATGCCCCCGCGCACCACCTCATCCCCGATGGTGGGATCGGTTCTTTTCAGATCGGCGAGCGCGTGATCGAGCACGGTGCGGCTCATCCCACCCAGGCGGCCGACGAGCACGTCCACCAGATCGGGATCGTGATCCTGAATGGCCCAGGAGATCCCGTTCTCCCCCAGATGCTTGAGATAGGCCTTATTGGTATAGCGGGGCGCGGGCGCATCGGGATTTTTCCGGTGAAAGGCGCGGTATACGGTGAAGATCTCCTCCTCGCGGTGGCGTGTGATGCCAAACGACGCGGGGAGCGACGCCTTCAGGGGCGAGTCCACGCCCAGGCTGTCCAGGACAAGGTCGGCGTACACCCGCTCCCCGTTGGCGATCACCCCGGCCACGCGGCCCGGCGCCAGCACCGCTCCGGTCACCTCAGCGCCGAATACAAACTGTGCGTATGGCTCCGCGCGCTCGTACAGAACCCTGTTTAACGGCCTGCGCTCGATGGAAAAATCGGGGTGGCGCTCGTCCTGATGGAATTCCCGCGTCACGGCCTCAAAGGGGGCGACGAACGTCCAGCTCTTTTTCTTAAAATGCTCCGCGGGGATCGGGATCCCAAGCCGTTTAAAAATATCGGGATTGACGTCGTCATGCCAGTCATAGCGCATCTGGTCCAGACTCTGAGACCGCTCATACACGGTCACGTCAAACCCCATGCGCCCCAGTTCCGCCGCCGCAGCCATCCCGCCGATCCCGGCCCCTGCAATGATGATCTTCATCCTTTTCCCTCTCTTCTGTTTTTGCGTTGTATTTCATTTCCATTGTACCACAACCGGCCATACGCTTCAATACGCGCCCCTTGGGAACGAAACGTACGGTTCCCTCTGTTTTTTCCAACCCGGGCTCGTATTCTGACAATTTTTTCCGCTTTTTGGGCGTATAATCCTGTTACAAAACAATTCAGGGGGACGGCCCCGAAAAAGTGGTGAGGAAGTTGAAAGCAAAGGATTTAAAGCTCCCGTTCAGAGGTACCGCGGCCCTGCGCCGCAGAGGAATTAAAAATTTTGAGCTGCCGGATTCCGTGCGTATCGTGATGGAGCAGGCTGTCTGGGGCGTGATCGCGCTGATTCTGGCACTGCGCAATTTTGACGGCTCCAGTATGCCGTTTGGGATCGCGTTTGTGGCCGCCGCCCCCGCACGGACATGCCTGGCCGCCGCCCTCGGCGCCTCCGCGGGATATCTGATCGGAGGGTCGGTCCCACAGGCGCTTCAGGCGATCGCGGCGATCGCCGTCGTCACGGTGGCCGCGCGGGGACTGGGGCGCGTTGCCCATGGCATCTCGCCGCGCATCGTTTCCGTGGCCGCGGCCGCGGCCGGGTGCGCAGTCACCTCCGTGGCACGTGTGGCCACCGACGGCGCATCTGCGGCCGGGATCACGCTCGCCCTGGCGGAGACGGCTCTCGCCGCCGGGTGCGCCTATATTTTCCGCCGGGCTGCGGAGCTGGATCGGGAAAAGCTGAAAACGGCGGACAAGACCTCCGTGGCCTGCCTGGTGATCCTCGTCTGCCTGATCCTGATGTCCCTCGCCCCGTTTGAGGCGGCGGGCATCTCCCCGGCACGCATCGCCGGTGTACTGCTGATCCTGCTCTCGGCCCGGGCGGCAGGCGTGGCCGGCGGCGCCGTCACAGGCATTGCGGCGGGAATTGCCATGGCCGCAGGCTCCGGCTCTGAGGCCTATATCACTGCGGGCTATGCGCTGGGCGGCCTGATCGCCGGCATCTGCGCCCCGCTGGGCTCCTTCGGATGCGCGGCTGCCTTTACCGTCTCCAACGGGATCGCCGCACTGATCGCCGGAGCCGCCCTCCCGGATACCGCCCTTCTGATCGAGACGGCGGCAGCCGACATCCTCTTCCTGCTCATTCCCTCCGGGGCGATCGACCGAGTCCGAAGCTGGACGGTCATCCGCGATGAACAGAAAGAGGAAGCCGGGGAGGAAGAGGGCCTGCGCCGATCCCTTGTGATGCGCCTCCGGGGTGCGGCGAGCGCGATGGAGGACGTATCCGTCTGTGTGGACAAGGTGTGCGCGGGGCTGAAGGAGCGCTGTGCGCCGGATATGACCGGCGTATATAACAAGGTGTGCGACAGCGTCTGCTTCAGCTGTACCATGCGTTCCTTCTGCTGGACAACTGCGTTTGACGATACCATGAACGTCTTTAACGATATCGGCACGGCGCTGCGCACGCACGGGCACATCCGTGCGGACAGTCTTCCGGGATATTTTACCGCCCGCTGCACGCGCAAGGAAAAGCTTCTCGATGCGTTTAACTACGAATATACCAATTATCTGGAAACGCTCAGCGCCCGGGATGAGATCGGGCGCATTCGCTCCCAGGCGGCGGAACAGTTCGGCACCATTGCACAGATGCTCAGCGACCTCTCCGGGGAATACGAGCAGACGCGCACGTATGACGATAAGGCCGCCTACCGCGTGCGCACCCACCTGCAGGCCAACAAGCTCCCCGTGACGGAGGCCGACTGCATTCTGGACAAGGACGGGCGCATGACGGTCCATGTACTGTGCGAACCGGTGCGGGGCGCGGACCGGCGAATGATTGCGAGGGAGGTGGGGGCGGCGGCACGCCGTGTCTTTGAACTGCCGTGTGTGAACACTTGCGCGGGGAAAACCGTCATCACACTGAGCGAAAAGGCGTGCTTTACCGCTCCGGCCGCCGGGGCGCAGATCACCTGCTCCTCCTCCACTGTGAGCGGGGACTCTTACGAGTGCTTCAACGACGGGCGCGGCCGCCAGATCCTGATTATCAGCGACGGCATGGGAACGGGTGCGCGCGCCGCGGTGGACGGCGCCATGGCCAGCGGCCTGCTCGCCAGACTGATCAAGGCCGGTTTCGGCTTTGACTGTGCGCTGAAGGTGGTCAACTCCTCCCTTCTGGTCAAGTCCTCCGACGAATCCCTCGCCACGCTCGACATTGCGTGCATCGATCTGTTCACAGGCCGGACGGACTTCTTGAAAGCGGGCGCTCCCGCCTCCTTTATCCGAAAAAACGGACGGGCGCACCGGCTCGAGAGCGCCTCTCTCCCGGCGGGGATCCTCCAGGAGGTCTCCTTTGCGCGCAGCTCCGCCATGCTCGGCGCGGGCGATATCGTCCTCATGGCGTCGGACGGCGCGCTCGAGGGCGATACGGAGTGGATCTGCGCCCATCTGGAGGACTGGAAGGAGGGGGACGCGCAGGCGCTCGCCCGCCACATCGCCCAGGAGGCGAAGCGCCGTGTCTCCGGGGTGCACGACGACGATATCACGGTGGTCGCCGCGATTCTCGAGAAATAAATTTTTACCCCGCTGTCCGTATCCCGGGGGTGCAATTTTGCGCGGATTGTGGTATACTGAACGCATCTTATTGAACAAAAGGAGTTTTACCCATGATTGAAATCACCATGGAAAACGGCGGAAAGATCCGCCTGGAGCTCGACGCGTCGGCAGCTCCGATCACTGTGGAAAATTTTGAAAAGCTCGTGCGCGAGGGCTTTTACGACGGACTGACCTTCCACCGGATCATTCCCGGCTTTATGATCCAGGGCGGGGACCCGGAGGGCACCGGCATGGGCGGCCCCGGTTACGGGATCAAGGGCGAGTTTGCGCGCAACGGCGTGGACAACCCCATTCGGCACACCCGCGGGGTCATCAGCATGGCCCGCAGCATGATGCCCGACTCCGCCGGCAGCCAATTTTTCATCATGCATCAGGACGCGCCGCATCTGGACGGCAGCTACGCCGCCTTTGGCCGCGTGGTGGAGGGGATGGATGTGGTGGATGAGATCGCCGGCGTACAGACCGACGCGGGCGACCGGCCGCTGACCCCCGTCGTGATGAAGACGGTACGCATTGTGGAGGAATAAGATCCTTTACATTAAAAAGCTCTCCCATTTTTTTGGGAGAGCTTTTCTCTTTGTGTATCGATGAAAAAATTTTAAGGCGGCCCTCCGGAGGATCAGTACCGCCCCTGTCTTTTCAGCCCGCGCACGAGGATCAGCGTGCACACCGCCATCAGGGCGAACATTACGGTTAAAAACCAGGGGAACAGACCGATCCCGACCGCCTGCACCAGGACGCCGAAAATGGGCGGCATCAGCATGATCCCCGTGGAGGCGGCAGCCATCTGCGTCCCCATGACGGACTGCGAAATATCGGCGCCGAAGTTTTTGGGCGTGAGGTGGACCAGATTGGGGAATACCGGCCCATTGCCAAGCCCTACAAGGAACAGCGCCGTCACTGCAACAGGGACCGGCAGCGGCAGGAGTAGCAGGATAACCGCAACCAGCACGATCCCCTGCCCAATGTGGATCAGCTTCCAGCTCGACAGGCGGTTGGCCAGAACGCCGGACAGGAAACGCCCCAATGTCATCCCCACATAGTAGAACGTAATCACCCCGGCGGCCTCGTCCACCGCCATGCCCTTGATGTCCACCAGATAGGTGCTGCCCCAGGTGTTGCAGGTGTACTCAATGGCGCACGAACCGATAAATACGAGCCAAACTGCGCGCACGGTCGGCATGGCTGCCATCTCCCGGAACTTGAGTGTGCGCACGGGGCCGCTCTCCCCCTCCGGCGCGGCATCCTTGATTTTTTTCCACAGCGGCAGGGAGAAAATGGTGATCAGTGCGATCCCCAGCTGGATAAAAAATACGATCCGGTACCCCCGGCGCCAGTCGTTTTCCTCCCCGAGCGCCAGAGACATCAGATAGGGGCTCAGCGTGATCCCTACGCCATAAAAGCAGTGCAGGAAGCTCATATGCGTCGCCTTGTAGTGGAGCGCCACGTAGTTGTTCAGTGCGGAGTCGATCGAGCCCGCGCCCAGCCCCAGCGGAATCGCAAACAGGCACAGCCACACCATGCTCCCGGACAGGGAGAATCCCAGCAGTGCGAGCGCCGTCAGGGAGGTGCACACGGCGGTAATTTTTGATGTTCCAAACCGGTTGATCAGCCGTGCGCTGATCAGGCTGGAGATCACCGTGCCGCCGGAGATCAGAATGGTGACAAAGCTGGCATAGGACATGGGGATGGCAAACTCCTGATAGATGGCGGGCCAAGCCGCGCCAAAGAGCGAATCCGGGATCCCCAATCCGATAAAGGCAATGTAGATGACGATGAGCAGGATCGTTGCCATGCGTGTGAGACCTCCTGAAAATGTAACATAATGGGCGGGGATTTTTATTCGTACCGGCCCTGCTTTTTGAGTTTTCGGATCAAGCCAAGGGTGGAGAGCGCCATAATCAAAAACATCGCCAGCAGGAACCACGGGAACAGCTGCATTCCAAACGCCTGGCCGATGAGGCCGAATACCGGCGGCATGATGAGAATCCCCATATTGGAGGCGGCCATCTGTGTGCCCATGACGGATTGGGAGATATCGGAACCGAAATTTTTAGGCGTCAGATAGTTTAGATTTGGGAATACCGGCCCATTGCCGAATCCGATCAAAAACAGTCCTATGGTACAGAACACCGCGGGCAAGGGGAGCAGCATCAATACAATCGCCGCCAGGACGACAGCCTGGCCGGTCCGGATCATGCTCCAGCCCGTGACCTTGTGGGAGAGCACTCCGGCCAGGAAGCGCCCCAGCGTCATCCCGACGTAGTAAAAGGTAATCATCTGCGCCGCGCGGTCCACAGCCATCCCCTTCACCTGAACCAGGAAGGTACTGCCCCACGCGTTGCACGTAAACTCAATGGCGCACGAACCGATAAAGATCAGCCACACCAGCCGGACGGACGGCATGGCCGCCAGCTCGCGGAATTTTACTGTGCGGGCGGGATGCTCCTCCCCCTCGGGGGCATTTTCCCGCACCTTTTTCCACAGGGGGAGCGATGCGATCGTGATCAGGGAGATCGCCATCTGAATATAGAATACGGTGCGGTACCCGCCGCGCCAATCGTTCTCCTCCCCCAGCAGGAAGGACATCAAAAAAGGGCTCAGCGTGATCCCCACCCCGTAAAAGCAGGAGATAAAATTCATGTGGGAAGCCTTATAGTGCAACGCCACATAGTTATTCAGCGCGGCATCGATCGCACCGGCACCGATCCCCAGCGGGATGGCAAACAGGCACAGCCAGGCCATGCTGCCGGACAGCGAAAAGCCCAGCAGGCCAACCGCCGTCAGCGAGGTGCTCACGGCGGTGATCTTAGCTGCGCCAAACCGGTTAATCAGCCGTGCGCTCATCAGGCTGGACACGATCGTCCCCCCGGAGATCAGCAGGGTGACAAAGTTCGCGTAGGAGACAGGCGCCCCCAGCTCCGGATAGATGGCGGGCCACGCCGTGCCAAACAGGGAATCCGGAATTCCCAGCCCGACAAAGGCGATATAGATGATGACCAACAGGACGGTCGCCATAAAAATCAATTTCCCCCAAAAAGTCCAAATCTATTTTATTATACTTAATTCAGGCGGTTGTTTCTTTCACTTTTATGCATTATAATAGAACAAAACCGCCAAACTATCCTTTTTTACGTGGTGAAATGCGTATGATACCCGAAAAAAATATAAAAAAAGTACCCGGATATCCCGACGCGGACCTTGTGCTGGATGCCAACAAACAGGAGCTCACCCAGCACGGGACGGACAGCTTCCCCTGTGCGTGCTATCTGGACCGGTACCAGGGGACCTTTTTTCCCTGGCACTGGCACGACGAGTTGGAAATTGCCCTGGTGCAAAAGGGGACGCTGAGCTTCGCCGTCAACGAGCAGCGCTACACCCTGAGCGCCGGCGAGGGACTTTTTGTCAACTCAGGTGTGCTGCACGCCTATGCCGGAGCGGAAGGGGAGGAATCCGTGATTCCAAACATTGTGTTCCACCCCGCGCTGATCTATGGCACGCAGCAGTCCGTATTCTGGAGCCGGTATATGCGCCCGATTTTAAGCTCCGCCACCCTCTCCCACCTCATTTTTAAGCCGGAGATCCCCTGGCAGCGCGAGGCACTTGACCATCTACGCACGTCCTACGAGCTTGGGATAGCGCAGGGCCGCGGCTTTGAACTGAAAATGCGCAGCCATCTGTCGGAGCTGATGCTGCTAATCTTTGAACACAGCTCGGACGCCATTGCCGCCCGCAGTGCCCCCCTGCCGCAGGAACTCAACCGCGTGCGCCGGATGATCGACTTTATCGATTGCCACTACGCCGAGCCGGTCACGCTCAGTCAGATTGCCGGGGCCGCAGCCGTCAGCGAGCGGGAGTGCCTGCGCTGCTTCCGCAACGTGATCGGCCAGACACCCAAGCAATACGTCATCCGGCGGCGGATCCAGTACGCCTCCGACTTGCTCCTCCACTCCAACCGATCCCTGATGGAGATCGGCG
This sequence comes from uncultured Oscillospiraceae bacterium, assembly GCA_949293315.1. GTDB lineage: Bacteria > Bacillota > Clostridia > Oscillospirales > Acutalibacteraceae > Onthovicinus. The sequence continues at coordinate 13,723 of CASFCH010000084.1, read as the reverse complement.
AGCTGTGCGGCTTCCAGAGCCAGAGTTACTTTATTAAAATGTTTCACCGCGCGGCTGGGATGTCCCCCGGAGAATTCCGCAGACGCGGAACGGCACAGAAGTAGGAAAAAAGGAGGAGCGACGGTTCGCTCTCGCTATCAATTTTTTGCGGATGTAGGCGGTCCCCCTTTCCCTCAAGGGGAAGGCTTATTGGGCTGAAAGCCGATGGTTTTCCTCTTTCGTCCCCTTTTTTGCGGAACGCCGGGGGCGGCGTTCCCTACGGGGATTGTGCAGACTTCGCGCGGCATACGATGCAAAACATCTCAAAAAAATCTGCCGGCTTTCCTCGGATTACTTCTTTGTACCCTCTTCCGTAGGGAACGCTGCCCTCAGCGTTCCGCCGCACAGATTGACAGTTCACAGAAAACGCGTGAAAAAGATAAAATGGAAAATCGGTACAAATTCAGGCATTTCTCTTTACACAAGGGGAGATGACATACAAATGGGCAACTGAAAGGAGGCCGGTTGATAGCCACAGCTTTCTGCTTTCATCCATCCTCTTTCGGAACGCCGGGGGCGGTGTTCCCTACGGGGATTGTGCAGAATTCCCCCGTGTACCCCGCAAAAAGTTGATCGCTCTGTGGGGATGTCGTGAGCCTGCTTGCGCGCGAATAGACGCAGCCTTCTTTATTATTCAACACTTTGACAAGAGCCCGGTGCAATGCACCGGGCTCTCACATTCTTTACAATTTTAATCATTCGGACTCGGCGGGTGTGTTCTCCTCTTCCTCCGCCTGTTCCGCAGGTTCCTCCTCCGGATCCTGCGGCTCGATCTCCTGCGCCTCTTCCTCGTCATGCTCGGCGCGGGCAACGGTGACGAGCTTTTCGCCCGCATTTACCTTCATCACGCGCACGCCCTTAGAGGTACGGGAGAGGGTATTGATCCCGTTGGCGGCGATACGGATAATGACACCGTCGGAGGCGATCATGATGATATCATCCGTATCCTCCACCACGATCACGGCGGCCACGTCGCCATATTTCTCCACGTGGTAGTTGATCAGTCCCTTGCCGCCCCTGCTCTGTAAACGGTATTCGCTGAACGGGCTGCGGCGGCCGTTGCCCGTCTCGCTCACGGTGAGAACCTCACCCTCCCCGGAGAGGACGGCCATTCCGATCACCTCATCCCCCTCGCGCAGGGTGATGGCTTTGACGCCACGGGCCACACGGCCCACCTCGCGGGCGTCCGTCTCATTAAAGCGGATACTCATGCCCTTACGGGTGGCGACCAGCAGATCGTCGCTGCCGCTGGTCAGGCGCACCCAGGCCAGCTCATCGCCCTCGTCAATATTGATCGCGCGCAGGCCCACCTTGCGGATATTCTGGTACAGCGAGAGTGCGGAACGCTTGATAATACCGCGGCGGGTGACCATACAGATATTGCGCGTATCCTCCTCACCCTCATCAAGCTTCGGCACGCGGATCATGGCCTCGACCTTCTCGCCCTCCTCAATGGGCAGGAGGTTGACCACATTCATGCCCTTGCTGGTGCGGCCGCTCTCCGGGATCTCATATCCCTTCAGGCGGAATACGCGGCCCCGGTTGGTGAAGAAGAGGACATACTCATGCGTGGAACCGATAAACATGGTCTCCGCCACATCCTCCTCCCGGCGGGCCATACCGCTGATGCCGCGGCCGCCGCGTTTCTGCGTGCGGTAGGCATCCACGGGCTGGCGCTTGAGATAGCCCATGGTTGTCATGGTGAATACGCAGTTCTCCTCGGGGATCAGATCTTCAATATCGACCTCACCGCTGACGTTCTCAATCCGGGTGCGGCGCTCATCGCCGTATTTGTTCTTGATCTCAATGGCCTCATTCTTGACGATCTCAAGCACCTTGCGCTCATCGCCGAGAATTTCCAGATATTCCTTGATCTTGGCGGCCAGCTCGGCGAGTTCGGCCTCGATCTTTTCACGCTCCAAACCGGTCAGACGGCCAAGCTGCATCTTGACGATGGCATCGGCCTGTATATCGTCCAGCCCAAAGCGCTCCATCAGGCGCTCCTTGCCCTCTGCAATGCTCTTGGAGGAGCGGAGGATGGCGATGACCTCATCAATAAAGTCAAGCGCGATCTTCAAGCCCTCCAAAATATGGGCGCGCTCCTGTGCCTTTTTCAGGTTGAATTTGACACGGCGGACAATGATCTCTTCCTGATATTTGATATAGTTCTGTAAAATTTCCTTGAGCGTGAGAATCTTCGGCTCCCCGTTGACGAGGGCCAGCATAATCACGCCAAAGGTGATCTGCATCTGTGTGAGGGAATACAGGTTGTTGAGCACAACCTGCGGATTTGCCTCGCGCTTGAGGTCGATTTGCATCCGCATCCCGGCGCGGCCGGAATAGTCGTTGATGGCGGAAATCCCCTCGATCCGCTTGTCCTTGACCAGATCTGCAATACTTTCTACCAGGCGCGCCTTATTGACCTGGTAGGGCAGCTGATCGACCACAATGCTAAAGTAGCCGTTCTTGCGCTCGACGATCTCCGCACGGGCGCGGACAATGATCTTGCCGCGGCCGGTGGCGTAGGCGGCGCGGATCCCGGCGCGGCCCATGATGATACCCGCGGTGGGGAAATCCGGCCCCTTGATGACCTCCATCAGCTGGGCGAGCTCCACATCGGGGTTATCGATCAGCAGGCACATTCCATCCACAACCTCGTTCAGATTGTGGGGTGGGATGTTGGTCGCCATACCGACTGCGATCCCCGTAGATCCGTTGACGAGCAGGTTGGGGAATCTGGACGGGAGCACGGTGGGCTCCTTTTTATTGTTGTCATAGTTGGGCATAAAGTCGACGGTGTCCTTATCGATGTCGGACAGCATCATCATCGACATTTTGCTCATGCGCGCCTCCGTGTAACGGTAGGCGGCGGGCGGATCGCCGTCCACAGAGCCGAAGTTCCCGTGGCCGTCTACCAGCGGATAGCGCATGGAAAAGCTCTGTGCCAGGCGCACCATGGCATCGTAGACCGAGGCGTCGCCGTGCGGGTGATAATCTCCGAGCACAGCGCCGACGGTGGCGGCGCACTTATGGTAGGCGTTGTTTGGCGTCAAATTGCGCTCAAACATGGTGTACAGGATCCGGCGGTGGACCGGCTTGAGGCCGTCGCGCACGTCGGGCAGGGCTCGGGATACAATAACGGACATGGAGTAGTCCAGAAAGCTCTTGCGCATTTCCCGATTGATATCCACGTCGATCAGCTTCTCCTGGAATCCCTCTGAGGATGTCACGCCCTTTTCAACGGTTCCCTCCACTACGGCGCGGCTCTTTAAAAATTCCGCGTCGTTCTGGGAATTCTCCCCCTCCGGGAGGTTCTTGTTCTCATTTTCACTCATTCGGCGGTACCCACCTTTTCTTCAAGTATCAATTCAAACGGTTGGCGCAGTACAGCGCACATCCTATCAGATATCCAGATTCTGGACGTAACGGGCATTTTTCTCGATGAACTCACGGCGCGGCTCAACCTTATCCCCCATCAGGATCGTGAAGGTCTCGTCCGCCTCGATGGCATCCTCCATCGTCACACGCAGCATGGTGCGGTACTCGGGATCCATCGTGGTCTCCCACAGCTGCTCCGGATCCATCTCACCAAGGCCCTTATACCGCTGCACATCACAGGCATCCGTCCCGCCGAGCGCCTCGATAAAGCGGTCGCGCTCCTCATCGGAAAAGGCATAATAATGCGTCTTTTTCGCGGTCTTTTTCGTCACACGGTACAGCGGCGGCTGCGCCAGATAGACATGCCCCTCCTCAATCAGCGGGCGCATATAGCGGAAAAAGAACGTCAGCAGCAGGGTGCGGATATGCGCACCGTCGACGTCGGCATCCGCCATGATCACAATGCGGTCATAGCGCAGCTTGGTGATATCAAAGTCCTCATCAATACCGGTGCCCAGCGCCAGGACGACAGGCATCAGCTTTTCGTTGCTGAGCACCTTATCCAGCCGCGCCTTTTCCACGTTGAGCATCTTGCCCCACAGGGGTAAAATCGCCTGAGTGGCGCGGTCGCGCCCCTCCTTGGCCGATCCGCCTGCGGAGTCTCCCTCCACGATGTAGAGCTCTGTCTTGGAAGGGTCGCGCTCCGTACAGTCGGCCAATTTGCCGGGCAGGGTGCTGCTGCCGTCAAGCGGCGTCTTACGGCGAGCCAGATCCCGCGCCTTACGCGCGGCCTCACGGGCGCGCGAGGCGTCGAGTGCCTTGCCGAAGATCACCTTGGCCACGGCCGGGTTTTCCTCAAAGTAGGTCATGAGCTTGTCATAGACCATCTTGGAGACAAGGGGGGTAATGTCGGTATTGCCCAGCTTGCCCTTTGTCTGCCCCTCAAACTGTGCCTCCGTGAGCTTCACACTGATGACAGCCACCAATCCCTCACGCACATCGTCGCCGGTCAGATTTTTATCGCTGTCCTTCAGGATGCCGTACCGGCGGCCATAGTCGTTGAAGACGCGGGTCAGTGCATTTTTAAAGCCCGTCTCATGTGTGCCGCCGTCGATGGTGTTGACGTTGTTGGCAAAGCTGAGGATCGTCTCGTTATAGCTGTCGTTATACATCATCGCCACTTCCGCCGAGCGGTCGCCGGACACAGTGGCAAAGTGCATGGCATTCTCATGCAGCGGGGTCAGGCCGCGCACCTTGGTGATATACTCCGCAAAGGATTTGATCCCGCCCTCGTAGCAGAATACCTCTTCCCGTGCGATGCCGTTTTCGTAAGGGAGTCCCTCCTCCTCAGGCGGTCGGCGGTCGGTCAGAGTGATCTTGAGCCCCGCATTCAGGAAGGCCTGCTCGCGCAGGCGCTTTTCCAATATCTCAAAGTCGTAGTGTGTCGTCTCCGTAAAGATCTCGGGATCGGCCTTAAATTTGATAAAAGTACCGGTCTGATCCGTATCTCCGATCACTGTCAGATCCGTTTTGATCGCGCCGCGCTCAAAGCGCTGATGGTGGATGTGCCCATCCTGCGAGACCTCGATCTCCATCCACTCGCTGAGCGCATTGACCACGGACGAGCCGACGCCGTGCAGGCCGCCGGATACCTTATACCCACTGCCGCCGAATTTACCGCCCGCATGCAGTACAGTGAGCACGAGCGTCACAGCCGGTATGCCGGACTTTTCATTGATGCCAACGGGGATGCCGCGGCCGTTATCGCGCACGGTGATGATGTCCCCAGGCAGGATCTCCACCTCGATATGGGTACAGAAGCCGGCCAGCGCCTCGTCGATGGAGTTATCCACGATCTCATACACCAGATGGTGCAGGCCCCGCGGACCAGTGGATCCGATGTACATACCCGGGCGCTTGCGGACAGCCTCGAGCCCCTCGAGCACCTGGATCTGATCGGCGCCGTACTCCTCGGTCACCTTGGTATCCATCTGGTCCTGATCGTCAAAGATAACATCCTCGGCGATAGGGCCCATCTGGACTTCTTGATTCTGATTTTCATTCTTTTCTGCCATGGACTGATTTTCCTCCTTGATCGAAGCGTCTACTTCTAAAAAGGTCTCCTCACAGGGATCCTGCCATTTCCCGAAGCGCGGTGCGGTTTGTCAGCGTCCGCGGGGAAATCTGAGAAATATAAACACGGTAATTGTGCGGATCCTGCGCGTTGCTGCACAGGGAAAAGGAGCGCGGCAGCTCATAGGATACGTTCAGTACGCGACCCTCCCGCTCGCTGCGGGAGAGAAAATCACGCGTCGCCTTACCGATTGTTGTATTTTCAATGTCAAAGATACCGATCAGATCATCCGTACTGACGACCGTATCTCCGCCAAGATGCAGGTACAAGAGAAAGCCCCCTCATATTTTTTGACGGTCAGTGATTTTTCCGCCCTCCATCCGAAAAGAGGAACCGCCGCTCAGCCGCATCAAGCCGCTGGGGTCACAGCAGGTGATGAATACCTGACTCTCCTCAATGCGATTGAGCACATAGCGCTGGCGCGTATCATCGAGCTCGCTGAGCACATCGTCAAGGAGCATAACGGGCTGCTCCCCGGTGATCCGGCGAATGATCCCCGCCTCCCCAAGTTTGAGTGCGAAGGATGCGGAGCGCTGCTGCCCCTGGGAGGCATATGTCCTCGCCGGCATCCCGCTGATACGGATCTCCAGATCATCCCGATGCGGGCCGATACTCGTGGAGCCGAGCGCCACGTCCTCCCGCCGGGTATCCTGCAACGCCCGCAGCAGGGCGGACCGAATCTCCTCCCGGCTTTGCCCGACCGCGCCGGCGGAACAGACATAGCTGAGCTCCATCTGTTCCCTGCCCGAGGAAATATCCAGATACACGGGAGAACAGATTTCACACAGCCCGCGGATATAGGACAGGCGCGTATGAATCACGGCCGCTCCGAGGGATGCAAGACGGTCATTCCAGATATCGAGCATATCGTACAGTTCACTGTGATAGGGGATATCCTTCAGCAGGGCGGCGCGCTGCCGGAGCGCGCGGTTATATCGGACAAGGGCGGCGCTGTATCCGGGCTTGAGCCCGCAGAGCGCCGCGTCCAAAAACCGGCGCCGCAAGACGGGCGCCCCTTTGATCAAGTCGAGATGTACCGGTGAAAAAATCACTGCGGAAAAAGACTCGGAAAGTTCGGAAGGGCTGCGCAGCGTCACACCATTGAGCGCCGCCGTCTTTTTTTCCGCAATGGAGAGCGTTGCGTTTTGCTCCCTGTCCTGCGCGTAAAAACCCAGCTGTGCACACATTTTTTTTTCACCCAGCCGGATCAGCTCCTGATCCCGCGCGCCGCGGAAGCTGCGCGCACCGGTAAACATCCAGATACATTCGATCAGATTGGTTTTTCCCTGCGCGTTGCTGCCGCAAATGACATTGACCTGATCGTCCGCTTCCAAAAAAAGTTCCTTCAGGTTCCTGAAATTTTCAGCTTCCAGGGATTGAACTCTCATCTGCGCCCAACCTCATACACGCGGCCGCCGTAGGAGACACAGTCGCCGGGCGATATCTTTTTCCCGCGCTGGAGGCAAATTTCCCCATTCAGGGAAACCTCTCCGCCCTGAATGGCCATTTTCGCCATTCCGCCGGTGCCAAAGCAGCCGCAGAGCTTCATAAAATCATCCAATCGGATGACGTCATGCACAATTTCAACTGTTTCCACTGCATTTTCCACAGGAACTTTTTTTTCAATTTGTTGATTTACAGGGGGCCGGACGTCGACTCGGGTCAATTTTCCACGATTTACCGGAGAGGACTTTAACTTTTTAACAGGAACCTTCATGCAAATCCCTTCTTATTTGAGAACTACCGGCAGGATCATATAGAGGAAGCTCTCCCCCTGCGGCGGCAGGATAATGATCGGATTGAGCGGGCCGCTGAGCAGCAGCGTCACCTCATCCACATCACAGGCCTTGAGCGCATCGAGCATATATTTATTGTTAAATCCGATCTCAATCCCGGTCCCTTCACACTGGGCGTCGATCCGGTCGTTTGCGCTGCCGAGCGCCGTCGTGCTGGAAATCCGGATGGATTCCGAATCAAAAATACACTTAACAGGGCTCTTGACGCGGTCGTTGATCAGCAGGGAGGTCCGCTCGATGCTGTCGATAAACAGCTTGGTATTGACCTTGACCTTCAAATTGTTGACAGAGGGAATGCTCTCGCGATAGTTGAGAAATTCGCCGTCCAGCAGGCGGGAGACCACGCTGTACCCGTCGATCTCAAAGACGATGTGGCGCCGGCCCACACCGATTCGAATCGGCTCATTTTCCTCCCCGGTGAGTTTGATCACCTCAGAGAGCGTCTTGGACGGGACGACGAAACAGAGCTTTTCCCCCGTATAGCTGATCTTTTCAGAACGGATCGCCAGACGGAATCCGTCGATCGCCACCAGACGGATGCCGTTATTTTCAATTTCAAACTCAATGCCTGTGTAAATCGCCTTGGACTCCGTGGTGGCGGTGGCAAAGATCGTCTGACGGACCATATCCCGCAGGATCTCCTGCTCGACGAGTACCGGCTCCCCCCCTGTTACGGAGGGCAGCTCCGGATACTCCTGCGCGTCAATACCGATCAGGGAAAATTTGCTCTCCCCGCACCGGATCTCCGTCAGGAAGCGGTCGTCCGCCTCAATCTCCACAAATTCTCCGGGGAGCCTGCGCAGAATATCACAGAGGAGCTGGTCGTTGAGGATAATGGCGCCGTCCTCATCGATCTGCGCCTCGATAGAAGTCTTGATCCCGACCTCCAGATCATATCCCGTCAAATAGAGCCTGTTCCCGCGTGCATCCAGCAGAATCCCTTCGATCGCCGGGATGGAGGAATTCTTGGACGCCACCGCACGCTGGACGTTCTGACACGCCTTTGCAAGCTGGGCCGTGTTTGCTGTAAATTTCATACGTGATCTCCCCATTCAAAACTGAATATTTTAAACGTTCTTTTTTAACAAAAAAATTTTTCCGCCCAAAGGGATTCTTCCCCTGCGGGGGTGTCCTTTTATTTTGTATATCAAATAAATTATTTTTATAGTAGTTATATTAGAGGGTGTGGATTTTGTGGAAAGGTAAAAAAACCTTTATGGAGGCGCAGATAAGCCCTCTTATTTTCCAGAAAACGGATGTGCAGGAAAAGTGAAGAATCCGGAAAATTTTTGGAGTTTTCACGCGCCTGTTGAGAGCAAACGGTGGAATGTTTAAAAAACTGTGGAAGAAGAGAAGAATCTGATCGGCTGTTTGAAAGGGGACTTCCACAGGATATACACCGGATTCCCCGTTTTTTTAACAGGATTTTCCTATTCCTCCCGGATATTCCGCGTAATATCGGAGATCATTGCCCGCAGGGAGGAGTTGACCTTCATCTCTTTTTCAATCTTTTTCAGGGAATAGATGACTGTGGAGTGGTCCTTATTTCCAAAATTTTTGCCGATGGCCTCCGTGGAAAGTCCGGTGATCTCACGGACGATGTACATGGCAATCTGACGCGCGCGGGAGGTCTGGGCATTCTGTTTTTTGGAGCGGATATCCTCCTCGGATACGGAACAGACCTTGGATACCTCGGAGATGATATCATCTACCGTGATGGCCACGGGTTTTTCATCGCTGAGAACATCCCGGACCGCATTCTGCGCCAGAATGATATAGGGAAGCTCGCTGTCCACGGACTTGAGGGCCTTCATCTTTTTGACAGTCCCCTCCAGCTGGCGGATATTATTTTTGATCCGTTCGGCGATAAACTGGATGACATCGTTTGGAATATTCAGATCCAGCGCCGTGGCCTTTCGCTTGAGAATGGCCATGCGGGTTTCAAGATCCGGCGGCTGGATATCCGCAATCAGTCCGCTTTCAAACCGGGAGCGCAGGCGTTCGGACAGGGTCAGAATCTCCTTTGGCAGGCGGTCGGATGTCAGAACAATCTGCTTGCCCATACGGAAGAGCGCGTCAAACGTGTGGAAGAATTCCTCCTGTGTGGAGATCTTGCCGGAGATGAACTGAATATCGTCGATCAGGAGGATATCCGCACTGCGGTATTTATTGTGAAATTCAATCATATTCTTTTCCGCGAGGTAATTGATCATCTCATTGGTGAAATCCTCCCCGCGGGTATAGATGATGTTGGCGCCGGGATCCCTCTTTTTGATCTCATGGCAGATGGCCGAGAGCAGATGCGTCTTCCCGAGGCCGGAATTCCCGTAAATAAAGAGCGGATTGTAATTTTTGCCGGGCGCTGCCGCGACGGACTGGGCCGCCGCATGGGCAAAGCGGTTGGAGGAACCGACCACAAAGGTGTCAAAGGTATATTCCTCATCTCCGTTCAGATCGCTTTCCAGATTAATGGAAGAGGCGGATTCGCTCTCCGGGGCGTACTCGTCGCCCTCTTCGACTACGACAATTTCAATCCGGACCGGGAATCCGATCGTATTTTCAAAGCCGCTGTTCAAAAGGCCGAGATACTTTTGCGTGATGATTTTTTTTGGGAATTCGTCAATCGTGCTGATGGTGGCGGTCTCACCGTCAAAGTCAACCAGATTCAGCGGCTCCAGCCACGTTTTAAAGGCGACCTCCGTAATCTGCCCCCTGCAGTACTCCATCACGGAGGACCAGGTGTCGGAAAGAGATTTCATAGCTTGTTTCATTCTCCTTGCGTGTGAATAATTTTCAGGAAAAGCCCGATCGGGCTCCGGAAAAGCACTATATATAATGTAATAGGCATATATAAAATAATACCATAAAATCGACTTGTTTTCAACTTCAAACCTCTTTTTTTGTTGAGAATAAATTATTTTATGCATCTGATTTTCAGACCGAATGCGGACAGGCCCGCCTGATATCCAAATCGCTTCATTTGAATGGCGCCCGGATCCCGGAAAAGCCGGGGGATCGAATACGAATTATTAAAAAAATCCCGATTTTACCTGAAAAACAGGCTGAAATATGAAATACTGCCTCGAAATCCCCGAAAACAGTTGACAGAATTGCAGATTGTATTATATAATAATTCCCTGCAAGTTTATCAAAAGTACACGTATGCCCTTTTTGCGCGAAATCCGGATGCGGAAAAGGGGATGTGACTGCCGATTAAGCTTAATCATTCAGACCTTTTAAAAGGGAGGGTTTTTCATGAAGAGGACTTATCAGCCCAAAAAGCGCCATCGCAAGATGGAGCACGGCTTCCGCAAGAGGATGGCAGACCGCAACGGGCGCAAGGTTCTGGCCCGCCGCAGGGCAAAGGGCAGAAAACGCCTGAGCTACTGATTGTACCGTAAAAACTGAGGATGTCCTGCTCCCATGAAGTCTTATATCACACTCAACCGCAACGGTGATTTTCGCCGCGCATATGCAAAGGGCCGCTCCTTTTCCGACGCGGCGCTTGTGACATATGTTTTTAAGACCCGCCGGCGGGTATGCCGGATGGGAATCACCGTGAGCAAAAAGGTCGGCTGCGCCGTGGAGCGCAACCGGTGCAAGCGAGTGATCCGCGCCGCGTTCCGCGACTGCTGCGGGGAGATTGAGGGCGGATGGGACCTCGTATTTGTCGCCCGTGGGAAGACAAAATACCTCAAAAGTACGGTCATCGGGAAAATTATGCGCCGTCATCTCAGGCAGGCCGGCGTCATCAGGGATAAAAGCGAACATGTCGATACAGGCCGGTGAGCCGGCCTGTCTGCGGAGCCGTCATTGAGGGATATCATGGCGGCCCGTATGCTATCAGGGATGATATGGAATGAAAACTGTTTTACTTGCGCTGATCCGTTTTTACAGAAAATATATCTCCCCCCGAAAGCCTGCCGTGTGTAAATATTATCCCACCTGCTCCACCTATGCGCTGGAGGCGGTGGAACGCTTTGGCTTTTTCAAAGGCGGGGCGCTTGCGCTGTGGCGGATATTGCGGTGCAATCCCCTGAGCCGGGGGGGATACGACCCGGTACCGGAAAAAATTCATAAACTCAGATAGGACAGCCCCTGAATCAGGAAGGGGCGGGGCTTCTGTTTTGATCATAACGGAGGATGAAAATGAGCAATTTTTTTAGTTTTCTTTATATTCCGTTCGGCTGGCTGCTGCACTGGATCTATGAGTTTCTCGGCAGCTACGGCTGGTCGCTGATTCTCTTTACGGTGCTCGTCCGTCTTCTGATGTTCCCGCTGTCGGTCAGCCAGCAGAACGGCTCTGCCAAGCAGGCGCGTCTGCAGCCGAAGATCGCAAAGATCCGCCAGCGCTATGCGGGCAATCAGGTCAAGATGAACGAGGAGATGCAGAAGCTCTACGACCGCGAGAATTACAATATGATGAGCATCAGCGGATGCCTCCCGCTGCTGATCCAGTTTCCCATCATCATCGGTCTGTTCGGCGTGATTTACCGCCCGCTGACGTATGTGCTCCAGATCCCGGAGGAGAGTGTCACCGCACTGACGGGGGCGGCCCAGAGCATGATGGAGGCCGCCGGAACGTGGACAACCCGGTCCGTATCCTTCGTAGAGGTATCCGTTTTGAATATGAAGGATGAAGTGATCGCCGCGGCCGGCGTAAGTCAGGACGTGGCAAACACGATCCAGAATTTTGATTTCAACTTCCTGGGTTTCCCGCTTGGAGAGGTGCCGGAGTTTAAGGTCCCGAGCTATTTGTGGATCATGCCCGTGTGCTCGTTCCTCTCCTCTCTGCTGACGGGAATCTATACGTTCCTGCGTCAGCGCAAGCTCAATCCGGAGATGGCGAAAAACCCCATGATGGGCTGTATGTCTTTCTTTATGCCGCTGTTTTCCCTTTACCTCTCCTTCCAGTTCCCGGTGGGCATCAGCATTTACTGGACGATGTCCAACCTGATCGCCTTTGCGCAGATGGTCCTGCTCAACCACACCCATGCGCCGGAAAAGGTTATCGCCAAGCAGATGATCAAGGAGGAGATCTATCGCCATTCACGCGAGAACAATGTCAAACAGATCATCAGGACCCAGAGTGGGGAATAATAAAATTTTACAGGTGGTGTAAAAATGATTAAGGAAGTTATCTGCACCGGAACCACAATAGATGAGGCGCGCAGTAAAGCTATTGAGGAGCTGAACGCGCCGGAAGATGCAGATGTCAATACGGAAGTGATCGAGCTCCCTGTCAAAAAACTGCTGGGTCTTTTCGGCGGTTCTCCGGCGAAGGTGCGCGCCTATTATGAATATGAGGAGTGCCCGATTCAGGAGACGCTCGACTATGTGGCCATGATCGTTCGAGGCATGGGTCTTGAGGGTGCGGAGATCCGCTATGAACAGACGGACGGCGGATATCTGCTGAGTATTGACGGAATTGATCCCGCGCGCCACGGTGTGATCATTGGCCGCCGCGGCGAGACGCTGGATGCGATCCAGTATCTGGCCAGCCTGGTGCTCAACAAGACCTCTGAAAAATATATGCGCGTGAGCGTAAATATCGGGGACTATCGCGAAAAACGTGAAGTCACGCTGAAAAATCTGGCCGTCCGCAGCGCCAAAAAGGCGGTCCGGACCGGGCGCAAGGTCATTCTGGAGCCGATGAACCCCTATGAGCGCAGGATCATTCACAACGCCGTCCAGGAGGTGGAGGGTGCCTCTTCCCACTCCGTGGGTGAAAATATGGACAGGCGTGTGGTCATCACCAGCGATACGCCGCGCAGGCAGGCGCCTAAAAAAGGAAACGGGGAGAACCGCGGCCGCCGCCCCCGCCGGAATGAACATGGAGGCCGTCCGCAGCACAATGGCGGAAATCGCCCGCATATCAACGATGCGGATATCCCGGATGAGCTGATCCAGTCCTTTACCGCACAGGCCGAGGAATCCGCCGCTGCGGTTGAATTGCCTGCTCAGGAGGAGCGCCCGCCCCGCAGCGACGCCCCGGAGACGGGAAACCTGTATGGGATGATCTCTCCAAAGAGTGAAGAAGAATAAAAGAAGTGAATATAAAAAGGGACTGCTGCAAAACAGCCAATCCTAAAGATATGCGCAAAATTTGCCCCTCAAAGGAAGCCGAAGCCGCTTCTTTTAAGGGGCGCGTTCTTTTATGATTCCGTTTTGGGACAAGCCACTGTTGTATTTTTATTTTGGAACGCGCCCGATCACGCGGATGCGCGTTTGGAGGAATTTCGGATGACGGCCGGCGCCCTCTGTTTCCCGTCAGCCCCGCAAAAAGTTGATCGCAATGCGGAGGCGTCGTGAGCGCGCTCGCAAGCGAACAGACGCAGCAAGCGGGACTTTTTGCGGTAAGGAGGAGCGACGGAAT
>CASFCH010000083.1 GCA_949293315.1 uncultured Oscillospiraceae bacterium | reverse complement strand
CGGGCTGCCGCCCTCACCCGCCTGACGGCGGGGCGCTTAAAGCGCCTGATCCGCGTAATAATAACCTCACGGGACTCGCAGCGAAGTCGAAGGTTGGAGTGTTCCGGAGAACATTGTTACGCTGGATCAGCCGGGCTGCCGCCCTCACCCGCCTGACGGCGGGGCGCTTAAAGCGCCTGATCCGCGTAATAATAACCTCACGGAATTCGCAGCAAAGCCGGAGGTTTGAGTGTTCCGGAGAACATTGTTACGCTGGATCAGTCGGGCTGCCGCCCTCACCCGCCTGATCTATGTAAGAATAGGCCGCACTTCACCCCGACACAGGGGCGGAAGTTTGCACACTCCTCAGCCCCTCACACAGGGGGCCGAGAGGTGTAAGGCGGGGATCCCCTCAAGGGAAAGTCAAAAATCACAAATCGGAAGCCGCGGTGCTCATCCGAACCCCATTTCCAAACAAAGATAAACAGGAGGCGCGTAATGGACGTACAGGTCGGCGACGTGCTCGTCATGAAAAAAAATCATCCCTGCGGCGGGAATACATTCGACTGCCTGCGCTCCGGGATGGATTTCCGGCTGCGGTGCACGCAGTGCGGGCGTGAATTCCTGATCCCGCGCGCCAAGGCGGAAAAAAACATCCGCAAGATACTGCGCGGCGGCGTCCCGGTGCCGAAGGAGCCCGGACGGATCGGCTGATTCAGGGCCGTCCGTCTATTTTATTTGATTCGGAGGAAATTGCATGCCGAGTGAATCCATGCTGGAAAAGCTCAAGACGATTGAGGAGAAATTTGAAGAGATCGGGCGCAAGCTGTGTGATCCGGATATCGTCAGCGATATCGATACGTACACCGGCCTGCTGCGGGAACATAAAAAGCTTGAGCCCGTAGTGGAGAAGTTCCGCGCCTACGCCGCGGCGCTCAAAAATGCACAGGAGGCCAAGGAAATCTCCGAGGACGGCAGCCAGGATAAGGAGCTGCGCGAGCTGGCGCGCGCCGAGTACGAGGAGGCCGCCGCCCAGGCGGAAAAATGCGAGGAGGAGCTGAAGGTGCTCCTGCTGCCCGCCGACCCGAATGACGATAAGAACGTCATCATCGAGATCCGCGGCGGTGCGGGCGGCGAGGAGGCGGCCCTCTTTGCCGGCGTGTTGTACCGGATGTACTCCATGTACGCCGAGAAGCGGGGCTTCAAGTCCGAGCTGCTCTCCGCCAACGAGACGCAGCTGGGCGGATATAAGGAGATCAGCTTCATGATCGAAGGGGAGGGCGCGTACTCCCGCTTCAAATTTGAGAGCGGCGTGCACCGCGTGCAGCGCGTGCCGGAGACGGAGTCCCAGGGGCGCATCCACACCTCCACGGTGACGGTCGCCGTCCTGCCGGAGGCGCAGGAGGTGGACATCCAGATTGATCCGGCCGACCTGCAGATTGACACCTATCGCTCCAGCGGCGCGGGCGGCCAGCACGTCAACAAGACGGAGAGCGCCATCCGCATCACGCATATCCCAACCGGCACGGTGGTGGAGTGCCAGGATGAGCGCAGCCAGCACAAGAACAAGGAAAAGGCCATGAAGATCCTGCGCTCCCATATCTACGAGATGGAGATGGAGCGCCAGAACTCCGAGATCGCGGGCGAGCGGCGCGCACAGGTGGGTACCGGAGACCGCAGCGAGCGGATCCGCACCTACAACTACCCGCAGACGCGCGTGACCGACCATCGGATCGGTCTGACGCTCTATAAGCTGGACGCCATCCTCAACGGCGATCTGGACGAGCTCATTGACGCCCTCATCACCGCCGATACGGCCGAGCGGCTGAAAGCGGAGGCGTAAAAAATGGAGACCAAGATCATTCGCATTACCTCTCCGGCGGACTATCCCCTCCTCCAGGAGGCGGCAGACTGCCTGCGCGGCGGCGGACTGGCCGCCATCCCGACGGAGACGGTTTACGGCTTGGCGGGCAACGCGCTGGACGCGGAGGCGTCCAAAAAAATCTATGCGGCCAAGGGCCGCCCGCAGGACAATCCGCTGATTGTCCATATCGCAGATCTCTCCCAGTGGGCGCCGCTTGTGGCGGAGATCCCGGAGAATGCGCTCCGGCTGGCCCACGCCTACTGGCCCGGCCCGATGACCATTATTCTGAAAAAGAGCGACCAGATCCCCGATGCGACAAGCGGCGGGCTGGATACGGTTGCGGTCCGGATGCCGGAGCATCCGATTGCCCGGGAAATCATCACCCGCGCCGGCGTGCCGCTGGCGGCTCCGTCCGCCAACACGTCCGGCCGGCCAAGCCCCACGCGGGCGGAACACGTATACGAGGATTTAAACGGCAAAATCGATTATATCATCGATGGCGGCGAATGCGCCGTAGGCGTGGAGTCCACCGTGATCACGCTGGCAGGCGGCACGCCGCGCATCCTGCGCCCGGGCGGGATCACGCCGGAGATGGTGCGCGCCGTGCTCGGTGTGTGCGAGGTGGATCCCGCCGTGTATGAGCAGCTCCAGGCGGGCGTCAAGGCCGCCTCCCCGGGCATGAAGTACCGCCACTACGCCCCGAAAGCGCGTGTTACGGTGCTCAGCGGCCCGTTGGAGGCCTTTATTCGATATGTCAACACGCACGCGGACGCCGGCGTGTACGCCCTCTGCTTTGACGGCGAGGGGGAGCGGCTGAACGTCCCCGCTATCGAGTACGGGGCACAGACGGATTCCGGTGCACAGGCGCACAAACTGTTTGACGCCCTGCGAGAGCTGGATGAGCGCGGAGCCCGGCGCGTCTACGCCCGGATGCCCTCCGGGGAGGGCGTGGGTCTGGCCGTGTACAACCGGCTGATGCGCGCCGCGTCTTTTGAGGTGATCGAGCTTGAATCGTAATTTGACGGTCGGCCTGACCGGCCCCACCGGTGCGGGCAAGAGTACGGTGGCCAAAAAGCTGCGGGAGTGGGGCTGCGCCGTCATTGATGCGGATCAGATTGCCCGGGAGATCACACGGCCGGGCAGCCCTGTGCTCGCCGAACTGGCGGCGGCCTTTGGGGCCGATATTCTGGAGAACGGCGTCTTGAACCGCGGCCGGCTGGCCGAACGCGCCTTTTCCACTTCGGAGCGGACCGATACACTCAACGCGATCACCCATCCGCTGATCATTCGCCGCATGGAGGATGAGCGGGAGAGGGCCTTTTGCTCGGGGGCCCGGGTCGCCGTGATGGACGGCGCGCAGCTCTTTGAAGCCGGGGCGGATCGAATCTGCGATTTTATTGTGGTCGTGACGGCGCCGGAGGAGATCCGGCTGGAGCGTTTACTGCGCCGGGATCAAATTTCAGCTGAAAAAATCAGAGAGCGCATGGCCGCACAGTTCCCGCGTGCATATTATGAGGCGCGGGCCGATATGATAATCAGGAACTATCCGCCGTTCCTGCTCGAAAAGGAGCTGGAGCGGCTCCACCAGAAGATTGAGGAGGCGCTGATGTGACCAGACGCTGCAAGCGCACCGCCACCGCCGCCGTAATTGCGGCAGTCCTGCTGCTCACGGCCGTTTGCGGCATGACGGCCTGGCACACCGTCCAGAAGGCGCTCTACCCGCTCAAGGAGACGGCACTCGTGGAGCGGTATGCGCAGGAGTATGACGTGCCCTCATACCTGATCTACGCCGTCATCAATACGGAGAGCGGGTTCGATCCCAATGCGGTCTCCGATCTGGGGGCGCTGGGCATCATGCAGATGACGCCTGACACCTTCGACTGGCTCCAGACCAAGACGGGCGACGATCTGCCGGAGGATGCTCTTTTTGATAAAGAGATTTCCATCCGGTACGGCACGCTTTTTTTGAGCATGCTGCTCGAGGAGTTCGGCGATGAGGACACGGCCGTTGCGGCCTATCACGCCGGGCGCGGCCGCGTCAACGAGTGGCTGGAGAATCCGGACTATGCGCCGGACGGCAAAACGCTGACAAATATTCCGACCAAAGATACGGCACACTATGTGTACAAGGTATCCCGGGCGGTTGAAAAATATCAGGAGCTTTACGATTTATAGGAGGTCTGTCCAATGAGTGAGAACGCAAAGGAACTGAAAAAAGCGCTGTTTTACAATTCGGAAAACGGCGCGGAGACGATGGAAGACGGCGAGATCCGCGAGGCGGATTCGTTCTGTGCCGGGTATATGGACTTTTTAAACCGCTGCCGCACGGAGCGGGAGGCAGTGGCATACTTTGAAAAAAAGGCGCGTGAGGCGGGCTTTACGCCGTTTATTGCCGGGGAGAAATACGCGCCGGGCAGCAGGGTGTACTACAATAACCGCGGCAAGGCGATCATTCTGGTCACCATCGGGCGTCGGAGCCTGCGGGAGGGCGTGCGCATCAATGCGGCGCACATCGACTCCCCGCGCCTGGATTTAAAACCCAATCCCATGTATGAGGATACGGAGCTCGCCCTCTTTAAGACGCACTACTACGGCGGCATTAAAAAATACCAGTGGACGGCCATCCCCCTCTCCCTGCACGGCGTCATCGTGAAAAAGGGCGGGGAGAAGGTCATCGTCAACATCGGCGAGGATGCGGGCGACCCGCGCTTTGTGGTGACAGACCTGCTGCCGCACCTGGCGGACGAACAGATGAAGCGCACCGCCCCCCAGATCATTCGGGGCGAGGAGCTCAACATCCTGATTGGATCCCGTCCGTTCAAGTGTGATGACGAGAGCGAAAAGGTCAAGCTGAATATCCTCAAGCTGCTCAACGAGAAGTACGGTATCATCGAGAAGGACTTCCTGAGCGCGGAGCTCACGCTTGTCCCCGCTATGCCGGTGTGCGATATCGGCTTCGACCGCAGCATGATCGGCGGCTACGGCCACGACGATCGCGTGTGCGCCTATCCGGCGGCCGTGGCGGCGCTGGCTGCGACCGACCCGGAGGTCACCTGCGTCACCGTGCTCACCGACAAGGAGGAGATCGGCAGCGAGGGCAACACGGGCCTCAAGTCCGCCTACCTGCGCTATTTTATCGAGGATCTGGCCGCGATGGAGGGGCTGGCCGGGCGCGATGTGCTCGCCAAGTCCGAGTGCCTGTCCGCGGACGTGAACGCGGCGTTTGACCCCACCTTTCCGGATGTCAACGAGCGCCGCAACGCCGCCTATATCAACCACGGTGTGTGCGTGACCAAGTACACGGGCTCCCGCGGCAAGGGCGGCACCAACGACGCCAGCGCAGAGTTCATGGGCCGCGTGCGCACCTTCCTGGAGGACGCGGACGTCCTGTGGCAGACGGGCGAGCTCGGCAAGGTCGATGCGGGCGGCGGCGGAACGGTCGCCATGTATATCGCGAACCTCGGCGTGGATGTAGTCGACGTCGGCGTGCCGGTTCTCTCCATGCACGCGCCGTTCGAGGTCGTCTCCAAGCTCGATGTGTATGCGGCATACCGTGCGTTCAGCGCGTTTATCGCGTACTAAATATTTGGTTTTAATAAGAACAGTCAGGCCGTCCAGGGACAACCTCGGGCGGCCTGTTTTTTTCCGAAACTTCGAGGGTCGATGCAGTCGGGGAATGTATTACGGCGCACGTGCAGCGGGGAATTCATGGATTTGGGGATTTTCGATCTTATCCGTTTCATGGGTCCTGCTGCCGACCGTCAAAACTGTGCGGCGGAACGCCGGGGGCATCGTTCCCTACGGGTTCGGGGCGGGGAGATTGCATACGCCAACCGCGTTCCGTATTGGAAATTCAGCCCTTTCCCGGTGGTCAAACGGGCGGAAATATGGTACAATAGGGACATCCTGAATCAAAACGGTGAGAAACATGCAAGATAAGTTTAAATCGAAAATCGACTGGTGGTTTCATCTGGCGATGGCGTTCTACGTCGTCTTCATGGCGGCGCTGTTCGTGGCCACCTCCTATGTGGAGCCGCCATCGGACTCCGTATGCGCGCTGACATGCGTGGTGCTGCTGATCTTTTTCCTCGCGCTGCTGCTGCCGTCCTACCTCTTCACCTACTATGTGTTTGAGGAGAACGGGCTGCGCATCCGCTCCGGCTGGGGGCGCGGGCGGTTTATCCCGTACTGCGATATCCTCTCCTGTGAGCCGCAGCGCGGCCGCTCACAGGATTCCGCCGCGCTCTCTACGGACAAGCTGACGATCACCTATCGCCGCAGAAATGCAAACAGGACCATCAGCATTTCTCCCAGGGAAAAGTATGCGTTTATGGGTGAGCTCTCCCTGCGGCGAAAGGGCGGGAAAGATTGATTTTTCCAGTGCAGGATTGAACAGAGGGAGGGGATAGGATGACGGAACAGGAAAAATTGAGACCCATCCGCCACTGCGGCACGCAGCCGATTCAAACGGAGCGTCTGCTCCTGCGCAAATTCATCAGGGAGGATGCGGCGGACATGTTCAAGTGGGCATCGAATCCCGAGGTTGTCCGCTACCTCTCCTATTCCCCGCATCAGTCGCTGAAGGAATCCCAGAAGATCCTGAAATCATGGATCTCTGCCTACCGTGATCCCGCGGCGTACAACTGGGCGATTGAATTGGGCGGAAAAGTCATCGGCAGCATCAACGTGGTTACGCAGGATGACCCATGCCACACCTGCCATCTGGGCTGGCAGATTGATATCCCCTATTGGAATCAGGGGATCATGACGGAGGCGGCCCGTGCGGTGATCGATTTTCTCTTTGACCGGGTCGGGTATGACCGGATCACCTCCGGACACGATGTGCGGAACGTCGGCTCCGGCCGCGTGATGCAAAAAGCCGGTATGACGCTGGAGGGCACCTTCCGGCGCTGCTGCTATCAAAAGGATGGCAGCATTGGGATAAGAACTACTACGCCATTCTAAGATCCGATTGGGAAAAACGAAAGAATGATTGCCGATAAATCAAATCGGGTAAAATTTTTACGGAGGAGTCCGCACAGCGGACCCCTCCGTTTTAGACTTTTTGTAAAAGATGTCACGATCATAAATTTATACAGGTAGGAGCCTTTTTGGGAATCCCTTGACAGGGTTTTCCCCACGTCCAAACAGTCCGCCGGACTGTTTGAACTCCCCTCCTGATCTTTTGTGGAGCAAGAGATTTCGCGCGCTGCGGCGCGCGACGTGGGACGCCGTCCTCGCCTCCCCTGCCGCCTTTTTCAAAAAGGCGGGCGAAAAACTTTTTTATTCAACAGAATGTAGTGAAAAATTTACTTGATTTGTACCCCGAGCATGCGGGCGATGTCCACCGCCTGCAGGGGATCAATTTTTACACCCTTCAGCTCCTGAAAGTGGTCGGAGACCATGATGCCGGAAATCTCGCACGTGCTCAAGTCCATCCCCCTGAGCATCGTCTTAAAAAAGTCCACACCAACGAGGTTCACCTGTAAAAAGCTCATACCCTTAAAGCGGTTTTCCGAAAAGGAGGCATTTGTATAATAGCCGCCGGAGATCTTACAGCGCTCCCAGCGGGAACCCGAAAAATTGGCATAGCAGTACGATCCGCCCTCAAACGCGGTCCCCTTGAACACGCTGTGGCTGAGATCGTCCTTGTCCGCGCGGCAGGAGACCAAAGTTGAATCTTTGAAAAATGAGCTGTTAAAGGTACAACCCACAAACTGGCATTGCTCCATGCGCACGCCGATCAAGGAACTGCCGGTAAAATCGCAGTGTTCAAACCGGCACGCGGAAAAGGTACAGTTCTGGAAGTCAAGGTGAGAGCAGTCGATGTCCACGAGTTCTTCCCATTCATATTCGCCGCCGAACACCGCCTCCTCATTGGCAATCGCCTCATAGATATCGCGTTTGAGCATAGGGTCCTCCTTTTTCTGTTTGCAAACCTGTTCACGGATGATTTTTCACATTTCTCGCCTCCCCTGCACAGGGAGGCCTTTAAGTGCGTTGGGATAGTTTCTGCACGAACCAAAACCTGTCCCTTGAGACAATTCCCCTAAAAGGGGGATCCCCTTACACAAGGGAGCCGTTTGGTTTGTACAGAATAAAAAGCCGCAAAAGGTCGATAGCGAACCGAAGCCGCTGCGAGGGCGTTTACAACCGAGCAGGCGATGCGAGCGTGACCTTTTGCGGGGAGGAGGAGCGACGGAATGAGCGAGGAATGACGTTCCATCGGAACGTTGTTCCGAACGATATGCAGTCCGCGACGACGAGAAAAGGCCGGGCGCAGTGCCCGGCCGGATATTTGACAGATGTTGGCGAAGCCGGGGCGTTCCCCGCACAGGCAGCCTGCGGGGTCCTGTATGGGAGCGCCGGAGAATCAGAGCGCGCCGAGGAACAGAATGGTTCCGGCGAGCAGGCACTGCGCCGCATAGTAGGTGACGATATTGACGATGCGCATGGGGCGCGGCTTTTTATCGCCAAAGTGCAAAATGCCGATCAGTGCGTCCGAGGTGGCGAAGAGGATCCCGCCGCCGCCGAGGAAGAGCAGCGTCAGCGCGCCGTTGGTCATCCCCCCCAGATAGTACTGGAAGGCCAGATAGCAGGCGTGGATCACCGTGCAGATGAGGATCGTGGTGTACACATACAGCGGGATCTTGAGCTTGCCGGGCTTGAGGTGGAACATCTTGTTCCCGGTCTGGGCGATCGCGAGGGCGATCACCAGCGCAACCAGCTCCAGCCAGGAGAAGGGCTTGATTTCCGGCAGCTTCACGGTCAGGATATAGATGTAATCGGCCAGATAGAGCAGGTGCGCGATGCCGAAGGCGATCATGCCGTAGAAAAAGTAGTCGTGATTCTCGATGACGTCCTCATAGTGGAGCAGAAAATCCCCCACTGCAGAGCACAGGAGCGCCGCCAGAATGATCCAGGAATAGATCCCGGTGTGTCCCGACAGGGCCATGCAGGCGATCCCCACCGCGATAAAGAGCGCGGAGCAGATCATTTTCAGCGTCAGCGATTTGTAATTGCGTCTGGGATACTCCGCGTGCAGGAACCACGGCACAAAGACGATCTCCGCCGCGGAGATGCCCAGCATGGCGATCAGTGCGTTTGCCATATTTCTTTTCCCTCCATAAGCTTGGGCGTTTCGGAAGCGCCCGCCATGATTTTTAAAAAAAGCCCCGGCGGGGTGGCTGGCGCCGCCCGCCGGGACAGATATCAGGCCTGCGCCTCGTCAGAGGCGTCGGCATTCTTTCCCTTTTTCTTTTTACGCGGCTTCTTCTGATCGGAGAAAACCTTCTCCAGAATGACCATGCACAGCACGATCACCGCGATGACGATGAAGATACCGATCATGCCGATCAGCAGCGTCGGCAGGGAGGCCACAAAAGCGCTCACATTGATAATACTGAGAGAAAACATAAGCTGTCAGGCTCCTTTCTGATCGATTAAAATTTCGGGACAAGGTTCATGATCATGCCGCCCGCGATCACGGAGGCCACCTGACCGGAGACGTTGACGCCCGCGGAGTGCATGAGCAGGAAGTTCTGCGGATCCTCCTTCAGGCCCATCTTGTGGACCACGCGCGAGGACATCGGGAACGCGGAGATACCTGCCGCGCCGATCATGGGGTTGATCTTCTCCTTGGCGAAGATGTTGTACACCTTGGCGAACATGACGCCGGCCGCCGTATCGAACACGAACGCCACCAGGCCCAGGGCCATGATCAGCAGCGTCTCCCACTGCAGGAAGCCCTGCCACTGCATCTTGGTGGCCACGGTGAGGCCGAGCAGGATCGTCACCAGGTTCGCCAGCTCGTTCTGAGCGCTCTTGGAGAGCAGGTCCAGCACGCCGCACTCACGGATCAGGTTGCCGAACATCAGGAAGCCGACAAGCGCCACGGACTTGGGGGCCACCAGACCGACGATAGCCGTGATCACGATCGGGAAGAGGATCTTGGTCGTGCGGGAGATGTGCTGCGGATTGTACTTCATCCGGATCATGCGCTCTTTCTTAGTGGTGCAGAGCTTGATGATCGGGGGCTGAATGATCGGGACAAGCGCCATGTAGGAGTAGGCCGCCACGATGATCGCGCCCAGATACTTGGACTGATAGTAGTTGGCCACGAAAATGGACGTGGGGCCGTCCGCCGCGCCGATGATGGCCGCGCTCGCCGCATCCTGCGGTGTAAAGCCGAACAGGGAGGCGAGAGAATAGGTGAAGAAAATGCCGAACTGCGCCGCCGCGCCGAAGAGGAACAGCTTGGGGTTCGAGAGCAGGGGGCCGAAGTCAATCATCGCGCCGATGCCGATAAACAGCAGCAGCGGGAAGAGCTCATTGGCGATACCCGCGTTAAAGAGGGTATCGATCGGCCCGATCTCCTCCCCCTGGGTGACCGCGCCGGAGAGCGGCAGGTTGACGAGGATCGCGCCGAAGCCCATCGGGAGCAGGAGCGTGGGCTCCATGTCCTTCTTGATGGCGAGATAGATCAGCACACCGCCGATGACCCACATGACGATCATCTGCCAGCGGACCTCCGTGATGTTGCCGAACAGGGCGGCAAACTGGTTCAGAATTTCCATGTCTCAACATCCTTAATTTTGGTTTGTTTTCTGTGCCCGGAGCTGGACACACGTTACTACTTATTATATCGGATAATCCGGAGAGATTCAAGAGAGGAAGCGGAGAAAACCGCCAAAATTTTTTCAAAAAATTCTCCCTTTCCGGAGAAGGGCGCCGATGTATTTACAAATACACGCCCGCCGCGCTATAATACTGGAGTGCAGTGAAAATATACATCTGACGGAGGGGAAGAAATGGCAGGACTTGCATTGGTGACCGGGTCGTCCCGCGGGATCGGCGCGGCGATCGCCGTGTCGCTTGCGCAGGAGGGCGTGGATGTCGCCGTCCACTGCCGGACGGACAGGGAAGGCGCGGAGGAGACGGTGCGCCGCTGCCGGGCGCTCGGCGTACGGGCGCAGGCCTTTTTCTGCGATGTGTCGGACAGCGCACAGGTGGAACGCCTGCGCGGGGAAATCCACAGCGCCCTGGGGGATCCGCTGGTACTGGTCAACAATGCCGGCGTGGATGCGTTCGGCCTGCTGACCGATACGACCGATGCCGAGTGGCGCCGCGTGATGGGAACGGATCTGGACGGCGTATTCTACTGCTGCCGCGCGTTCATCCCCGCCATGGTGCGGGAAAAGTGGGGGCGCATCGTCAATATTACTTCCATGTGGGGCGTCGCCGGGGCCTCCTGTGAGGCCGTCTATTCGGCGGCAAAGGCCGGCGTCATCGGCCTGACCAAAGCGCTCGCGCGGGAACTCGGCCCCTCCGGCATTACGGCCAACGCCGTGGCCCCCGGCGTGATCCGCACGGAGATGAACGCCCGCCACAGCGCGGAGACGATGGCGGCTTTGTGTGAGGAGACCCCCGTCGGCCGGCTGGGTGAGCCGGAGGACGTCGCCGCGGCGGTATCCTTTCTGGCGTCGGAGCGGGCGGGATTTGTCACCGGGCAGGTGCTCGGTGCGGACGGCGGATATATCTGACCGCCCCTGTTCAGACGGAAAATCGGGACTGCTGCAAAACAGCCTGTCCCAAAGATAACGTGCAAAAACCGCCCTTCAAGGGAAGCCGAAGCCGCTTCTTTTGAGGGGCGCGCTGTTTTGTGATGCCTGTTTTGGGAGCAAGCCGCTGTTCCCTTTTCGTTTTGCGGCGCGCCCAGCCACGCGGATGTGCGCCTGGAGGGGTTCCGGATGACAGCCATCGCCCTCTGTTCCCCGCCAGCCCCGCTTTCGGAACGCCGAGGGCGGCGTTCCCTACGAGG
>CASFCH010000082.1 GCA_949293315.1 uncultured Oscillospiraceae bacterium | reverse complement strand
GGTCGCTTCCCACACGGGAAGCGTGGATTGAAATCCAGCCGATCCCACACGGCCCAAAACGGTCCGTGAGGTCGCTTCCCACACGGGAAGCGTGGATTGAAATACGATCCCGCTCCGACACGAGCAGCACAAGGATATTGTCGCTTCCCACACGGGAAGCGTGGATTGAAATGTCCCTCGCGGGATCGTGATCTATGGTATCCCTGGTCGCTTCCCACACGGGAAGCGTGGATTGAAATGTGTCCGTCAAGATGAGATCCGCCTCGGCATCGGGTCGCTTCCCACACGGGAAACTGCGCCTTCAGGCCGTTGATATCCGCACCCTCAAATTTCTTGGCAGCGTCCTGCAAGCCCTTGATGGTGTCGTTAGCCTTTTTCAGCTCATCATTTTTGGCGTTGAAATCGGCTTTCGCCACAAATCCCTTGCCAATTTCAGCGCTTACCTGCTTGTCGATGTCCTCGGTGTAGTGGTCGCCGACGATGGTTTTCAACCAGTCCAACATTTTGATCTCCTTTCAACCGCTGTCCTTTTTATCCGGCCAGTCCCGGTATTGCGGCGCACGGTATTATCTCCCCCGCGCTGGGTATTTTTTGTATAACAAAAAGGACCGCCATTCGGCAGCCCTTTGTGCTATTGAAAGATTTTAGTTTTTGAGTTGAGATATTTTGCGCAACAAGTGTTAGTAATATATAACCCCTTCGCGCTGGCTTTTTTCGCGCCATTTTTTCCAGTATTCATAAGATTCTACGGCTTCTGGCGGTGCTTTTTCAGTTAAGTGCGGTATCTCATCCTCATCATACCAAACCCATTCAGGATTAGATTCAAAAAAAGTCAATTTTTTCATATTTTCAAGCCAGCTCATATCGCACCCGCCTTCCTGAGAAACAGATCACAAAACTTTCTCGGCCTATCGCTATTATACCACTCCGCAAAGCATTCCGCAATGACTTCCTGATAGGCCGGTATGGTTTCCGTGGACGCATATTCCGAAAGTTCTTTTTTAATAGCAGATTTTCTTAATGCTACGGTCATATTACCATACCCCATCTCTTTAAGTACTTCATCCACGGTTTTGCGATAGCTTTTTTGACTATGTAATTGGCCGAATGCGTGACCAAACTCGTGATAAAAACAAGCTCTCGGGTCGGTTCCAGCTGTGAAAAAGCCTGTGTTTACGCCGTCTTGATATTCCTTCATCAACTTGTCCCAATCACTGAAGTAATCTCGATTGAAGTGAATCACACGATCTTTAGGGCTAAACCATCCCAGTGTTCCCTCCTCCTTTGTTCCTCGGAAATCTATGGTGATCCCCTTGGATTCTTCAGGATAAAGATGTGCCATTTTTTCAAATGCCGTTCCCATTTCTTCCAGCGTCTTGGAATCGCCATAGTACTTGGAAAATCCAGTGACCTTATATCCGGATTCTTCCATCCTCTTTGTGAAACTGGAAACAAGGCCTGCCTGTTTTTTTGCACTCCACGCCGCCCTGCTTGCCTGCCTGTGCCCAAACCCGGCCACGCGATACCGGACATTATCCTCAAGCAGCCCCGTTTTATCAAAGGCTGCTGATTTGCGTGAATATCGTGAATATATAGAAATCAGATCAACTGGGAGAGAATAAACGATAGAGCGCCTGATACCTGGCGTCATTCGTCATGGTGATTCCCTCCCGTCCTTAATGGCCGAAAAATCCAAAGGGATCTTTCTCATATCGGGTGGGGCCGTCTTTCTTCAACGCCTCCCGAAGAGCTTCTACAAAAAAGGCTGCTGCCGGTTTATCTCCGTCCCAATGAAAATCTCTGTAGTTAAAAGGGACGAAATCTTCACCAAACTTTTCTTCGTATGCTTCGAGTAACTTCCGCACCTTCTTTTGGCAAAGGATTTCCATATCTCCGCGTATGATATACATTGGCTCCGCTCTGCCTCCTTGTCAAGGACTAATATTTATAAACTCATCCAACATTTCACCAAAATGTGTTTTTAAAAACTCAATCTTTTCCCGGTCATTGAAGCTCTCCAGAGAGAACAGGTTCGCAAAAATTTCTTTTTCTTTGCGGCCTGAAGATTCCGGGCCAGTCCAATATTCCTTGCCATGCCGCGCAGGAAATTTATATTCACTCTCACATACGGCGTCCATGATATCAGAAAGGAAACCTTCCTTGTCGTGAAGCTCACAAAAATCGATGAACTTCTCCGGGTCCGTCCGAATAATCCTCTTTGCGTCCTGAATTGCTTTCGAGAACTCCGCGTTCTCCCAGGAGTGCACAAACATACTGTCGATCCGGTGGGCCAGTTCGTGCGTGTTGGCCACTGCAAAATTGATTCTCCAAAAACCGGCGTCAGAGACGTCATAATAGATCGTATCCCGCTTTTCCAGATATCCAAACGCCGTCCCGGACAGCTTGTGTTCCCGATAGGCAACCGCCTCAAAGGACTGCTGCAAGTATAGTCTATTCTTTTGCAGCACTGACGTCAAGAACGATATGGTCGCCCCCGTGGGGGCGTGTGGATTGAAGGGATTGGGCCGGCAGCAGTCAGAGCGGTCTGTCCATACGCCCTCTTGTCGCTGATAACAATCGCCGGCCGCCTCCGTGTGGTCGCGCGACGATAAAATACATTTAAAAAGAGCCGAATTTGTGGTACAATAATTTAAAACCGCCGCATTTTTAAGAGATTGCGCTCCCGCAGATCTGATCGACTGTAAAAATACCTTTGCAGCGCTTAAAAATGGTGCGGCAACGGATCACTTTAGGAGGACTTTTCTATGGCAATGAAGATCAACAAGGAGCTGCCGCTGCCCGCCGCCCTGAAACAGCAATACCCTATGCCGCAATCGCTGACTGAA
This sequence comes from uncultured Oscillospiraceae bacterium, assembly GCA_949293315.1. GTDB lineage: Bacteria > Bacillota > Clostridia > Oscillospirales > Acutalibacteraceae > Onthovicinus. The sequence goes on along the minus strand of CASFCH010000082.1, from coordinate 7,004 downwards.
ATCAAACAGACGCGCGACCGGGAGATCCGCGCGGTGTTTACCGGCAAGTCCGATAAGTTCATCGTCGTGGTCGGCCCCTGCTCTGCCGATAATGAAGACGCCGTATGCGAATACGTCTCCCGGCTGGCCGCAGTGAATGAAAAGGTTCGTGACCGTCTGGTGCTGATCCCGCGGATCTACACCAACAAGCCGCGCACGACCGGCGAGGGCTATAAGGGCATGCTCCACCAGCCGGAGCCGGACAAGGAGCCCGACCTGCTGGGCGGCATCATCGCCATCCGGAAGATGCACCTACGCGCCATTGCGGAGAGCGGACTGACGGCCGCGGATGAGATGCTCTATCCGGAGAACCGCAGCTATCTGGACGATCTGCTCTCCTACGAGGCCGTCGGCGCGCGCTCCGTGGAAAATCAGCAGCACCGCCTGACGGCCAGCGGAATGGACATCCCCGTGGGCATGAAAAACCCCACCAGCGGGGATCTCTCCGTGATGCTCAACTCCATAACGGCGGCGCAGCACGCGCACAACTTCATTTACCGGGGCTGCGATGTCACCACGGACGGGAATCCGCTCGCCCATGCGATCCTGCGCGGCGGCGTGGATAAGTATGGCACCAATATCCCCAACTACCACTATGAGGATATGGCCCGCCTGCTGGAAATGTACGGCAAGCTGGATCTAAAAAATCCGGCCGCGATCGTGGATGCGAATCACTCCAACTCCAGCAAGCAGTTCAAGGAGCAGATCCGCATTGTCAGCGAGGTTCTGCACAGCCGCCGTTATAATCCTGACCTGCGCAAACTCGTCAAAGGCGTGATGATCGAGAGCTATCTGGTGGAGGGGTGCCAGAAGATCGGCGCCGAGCGCGTGTACGGCAAGTCCATCACCGACCCCTGCCTGGGCTGGGAGGATACGGAAGCGCTGATCTATCGCATCGCCGAGGAATGCTGAACAGGAGCGGGATACAGGAATAAAAATAGAGGATCTTTTTGGAAGTACCTCTCCGACAATTCTTGATTTTTCAAGGCTTTCAGCGTATCATTAACAACTGAATACTCCTTAGTTCTCTCCTTTTTCTGAGAGCGTTTTGAGAGCTGATGTAGCAGATAAATTTCTGGAGGTGTACTCAAGTGGCCGCAAGACGCCGCACTCGAAATCATTTTGTAAAAAACGCAGGGGACGCCCATCGCGGCGTTCCCTGCATCCGTTTATGACGGCGAAACAGCTGTTCCACTCTTTGGAACGGAGAGCGATGTCATATCCGCCCGCTCCAACGTCAGCAGTTTCACTTTTTTATCAAGCCCCCCGGCATATCCGGTCAGATTGCCGTCCGAACCGACTACCCGGTGGCAGGGGACGATGATCGAAATGGGATTCCGGCCCACCGCGCCCCCGACCGCCTGCGCGGACATGTGCGCAAGCCCCCTCTTTGCGGCGATCCGTCTGGAGAGCTCCCCATACGTCACCGTCCGGCCATATGGAATGGTACGCAGGAGCCCCCACACCTCGTTTTGAAACGGCGTACCCGCCAAACGGATTGGAACGGAAAAGTCGGGTTCGCGCCCTGAAAAATAAAGATCAAGCCATTGCGCTGCGGTTTCAAAAAGGGGGATATGCCTTTCCCCGTGTTCTCTGTCCAGTCCGCGGGCGAAATATTTCTGCCCCTCGAACCAAAGGCCGGTCAAATACTCGCCGTCCGCCGCCAAAAGGATGCGGCCAAGGGGAGAGTTGTAATGGCTGATATACTGCATGTCGATCCTCCGGCAAAATATCGGTTCAAATTTTGCACAACTGCACTGCCCAAAATTGGGCGCGTATGGTTTTTATTTCCGCGCTTCGGCGGCCCGATCGATGCAGGCGATGGCGTTCAGGCTGCGGGGATAGCCGATGTACGGCAGGCACTGGGAGACCACACGGACGAGAAAATCCCTGTCGTTCCCCAAGTTCATATTGCCGCCCGCGTGCGCCGTCAGCTGCGGCTCACAGCCGCCCTGCGCCGCCAGAAAACAGAAGGTGATCATCTCCCGCTGGGCGAGTGAGAGCCCGGTGCGGGTGTAGTAATCCCCAAAACAGTTCTCCGCCAGCCAGCGGTTGATATGTCCGCCCTTCCAGGCCTCTTTCATCCCCGCGCCGAAGATCTCCGCCTGGGCCTGAACGCCCTTTTCCAGCCGGTCCTCCATGGTCGTAGTGGCCTGCCCCTCCAGCGGGAGGGAGATGCCCCGGGCGGTCAGGATATCGTTCGCGGCATCCAGAAAGGGGCGCACCCGCCCGATGCCCAGATAATCCACCGCCTGATAGACGACCTCCTTGGCCATCACCGGCGTAATGCCCGCGTCCAGTGCGCGGGGCAGCTCCTCCCGGAACTCCTCAATGCCCTGACAGCCGAGCAGCGTGGCCAGGATTGCCAGATGGCGCGTCTCCTCGTCGAGCTGCTGTCCCTCCTCATGGACCACCTCTTGAAAGGCGAAGTGCTCAAACCGCTGTGAAAATTCCGGGTCTGTTTCGCGATAATTCATACAGGTCACCCCTTTATTGCTTCTCTATTTTTTGATTTCCGGTGGACCAGACGTGCTTCTCCCCGGCGGATGCGGCGGTATTCTGCGCCATCACGCCCACCAGCCGGTGCGGAACATACGGCTCCTCCAGCCACGCGGTCTCCTCCGGCGTCAGCGTCAGCTCCACCGCCTTCGCAGCCCCTTCGATGTGGTGCAGCCTGGTGGCGCCTACCACAGGGGCTGTCACTTTCCCGAGCAGCCACGCCAGCGCCACCTGTGTCATCGTCACGCCGCGTTTATCTGCCAGATGGGCCACCCGGTCGATAACGGCGGCGTCCTGCTGCGCAGTATCATCATATTTCAGCCGGGCGTAGTCGTCCTCCTCCAGCCGCTTTGAGGTCTGGCCCGGATGTTTGGAGAGGCGGCCGCCGGCCAGCGCGCTGTAGGGCGTCATGGCGATATTTTCCTCCGCACAGAGCTTGGCCATCTCCCGCTCCTCCTCCCGAAAAATCAGGTTGTAGTGATTCTGGACGGAGACAAACCGGGCGAACCCCTCCCGCTCGGCCAGCGCGTTGGCCTTCGCCAGCTGGTAGGCAAAGCAGTTGGAGATCCCGATATAACGGGCCTTGCCCGCCCGCACGACCCGGTCCAGACCCTCCAGAATGTCATAGAGCGGCGTCTGATAGTCCCACATGTGGTAAATATAGAGGTCTACATAGTCCATCCCCAGGTTTTTCAGGCTGGTGTCGATCATCCGCCCGATATGCGCCTGGCCCGAGACGCCCGCGGCGATTTCCTCCGGCGCGCGCGGCAAAAACTTGGTGGCGACCACCACATCCTCCCGCCGGGCAAAATCCCGCAGGGCCCGGCCGAGGTACTGCTCGCTGGTGCCGCTCTGATAGGCAATGGCCGTATCGAAAAAGTTGACGCCGAGCTCCAGCCCGCGCCTGATGATTTCTCTGGAATGGGCCTCATCAACCGTCCAGCTGTGCTGGCCGTTTTTTGCATCCCCAAACCCCATGCAGCCCATGCAGATGCGGGACACTTTTAATTCCGAATTGCCCAGCTGTGTATACTCCATCGCATATCCCCCCTGTGGAAAAATAGAAAACCTGCCGAATTCTCCGTTATTCCAGCCCGTCGTAGGCCGCGCCGTCCACGGGCTCAAGCCACTCGTTGGACGTGCCCTCCCCCGGGACCTCGATCGCGATATGGGAGAACCAGCTGTCCTTTTTCGCCCCGTGCCAGTGCTTGACCTCCGGCGGGATGGTGACGACCATGCCCGGCTTCAAGCTCACGGCGGGCTTGCCCGCCTCCTGATACCAGCCCTCCCCGGCCGTACAGATCAGAATCTGGCCGCCGCCGCTTTTCGCGTGGTGGATATGCCAGTTGTTGCGGCAGCCCGGCTCAAAGGTGACATTGGTCAGAGATACGGCGCAACTGCCCGCCTCCGTCAGGGGGTTGAGATAGGAGTTCCCGACAAAATACCGAGCAAAGGCGGTATTCTCCGCTCCCATTCCAAATATATTTTGGCGGTCGAATTCTTCCCGGCTGCTGATGCGCATCCAAAACACCCTTTCTCTTTCGTTTTGCCATATACGGCTTTTTCTTCCCTTCCATGATAGATCAAAAACAAACAGATGTCCAATGCCTGTTTTTTATCCGATTCCATACATTTCGGGTATGGCATCGCGCCGGCGGCGCCTTTATCCCTCCTGTGCATCTCCCGCATTCAACACCCGGGTCAGCTCCGCGAGCTGCTCGAGGGTGAGTGCCTCGGCTCGGGTGCGCCCGGTTGCGCCGCAGTGCTCGAGCGCGGCGAGCGCCGCATCCTTTGAAATGCCGAGGCCGCCGCTCAGGCAGTTGACAGCCGTCTTGCGCCGCTGGGAAAAGGCCGCCCCGACGACCCGGAAAAAGGCAGCCTCATCCGGCACGGCCACGGGCGGGGTCCGATGCGGAACCAGCTCGATCACTTCGCTGTCCACGCGCGGGGCGGGGACAAAGCTCGTGCGGGGGACGGAAAACACCTCCCGCGCGGCGGCATAGTACTGCACCGCGATCGTGACCGCCCCCGCCGCGCGCGTACCCGGCGCGGCGCACAGGCGCTCGCCCGCCTCTTTCTGGACCATGAAGACGCCGCGGGTGATCGGCGCGCGTGAGGAGAGGATCCCCATGATGATGGGCGAAGTGATATAGTAGGGCAGGTTGGCGCACACGGCCACACGCATCCCCGCGAGCTGATCGCCGATCAGCGCCGCGAGATCCACTTTTAAAAAGTCCTCATGGACGATCTCAATGTTATCAAAATTTTCGAGCGTCTCCGCAAGTACGGGGATCAGTCTGCTGTCGAGCTCATAGGCGATCACCCTGCCCGCGCGCAGCGCCAGCTGCTGAGTGAGCACGCCGATGCCGGGGCCGATCTCAATCACCGCGTCCGCACCGTCGCACGCCAGTTCCGCCATCTGCGGGCAGACCTGCCCATCCGTGAGGAAATTTTGCCCCAGTTTTTTGGAAAAGTCAAAGCCATATTTTTTTAGGGTGCTCTCGATCACCCGGATGTCGGATAGGTCCCTCATCGCTGTCTCCCGTCCTTTTTATTCCAAATCCTTCAAAATGACAAAATAAGAAAAAACGACAACTTCCACGCGGAAATTGTCGTCTTTTTGTGGTGGGAGCTGGCGGGCTCGAACCGCCGACCTCCTGCGTGTGAAGCAGGCACTCTAACCAGCTGAGCTAAGTTCCCGTAAAAGGCAGTTCTTATTTTATCGTAAAAAGCGGATAAAGTCAATAGGAATTTGCCGCTTTCTTTTGGAAAGATTGAAAGACGTTCCGATCGTGCATCCCCGCCTGCACATCAGCCCCGCCGATACTGGGAGGGCGTTACGCCGTATTGCCTTTTAAACGCGGCGGAAAAATGGCTGCTGGAGGCGAAGAAAAACGTCTCCGCGATCTGCTGAACCGTCCGGTCTGTGTGTACAAGGAGTTCCCGGGCGGCGGCAAGTTTCTCCCGCAGCACGTATTTTTTTGCACTGATGCCCAGCTCCTCCCGAAAGAGCGCTGAGATGTAGCCCTCCGACCGGCCGCACACGCGGGACAAATCTGCCAGCGTTACCGGTTCATTCAGGTGGCCGGAGATATAGGTGACGCACTTGGCCACCGGCGGGGAATAGCGGCGGTGGTGCAGCCGCTCCATCCGCCGGGTAAATTCCAGAATTGCCAGTACCGAGAGGCGGCTGATCTGCTCACTGTCCTCCAGCGTATCAAGTTTATAGATCAGCGCGTCACTGAGCGCGTATGCCTCCGTCTCCGTCATGCCGCCATCCATGGCCGCACGCGTGATCAGCGCAATAATCGCCACTACGTAATAGCGGAGCGATCGAACCGCACTCGACGACAGCTCCCCGACGGTGACAAAATGCTCCATCCGGCCCACGACAAATCGGATCCATCCGGTATTCCCCGCAGCCACCCCCTGGGCAATATTTTTTTCCCACTCGCGGCCGACTGCATAACTTGAATTCTCCCGCTGCATCAGCAGCGCCTCCTGATACAGGCGTTCCAGATCGGGAAATCCGGCCCGTTCCTCTGTGAGCAGACCCGTGGGTATCTTATACTGCTTGATGGCAAATCCCCCCGTCAAAAGCAAAAAATGTTTACCAGATATGATTTAGTATATTCGATACAGGCAGGGATGTCTATTCGGGTTATTCATAAAATATTTATTTGATTTTTGTTATAAATTTTTGTTTTTTTGTATTTTGATATCTAAAATTCCCTTATAATTTACTATGCAAATTGATTTTTTATATAATATGTCCTATCGTAAATTTCACAATCTTCAGGAGGGGATTTTACATGAATCCGATACAGGATTATCTGCAAAAAATCGACGCAGTCATTCAGGCCGGGCCCTACAGCGATACGTGGGAGAGCCTGGCCGAACATCCCACCGCCAAATGGTATCAGCAGGCCCGGTTCGGCTTTTTTATCCACTGGGGCATATACAGTGTGCCCGCATATATCACTGAGTGGTACCCCAGGTTTATGTACCATCGGCAAAACCCGATCCGCTGGCACCATCTGCGTCATTACGGGCGGAACTTTGATTACCACGACTTTATCCCACAGTTTACGGCGGAGCGCTTTGACGCCGATAAATGGCTGAGCATCCTGAAGGACTGCAGCGCGGACTTTATCATGCCGGTGGCGGAGCACCATGACGGCTTTAAAATGTACCGCAGCGAATTGAACCGCTGGAATGCCGCGGAGATGGGCCCGAAGCGCGACGTTCTCGGCGAACTGAACACGGCCTGCCAAAAACGCGGCATCCTGCTGGCGGCGTCCAGCCACCGGGCGGAGCACTACTGGTTTATGAACGGCGGCGCGACGCTCGGCGAGCCCAACGCCACGCAGCTTGAGGCGTACCGCGATTTTTACGGTCCCTGCGCCACGGCGGACGGCGCAAACGGGATCAAGCCCCTCTGGAACGGCGATCACGGGATTGTCCCC
>CASFCH010000081.1 GCA_949293315.1 uncultured Oscillospiraceae bacterium | reverse complement strand
TGCCGGAGCCGACGCCCAGGCAAAGGCCCTGAACACCCGATGCCCGCAGATGTTCTGTCAGGGCTCCAAATAATCGGGTTCCGATTCCACAGTGCTGATATTCTTTTTCAATATCGATATGCATATGGGCCGGATACCCCTGCCGTGCCTGCTTCCGCAGCCCAAATACTTCTGCGGCGGCCGCCGCCTGACGGAGGGGATGCCATTTTAACCGCGGAAGATATTCCCGTATGAACGCCGTGCGATATGCCGTATAGTCCGGCGCACACAGGATATAGCCGACAGGCCTGTCCTGTGCATCGGCGGCGACAAAGCAGCAATCGGAAAACCGCTCGATATAACAGTCACAGTACAGCGTCAGCAGGTACAGCCTCTGCGCCGGAGTCCTGACAGGAATGGAGGAGGTTTGAATGCAGATGTCGCGTACAGCCTCCCGGTCGTCCGGCCGCAGTGGGCGGATCGAGATCTCAGCCATTCCCTTCCGCGCGCAGCGCCTCCTCCAGCGCGATGGACAGCTGGTCCGGGCAGGAGGTGGGTTTGTGGCCGCACCGTGTCCCGCGCAGCGTGTTGATGACGTCGCGCGCATCCATCCCGGCTACCAGCCGTGAAATCCCAGCGGTGTTCCCGGCACAGCCGCCCATAAAGCGGACGCTTTTGATTGTGGTTCCATCCAGCTCCACGCTGATCTGGCGGGAGCAGGTGCCGGTTGTTTTGTATTCGTAAGTCATATTGTCAACTCCAATCTTGATTCAGTCCGGGAGTAAGTATAGCACAGCGGCGGAGAGATGGCAAGCGGAGCGGATAAATTTATGCCCGCGCCCGTGTGCGGCGCAGTCTGCGGATTCCCAGCACAATGAAAATTCCGATCAGCGGGAAAAGGGCGGCGGAGAGAATTCCTGCCTTCAGGCCGGCCTGCTCCGGCGTCATTGCAAGGTTCTGCGCCCATTGGGTACAACTGATTTTGTCCGTCACGGAGCCGATCAACTGCGGTGCGAGCGAGCCGCCCAGATCGCCTCCGGCCGCCAGCAGTGCGTACACCGCCACATTTGCGCCCGGTATCAGTTCGGCGCAACAGATCAGCGTCCCGGGCCAGAGCATGGAGACACACAGGCCCGTGAAGGCACAGGCGGTCAGGCCCAAGATTGTATTCCCGGATAGTGCAGCGGTCAGATAACACACAAATGCGCCGCCAAACCCCAAAAGCAGGATTTGATAAATGTTTTTGCCGTGTTTTGCATACAGCGTTCTGCCAAGCCCCAGCATGACGGCAAACACGGCGGTGCCGAAGATATCGCCGTAGAGCTTAGGGATTGTCAGCGCTTTTTCCGCATAGCCGGAGATCCACTGCGTCATGGAATTCTCTGACGCGCCGCCCATAAAAATGCACAGCACACAGAGAATCAGAGCGGGATCCCGCAGGAGAGAGGCAGTGCCCGACGCGCTGTGAGAAGCCGGCAGCTGCGGAAGATCCGAGGAGAGAAAGAGCGCCAGCGCGCCCAGCGGAATCAGGGCAAAGACGAGGGGCAGAAAATACCATCGCTCGCCTCCGAACAGCTGTAAATAGACGGTGGTAATCAGGATGACTGCGGCCGTCCCCCAGGCGTACACGGAGTGGGCCCGGCTCATATCACGGTCCGGATTCTGGGAGGGAAGTGCGGCGATGATGGGGCTGATCAGCACCTCCCCCAGTCCGGCTGAGGCGGAAAAGACGATCGTCCCAGCGGCGAGAAATGCATACGCATACTGCGGGAGGAGCGGCGGCAGGACGGCATAGATCATCAGTCCGGCGGCGGTGAGTACCGGCATGAGCCGTACCGTTTTTTGAATATTGAATTTGTGTGAGAAAAAGGAAAAGAACAGGTCGATTCCCAGCTGGGTGCAGAAGTTGAGCAATACCAGCGTCCCCAGCAGGGTGTAGGAGATCCCGTACAGCTCCCGGAAGTTGACAAACAGCAGCGGTGAGAGCAGGGAGATAGCCGCCATGGAGGCGTTGGACATATAGCAGGCGTATCGGATCCTGTGAAAATTCTTTTTCATTGTTCTTTCTGCCCTCCCGCTTTTGCGGCGTTGTGACCGTAAAAATGGCGCGCCGATAATTTCTTAAATTATACCATGCGCGAGGGAGACAGTCCATACGGATATAAAATTCCCCGGATCTTCCCAAACAGGGCGATCCGGGGATATGTTTACATCATGATATACATCAGAGCGAGCATCAGAGCGGGGTCAGAGGTCTCCCGCGAAAGAAGCAGAATGAGCGCCAGCAGCATGGCGCTGTCGTGATCCCCGCCCAGCAGCGCACCGGGCGGGGAGGGGGGCGGCGGATTGTTTTGCACCGATGGGGGTTGAGAAGAGGAGCCCGGATGCAGATAATCGACCGGCATGGAGGTATGACGCGCCTTCTGCTCATCCTGCCCCCGTTCGGGCCGGCTGACGCCCGAGCGATTGCCTCCCGGATTTTTACGCGGCGGCGCAGAAGTCTCCGGCCGGCCGGCGAGATCTTCATTGGCGCGGCGCACGGCGTTTTCCTCCATCATCTGCATTCGGCGGACACGTTCTGCGGCGCGCTCCTGCATATTCATCATGTTGGAGTACCCCTGAAATTCACTGGCCATTCTCTCACCCGCTTTTATAACAGATTAAACAGCCCCTGTTCCCGGAGCATGGGCAAAAGCTCAAAAAGCTTGAGCATTTTGATGGCCTGATCGGCTTTTTTCTGGCGGGACTCGTGGAGCAGCGGCTTGAGCGCCGCAATAAACTGCGTCCTCTTATCGTCGATTGAATTGATTTTGGAGAGGATGCCGGCAATGTTGGCGATCATGGCCGGATCGATGGCGGGCGCGGCCGGCGCGGGCGGCTTTTGTGGGGGCTGCCCGGGAGATACCCCCAGTGACCGCAGCAGGGCGGAGAGGTCCGGCGTGCTGTTTTCCCGGTTCTGCGGCGGGGGAGGCGGCGCTTTTTCCTCCGGCTGTGCGCCGCCTCCCAGCAGCTGGGAGGCGGCCGATTTGAGCATTTCCATATCCTCCGGCGTCAGGGAGGAGAGCAGGGAGGCCAGATCATCCATCTTATTTCTCCTTAAAGAGCAGTTCCATCAGTTTTTTCGCCTGCGGGGAATTCAGGATTTGCTGTGTCTTTTCCCTGTCCGCGAGGATACTCTGGAACAGAGCGCGCTGTTCCGGCGTAAGATTTTTTTCCACTGTCTGCTCCATTGCGGAGCTATCCGCCGCATTGGGATCGATTTTGAGCTTTTTGAGCACTTCGGCAAGGCGTTTGGGATCAATATTTTGTCTGTTTTGCATTGAAATCACCTCAGATTGCAGGTATAATATCCTTATGATGCTGTTAGGGGAAGTATGAATGAGAATTTTAGTGCTTTCGGATTCGCACGGCTGTGAGTCCGGCCTGATTCGTGCGATTGAGGAGCAGCCCGGCGCGCGCCATGTGCTCTTTCTCGGGGATGGCCTGCGGGATCTGCACTATGTGGCCACCCGCTACCCGGAGCGGGTGTTTACCAGTGTGCGCGGGAACAACGATTTCAGCGCGGAGGAACCGAACGAACGCCTGATCGAACTCGGTGGAAAACGGATTTTCATGACGCACGGTCATACATATGGCGTCAAGGGAACGGATTATCACCTGCTTTCCGCCGCCGCGGGAAACAGGGCGGATATTGCAGTATACGGCCATACGCACACACCCGTGACACGGTACGAGGATGGGATCTACCTGATGAACCCCGGTTCGGTCCGGGAGGGGAGCTACGGGATCATCGATATCACACCGCAGGGGATCGTGTGTGTGCTGCACCGGCTGAGCCGGTAAAATAGGAATGGAGGGTTTGTCTGATGGGAGATTTTAAGACGAGTACATTTATGTACCTGCTCGGTCTGGCCATTGTGGCGTTTGTGATCGCCGAATCGGTCTTTTTCCTGGTGCGCGCCTACCGCCGTGGACGCCAGCTTGGGATGAGCAGGGAGACGCTGCGGGCGACGATCACTTCGTCGGCGCTGTTTACAGTTGCGCCGGCGCTCGCCGTTTTGGCCACCGTGCTCACGCTCGCGGGTGCGCTCGGGATCGTACTGCCGTGGATCCGCCTGAGCGTTATCGGCGCCATTCAATACGAGGTCCCGGCGGCGGAGGCGGCGATCGAGGCGGCCGGCGGGACAGGGGGCCTGACCCAGGAGGTCACCAGTCCGGAGGCGTTTTCCGCTGCGGCGTGGGTCATGACGCTCGGGAGCATCCTGCCGCTGGTTCTTGTGCCTTTCCTGCTCAAAAAGATCCAAAAGAGCGTGGGCAAGGTTGTCTCCAAGGACACCAAGTGGGGCGATACGATGGCGGCTGCCGCGTTTATCGGCCTGATTTCCGCCTTTATCGGCCGTGCCATTCTCGGCAGCGGCGAGGCGGATGTGCGCGGGGACGGCGCGGGTGTGATGAGCGTGATTGCACTTGTAAGTTCTATGGCGTTTATGTTCCTGCTCCAGTGGCTGTGCAAAAAATTCGGCTGGCGCAAGTTCGAGCCCTTTGCCATGCCGCTGAGCATGTTTATGGCGATGGGCGTCGTGATGCTGCTCTCCGCTGTGCTTCCGCCGGAAATTGCATTCATAGAATGGAGGGGTTGAGATGCTCGGTAAAAATTATATGGACAGCGTCCACCTGTACGGCCGAATCTGGACGGTGACGGCGCTGCTCGTGATGCTGATGATCCCGATCTCCATCAGCGCCTATCTCGGCGTCTGGCCGGAGGCGAACATTATTCTCAAGGGGCTGGCCCCTGTTGCGCTGATCTTTTACCCGTCTGCCGTAGTGGAGGTCATCTCCTACTCGCCGATGATGGGGGCGGGCGCGACCTATCTGGGCTTTGTGACCGGGAATATCACCAATCTGAAAATGCCCTGTGCCCTCAATGCGATGGAGAGCGCGGGCGTCAAGAGCAACACCGAGGAGGGCGAAGTGATCTCCACGATCTCCGTGGCGACCAGTTCCATTGTGACCACGGCGATCATCGCGCTGGGGGTTCTCCTCTTCAGCCCGGTGCTGCCCTACCTGACGGAGGAGGGGTCCCCGTTTGCGCCGGCGTTCCAGCAGGTGGTGCCCGCGCTGTTCGGCGCGCTGGGGGCGACCTACTTTGCCAAGCACTGGAAGATCTCCATCCTGCCGATCGTCGTAATTCTGATCTGTCTGGCCTTTAAGGGCGATATCGGCATCGGCG
>CASFCH010000080.1 GCA_949293315.1 uncultured Oscillospiraceae bacterium | reverse complement strand
GGCTTAAAATACTTTTTCCAGTTGTTCTCCCAGTCCTCATTACGGCACACGTCCGTCTCGATCGTAAAGGGGATATTCGCGGCAGTGAGCAGCTCGCGCATCAGCGCCACGCGCTCCGCCGGGCTCTCCGCATCGGAAAAATATGTGTGAATAGTACCTGTGGTGCGGTCCTTTTGGAGCAGCTCCTCGTCGATCAGATCGATGTGCGCGATCTCCATCGCCTCCTGCTCCAGATCGCGGTAGTCCTCGATATAGATGCCGCCGTCCGCCGCCATGGAGCAGATATCCGCCGCCGCGTCGATGTCGGCGGCGGATATTTTTACTTTCACCTGAACCCATTCCATTTCATGATTCCTCCTCGCGTGATTCCATTTGGGGCCCGTCATAACGGGATGTGCTGCGCCAGCCAGATGAGCAGCAGGTGCAGCGGATAAAAAACGTAAAAAAACCATTTGCCAAACGCGCCGCCCGCACCGCGCTGCCCGTTATACAGGAGAATCAGAGGGATAAAGAGGAACAGCCCCGCCTCCCACAGGTGCAGATACCAAGCCGCTCCATCGAGCAGATCCATAGAAATTAGGAATATCAGGTCGACTCCTGCAATCAGGGCAAAGGCCGCCGCCTGGCGGACGCGGCTGCCGCGGAACCAATCAAAGCACAGGACCCACAGCGGCGCGATGACGCCCCAGTCCCCCGCCGCCGAAAGGACGAGCAGGAGGGCGGTGACTGCCCATTTGGCGGGCGGCCGCAGCGCGCTCTCCTGAACGGTCAGGATCCCGAAGGCGATCAGCAGCGTGAAGAGCATGTTGAGATTGGAGCGGAAAAGCCCGCCATGAAGGAAAGCATAGGGGATTTGCGAGAGGATGGCAAATACGAGCAGCCGAAGCGCATACTTTTTCCGGGAGGAGGTGTGATAAAATCCCTCGGCCAGAAAATAGCACATGACCGGCGCGGCCAGCCGCCCAACTGTCCGGCAAAAGAGATAAAGGACGCCGGATTCCGGGATCAGAAAAGCGCCCACATGGTCCAGTGCCATTGCGGCAGCGGCGAGATATTTCAGCTGATTGCGGTTCAGGCCGCGCACAGCGGGAGAAAGCGCCGTCACGCCCTCACCTCCGGAGCGTTGATGCTTTCATTATAGCGGATCTGCTCCTCCTTGTAAACGGGCGGCGCCAAAGTTGATTCCCGCCCCTTGTTTTTTCCACCGCAGATGGGGTATAATGTAAAAGATATCACAGCCGCACGGGAGGGATCGCAGTGAGAGGCTTTGGGAAAAACGGCGGGCTGCGGTTTGAGACAAAGGCGCGCACACAGAGCCGGAAGCGGCTCTATTTCGTTGCGGGCTTCCTGGCGTTCCTGCTCGTGTTCGGGTCGATTGCCGCGGTGATGATGTACCGGATGTATCAGGAGAACGGGGGCAGCTTTTTCGGGCCTGTGGAATCGACCCAGCCGGAGAGCGTCTCCGGCGAGGCGGACAGCGTGGAATACATTCTGCCGGAAGTCGGCGGGAAGGAGAACTTCCTGATCGCCTGCACGCCGGATGATCACACCTATGTGGAGTTTTTAATCCTGTTATGCGTGGATATGGACAGCGTCACGGCGCATGTCTGCCCGCTCTCCCCGCAGAGCAGTGCGCAGGCCCAGGGGGTCACGCGCACGCTCAGCGAGCACTACCTCTATGGCGGCGGGCTTCAGCTCCGCCAGGCCGTGGCGCAGATGGCGGGGATCCCCGTGGACCGGTATGCCATTGTGACGTACTCGAATTTTAAAAAGGTGTTCGGTCTGTTCGGGAAAAGTGTGGAGGTCGATCTGCCGCAGGCGGTGGAATACGAGTGCGATACGTACAGCATCGCACTCCCGGCGGGAACGCAGAGCGTCAACGCCGAGACGGCGCTCAAGCTCCTGCGCGCCCCCGTGGCCAACGCGGACCAAAACCGCGCCATCGTCATGGGTGCGATGTTTGACACTTTCCTGACGGAGAAGAATATCGTCAAGGGAAGCGAGCTGTTTTCCCAGGCGGTGGATCTGGCGGATACGGATATTACCGCCAACGACTACGCCTCCTGGACCGACGCGCTGACCGTTCTGGCCCGGAGCGCGGACCGCAAGCCGGCCGACTGGGTGCAGGACCCCTCGGACGCGGTATTTCAGCATGAATAGGAGATGCGGCGGCACTTGCGGCCGCCGGTCGGGCAATCTGCGGCGGGGGCCGCACAGAGACGGAATGTGAGGGAAAACAGTGGATCAGGAAAAAATCAGGCGCGCCGTGCGCGACATTTTAGAGGCCGTGGGCGAGGACCCGGACCGCGAGGGCCTGCGGGAGACGCCGGACCGCGTGGCGCGGATGTATGAGGAAATCTTCCGCGGACTTGCGGACGACCCGCACCGGCACATCAAGTTTTTCAATGAGGGGAACAACGACGAGATGGTCATCGTCCGCGATATCCCGCTGTACTCCATGTGCGAGCACCACCTGCTTCCCTTTATCGGCAGGGCGCACATCGCCTATATCCCCGGTGCGGGCAAGGTGCTCGGTCTGTCCAAGCTGGCGCGGATCGTGGACTGCTATGCCCGGCGCCCGCAGCTTCAGGAGCGGCTGACGGCCCAGGTGGCCGATTTCCTCTACCGGGAGCTGGACGCGCAGGGGGTTGCGGTCGTCATGGAGGCGGAGCACCTGTGCATGACCATGCGCGGCGCGCGGGCGGCCGGTGCGCTCACCCGGACCTCCGCCCTGCGAGGGACGATGAAGCGCGACGCGCGCACGCGCGCGGAGGCGCTCGAGCTGCTCACGGGAGGGTCGCGATGAGTTGTTTTTCCTTCCCGGGCGGCGCGCTGGAGCTGGGGCGGCGCACGTGGGTGATGGGCATTCTGAACGTCACGCCGGACTCCTTTTCCGACGGAGGGCGGTTTTTCGACCCGGAGCGGGCGGTCCGCCGCGCGGCGCAGATCCGGGAGGAGGGGGCCGATATTCTGGATATCGGCGCCCAGTCCACCCGTCCAGGGCACATCCCGGTCTCCCCGGAGGAGGAGTGGCGCAGGCTTGAGCCGGTG
>CASFCH010000079.1 GCA_949293315.1 uncultured Oscillospiraceae bacterium | reverse complement strand
TGGACTTCTGGAATGACGGCGAGTATGTCCAGGGCTGCATCGCCGGCGGCCGCCACTACCTGCACATCAACTCCAACGGTGATGTGGAGCCGTGCGCGTTCGTCCACTACTCCAATGTGAATATTAAGGAGTGCTCCCTGCTCGATGCGCTCAAGTCTCCGCTCTTTATGGAGTTCTATCACGGTCAGCCGTGGAACGACAACCACCTGCGCCCCTGCCCGATCCTCGACAATCCGGGCAAGATCAAGGCGGCTGTTGAGCGCTCCGGCGCCCACTCGACGGAGATGCTCGCCCCCGAGAGCGTGGACGATCTGATCAAGAAGACGATCCCCGCCGCCAAGGCATGGGCGCCCGTCGCCGATGAGATCTGGGAGAACACGGATTACGAGAAGCACAACAATCCGACGGTTATGTATCAGGATAAATAATCCGGTCCGTTTTGGTTTGTCTGTTTAACGCGGGGGACGTACCGCTGATTCCGGCGGTACGTCCCCCGGTCTAAAATATTCTGGCGGAGGGAAAATAATTGCCGCTGCCCAAAATTTTTTCTTGCTTTTTCCCTTCAAATGTGATATGATATTCAGGCAGTTAAAAATGCATATATGCGCTCGTAGCTCAGTCGGATAGAGTGTTTGGCTACGAACCAAAAGGTCGGGGGTTCGAATCCCTCCGAGCGCGCCAGAAAAAGCGTATTGCAAAAGCAATACGCTTTTTTAACTTTAAATGAATCCCTGCGGGATTTGTGAAATATGTCTGCGGCATATGCAATAGCTTGCGCTGTGAAATACACTGCGGTGTATGCGGGGGTTATTTCATTTCACTTTCTGCGCAAGCGGAAAATTTCATAATCCGTAGGCTTATTTCATCGTGCGTAAGCAATATTTCATTAAAATTACGAGGTTTCAACTCCCACCTTTGAAGATCCGAAAATATCTTTTCATAACGGCGTAAACACATTAAGACGTCGTCTATGGATATCGTATTGCGACGCAAAATCTTGGGTCCCCCCTGTAAATAACAAAAAGTGCCCGGAAAGGTGGAGTATGGAAATCGTTCGCTGGAATTGTAATGGAAAATTTAGAGAGAAGTTTAAACAGATTTCATTTTATATTGACGATAATCGGATTCTATCAGAGAAGATTGGGCATACTGATTTTGAGAAAGTGAGGTTATCGTTATGTTTAAACATGAAAAAATGCTTTTCCATCCCGTAGAGGTCGAACGCCCAAATCCACAATATGCAGCCCTCCTCCAAGAACAGCTTGGCGGTGCAAATGGTGAGCTGAAAGCGGCCATGCAATATATGTCGCAGAGCTTTCGCATTAAGGATCCGGAAATCAAGGATCTCTTTCTGGATATTGCGGCGGAAGAACTGGGGCATATGGAAATGGTGGCGCAAACCATTCATCTGCTAAACGGTCATGATGTGGAAGCGGCCAAAGTACCGGCAGGCGAAATCGAAACCCATGTTCTTTTAGGGTTAAATCCCGGACTTATCAACGCTTCGGGTTATTCATGGACCGGGGACTATGTGACGGTAACCGGGGATCTTTGCGCCGACCTTCTTTCCAACATTGCGTCTGAACAGAGAGCAAAGGTTATCTATGAGTATTTATACCGGCAGATCGATGACAAAAAAGTGAAAGAAACCATAGATTTTCTATTAAACCGTGAGGAAGCGCACAACGCCATGTTTAGAGAAGCCTTTAATAAGGTGCAAAGCAGCGGCTCCAACCGTGACTTTGGGACAACCAAAGCAGCCAGGATGTATTTCAGTATGTCAGAGCCGTCGCCGGCCGACAGTCGGTTTACAAAAACGGACGTCTCCCCAGTGTCATTTAACTAAAAAAATTTGCCTTTGCGGTGCGTGCCAAAAGATTTTCTCTTTCAAACGGGGGCGCTTTTCTGCGGCGCAGACCCACGTCGGAGCAGGCTTTATATCGCTTGCTCCGACTTTTTATTGAAACATTCATGAACGGCGCCCGTTGGTTCGGCCGTGTGGGGTGCGGCCTCACGCGAACTGCTTTCCCAGGGGATCAGCCCCGATGGGGCGGAGCAGATTAAAAAGCCCGGGGCGGCCTGAGGGACCACCTCCGGGAGAGGAATCAGAATTCCTCAAGCTCTTCGGCCATGCCACGGAGGAAATCGTCCATGCTGAACATAAGCTTCATAAGTGCGGCGAAGGAATCGTCGTCAATTTTGGAGCGATCCAGCACCGAGACAAAGGACAGCGCAAACAGGATGCGGGCAGCCGTAAGAGTATCGGAAAACTCCTGCATAAAAACACCTCCTTTCGGTAACAAAAACCAAAAAGAGGTAAAAATGGGACAAAATGGCGCGAAGGAGGGGCGCGTGTTTGCGGACCTGCCGGGCGGGTTGAGATTCCTGTATCGGTGTTTCACCGATAGACGATGGGGAAAGGGATCCCATAAAAAATTTCAACGCATTTTGCGGCAGGCGGACGGTGCGAACCACGTGCTGCCTGTCGGCCTGTGCATCTCCTTATTCTCCCTGATTAGGCGCCTTCCGGCGGTACAGCATGACGCTGTACGGCCGTTTTCGCTGTCTGGGGTAGAGGTCTAACCATACAGATTATAATAATTTTGAGAATTTTATCCGGAAAATCTTGACTTTTTGAGTTAGCGGTGGTAAACTCTTAGTTAGCACAAGCTAACCAAGATGGAAAGAAGATGATTGCGTGGAGGAACAGGGAGGCGGCATGCCGTTGAGTCTGCTCGGCTCCGGCGGGTCCGGCAAGGTGCTGGCCCTGCGCGGCAGGGAGGAGACTTGCAGGTACTTGGAAAATCTGGGATTTGTCCCGGGGACGGATGTATCGGTCATCAGCGAGATCGGCGGCAATGTGATCGCGGGCGTCAGGGGCGCGCGCGTCGCAGTCAGCCGGTCCATGGCAAATAAAATCTTTGTCCGTTAAAGCGGCCAAAAGGGGGGAACATCATGACGCTGAAAGAGGTAAAGCCGGGCGGGTCCGCCATCGTGACCCGCCTGACGGGCGAGGGCGCGCTCAAGCGCCGGATCATGGATATGGGGATCACCAGGGGCGTGAGCATTCTGGTGCGCAAGGTCGCCCCGCTGGGGGACCCCATTGAGGTGAACGTGCGGGGATATGAGCTCTCCCTGCGCAAGAGTGAGGCGGAAAACATCGTGGTTGAGGCATGAGGGGCAAGGGGGTTTTTGAAATGGATTTAAAAATTGCACTGGCGGGCAACCCGAACTGCGGAAAGACGACCCTGTTTAACGATTTGACGGGTTCCATGCAGTACGTGGGCAACTGGCCCGGCGTCACGGTTGAGAAGAAGGAGGGCAGGCTCAGAGGGCATAAGCATGTCACTGTGACGGATCTGCCCGGGATCTACTCGCTCTCCCCGTACTCGTTGGAGGAGGTCGTCAGCCGGAACTACCTGATGGACGAGCGCCCGGACGCGGTGGTCGACCTGGTGGACGCGACGAATCTGGAGCGCAACCTGTACTTGACCACACAGATCCTGGAGCTTGGCATCCCGACCGTGATCGCGCTGAATATGATGGATCTGGCGGACAAGAACGGCGACCGGATCGACGCGGCAAAGCTGGGCGAGGTGCTCGGATGCCCCGTGATGGAAATTTCCGCGCTCAAGGGGCGCGGCACCAAGGCGCTCGCCGCGCGGGCGGTGGAGATCGCCTCTAAAAAAGAAAAAAGTACACCAAAGACGGAGTTTGGCAAGGCGGTGGAGGATGCCCTCTGCCAAATTCGCATGATTCTAAAGGACATATCCCCGGCATATGATACCCGCTGGCACGCCGTCAAAGTGTTTGAGCGCGATGAAAAGCTGCTGGAGGCGCTCCATCTGCCCGGCGGTACAAAGGCGCAGATCGACGGCATCGTCAGCGCGGTCGAGCAGAAGCTCGACGACGACGCGGAGAGCATCATCACCAATGAGCGGTATGAATACGTGGCCTCCGTGATCAAAAAATGCGCCCGCAGGAAAAAGACGGGCTTGACGACCTCCGATAAAATTGATAAGATTGTCACAAACCGCTGGTTGGCGCTGCCGATCTTTGCGGTCGTCATGATCGTTGTTTACCTTATTTCCGTCACCACGCTCGGTACCATCGTGACGGACTGGACCAACGACGTTCTCTTTGGGGAGTGGATCCAGCCCGGCGTACAGACGCTGCTGGAGAACGCGGGCGCGGCGGAATGGCTTACCGGTTTGATCGTGGACGGAATCATTGCCGGCGTGGGCGCGGTGCTCGGCTTTGTCCCGCAGATGCTGATCCTGTTCTTCTTCCTGGCCCTTTTGGAGGACTGCGGATACATGGCGCGCGTGGCGTTCATTATGGACCGCATCTTCCGTAAATTCGGCCTCTCGGGCAAGAGCTTTATCCCGCTGCTGATCGCCTCGGGCTGCGGTGTTCCCGGCGTGATGGCGACCAAGACCATCGAAAACGAAAAAGACCGCCGTATGACGGTCATGACCACCACCTTTATCCCGTGCAGCGCCAAGCTCCCGATTATTGCGCTGATCGCCGGTGCGCTGATGGGCGGCGCCTGGTGGGTCGCCCCCGCGATGTATTTCCTGGGGATTTTCGCCGTCATCATCTCCGGCATCATGCTCAAAAAGACCAGGATGTTCGCCGGCGATCCCGCCCCCTTCATCATGGAGCTGCCGCAGTACCACATCCCGGCGCCCAAGGGGGTTCTGATGCACATGTGGGAGCGCGCGCGCTCGTTCATGATCAAGGCGGGTACGGTCATCTTCGTCTCCAGCGCGCTGATCTGGTTCCTGCAGTCCTTTGGCGTGGCGGACGGAAAATTCGGCATGGTCGATGAGAACAGCAGCCTGCTCGCAGCATTCGGCGGATTTTTCGACGTGATCTTCGTCCCGCTGGGGTTTGGCAACTGGCAGGCGACGGTCGCCACGATCTCCGGCCTCATCGCAAAGGAGAACGTGGTCAGCACCTTCGGCATTCTCTTCGGCCTGGGCGCGGATGTCACGGAGGCGGACCCCGGCCTGCAGGCGGCTGTCGCGGCCATGTTCCCCGGAACTGCGGCGGCGCTCTCCTATCTGGTGTTTAATCTGCTGTGCGCGCCGTGCTTTGCGGCGATGGGCGCGATCAAGCGCCAGATGGCCAGCGCCAAATGGACGGCGTTTGCCATCGGCTATCAGTGTGTGTTCGCCTATGCGGCGGCGATGATCATATATCGCATCGGCGGACTGATCACCGGGGAGGTCGTGTTCGCGGGTGCGGACGCCGTGTGGATCGTGATTGCGTTCGCCCTGCTGGCGGGGATGCTTTACATGCTGTTCCGGCCTGCGCCCCGGAAAAAGAAGCTGCGCGCCGCGGCAACGGCTGCAAGCGCGGCATGATCCCCTCTGCAAACAGAAAAGTGAGGTGTTTTCCATGCTTGAATGGCTGGCCGCACACGCGGCTACAATCGTGATCTCCGCGCTGCTGATCGTTCTGCTCGCGCTGGCGATCCGATATATTGTGAAAAAGCGAAAAAGCGGGGGCTGCGTCGGGTGCGACGCCTGTTCCTCCGGATCGGGCGGCTGCCACGGCTGCGGCGGCAGAGCAAATGGCGCTGCGGGCGACCGGAAATCCCCGTGCTGTGGGGGAAAATTGCCCAAATGATCCAACACCCTCCCGGAGTGCCCCGGGAGGGTGTTCTTTCTGTTTTGGGGCGGTGTATCCATGCGTCACTTGGTGAGAAGCTCCGCCTTGCAGGTGGAGACGAACGTCGGATCGCTGTTGTTGGGCCCGACGACTGCCAGGATGCCGTATTCGCTGCGCAGTACCGTTCCCTGTGCGACCGTCTGCCCGCCCGCATTGATGGCTGCGCCGGCCGTCCCGGCCGGCAGATAGGCGCGGACTGCGCTCTCACAGGCCGCTTCGCACCCGGTGGGGGCCGGTGTGGGCGCCGGCAGATAGGTGATGGCGTTATTGTAGGTGGCGCTCGTCACCCGTACTGCGGCGATCCGGCAGATGTTCACCGCCTCCTGCGGGGTCCCCTGATTATTCGTCAGCTGCAGCAGTTCGGCATCCCCGGCCGGGATCAGAGCGCCGGGGCGTCCGCTGGCGTTGTTGCCGCTCTCCATGGAGACAACGATATTGTCATTGGGGTACAGCTGGATGATCTGGCTGAGGATGTTTTGCATCTGCTGCGCGCAGGAGCATGCGGCGGAGACGGCGGCGGGCCCGGTGGGTCCGGTGGGCCCGGTCACGCCCGTCGGGCCGGTCGAACCCGTAACTCCGGTGGCTCCTGTCGGTCCGGTTGATCCGGTAATTCCGGTCGGGCCGGTGGGCCCGGTGGGGCCCGTTGGCCCTGGTTCTCCGCCGGACGGACCTGTCGGGCCTGTTGCGCCCGCAGGCCCGGTGGCACCGGTCGGCCCGGTGGAGCCGGTAATCCCTGTCGTTCCTGTGGGTCCGGTGGGCCCCGTTGCGCCCGTCGGGCCGGTTGGGCCCGGCACCGGACAGCAGACCGGCCTGCAGCGGCAGTCTGCGTCGCTGCCTTTATAAATATTCATCGCTGTGTTGCAACTCCTTTCGTGAGGCTTTCAGCCGGGAGTCCGAAGGCCTTCCAATTCAGTTTATGCGCCGGCAGGCAGTCCGGTTACAGAAGGCGTCCCGGACTGAGCGAAGACTCATTGGGCCTGGGCGTTCATTGATTTCCGATGCAGCCGCGGGAGCAGCAGATACAAAAGATTTGGTACGACTTTGTGGAATTTATCAAAAAAAATAAAATTTAATAAAAAGATATTTACATGGCCGCCAAAAGTTGTATAATATACATAGTGATTCCCTTGAAAAGGCAAGGGCAATCTGCTGAAAGGAGAATATGTTTATGGAGACAATGGAACTCAAACACCTGATTTCTTCAAGTGAAACGGTCGATGTGTACCGTGAGGGCGATATGGCAATCAAGCTGTTCAAGGAGGGGAGCCGCAAGACGATGGCGCTCTACGAGGCCCTCACGCACTCCCGTGTGGAGGATACGGGCCTGAACATCCCGATCATTCGGGAGGTGTGCGTCATCAATAACCGCTGGGCGATCAAAATGGATCTCATCGAGGGGAAAACACTGGCGGACCTGATGAAGGAGGACCCCGAGCACATGGATGCGTATCTGGAAAAGATGCTCGACATCCAGCTGGAGATCCACTCCAAGAAAGTCCCCAAGCTCAGCAAGCTGAAGGATAAGCTGATCCGTCAGATCAACGCGCTCGACTGCATTGACGATGTCAAGCGGTATGAAATGCTCACCCGTCTGGACAGCATGCCCAAACATATCAAGCTCTGCCACGGGAATTTCGTGCCCGAGAACATCATTATCAATGATAAGGGCACCTATGTGGTCGACTGGGTGGCTGCCCGTCAGGGCAACGCCAGCGCGGACGTGGCCAAGACGTATCTGCTGCTCAGCCTGAAAAATCCTGATTTTGCGGAAAAATACCTCAACCTCTTCTGTCAGAAGACGAACACCTCCAAAAAGTACGTGCAGGACTGGCTGCCCATCGTGGCAGCGGCACGCCTGGAGGAGAAGGTCCCCGAGGAGCGGGATCTGCTCATGAAGTGGGTAGACGTTGTCGCGTACGAATAATCTGTACCATCCAAAAGGCGGCTCAACGCCCCGGACTGCGCTGCGGTTCGGGGCTTTTTTGCGCGCACATTGGGGATGCAGGGCGGCTCTGCCACACCGGAAGCGGGATCATTTTTTCCGGAAATAATCGGCAAGAAAAACGGGGCGCCTGATGTGGCTGATGCGTCTGTGAGAAAAAATAGATACAAATTGGGGAAATTTCGGCGGGAAAGTTGGCGAATAAATAGGATTGACAGGTCCGGAGGAAGTTGCTATAATTTATTTGTTAAAAAAATAACAACCGCAACCAAATCAAAAAACCAGACAGAAGTCTTACAAAAATGGAGGTTTTTGAGAATGCAGAAGAAAGAGCGTGAGGCACAGGCCGCAGCCGTCAATACCGGCCTTGTCGACAATGTGGATGCCCTGATCGCCAAGATGGCGCAGGTCCGCGAGGCCCAGCGGGTTTTCTCCACCTATACGCAGGAGCAGGTGGACAAGATCTTTCTGGCCGCTGCGACTGCCGCCAACCAGGCGCGCATCCCGCTGGCAAAGATGGCCGTCGAGGAGACGGGCATGGGCGTGGTAGAGGACAAGGTCATCAAGAACCACTACGCCGCCGAGTACATTTATAATAAGTACAGGGACACGCAGACCTGCGGCGTTCTGGAGCGCGACGAGTCCGCCGGCATCATGAAGATCGCCGAGCCGATCGGTGTGATCGCGGCCGTCATCCCCACCACGAACCCGACTTCCACTGCGATCTTCAAGACCCTCATCTCCCTGAAGACGCGCAACGGCATCATCATCAGCCCGCACCCGCGTGCGAAGAAGAGCACCATCGCCGCGGCGAAGGTCGTTCTGGATGCGGCGGTCAAGGCCGGCGCCCCTGAGAACATCATCGCCTGGATCGATGTCCCCTCTCTGGAGCTGACCAATGAGGTCATGCGCAGTGCGGACATTATCCTGGCCACCGGCGGCCCCGGCATGGTCAAGGCGGCCTATTCCTCTGGTAAGCCGGCCCTGGGTGTCGGCGCCGGCAATACGCCCGCCATCATTGACGACACGGCGGATGTGACGCTGGCCGTCAACTCCATCATCCACTCCAAGACGTTTGACAACGGCATGATCTGTGCCTCCGAGCAGTCCGTGATCGTGCTGGACAAGGTTTACGAGCAGGCGAAAAAGGAATTTGCCGCCCGCGGCTGCTACTTCCTCAACCCCGAGGAGACCGAGAAGGTCCGCAAGACCATCATCATCAACGGCGCCCTGAACGCCAAGATCGTCGGCCAGCGCGCGCACACGATCGCTGAGCTTGCGGGGGTGAAAGTCCCGGAGGATACGAAGATCCTCATCGGCCAGGTTGAGAGCGTCAGCATTGAGGAGGAGTTCGCGCACGAGAAGCTCTCCCCCGTGCTCGCCATGTACCGCGCCAAGGATTTTGAGGACGCGATCGCCAAGGCGGAGCGCCTGATCGCGGACGGCGGCTACGGCCACACCTCCTCCCTGTATGTGGATGCCGTCCAGCACAAGGATAAGATCGATCAGTTTGCCGCACGGATGAAGACCTGCCGCATTCTGGTCAACACCCCCTCCTCTCAGGGCGGTATTGGCGACCTGTACAACTTCAGCCTCGCCCCGTCGCTGACGCTGGGCTGCGGCTCCTGGGGCGGCAACTCCGTGTCCGAGAACGTTGGCGTCAAGCATCTGCTGAACATCAAGACGGTTGCCGAGAGGAGAGAGAACATGCTGTGGTTCCGCGCGCCTGAGAAGGTCTATTTCAAGAAGGGCTGCCTGCCGGTCGCCCTGGCTGAACTCAAGAATGTCATGGGCAAGAAGAAGGTCTTTATCGTGACCGACTCCTTCCTGTTCAAGAACGGCTACACCAAGCCGATCACTGATAAGCTCGACGAGATGGGCATCGTCCACACCACGTTCTTCGATGTGGCTCCGGATCCGACGCTCGCCTGTGCCAAGGCCGGTGCGGCGGCGATGAGGGACTTCGAGCCTGACTGCATCATCGCCATCGGCGGCGGCTCCGCGATGGACGCCGGTAAGATCATGTGGGTCATGTATGAGCATCCGGAAGTGGACTTCATGGATATGGCCATGCGCTTCATGGATATCCGCAAGAGGGTCTACACCTTCCCGCACATGGGCGATAAGGCCTACTTCATCGCCGTCCCGACCTCTGCCGGTACGGGCTCCGAGGTGACGCCGTTCGCCGTCATCACCGATGAGACCACGGGCGTCAAGTATCCGCTGGCCGATTACGAGCTGCTGCCGAAGATGGCCATCATTGACGCGGACACCATGATGAACGCCCCCAAGGGCCTGACCTCCGCCTCCGGTATCGACGCCCTGACCCATGCGCTCGAGGCCTATGCCTCCATGATGGCCACCGGCTACACCGACGGTCTGGCGCTTCAGGCGATGAAGAGCATTTTCACCTACCTGCCGCGCGCCTATGACAACGGCGCCAATGATCCGGTCGCCCGCGAAAAGATGGCCGAGGCGTCCACGATGGCCGGTATGGCGTTTGCAAACGCGTTCCTGGGCGTCTGCCACTCCATGGCGCACAAGCTGGGCGCGTTCCACCACCTGCCGCACGGCGTCGCCAACGCCCTGCTGATCACGGAGGTCATGCGCTTCAACGCCTCCGAGACCCCGCGGAAGATGGGTACCTTCCCGCAGTACCAGTACCCGCACACCTTTGACCGCTATGTCGAGTGCGCGGAGTTCGTCGGCATCAAGGGCAAGACCAAGGAGGAGAAGTTCGAGAACTTCATCGCCGCGATCGAGGAGCTCAAGGCCAAGGTCGGCATCAAGAAGACCATCAAGGATTACGGCGTAGATGAGAAGTACTTCCTCGATACGCTCGACGACATGGTCGAGAAGGCGTTTGACGACCAGTGCACCGGCGCAAACCCGCGCTACCCGCTCATGAGCGAGATCAAGGAGATGTTCCTGAAGGCGTACTACGGCAAATAATTATTCATTGTATCATGATCCCCGCAGAGCCTATGCCCTGCGGGGATTTTTGTGCTTGCCCACAGATACCTATGGCAAAAAGAGTACCATAGTCTGGCCCACAGTTCAGAGCGGTAAAAAATAGGCGGCGGTGTTTTTTCTGTAAAGTCATATTTGATTCTGCGCATTGAAAGTGGGGACACATTTTGGGGTGGATCAAAAGCGGCCTGTTCCCGCTCTTAATATGCGCAGCGGAAATGGTTATTTTTCATTTTCTGTATTGACAGAAGTGGGGGCATCATATATAATATTATTCGTCGGATTTGCGGATGTAGCTCATCTGGTAGAGCGCCACCTTGCCAAGGTGGAGGTAGCGAGTTCGAGCCTCGTCATCCGCTCCAATCTGTGCATCTGGCGGTGCACAGATTTTTTTTACATTTGAATATGCCGGGGTGTAGCGCAGTTGGTAGCGCGCGACATTTGGGATGTTGAGGCCCGGGGTTCGAGTCCCCGCACTCCGACCACGTCGGAGCAAAGTCCGCTTTGCTCCGTTTTTCTTTCGTAAGAAAAACATACGCCCGCTTCCTTGCTCCTCCTCTTTCGCAAAAAGTCACGCGCGGCTCACCTGTTCGGTTGTAAACGCCCTCACGACGGCTCGCTGTCGCTACCAACTTTTTGCGAGTTGCGAGCGTTCAAACCCCGTCGATGAAATGGCGAAAATATCTTTTTCCTATCTCTTAGACAAAAAGAAACGACAATTTTCGCAAGAAGATTGTTGTTTCTTTCTGTTCTCTTCTCTTTTCACTTTCCAAAATTGTCGTTTCCAGTGAAAAGTGAAGAGAGAAAAGTCACGCCTGTTCGGTTGTAAACGCGCGCACAGCGGCGCTGGCTGCCGGATGCGCATGGAGCCGCGACTCCTCTCAGCCTTTAGCGGGGAGAGGATCAAAAGTGCGCCCCTATACCGGCGCGGCAGATTTCGGTAAAATTGTAAACAAATCTTGTTTTTAGTTTACTTTGAACCGGCCGCGTATTATAATAATTCATATAGCGCTTTTTGCGCCGGGGGGCGGCAGGACTTTTGCCGCCGGTACCCGTGAGCAGAGGGGAGTTAATCATTTTTATGAGCGAAATCGATCACGGCATCCAGCGCGCGGCCTTTGGCGCCGCGATTGAACAGGTCCTGAAGTATATCAACAAAGATCCCGCGGAGAAGATGAAAAAAATTCTCCGCATGGCCAAGCGGCTCATGGGCAATATGTTCCCGGACTCGGGCTTTGCGATTATGCAGCAGATCCTGGATGATCCGAACAACCCGTGGAACCGCTTTTTGCTGCGTGCGCTGGAGGAAGTCGATCCGGCCATTCTCAAGCGGATCGTGCTCAACTTCGGCCTGAGCGCCGGGTATTACGGCACAAAGGCGGTCCGTGCCAACCGGGAAAAATATAAGAGCAACATCCCGTTTATCATCCTCATGGACCCCACCAGCTCCTGCAACCTCAAGTGCAAGGGGTGCTGGGCGTCCGAATATGACCGCAAGCTGAACCTCACCTTTGACGAGATGGACAGCGTCATCCGGCAGGGGAAGGCGCTGGGCGCCTACTTTTATATGTTCACGGGCGGCGAGCCGCTGATCCGCAAGGACGATCTGATCCGCCTGTGTGAAAAGCACTCCGACTGCGTGTTCCTCGCGTTTACGAACGGAACGCTCGTGGATGAGCAGTTTTGCCGGGAGCTCCGGCGCGTGGGGAACTTTACCCTCGCGCTGAGCATCGAGGGCAAGGAGGCGAGCAACGACGCCCGCCGCGGCAACGGCGTCTATCAGAAAGTGCTCAGCGCCATGGATCTGCTCAAGAGGGAGCGCTGCCTGTTTGGCATCTCCGTGTGCTACACGCGGGAGAACGTGATGTCCGTCACGAGCGATGAGTTCATGGACCTGATGGAGGAGAAGGGCGTGCGCTACGCCTGGTACTTCAACTTCATGCCCGTGGGCAAGAATGCGGTCCCGGAGCTGATCCCCACACCGGATCAGCGCGAGTACATGTACCATTGGATCCACAAGGTGCGCTCGCTGGAGTCGGACCGCGGGTTCTTTGCCGTCGATTTCCAGGATGACGGAGAATACGTGGGCGGCTGCATCGCGGGCGGGCGCAACTACTTTCACATCAATTCCGCCGGCGATATTGAGCCGTGCGTCTTCATCCACTATTCCGATTCCAACATCCGCACGGACACGCTGCTGGAGGCGCTGAAAAAGCCGCTGTTCATGGCGTATTACCACAACCAGCCGTTTAACGACAACCATCTGCGCCCGTGCCCGATGCTGGAGAACCCCGATATGCTGCGCCGCATGGTCCATGAGACAGGAGCTAAGAGCACGGATCTGGCCGCGCCGGAGGATGTGGACGATCTGTGCGCCAAGTGCGACGCCTTTGCACAGGAGTGGGCGCCGCGCGCCAAGCAGATCTGGGAGTCCACCCCGCACACCAAGCCCATGACCCAGTATTACCGCGACACGCCGGAGGGACAGGCGGAGATCGCCCGTCTGGCTGCAAAGCAGCGTGAAGAGGCGCAGAAAAAATAAGATTTGCATAAAAAATGGGCTCTGCTGCAAAATAGAATCCGACGGGAACTTGGATCCGCATGACAGTCCTGCTCCGCAGGCGGGCCTCCTTTTGTCCGCTTCGCGGACATGTCCCTAACAGGGGAGGCGGGGGAAGAATGTGCAAGCCAACAGTTTCTGTGGATCCAAAGCCTTCCCCTTGAGGGGAAGGGGGACCGCTTGCGGGGGATGAGGTGTTTTTTTTCGGGTAATATCGAGTTCCAGTAATCCGCCGGCTTTCCACCTCATCAGTCTCACTCCGTTCGACAGCTTCCCCTCAAGGGGAAGCCGAAAGGGAATATACAGGTATCACAAAACAACGCGCCCCTCAAAGGAAGCGGCTTCGGCTTCCTTTGAGGGGCGAATTTTGTGCGTTGTTTTTGAGACAGGCTGTTTTACAACAGTTCCCTTTGCTGTGCTGCCTTCTGTTATGCGCGGGGACTGCCGAGGATGTGGCCGGCCCGTTTCATTTCGGCTGCCGCTTCAACTTCCGCCCCCTCTCGGCGGAGGTCGCGGGCGATTTCGCGGTACAGGCCGGCGGCCCTTTCGCATTCGCCCATTTTTTCATAACAGCGGGCCTTTGTGTATTTGGCATCCACCCAGGTGGGGTGCAGCCGCAGCGCCTGATCCGCATAGGAGAGAGCCCTTTGGTATTGCTCCAAATGGATGCAGATATCCCCGGCGTGGACATAGAGCTCCCACTCCTCCGGGAATTCGGAGAGCGCCGCCTGTGCGCAGTCGAGGGCCTCCGCATACCGGCCGGCGGCCGTGTAGGCGGCAGCCAGCAGCGCCCGCTTTTCCGCGCTGTACGGATCTTTTCGGACCGCGTCCAGCTGTTCCGAAACCGCCTCCTCCGCCCTGCCGGTCTGGGCCATCAGCCTGATTTTTTGCAGGCGCGTCCGGTGGCAGAGATCGGGATCGGCCTCCCCCTCCTGCAGCGCGCGGTCCAGCCAATACAGCGCGTTTTCCGCGCAGGAGAGCATCATAAACTGATAGATCACGCCAAACATCCGCAGGTCGTCCGGTGTATCATCGCCCCGGTCCATCAGAGATTTGAATTCCCGCTCGGCGCAGATAAAATCTTCCGAGGAGCGGGTGGATTCATAGACGGCGGCCAGACGCTGCGCATAATTCCGGTATATTACGGCGTCGTTCCTGAACAGATCATCGATCGTCACGCCGTACATCCGGGCGATTTCCGGCAGCTTCGTCACCTCCGGCAGGGTAGTGGCGCACTCCCATCGGGAGACCGTCTGCGCGCTCACGCTCAGGATCTCGGCGGCCTGCTCCTGCGTGAGATTTTTAGAGAGCCGGAATTTTTTCAGGTTTTGGGATAAAATCTGATCCATGTCACATCGCGCCCTTTTGTTTATTTAGAAGCTTCTGTCCTGATATTACACCGGATGGCGCGCAAAGTCCACCGCACAATCCGTGAGAGAACTCCCTGTTTGTGTTTAGAAAATGTTGAAACGCCATCCCCGGCCGAAATGCGCCGATTGCGCTGTTCATACGCCATAGCGCCGGAGGACCCGCAGCACGTCGCACGCAGTGCGGTACAGATCCTCCTCTGCGCGAAGCCTGGCCTGTTCAAACGGAATGGCCGTACGGTTGATCGGGAACACGGCGGTGAGCCCCTGCTCATAGAGCGGTTCATACCCCGCCTCCGCGTCGCCCACGAGAGCGATGCAGGGGATCTTTAACGCTTTTGCCCGCCTGGACACGCCGCAGACGACCTTGCCATGGACGGACTGGCTGTCAATTTTCCCCTCGCCGGTCACGATGAGATCCGCATCCGACGCCAGATGGTCGAACCGGACGGTGTCGAGGACGGTCTCAATGCCGCTCTTCAGTTGAGCGCCGAAAAACGCCGCGCAGCCGCCGCCCATCCCGCCGGCGGCTCCGGCGCCCGGAAGGGCGGCGATATCATGTCCGGTAGATTCCCGGACTTTTTCCGCCAGGTGGCGCAGGCCCCGGTCGAGCGCCCGGACCTGATCGGGGGACGCGCCCTTCTGCGGGGCGAAGACGCAGGCCGCACCGGTTTCCCCATACAGGGGATTGTCAATATCGCACATGCAGGTGACGGGGACACCGCGGAGCGACGCGTACAGGGGGGAGAGGTCCATGGACGCGATCTGCTCGAGTGTGCCGCCGGTGGGGATAAACGCTTTTCCGTCCCCGCTGAAAAATTTTGCGCCCAGCGCACAGGCTGCCCCACAGCCGCCGTCGTTTGTCGCGCTGCCGCCCAGGCCCAGGATGATGCGTGTACAGCCGCGGTCGAGGGCGTCCGCCACCAGTTCCCCGACGCCGTAGGTCGTCGCGGTCATCGGGTCCAGCGGGGTACGGCACAGGGGCAGCCCCGCGGCGGCCGCCATTTCAATCACGGCTGTGCCGTCCGGCAGAAGGGCATAGGCGGCGCACACCGGATCGCGGTGCGGCCCGCAGACGGTTTTTGTATATTTCTGGCCCCCCACAGCCGTTAGGAAGGCGTCCGCCGTGCCCTCCCCGCCGTCCCCCATGGGAATTCGGACTGCGGCGGCGCCGGGGAAGATCTCCCGCACCGCACGGGAGAGAATCCCGCAGATGTGCGCGGCGCTCAGCGTCCCCTTGAACGAGTCCGGGATCAGAATGATTTTTTTCATGACGCAACCCCCTTATAAGGCTCTGATTACAGTATAATTTTTTTCCCGATTCTGTCAAATTGGGCTCTTGTGCCCCCGCTCTGCCCCGCGCCGGAGCAGCCGTAATCTGTGAAAAGTTGATAAAACGTCCCGCGATTTTTCGGTGAATCATCCGAGTTGATTTTTTATCGGCGTTGTGATAATTTAGCTGATAGACCATTTTGAAAAGGGGTTTGAAGCATGAAGATCCGGAAGATCATCGCGGCGCTGTCCGCGGCGGCGATCGTCTGTGCCGCATTTTCGGGGTGCGGCGGCCCGGCGACGGGCGGGAACGTCCTCTCCATTCAGGAGGGAAAGACGGAAAATCTGGCGCTGAATGCATCGGCTGTTATGGGGGAGCGCGACGCCGCCAAAGCGGTGGACGGGGACCGCTCCACCGCCTTCTGTGCGCGCAGCGACAGGGGGACGATTGAAATCGACTTTGGGCGGGAGGTCACCTTTGACACCATCGTCCTGCGGGAGAAGGGGTGGAACGTCCGTCAGTACCATATCGACGCACTGGTGGAGAATGAGTGGGAGACGATCTACATCGGCGACCGCATTGAGGACCTGCGCTACTGCGCGCTGGAGCAGGCGGTCACGGCCTCGGGCCTGCGCCTGATCGTCGATTCCGCCAATCAGGTGTTTTCCATCAGCGAGATTGAAGTCGCCATGGCGCCCAAATCCGCCAATCGGGATTTCCGTGTGAGCGCCTACGTGCGCACGGATCTGATGGTGGACGGGAGCCTGTATGACCCGGACGGCGGCGTGTATCTGGATTCCAAGTTTCTGGATGTCGCCACGGAGCTCAACTTCCTCGGCTGTGTCAATCTGGACGGCGACGGGAACATCGTCCTGACCAGGGCCCGGGTCAATGACGCCGGGGAAGAGGAGAGCGTCCCGATGACGGACGGCGAGTTCGCCGCGGCGCTCGAGCGGATGCGCGCCTATATCGGGGACCGTGACGTACAGCTGACCATGACGATCGGCACGCCCGATCCGGACACGACCTACCGCGCGATGACGGAGAGCCGCGACGCGCTCATAGCCAATATCATGGATTTTGCCGGCCGGTTCGGCTTTGACGGCATCAGCTTTGACTGGGAGCGGCCGCAAAATCAGGATCAGTTTGACGCGTTCAGCGACTTCCTCCTCGAGCTCAAGCCGCATCTGACTAAGTCCGGCCTGCGGCTGACGCTCGCGTGGGCGGCGTGGGGCGTGAATATGAAGCCCGAGGCGGTCAAGACGGCGGACGCGATCGAGATCATGTCCTACGACCTCTTCGACCAGTACGGCAATCAGGCCTCCTTCCTCGAGTCCACCGTGCAGGCGGTCGACTATTTCCTGAGCCTGGGGTATGACAGATCCCAGCTCAATATCGGTATCCCCTATTACGGCCGCCCGGTGGACGGCGGCGCCTACTGGCCCTCCTACAGCGACGCACAGTATCAGCTGGGCCGGTACGACGATACGGACAGTGAATTTGTCGCGGACTACGGCCAGTCCTACTTTAACAGCTATCAGACCGTGATGGATAAGACGGCCTATGCGATCTCCGAGGGGCTGGGCGGCGTGATGGTGTTCCGTCTGGAGCTGGACCGCCCGTATGACGATCCGGTCTCCCTGACCAGGGCGATCGGCAATACGATTGCCCAGAGGATAGAGGGGGGTGACGCACATGAATAACCGGGAAAAGAGGAGCCTTGCCTCCATGTTTTTCCTGATCTACGGCTTTGCGACGGCGCTGATCACCGTGGCGTTCGGCTATCTGGACTACTACAAGTCCGTCGTCGCCGCCGTGGAGAGCAAGCAGGGCTATATCATGCAGATGATCGCCGTAGGGTTTATCGCTTTTGCCGCGGCGCTGGCGGTGTGCTGGCTGACGCGCAATGCGATTCACCTGGGTGAAAAGATCCCGGCCATCTTTCCGCTGATGTTCGCGGGGGCGCTCGCGCTGATCCCGGCGGGGACGCCGTACGCCCTCTCCCTCCTCTCGGCGGGGCGGTTCTACTGGCTGACCCCGACGATCACGGGCAATGCGCTGATCGTCCAGTATGTCATCTTCATTCTGTTGATGATCTTCGGCGGTCTCACTCTGGGGACGATGCTCCGCCGCCCGGTCAAAACGCCGGGGGCCTCGGCGGCCGTCATGCCGGTGCTGTTCCTGCTCACGGCGGTCACCGCTTTCCTGATGCTGACGGTGATCCCGGATACCCTCGGATGGGATGGAATGTGGCCGCTTTTGGCGTTGTTTACAGCCGTGTGCGCCGGGATCTCCATGATCGCGGCGCCCGGCAGGGAAAAGTAGAGATCCAGGCGTTTTATTGCGACCGTTTCCTGCGGGAAGCGGCCGCAGTGCTGTTTTCAAAAGTTGTGTGATTCAGTACCTCTGACGAGGACGTTATAAAAATTTATCTTCATAAGAAGGGGAAAAGAAAAATGGTTTATACAGGCGATTCCCGGCGCAATATTTCTTTCCCGTTAGGGGGAATTGGCGCGGGAAGCATCGCGCTGGCGGGCAACGGTGCGCTGGTCGATTGGGAGATCAACAATCGCCCCAATCGGGAGAGTATCAATCCGTTCAGCTTTTTTGCCATTAAGGCGGAAAACGGCGACGCAGTGCTGGACTGGCGGATATTACAGGGGGATATCACCGATGACTTTATGGGCGGCAAACACGCCGGGAACCATAGCTGGGGGTACGGACAGGGCCCGAACCGTGCCACCATGGCGGGGTTAAAGCACTTCAGAGAGGCTGTGTTTCAGGGGGAGTTTCCGGTTGCGGAGATTGCCTTTTCAGATCCCGGTTTTCCGGCACAGGTAAAAATGATGGCGTTTAATCCGTTTATTCCCTCCAATGAGGATGACAGCAGCATACCGTCTGCAATGTTTGAGATCCGGATTCAAAGCAATGCGGAAAGCGCCCTGACGT
This sequence comes from uncultured Oscillospiraceae bacterium, assembly GCA_949293315.1. Lineage (GTDB taxonomy): Bacteria > Bacillota > Clostridia > Oscillospirales > Acutalibacteraceae > Onthovicinus. The sequence continues at coordinate 629 of CASFCH010000079.1, read as the reverse complement.
ATACGGTGGCCTTTTCCGCCTCAAACCCCTTGAAGGCCTGCGGTGATCACACCTATAAAAAAAGCGGAAATATCCGTCAAATCGTGATGAACGGCAGGGGCAAAGACAGCTTTTCGGTTGCAACGGATTGCCCGGACGGCTCGTATCAGGAGCATTGGTACCGCGGCGGGTGGTTTGATGATATCACCATGTTTGTCAATGACTTTAGTGCTTTTGGGCCGCTGAAAAACCGCAAATATAAAAGTGCTTCCAAAAACAAGCCCGATGTGAGTACGCTTACGGCGTCCGTTAAAGTGGAAGCGGGCGGGAGCTGTAAAATTCGGTTTGTCCTTTCCTGGTACGTCCCGGCGTTTAAAAAATATTGGGGCGCGGCCGGCCGTTTAAAAAACACCACCCTTCGCAATTACTATTCCCGCATGTTCGGCAGCTCCGGGGACGCCGCCCGGTACTGTATGGCGCATTTTGACAGGCTGTACGCGGAGACGATGGATTTTAAAAACGCGCTGTATTCGTCAAGCCTGCCCGCGCCTGTGCTGGACGCAGTTCAGGGGAATATCGCGACGCTCAAGACCACGACCTGCCTGCGCCTTGAGGACGGATATTTTTGGGCGTGGGAGGGGGTGAATCAG
>CASFCH010000078.1 GCA_949293315.1 uncultured Oscillospiraceae bacterium | reverse complement strand
CTTGGTCTCCGAGCTGAGCAGGACACCATTGAGGAAAAACTCCACTTTTCCGCTCTGGTTGCCGCTCACGCCGGGCAATTTATAGTTGACGGTGACCTTCTTACTCGTCCCCTTCCCGTTGGAGACGATGACAGTGATCTCACCGCCCTTGGCGATGGTGCTCTCCTCATTGACATAGACCGGGCTCTGGCTGATGATCGTACCCGCCTCCTGATCGCTGTCCACCTCTTTGTCAACTTTGACGGTGAGCTCCTGGCTTTCCGCCTTGGCCTTTGCCTCTTCCAGCTTCATGCCGACGAGGTTGGGCAGCGGCACCTGGGAGTCGTCCTGACCGTTGTTCAGGTAGATCGTAATGCGTCCGTCCGGAGAGGCGTCGGAGTTGGCGGCGGGATCCGTGCGGATCACGCGGTTGACCTCCGTATCCTTATCGAACTCATAGCTGACGTCGATATTCGTGAAGCCGGCCTTACGCAGCGCCTGCTTGGCCGATGCCTCATCGTACCCCGTGACATCCGGTACGCTGATCGGCTGGGAGGCGGAAGCGATCGTAAGCGTGATTTTCTCCTTCTCCGGGTCGATCTTACGCCCGTCCGGCGGATCCTGCGAGAGGACGGTTCCCTCCTCCTTGGTCGTGGAATACTCGGCGTTGGTCACAAACTGCCACTGGGCATATTCCTCGTTGTCGCGGATCTCCTCTTCGTAATTCATCCCGACAAAATTCGGAACGGCCACCTTATTCCCCGAGAATCCGCCCATCGCGGCCACCACGATCAGCACAACGGCAATCACCGCCACCACGGCGACGGAGACACCGGTGACGATGGCAATCGTCTTTTTCCGCTTGGCCAGCTGCTCATCGGAGGTATACGCCTCTTCCGCCGGCTCCTCTTCGCGGCTGCGCGGGACTGCCAGACCGGCGGCCCCGGTCGGAACAAACTTTGTCGGCTCCTTATCCACAAAGCAGGTATAGTCAAATGTCACGGCGGGATTACGCTTGAGCTCATCAAGATCCATGAGCATTTCCGCCGCGGACTGATAGCGGTCCGCCACATTTTTCTCCATGGCGTGCATGGTGATCTGCTCCAGCCCCACGGGAATCATGGGATTGATCTCGCGCGGCTTTTTCGGATCTGCCTGCAGCTGCATGATCGCCACGGAGACTGCGCTCTCCGACTGGAACGGGAGCTGGCCGGTGATCATCTCATACAGCACGACGCCGACGGAGTAGATGTCCGCCTTGTTGTCCGTAACCTCGCCGCGGGCCTGTTCCGGACTGATATAGTGGACGGAACCAATCGCAGATTCGGTCATGGTCTTGGTCTCATTACGGCTGAAGCGCGCGATGCCGAAATCGGCCACCTTGATATTTCCGTTGGGCAGCAGCATGATGTTCTGCGGCTTGATATCGCGGTGGACAATCCCCTTGTCATGCGCGTGCTGGAGCGCGCGGAGAATCTGTGTGGTGAAGTGGACGGCCTCTTTCCAGTCAATCACTTTCTGCTGCTCAATATATTCCTTAAGCGTGATGCCATCCACATACTCCATGACAATATACTGAAGCCGATCGCCAAAGCTGACATCGTAGACCTTGACGATATTCGGGTGAGAGAGCACTGCGATTGCCTTGGACTCATTTTTGAACCTGCGGCGGAAATCCTCGTTGGCCAGGTATTCTTCCTTGAGAATTTTTACGGCGACGATCCGGTCGTCAATATTGTCGTATGCCTTATAGACCACGGCCATACCGCCGACACCGATGAGCTCCTGGATCTCATATCTGCCGTCCAGGCGTTTTCCTACGTAATTTTCCAAAGGGTTGACCTCCTTTTATCAGTAAGTGACCGCAACAACGGTGATATTGTCACCGCCGCCATTGGAATTTGCCCTTTTTATCAATTCATCAGCAAACTCATAATAGGTGTGGTTTTTCGTAACCGCAACGATATCGTCGTTGCTGATGTAATTGCTCAGTCCGTCCGTGCAGATCAGCAGCACGTCGCCGGGCGCCATCTGTTCCTCGGAAAAATCCGCATGGATCTCCTCGGCGACCCCAAGCGCACGGGTAATTACGTTTTTGCGCGGATGCGTGCGGGCCTCCTCCGGCGTGAGTTTCCCGCTCTCGAGCAGCTCCTGAACCATGGAGTGATCCCGAGTCAGCTGGCGCAGCTCGCCGCCGGCAGAGAGCATATAGGCGCGCGAATCCCCCGCGTGCGATATATACGCGGTCCCTCCGGCAACTATGACCGCGACCACCGTGGTCCCCATCCCACGGAGCGACTCGTTGGAACGCGACATATCGTAGATCGTCACGTTTGCCGCCGATATGGCGCAGTCGAGCATATTCCGTACGGATTTGGCACCCATGCCGTCGCGATAGCCGGAAGTGATATGCTCTGAAATCGTCTTGACCGCAACGGAACTGGCGACATCTCCGCCCGAGGCGCCGCCCATACCGTCACACACGACGGCCCAGGCCGCTCCCACCGGGAGTTCACCGGCCGCGTAGGCGTCCTGATTCATACTGCGGACCAGCCCTGTGTCGGTCTTGGCTACGATTCGCATGCATATCATCCTCCTTCCATTTCTTCCCTGTGGCTGCGGCGAAGCTGCCCGCAGGAAGCGTTGATATCAGACCCGAGGGAACGGCGAACGGTGACGTTGATCCCCCGCTGCTCCAATATGCGGATAAACCGCTCCAGCCGACTGCGATCGCTCCTGACAAACTGGCGCTCACGCACCGCGTTCACCGGGATCAGGTTGACATGACAGAGCATCCCCTTCAATCGCGCGGCAAGCTCCCGCGCACAATCATCGCTGTCATTGACGCCGCGGATCATCGCATATTCAAACGAGATCCGCCGACCGGTCAGTCGAATATAGCGCCGACAGGCGTCAAGCACCGCATCAACCGGCCATCTCCTGTTCACCGGCATCAGCCGGGAACGGATCGCGTCGTTTGGCGCGTGAAGCGAGACGGAGAGCGTGAGCTGTAATTTCCGCTGTGCGAGCTCGTCCATCCTCGGGACAATCCCGCACGTGGACAGCGAAATGTTGCGCATGCCGATATTCAGCCCGCGCGGAGAAGCGACCAGATCCAGAAAACGCATTACGTTTTCAAAGTTATCCAGCGGCTCCCCCATCCCCATGAGCACTACGTGAGAGACGCGTACCCCTCGGTCGCGCTGCGCGGCGTGGATCTGACCGAGGATCTCCCCGGCAGTCAGATCGCGCTCCTTCCCGCCGAGCGTGGAGGCGCAGAAAGCACAGCCCATATTACACCCCACCTGTGTGGAGACGCAGAGCGTATAGCCGTACTTATACGCCATTAAAACACTCTCTATAAAGCTGCCGTCGTGCAGTTTAAAGAGGTATTTAACTGTATTATCATACTCTGAAATCAACTTTTTTTCAATAGTACAGGCAAAAATGTCATACTTTTGATACAATTTCAGGCGTAATTCTTTGGGGATATTTGTCATTTGATCGTAATCCGTGACGCCCGAGCGCTGGATCCAGTCAAAGACCTGCCCGGCGCGGTACTTTGGTTCCCCGAGGCCGCACAGAACCGCTTCCAGCTCTTCGATCGTCATCGATCCAATATCCTGTGTCACTTTTTACGCCCTCCTCTCCATTGCGGCGGCGAAGAACCCGCATCCGAACGTTTCGGGCAGGAAGGTGATCATCCCGCCGTCCGTACAGAGCGCGCCCTCAAAGGCTGCCGGCACCAGACAGAACTGCGGGTGGTCCGCAAGAAACACTTTGCAGATCTCCTCATTTTCCCTTGGACTGAGCGTGCAGGTGGAATAGACCAGCCGCCCCCCCGGAGCGACGGCGGAGGCAGAGCGGTCCAAAATTTTCTGCTGGAGCAGCGGCAGCTCCTCCGAGAGAAAGATATCCTTATATCTAATCTCCGGCTTTGAAGCAATATCCCCCAATCCGGAACACGGGACGTCGCAGAGGACGCGGTCAAATTTTTGGGGCGGTGGGAACGGGTTGCGCGCATCGCGCTCCTGTGCGCTTAGAATTTTAATGCCAAGGCGCTCGGCCCCTTTTTGGATCAGATCTACCCGGTGCGGATGCAGGTCAAAGCTGTATACCGCCCCCTGGTTCTCCATCATTTGGGAGAGGGTAAAGGACTTTCCGCCCGGAGCGGCGCAGACATCGGCCACATGCATGCCGGGCCGCGCATCCAGCAGGGACGCACACAGCTGGGACGGCAGGGACTGCACATGGAACAGACCGCCGCGGTACTCCGGAAGATTTTCCAGCGCGCCGCCGCCTGCGATGCACAGCGCATGATCCATCCCGGGCACCTGTTCCGCAGCCAGGCCCCGATCGCGCAGCATCGCGCGCAGACTGTCCGCATTCGTGCGCAGGGTGTTGACTCGGATATATGTACGGCCATCCCCGAAAGCTGCATTCAAAATTGCCTCCGCCGTCTCCTCCCCGTAGGACTGGATCCAGAAATCAATCAGCCGCTGTGGGCAGGAGAAACGCACCTCCCAGCCTGCGGACAGCCAGTCGGCATTGCCGCCGGAGACCTTGCGCAGCACGGCGTTGACCATCCCGGCGGCAAAAGAACAGCCACAGCTGCGGGCGAGCTTGACACTCTCATTGACCGCGGCGCTGTCCGGGATACGGTCCATAAACAGGATCTGATACGCGCCCATCCGCAGTAATGCGCGCACATCATAGCGCGCCTTTTCCACCGGTTTGGACAGATATTGGTTCAGGACATAATCGAGGGTGATCCGGCGTTCCAGCACGCCATATACGAGCGCGCATACAAACCCCGCATCACGCGGATCCAGACGCGCCTCCCTCAGGCGCGCGGAGAGCTCCAAATTGGAGTAGGAATCGGCGCGTTCAATGCTCTTTAAAACCTCAAACGCCATGCGGCGCGGAGATGGACGGTCACCGGTCATTGGAACGCACCATATACAAGATCAGGAATCGCAGCAGTGTGGCGAGCGTAGCGGCGAGGGAAGCCACATACGTCAGCGCTGCGGCACGGAGCGTCTTCTGAGCTGCCGCATACTCCTCACCGGCGAGCAGGTTCTCCTCCCCGATGACTGCAAGCGCTCTGGAGCTGGCGTTGAACTCCACCGGCAGCGTCACAAGCTGGAATACGGCGACAAGCGCGTAGAGAATAATCCCAACCATCATCAGCCAGTTGAGCGAGGAAAAAATCAGTCCGATCAGAATCAGCGGAATTCCGATATTGGAACCGATGTTGCAGATCGGGATAATGGCGTTTCGGAATTTGATCGGCCCGTATCCCTGGGCGTACTGTGCGGCATGACCCGCCTCATGACAGGCGACGCCGATCGCCGCGGCGGAGGTGCTGCTGTAGACGCTGTCCGACAGGCGGATCACCTTGCTGCGCGGATCGAAATGGTCCGTAAGATGGCCGGAAACACGTTCGATCCGCACATCGTAAATGCCATAATGGCGCAAAATCTGCATGGCGGCGTCCGCCCCCGTCATGCGGCGGGAATTCGAGATCCGGGAATACTTTTTAAAAGTCCGGTTGACATTCAGCTGGGCGAACAGCCCGAGCAGCATCGCCGGCACCACAATCAGGATATACAGTGGATCAAAATAGAAAAAAGGCATAGGCGTCCTCCTTTATACAAGTGGATTATGACCCAAGGATCGTCCCCTCCGGAATTTTGGCCCCGCGCAGATAATCCTGTGCGGACATGCGCTTTTTCCCGTCGGGGCAGACCTCTAAGAATTCGACACACCGACCGTCGCCGCATGTGACGGCCATGTGTTCCCGGGCGGATACGAGCTCTCCCGGCGTCGTGCCGGATAAATCCGAAAGCGTACTGCGCAGCACCTTGAGCCCTTTGCCCTGCACCTGTGTCTTGGCGCACGGCCAGGGAGAGAGGCCGAGGATCTGATGATGCACCTCTGCGGCCGGCCGCGTAAAGTCGATGGGCGACAGGGATTTATCAAGCATTTTACAGTAAGTCGCCTGCGCCTCATCCTGCTTCTTCGGGGCCAGTTTTCCCGCCCGCAGATCCGCTATCGTCCTTTGCAGAAGCGCAGCTCCCATCGGGGCCAGTCTGTCAAACAGCTCTCCCGCTGTTTCCGTGTCCCCCACGGCGGTCTCCTCACAGAGCAGGATATCGCCGGTATCCATTCCGGCGTCCATCCGCATGGTAGTCACGCCCGTTTTCCTTTCTCCGCACAGGATCGCGCTCTGAATGGGAGATGCACCGCGGAATTTGGGCAGCAGCGAGGCATGGACATTGATACATCCGTACGCGGGAATGGATAAAATCGACGGCGGCAGAATTTTCCCGTAGGCCACCACTGCGATCAGATCCGGCCGCAGGGCCCGGATTTCCCGCTCGGCTCCGCCGTCCCGGAGCGTCACAGGCTGCAAAACGCGCAGTCCAAGCGCCTGTGCCGTCTGCTTGACCGGCGGCGGCGTCAGAATCTGCCTGCGGCCCACCGGCTTATCCGGCTGTGTGAATACCGCCAGAATATTATGCCCATCCGCGTGCAGAACTTTCAGACACGGTACGGCAAAATCCGGCGTTCCCATAAAAATAATATTCATACTATTTCTCCAAATCCCTCTGTGTCGCGCGGCGGATCATTTTGTCGGTATAGAGGATG
>CASFCH010000077.1 GCA_949293315.1 uncultured Oscillospiraceae bacterium | reverse complement strand
GTTGTGCAGTCCCTCATTGACAAGCTCGTGCAGGGACTTGCCGAAGATATTTGACTCCCAGATTTGGGAGGGGTTCTCCTCAAACTCCTTGAGCAGATACATCACCAGTTCCTCGGACTGGGACTCCGACCCCACAATGGGGGCGACCTCCGTGGTGATGTTTGCCCGCATCATGTGGATGGACGGCGCGCTCGCCTTGAGCTTGACGCCGTAGCGGCCGCCCTGCTTGACGATCTCCGGCTCTTCAAGCGTCAGTTCGTCGAGCGTGGGCATCACGATGCCGTATCCGGTGGCTTCCACCTCTTCCAGCGCGCCGCGGATTCGCTCGTATTTGCCTTTGATCCGGGAGAGCTGGGTTATACACGTCATCAGTTCCTGTTCGTTGGCGATCTCCAGCCCCGTCGACTCCGTGAGCACCTTGTAAAACAGCTCCTGCTGCATCGTCACGCCGATGCGCGCGCTGCCGGAGGCGAGGTCCATCTCCGCGATGCGGGCATTCTCAATATATTCGCACCCGCACAGCTCCTTGACCAGCTTGTTGACGTCGCGGATGTGCGTTACACCGGCGGCGGACGTCTGCACGGCGGCGTAGACCTTGGAGCGCAGCCAGTGGTCCGCCGCCAGATTGGAGATCCAGCGGGGGAGATCCACGGAGATCTCCTTGACCGGGAACTCAAACAGCACCTGTGCCAAGATCTGCCGGATCTCCTCCTCCGTCAGGTCGAGGCAGTTGACCGGGATCACGGGTACGGCGTACTTTTCCATCAGGCTCTCGGCCAGAGCGGTGGCGTTTGCGGTGTTGGGGTAGGTGCAGTTTAAAAGGATGATAAACGGCTTGTTGATCTCCTTGAGCTCGCTGACAACGCGCTCCTCGGCCTCCTCGTATTCCTCACGTGCGATGTCGCTGATGCTGCCGTCCGTCGTGACCACCAGTCCGATGGTGGAGTGCTCGCTGATCACCTTGCGCGTGCCGATCTCCGCCGCCATATTGAAGGGGATCTCGTGATCATACCACGGCGTTTTGACCATCCGGGGCTGGTCGCCCTCCACATATCCGAGCGAGCCGGGGACGATATATCCCACGCAGTCGATCATCCGCACGTTGAAGCGGGCATTCCCCGGCAGTTCAATCTGGACGGCCTCCTCCGGGATGAATTTGGGCTCTGTCGTCATGATCGTCCGCCCGGCGGCGGACTGCGGCAGCTCGTCAATCGCCCGGTCCCGCCGCGCGTCATCCTCAATGTTCGGGACGACGAGTGTATCCATGAACCGCTTGATAAAGGTGGATTTTCCTGTCCGCACCGGCCCGACGACGCCGATATAAATGTCCCCCTGCGTCCGGTCAGCGATATCCCTGTAAATATTGCGCTGTTCCATCTGTCAATTTCCTCCTTGCGCTCGTTGTGTAATCGTGACCTGATTCACGCACTCGGGATCAGGAGCATGCACTTTTCCGGCACCGTCTCCTCGGCGAGCTGGTTCTCCGCCATGATCGCCTGAACGGTCGTGTTATACCGCACGGCGATATCCCACACGCTTTCGCCCGCGTCGCAGTAATAAATCGTCAGGGCGGAGGAGGAGAGCTGTTTGGGCTGGTCCTCCATCAGACTGATCTGGGAAACCACCTTTTTCTCCACCGTTTCAAAGACGCTCGCCGTAATGGACAGCTCTATGCGCACTTCGACCTTGGAATCCCCGCTGAGGACGTAATCCATCGCGCCCGCCCGTACGACGGGCTCGCAGGTGATGGGGCAGCCGCTGTTTTCCAGTCGGCGGAGGTATTCGTAATCGGCCTGGCGTTCCTGATATTGGAGCTCACCGGCCGAATCGACCAGCAGCATGCAGACGGTCACCGTGCCGCTGACGGCGAGCTGCCCATCCCGGACGGCAGTGGAGGAGGCGATGCCCCCGCACCACAGATCCAGAACTGCGCTCACGCCGGCCCCGGGCATCTCCAGCGCGCCGCGGCACAGCGCCGTATCACTGAAGGTGTCGGCCAGACGTGAAAGACGGATGATTTTCCGCTCCGTGTCCAGCTCATAGGCGGTGGAGTAGGCGTCCGTGACCACGGGCGCCTGAGCGTCCACATAGGAGCAGATCCGGGCGCAGATGCGCGCCGTGATATCCAGCAGGCGCAGATCGCCCTCCGCGTCGCTCTTTGGCGTCACCTCCAGACAGGCCACCTCCAGCTGAATATCACTGCGGCTCTCTTCGCTGATGCCGTCCGCCTCCAGAATCTGACTGATGGGGATACAGTTGGTGATTTTTTCCGCCTGACTGTTCCCGTCCTCGCTGCAATAGAGTGTGCGTACCTCCAGCTCCCCCTTGAGCAGGATCTTATTGGGGATCACCTTGATATCCTGCACCCGCACATTGGCGCAGGAGGTGATGATCTGTGTGATCTGCGGCTGGGAACGCCCCAGTTCCATCACCTCGCTGACGGTGAAGCTGCGCTGTGTGCAGCACTGTACGCTGCTCACAGGCACACAGCTGCGGCGGATCTGAACGCCGCATCCATCCGCCTGATCGATCAGCTCCTCACTGCGCGGTGCATAGGCCCGGATCAACAGGGACACGCTCGCGTGTACATCAATCCGCCGCTGGCTGACGGCCCGGCAGTTGACGTACTCCGTCTTCGCCTGCACCTGGGCGCAGGTCTCCGGCGGCATATCCTGCACCTCCGTAAAGCGGGAGAAGGGGTGCGACTGCTCAAAGCAGTGGATGCGCCCCTGCTCACACACATAGATCAGGCGGATCGTCACCGTACCGTCCGCGGTGATCCGCCCGCCCGCCGCCTGCGTGCCGGTCACCTGCGGCACGATCAGGCATTTGAGGATCCGCTGGATGTCCGGGCAGTAGTCCGGCAGGGTGATGTCGCTGTCCACCGCTTGCTCCAGGCTCCCCTCATATATCAGTTCATTGACACATACGCCTTGTCTGACGACATTGAAATCCATACAGAGCGCCCTCTCTTTCTGTTCGATAATTGCCGATACCAAGATATATGACGCCCCTGTCCCGATTATGCGCGAAAAACGCGGAGAAAGAAAAAAGCCCGCATAGACGCGGGCGGGGAGGGGGGGACCGGTGTGTTTGCGCAGAGTTTAGGTGGCGCGTGTTTGGCTTTGGCTTTTGCACACGGGAATTTTTCGGGTGCAGTATTATCCCCGTAGGGAACGCTGCCCTCAGCGTTCCGCCGTACAGATAAACGGTCCGCGGAAATGACCCTGAAAAAGATAAAATTGAAAATCCTCCTAAAAATTAAGTCCTTTTTCTTTAACATACGGGATACCGATACGCGCAGGTGTGACCGGAGGGGGCTCGGTTGACAGCCGGGAGCCTTCAGCTTCCCGTCAGCCCCGCTTTCGGAACGCCGGGGACGGCGTTCCCTACGGGAGTGTGTACAGATCGCGGGCGGCGTTCCCTGCGGGGTTTGTACAGACTTTCTCCCTGTGCCCCGGAAAAAGAAAGCCGCCGCACCTTTCGGTGCGGCGGCCAAAACTGTGCGGTTGGATTACAGCTCAGCGAAGTACTTGATGGTGCGGACCATCTGGCTGGTGTAGCTGTTCTCGTTGTCGTACCAGGCGACAACCTGCACCTGATAGGTGTCGTCGTCGATCTTGGTGACCATCGTCTGGGTGGCGTCGAACAGGCTGCCGTAACGCATGCCGACAACGTCGGAGGAGACGAGCTGCTCCTCGGTGTAGCCGTAGCTCTCAGAGGCGGCGGCCTTCATCGCGGCATTGATACTCTCCTTGGTGACGTCCTTGCCCTTGACAACGGCGACGAGGATCGTGGTGGATCCGGTCGGGACCGGAACACGCTGCGCGGAGCCGATCAGCTTGCCGTTGAGCTCCGGGATGACAAGGCCGATCGCCTTGGCAGCGCCTGTGGAGTTCGGGACGATGTTCTGCGCGCCGGCGCGGGCACGGCGAAGGTCGCCCTTGCGCTGCGGACCGTCCAGGATCATCTGGTCGCCCGTGTAGGCGTGAACCGTGGTCATGATGCCGGACACGATCGGATAGGTCTTGTTCAGCGTGTCGGCCATCGGGGCCAGGCAGTTGGTCGTGCAGGAAGCGGCGGAGATGATCTGATCGTCGGCGGTCAGCGTCTTCTCATTGACGGAGTAGACGATCGTCTTCAGGTCGTTGCCTGCGGGAGCGGAAATGACAACCTTCTTTGCGCCGGCCTCGATATGGGCCATGCTCTTCTCCTTGCTGGTGTAGAAGCCTGTGCACTCCAGGACAACGTCGATGCCCAGCTCGCCCCACGGGCACTCCTTGGCATCCTTAATGGCGTAGATCTTGATCTCCTTGCCGTCCACGATGATGGAATCCTCGGTCGCCTCGACGGTGTGCTTGTTCTCGCCGATCTTGCCCAGGAAGGAGCCCTGCGCGGTGTCGTACTTGAGCAGGTGCGCGAGCATCTTGGGGCTGGTCAGATCGTTGATCGCAACAACCTCATAACCGTCGGCCTCGAACATCTGACGGAACGCCAGACGGCCGATGCGGCCGAAACCATTAATCGCAACTTTAACTGCCATAATGAACATCCTCCAAAACTAAAATTTTGAATTGCTTCAAACCTTTTTATGGTCTGTAAATATTGTATCTCATTCTTATACAAACTGCAAGGGGAAAGATTGTTATTTTTTTAACGCCTGATCTGCCCAAACTTTGTGCAGCCCGCCGAATGGGGAGGGAAAATGAGCGCCTTTGAACTGTTTTTCCCTGAAAGCGGTCCACTTATACGCTCCCGGTACAGGCCGAAGGCCGCCGGTCCGCACCAGGGACCGACGGCCGTAATTAATAGAAACAGGCAAGGAGAAACTGCGTTTTTTGAGGGAACGGTATGCCTTTTGTGCGTTTATTTCTGCGCGGGGTCCGCCGCCTTCTGCTCGAGCTCTGCCGCGTGGCGCTCCGCCAAATCCTTTTCGATCTGTGCCTTTTGCTCCTTATTATCCCTGACAAAGACGAACGGGATCAGGTAGAGGAAAGAGGCGAGGGCGGGCAGCAGCATGAACAGCGGCCACTGCGCGTTGAGAAACAGGTCCGTCTGAACCGGAAGCTCCGCGTCAAAGTGCAGGGCGGTAAAGATCGCGCCGAACAGGAAGCTCTTGAGCGCGTCGGTCATTTTGCTCGTCAGATTCTGAAGAGAGAAGGTGATGCCCTCCTTGCGCTTGCCGGTCTTCCACTCCATATAGTCGATGGAGTCGCTCAGCAGCGCCTTCTGCGCGATGGTGACCAGCGTGATCGGAATATTGCCGATCGCCATCAGGACGATGACGGCGAGCATCTGGGGGATCGTGTCAAATCCGATGAAGTAGGCGATCACCCGGATGATGACATTGCCGCCCTGTGCGAGGAGGATGAGCTTTTTCATGCTGCCGATCCGGTCGGCGATCTTCACGGCAAAGAACATGCTCACCGTGCCGAGCGCACCGATCAGGATGCCGTAGATCGTCTGCGTGGTCTCGCCGTTGATGACGTGGCCGCCGATGTTAATCTCCACACAGTATTTAAAGTAATAGATCCACGGGATACAGCCGGAGATGGCGTTGGTAAGCTGCGCCAGGATCAAAAGGATCAGCGTGCGATTATAGCGGACCTCCTTGAGATCCTGCCACAGGGACTGCTTGGGCGGCGCGACGAATTCGACGCGCTCCTTCGTCTTCATCGCCAGAATCGAGATGAGTTCCCCGCCCAGACCAAACACGATTGCGCACAGGAGCAGCATGGTGCGCTCGGTGGTGCCGATCTTTTCCGTCATGCCGAGGAAAAATGGGACCGCGCCGGCGATGGCGCCGCCGGCCCCTGCACCGATGTTGATCCACTGGGACACGCGCGCCCGCTCTTCGGAGTGCGGGGTGATCAGTGACATCATCCCCCACAGCGCCACATCCTGAAAGGAGTAGGTCATATCCCACGCAATATAGATAAAGAAGATAATCAGCATGGCGGCGGTCTCCGGAACGCCGAAGTCCACAAACATCAGCGCCGTCAGCAGGCCGATCACAATGGCGAGCTTGCCGAGGTACGGGTGCAGCTTGTTGCCGTTTTTGAACTTGTGGCGGTCGATCAGCGTCCCGACGAGGGGATCATTGATCGCGTCCCACACGCGCACGATCCCCATCATGGTGCCTGTGCTGCCGGCGTTGATATACAGCACATTGGTCATAAAGTAGTTGAGCCACTGGCTGATCATGCCGTAGGAGGCGTTCTGTCCCGCCAGCGCCGCGGAGGAGGCGAACAGTTCCCGGTTTGGGACGTATCCCTCCTCGGCCTCCTTGCTGAAAAAGAACTTGAACGGGTTGAGTGTCTTAGGCTTTTGCATTTTCCCCTCTCCCTTCCCTGAACAATATAGGTCTATACACTATTTTAAGATCTGATTGCCGAATTGTCAACAAATAATATAAAATATGTTGATTTAAAATTGTTTTTATGGAAGTTGGGTATGAAACACTTCGTGTTCGGTGTGGGTTACCCGCCGAAAGTGATTTCTAATGTGCTTGCTCAAAGATGAAAGTTGGGGAGAAGCTGAAGTGACCTGTACCAAAAAAGACCGCCCGCAGGCGGCCTTGGAATGGTCATATTTCGGTATGGTCACACACCGCGCGGATCTTCTCGCGCAGGGCGAGGAAGTCCTCAAACGCGTCCGGCTTCTGGCCCGGATTGCGCAGCAGCGCCGCCGGGTGGAAGGTGCCCATCATCCAGGTGCCGTTCTTGTCAAAAAACTGACCGTGCTGTTTGGTCACCCGGAAATTCGGGTCGATCAGCCGCTGGGCGGCGATCCGGCCCAGACAGACGATGATCTTCGGCCGCAGAAGCCGCACCTGGCTGCGCAGCCAGCCGATGCACGCCTCCTGTTCCTCGGGCTTCGGGTCGCGGTTCTTGGGCGGGCGGCACTTGACCATATTGCCGATGTAGATATTCTTTTGGCGGTCCAGTCCGATGGCGTCCAGATATTTGTCCAGCAGCTGGCCGCCGCGCCCGACAAACGGTTCGCCATGGAGATCCTCGTTTTCGCCCGGGCCCTCGCCGATGAACATCACCTCCGCGTCCGTCACGCCCACACCGAACACCACATTGGTGCGCGTTCGGCACAGCGCGCACTTTTCGCATTTTAAGCACTGCCCGCGCAGGCTATCCCATGTCAAATCCATAAAGCTGCCTCCGAAAAAGTTGGTAAAACCAGTATAACATAATTGCAAATAAAAGTCATTGGGTGTAAAATAGAATCAAATTTAAACTACCCTGCGATTTTTGCAGGATTTAACGGAGGCAATTATTCCATGGATAAACCGATTCTGCTTGAAACATCCGCCCGCCATGTCCACGTCAGCCGCGAGGCGCTGGAGACGCTCTTTGGCCCTGGCTATGAGCTCACGAAGAAAAAAGACCTCTCCCAGCCCGGGCAGTTTGCCTGTGAAGAGCGCGTCGCCGTCATCGGGCCCAAGGGCCAGTTCCCGGCGGTGTCCATCCTCGGCCCGGTGCGCAGCGCCGTGCAGGTGGAGCTCTCCGCCACGGATGCGCGCTCGATCGGCGTGAAGGCACCTGTCCGCGAATCCGGCGATATCGCCGGCAGCGGCGCGTGCAAAATCGTCGGGCCCAAAGGTGAGATCGAAATTGACGAGGGCGTGATCATCGCCAAGCGCCATATCCACATGACGCCGGAGGATGCCAAGGAGCTGGGCGTTGCAGATAAGGACGTCGTCTGCGTGGAGGTCGACAGCGACGGGCGTTCGCTCGTGTTCGGGGACGTCGTCGTCCGCGTGAGCGAGAAGTTCTCCCTCGCCATGCATATCGACACCGATGAGAGCAACGCCGCAGGCGCGGTGCCGGGCATGATGGTCCACCTGATCTGAGTTTTATCTGACAAAAATGATTTCATCCGGGCGGCGGCCTCTGCGGGGGCCGCCGCCCGTGCCTTATATTTGAGACAGGGGGGCGTTCAGCCCTTCCGTGTCTATTATGGTGCGTCTCCCTGTAAATGAAACAGGATGAAAAAGGGCCTGTTGCAAAATAGAATACAATGGGAACTTGTATCCACGTGGCAGCTCTGCTCCGCAGGCGAGCATTCCCCCTAAAAGGGGAAGCTGATGTTAATTTGTACAAACCCTTTAAAGCCTTCCCCTTGAGGGGAAGGGGGACCGCTTGCGGTGGATGAGGTGGTTTCTGGAGACTATGCCGAATTTCTGTAATCCGCAGGCTTTTCCACCTCATCAGTCGGCTCCTGCTCCACAGGCGGGCCCCTTTTGTCCGCTTCGCGGACATTTCTCCTGACAGGGGAATCTTCCTCAAGGGGAAGCCGAAAGGGAATGTACAGGCATCACAAAACAACGCGCCCCTCAAAAAAAGCGGCTTTTGGCTGCCTTTGAAGGGCGGATTTTGTGCGTTGTTTTTGGGGCAGGCTGACCCTTTTATGACCCCTGCGCCAGCTCCGCCGCCTCCACGATCCCATATGCGAAATTTGAGAATACCGGCCCGCACAGGCCGGGAAGGGAGCGGGCGAGGGGGGAGAGGTCGATCTGCCGGACGGCGTCCGGCATCTTTACCGTGCTCTCCCCGATTTTTTCCACGGGGCTTGCCGCCGCGGCGACGGCCTGTTCGCCAAAGGAGATCGTCTTGGTGCGTCCGGCGGCCGTGATGCCGAAGAAGGCCAGCGCCGCCGCACACAGGATACACACCACGCATACGGCGTAGCTGCCGAGCAGGCGGCGTACATTGCCGCGGACCGCCGATTTTTTATCTTTTCTTTTTGTCATCGGAACCCTTCCTTTTACTTTTATACCACGTAATTTTCCAGCAGTGCGGCGAGCGCCCTGCCCAACATCCGGCCGGAGTAAGCGGCCTCATCGAGTGTGTTTGCATCGCTGCCCATCTCGATCAGCAGGGAGCAGCGGGACTTGTGCATGTTGTATTCCCGCGCGCAGAAGAAGAGCGGGCGCACCAGACCGGGGAACATCTCCTGACAGTATTTCTGGAGCTGGACGGCAAAGCGCAGGTTGTACTCCCAGTCCGGAAAGTCGGTGATATCCCCCTCCTGACAGCCGCTGATGATCATGATCTGCGCCGCCTTCTTCCCGTCGATCACGGCGGTCGGGGCAACCATCGTTCCGTCGGACTGCTTGATGGCGTCGCGGTGGATATCTAAAATCACCTGGATTTCCGGGTACTGCTCCATATACTTGTCGATCTGGTCCTCCGAGCGATAATAGGCGCCGGAATACTTGGTGTCGTAAATGTTCGTATCGTGGATTACGGCAAAGCCGGCCTGCTCCAGCTGATCGCAGATCTCGTCGCCCACGCGGACCATGTTGCGCTTGGGATCGTCGCTGCGGGTGATGTAGGCGTCGGAGTAGGTCTCGCGGTCGAGCAGCATGTAGCTCTCCGTCGTGTGGGTGTGAAAAACAAGAATATGCGGCTTGGATTTGTCGGTGATCTTCAGATCGACCGGCTCGCTGAGAACTTTTTTTAAATCGAGATCATGTTCGCTCGTTTTGTTCTGAGCCCAGACGCTGCCGTATACGTCCGTTGCGTTGTTTACCGTATAGGTCTGTTCATCGATCTTTCCCGATACCTCCATCGCGTCGATCTTTGCCTGTTCGGCGTCCATCAGGGCCTGAATATCGTCGGGGGTATAGTTGAGGGGGGCGTCTTTTTCCTGATCGGCAGGCTCGGACCCTCCCTCTGCCGGGGCCTGTGCGGGAACCGCCTGCGTCGGCGTCTCTTCGGTCTCCTCCTGTGCGCGCAGCAGGGCGCTGCCGCCCTCCGGCATCAGTGCCCCCGCGCTGACCAGGGCGATCCTGCCCAGAGATGCGTTCCCAAAGGCCGAGGCGAGGATGCCGGCCGCCAGGACGAACGCCGTGCACGCCAGATAGACGGCTTTTGATGTGCGCCGCCTGTCCTTTTTTTTCTTCCCGCCGGCAATTTTATACACGCGATTCACTCCCCGCTCATGATAAAAAGATCGTGTTGCACCATTCATATGAGCGGGGGCGGCGGATTATTCCGCCGTCAGGGCCAGCATGTCCTGCACGGGGATATGCGGCTGGAGTGCGCGCCCGATCGCCAGTCCGATGAGTTTGGCGGCGTGTTCGATCATCAGGTCGATTTCCCGCGGGGTCACGATCATTTGATCACCGTTGGGCTCCATCCGTTCTGTCAGTTCTTCGGGGGAGCGGCCCGTAATTCCCGCCGTGAGCGTGAGCGCGTCGACGACGGTGGGGATGCCGATTGAGATCACCGGCACGCCGACGGTCTCCCGGTCGATACGTGCGCGGGCGTTGCCCACACCGGAGCCGGGCGTGATGCCGGTATCCGTCATCTGGATGGTACGTCCCAGGCGCTCCAGGCGGGCGGAGGCGAGCGCGTCAATGGTGACGACGGCGGCAGGGGACAGCTCACGCAC
>CASFCH010000076.1 GCA_949293315.1 uncultured Oscillospiraceae bacterium | reverse complement strand
GGATTCGTGTGCCGGTATCCCTGGTGTAAAAGAGAAGGTTTGGATTTAGGTGAATTTTCAATTTTATCTCCTTCGTGGAGCATTCCGCAAACTGTTCATCTGTACAGCGGCACGCTGAGGGCAGCGTTCCCTACGCGTGCGGGTCGTGAAATTGAGCATTTTCCATATGCCTGTGAAAGTAAAAAGCCAAAAAACACAGGGCACAAGTCCATGCAATTCCCGTAGGGAACGCCGCCCCGGCGTTCCGAAAGCGGGCCGACGGGAAGCAGAGGGCGATGGTTGTCACTCGAACCTATTCCGCTCACGCATCCGCGTGACCGGGCGCGCTGCAAAATGAAAATAAAATAGAGGCCGGGCATCACCAAACAATTCGCCCCCCAAAAGAAGCGGCCTTGGCTTCCTTTGAGGGGCGGATTTTGTGCATTGTTTTTGGGACAGGCTGTTTTGCAGCAGTCCCTTATTTTCGCATAAATTAGAGGATACCGCGGCGGTAGTCCTCGATGACCTCGAGGAACATCTGCTCCGCCTTTTCCACAGAGCGCTCCACGCGGAACTCGTCCCCCTCCTGCGCATATTTTTTGGACATCTCCGCGCGCTCTTCGGGGTGCTCGATCCAGTAGTCGATCTTTTTTGCCAGATCCTGCGGATCGTCGGGCAGGAAGAGACTGCGCTCATCCAGCGCAAACTGGCGGGTGGCGGACTGTGGGGCATTGCAGATCACCGGAACCAGCCCGCAGGCAAAGCTCTCCATGCAGCTGATCGCCTCGATCTCCACCACGGAGGCGTGAACGTACAGGTCACACGTGTGGATCAGCCGGATCAGATCCTCCTGCGCGTAAAATCCGATCACCGGCGGGTGGGGCAGGATCTTACCCATATTGCGCAGTGCATCCGCGCGCGGCCCCTTTCCGGCCAGATAGAGCTGGATGCGGTCCCGGTGGCGGGAGAGGGAGACGGCCTTGATCAGCACATTCTGGCGCTTTTCCGGGGAGAGGCGGCCGATCATCAGAATGCGGAACAGATCATCGTCGGCGCTGCTCTCCGATTCTGCGGGACGGAAGGCGGCGTCCACCCCGTTGGAAATGACATACAGCTTTGCGTCATAGCCGTTCTTTTTCAGCTGATCGGCAATAAAGCGGGATGGGCAGTGGATATGGTGGAAGTCCTTATAAAAGCTGCGGTACAGGAATTTATAGACGGATTCGTTCATGCCAGGGATCGCATCCGTGTGCGTGATATAGGTGATATTTTCCGGCTGTACATGAAATGCCGTAGAACAGGGGATCCCCATTTCCCGCGCCGTTTTCATCGCATTGTGCTCAAAGGGGAACGGCATCATCAGATGCACCACATCCGCTCCCGCAAAGGCCTGACGGAACACACGGCGGTCGCTGCGGGCAAAGATGATCCCCTGCTTGCGTGCGATCGGTGTCGCGAGCGGGAAATATCGCTCCCGCACAACGAATTTCCCCTCCTCGTGCTCCCCGGTGGAGACGAAGCGGACGGTGTGCCCGTGCGCGCGCAGCATATTGGCAAAACGGTATGCCGTCATGGTTGTGCCGTTGTTGAGGGCCAGGGTATCGATCACGATAACAATAGTCACAATTTCACCTCACTGTGATTTTGGCGTCATACTGCCTAATATCATATCTTTTTTTTCGGTTAAAGTCAAATTTGGGCTGAGTCTGGAAAAGCGGCGCAATTTATGGTATGATTAATAAAGAATCCCGGGAAACGGGGATGGATTTTCAGCCGTACCCGGCGCGGCAGACGCCCGGGACGTTGACAGCAGGCGCTTTTTCCAGCGGATCGAATGATATCGTGCTTACAATCATCGGCGCGCCATGCGCCGCCGGAGGAGAAGAATATCAATGAAGGATCAGAAAAATTTACAGAGAATTCAAAAATATTTAATCAGGGCCGTATCCGCCGCACTGGTGGTCTCTGCGGCCTGTGCGGCGCTGGCGGGCTGTACCGGGCGCAAAACGGACGGCGGGCAGATTGCCGCGGCTGATTTTGCATCGGTTGTCAGCGGCGCGGGGGAGACTTGCTCGTCCGGCCACGCCATGGATGCGGAAGGGCTGGAATTCGTGGCCAAATCCGGCCTGGCGGAGCTCTATCTGGATCCGGACACGATGACTGTGGCGGTGAAGGATACGGCAAAAAATAAGACGTGGACCGCGCTGCCGTCATCCGGCAGCCATGAGAACGGCGCCTGCGCCTTTTCCATGAGCCTTGCCGCCGGTGGAAAGGTCTACGAGCTCAACAGTCAGGACAACAGCGTCGCCTTCGGCACGGCATCATCTTCCGTGGAGAACGGGATATTGACCGTCCGGTATGTGATGGCACTGGATCAGACTGCGGCCGCCAGGACGGCCGATCAGCTCGCCGAAGGGGATGTCTGGGCCTCCTTTGCGGTCAATTATTCGCTCACCTATGGCAGCCTGATCGCGGAGATCGACTGCGCCTCCGTCACGACGGCGCCGGGTACGAGCGTGCTGGAGCTCCATGTGCTTGGCAGCTTTGGCGCGTCGGATACGGCGCAGGCCGGGGATTTCATGCTTGTGCCGGATGGCAGCGGCGCGGTGATCCACACGGACAGCACGCAGGCGATGGAGTCCCCGGTCTCCCTGCGCGTGTACGGCTCCGATCCGGCAATCAGCAGCGTTGCCGAAAACAGTGCACAGATGCCGATTTTCGGCGTGAAGCAGGGGGATGCCGCATTTTGTACGCTGATCGAACAGGGGGATGCGGTCGCACGGATCCACGCGGAGAAGGCGACGGCGGCCGGCACGCTGAATCGGGTGTGGTCTTCTTTTATCCTCACGGATACCTCCCAGCCCGTTGGACAGGGGGACGGCACGACGGATGTGCGCGTCAGCGGTGAGCAGTATACGGGAAAGATCCGCCTGTGCTATCGCTTCCTGAGCGACTCGAACGCCTCGTATGCGGGGATGGCGATCGCCGCCCGGGAGCAGCTGATCCGCGACGGCGTGATTGCCAATTACAGCATTGAGGGGGAAGAAACGCTGCCCTTTGTCATGACGGCGGTCGGCAGCTCCGACCTGGGCGGCAGTGATCAAAAACTGACCACTTATTCTCAGGCACAGGATATGGTGCGCCAGCTTAAGGCCAAAGGGGCGGACAATATTTATCTGCGTTATATGGGAGCGCTTTCGGGCGGATATGCTCAGGAGGATCCGGCCGACGCCTCCCTGCGCCTTTCTCTTGGGGGCAGCGGGGACTTTGAGCAGCTGGCCGCCTATATGGAAAGTCAGAATTTGAGCCTGTTTCTCGATTTCCATATGATCACGGCCGCTTCCGGCGTGTCCTCCATCGGACGGGCGGCCGGCGCCGACGGAGGGGATCTGACGGTCACACTGCCCAATCTGCTCGCTTCCGCAGTGGGTGGGGCGGAATATCAGATCTACGCACTCACTGCCGGAAAATCGGACTCCGCGCTCGACGCCTTTTTAAAGCGGACGGAGGATTATCCGATCGCCGGTTACAGCGTATATGATGCGGGCTCTCTTCTGTATTCGGACTATTCCGGGAGCTATACGGACCGGCAGGCATTTGCCTCCCTGATCTCTGAGCAGCTGACACGCACGGCGTATGACCGGGCGCTGATGGTCAGCGGCGGAAATCTGTACACGCTGCGCAGCGCGGACTTTATCACCGGAATCCCGCTCGGCTGCGCCTATGCGGAGAGCGAGGCCTATGAATCCGTCCCGTTTTTACAGATGCTTCTCCACGGGGCGCTCGACTATTCCGGAGATCCGATGAATCTCGACGATACGCAGGCCCTGCTGCGCAGTGTGGAGTATGGCGCCTGTCCCAATTACATTTGGGTTTACGCGCTGCCGGAGGAGACGGGCGAGGAGGGCGCCGCCTTCCTGTTCGAGAGCTCCGTCAATGACGCGTCCCGGTTTTACATAGAGGTCAATGACGCGCTGGCCGATTTGCGCGGCGCGCGGATGACAGGGCACGAAAAAGTCGCGGACGGCGTCTATATGACGGAGTATGACTCGAGTTCCATGGTCTACGTCAACTATAACGAAGAGGATGTCACAGTGGATGGCGTTACCATCCCGGCGCAGGATTTCATTCGGATCAACTGACGCCCTCAGGCATATCCCATCGCCGCCCGCGTATAGATAGTACGGGGTGATTGCATGGCGCTGAAAAAGCTCGCGGTTCCTGCGATATGTGTGATCTGCACAGTCTGTATCCTGTTTTCGCTGTTCTATTTCCGCACGGTCCCGGCAGACGCTGAAGCGGGGGATTATCCGACTGTGGTTCTCGATGCCGGTCACGGCGGAATTGACGGCGGCGCAGTCGCCGCTGACGGGTCGAGTGAGAAGGATGTAAACCTTGCCATCACGCTCAAAGTCGAGGCAATTTTAAAGTCCATGGGGATCCGGACTGTGATGGTGCGCAGCGACGACCGCTCGATCCATGATCCTGAGGCGAAGACGACGCGCGAGATCAAAGTCAGTGATATCCACAACCGTATGGCCCTGTTTGAGAGCACGCCAAACTCCGTGCTCGTGAGCATTCATCAGAACCACTACTCGAGCCGTTCCGTGAAGGGGGCGCAGGTGTTCTATTCCAAGAATACCCAGTCCTCCGCACAGCTCGCGGAAAATATTCAGAATGCCGTGGCCGCGCAGCTTCAGCCGTGGAATGACCGGCAGATCAAGCCGTCGGGTTCCAGTATCTACCTGCTCTATCAGGCGAAGTCCACCGCGGTTTTGGTGGAGTGCGGTTTTATTTCCAATCCGGAGGAGAACAAATCCCTGCACGATGCAGACTACCAGGGGAAAATGGCATTCTGCATTGCGCAGGGTATTTTACAGTATTTCATCGGCGGCGCGTCCGCCGGTTTACTTGGAGGCGTCTAATGGCACAGAAGTCAAAAGCGGTCTATGTCTGCTCAGCGTGCGGATATGAGAGCGCCAAATGGTATGGAAAATGCCCCGGCTGCGGGGAGTGGAATACCATGGAGGAGGAGATCCGAACGGCTTCTCCTGCCGCCGGGAAGGCGGGGGAGGCGCACCGCGCGCCCGCCGTCTCCCGCGCGGTGAAGATCCGGGAGATCACGGCCGATTCCGAGCTGCGGTATCACACCGGTTTTCAGGAGCTGGACCGTGTGCTCGGCGGGGGAATCGTCAAGGGCTCCCTTGTCCTGCTCACAGGCGATCCCGGTATTGGAAAGTCCACGATCCGGCTCCAGATCTGCCGCAAACTGGGGGAGACGCTCGATATTCTGTACGTCTCCGGCGAGGAGTCCCCGCACCAGATCAAACTGCGGGCGGACAGGCTCGGCGTGACGACGGAGAGCCTCTCCATCATGGGGGAGACGGACGCGCAGGGGATCTGCGAGTACATCCGGGCGGAAAAGCCGGGGATCGTCATCATCGACTCCATCCAGACGATGAATATCACCGATATGGCCTCCTCGCCGGGAAGCGTATCTCAGGTGCGCGAGTGCACGAATCTCTTCCTGCGTACGGCCAAGAGCCTCGACATCCCCATCCTTGTCGTCGGCCACGTCAATAAGGACGGCAATGTTGCCGGTCCCAAGCTGCTGGAACATATTGTGGATGCGGTGCTCTATTTTGAGGGGGAGCGGAACCTCTCCTACAGGATCCTGCGCGCGGTCAAAAACCGATACGGCTCCACCAATGAGATCGGCGTGTTTGAGATGCTCGACACCGGTTTGAGTGAGGTGGAGAATCCCTCCCTGATGCTGCTCTCCGGCCGCCCGCAGCACACCTCCGGCACCTGTGTTGTCTGCACGATGGAGGGGACGCGGCCGATTCTGGCGGAGGTGCAGGGCCTGGTGGCGAGTACGGGATTCGGTACGCCGCGCCGTGTGGCCACGGGTTTTGATTACAACCGTCTGGCCATGATATTGGCCGTGCTGGAAAAGCGCGCGGGTTATTTCTTTAATAATTCGGATGCCTATATCAATGTAGTTGGCGGCCTGCGGCTGGACGAGCCCGCGGCGGATCTGCCGGTGGCGCTCTCGCTGATCTCCAGCTTAAAGGATACGCCGGTGGATTCGGATACGGTCGCCTTTGGGGAGATCGGGCTCGCCGGGGAGATCCGCGCGGTGTCCAGCTGTACCCAGCGCCTCTCCGAGGCGGCGCGGCTGGGCTTTAAACGGGCGATCATTCCCACACACAATTTGAAATCTGTTCCGCAGGAGCTGCGGGAACAGTTGGATATCATTGGCGTGCGGAACATCCGCGCCGCATTTGAATCCGGCGTGTGAACCGTTGTTCCCTGTTTTTTGCATAAATTTTCGGCTTTACATTCGTGCAGTTTGCCTGTATAATATTGTCGTATCTGTCTTTCCGCTTAAGGAGGAAAAATAATATGTTGGAAAATGAGAGGAAGAGCGATCTGTCCCTGCTCGACGATGTCATGGCCCATTATCGCGACGTCAAGGGCAGCCTGATCACTGTTTTACAGCAGGCCCAGGAGATCTACGGTTACCTGCCGCAGGATGTCCTGCGCTACATAGCGGAGCAGCTCGGGCTCAAGCCGGCCAAGGTCTTTGGCGTGGCGAGCTTTTATGCGCAGTTCCGCTTTGAGCCGGTCGGTAAATACCTGATTATGCTCTGCAAGGGAACCGCCTGCCATGTCAATGGTGCGGACTCCATCGGCGGCGCCCTGGAGGAGGAGCTTGGGATTCACGACGGCGGCACTACGCCCGACGGCCTGTTCACCCTCAAGTATGTGGCCTGCCTTGGCTGCTGCAGCCTGTCGCCGGTCATGATGATTAACGAGGAGACCTATGGTTCCCTCACACCCGACAAGGCGCGCAAGATTATCCGCGACCTGCGGAAAGCAGAGGAGGTGTCCGCATGAAGATCGTAGTTGGTGAGGGCAGCTGCGGCATTGCCGCCGGTGCGGCAAAGGTCTATGATGCCCTGGCGCGTGAATTTGAGACTGCCTCTGTTCAGCCGGAGCTTACCATCGCGGGTTGTATCGGCATGTGTTATCTGGAGCCGATCGTGGATGTTTATTCGGACTCCGGCGCGTTGACCCGGCTTGTACGGGTATCCGAGTCGGATGCGGCCGATATTGCCAGGGCCGTTGCGAGCGGCGATATGAGCACTGTGGAACGGCTGATGATCGCGGATGAGGATAAGGCCTTTTTAGCGAAGCAGACGAGGATTGCACTGCGGCACTGCGGCATTGTCAATCCTGAAAATATTGACGACTATCTGGCAGATGACGGCT
>CASFCH010000075.1 GCA_949293315.1 uncultured Oscillospiraceae bacterium | reverse complement strand
CGCCGCTGCCCCGGCAGCTGAGGCCGCCCCTGCGGCTGCAGCGCCTGCCGCTCCCGCCGCGGGTGCGGAGGTCGTCGAGGCTCCGATGCCCGGCACCATCCTGGATATCAAGGTTTCCGCCGGCTCCGCGGTCAAGCAGGGCGATGTGCTCGTCGTGCTCGAGGCCATGAAGATGGAGAACGACATCGTCGCGCCGCATGACGCCACCGTCGCCAATGTCCACGTGCAGAAGGGCGACAGCGTAGAGTCCGGCACCGCGCTCGTCTCGCTTTCCTGACCGGCCGGTCCGCAAATTCACTGATAAGGATGAGGGTACAATAATGGCTAAACAAATCAGAGTTACCGAGACGGTGCTGCGCGACGCACACCAGTCTCTGATCGCTACCCGCATGACGACGGACGAGATGATGCCCGCCCTCGAGATGCTGGATGATATCGGCTTCTTCTCCCTGGAGTGCTGGGGCGGCGCCACATTTGATGCCTGCCTCCGTTTCCTGGATGAGGACCCGTGGGAGCGCCTGCGCACCCTGCGCAAGAAGTGCCCCAAGACCAAACTCCAGATGCTCTTCCGCGGCCAGAATATGCTCGGCTACCGCCACTATGCGGACGACGTGGTCGAATACTTCGTCCAGAAGTCGGTTGCCAACGGCATTGACGTGATCCGTATTTTCGACGCGCTCAACGATATCCGCAATCTGGAGACGGCGATCAAGGCCGCCAAGAAGGAGGGCGCGCACATTCAGCCCGCCATCTCCTTTACCACCGGTCCCGTGTTTGACACGCAGTACTTCGTCAACTACGCCAAGCAGCTCGAGAGCGCCGGCGCGGACTCCATCTGCATTAAGGATATGGCCGGCCTGCTCACGCCGTACTACACCACGGAGCTCGTCACCGCGCTCAAAGAGAATATCAAGGTGCCGATTCAGATTCACTCCCACTACACCTCCGGCCTGGCCTCCATGGTCCACCTGAAGGCGATCGAGGCGGGCGCGGACGGGATCGACACCGCCATGTCCCCGCTGGCGCTGGGCACGTCCCATCCGGCCACGGAGTCCATGGTGGCGGCGCTCGCCGGCACGGAGTACGACACGGGTCTGGATCTGAAAAAGCTCAGCGAGATCCGCGATTACTTCAACACCCTGCGCGAGAAGTACCTCAAGGAGGGCCTCCTGAACCCGAAGATGCTCGGCGTCGATGCGAATGCGCTGCTGTATCAGGTGCCCGGCGGCATGCTCTCGAACCTCGTCTCCCAGCTCAAGCAGGCCGGGAAGGAGGACCAGCTTGAGGATGTGCTCAAGGAGGTCCCGCGCGTGCGTGAGGACTCCGGCTATCCGCCGCTCGTCACGCCGACGTCTCAGATCGTCGGCACGCAGGCGGTGTTCAACATCATCATGGGTGAGCGCTACAAGATGGTCACCAAGGAGTTTAAGGATATGGTCGCCGGCAAGTACGGCAAAACCCCCATGCCGATCGATCCCGCATTCCGCGAGAAGATCTGCGGCGATGAGGAGATCATCGACTGCCGCCCGGCCGACCTGCTCAAGCCGGAGCTTGAGTCCCTGAAGGAGGCGCCGGAGGTCAAGGAGTTCGCCATCCAGGATGAGGATGTCCTCTCCTTTGCGCAGTTTGGTCAGGTGGCTGTCAAGTTCTTTGAAAAGCGCCGCAACAGGCAGCTCGGGATCGACGGTGCCCATCTGGACATGGCCAATAAGGTCCATCCCGTCTGATCGCAGTCACACAAATGATTCGGAGGAGGGGGGAGCCCTCCTCCTTTTTCTTATCCGTTCCCACCCGCCGCGCCGCATCGCTTTTTTGAGGCGAGCGGCAGCACACGTTGATATGGGACGTGATTTCAGGAGGTTTGTATGTTAATTGCCGCCGATATCGGGAATACCAATATTACCCTCGGCGTTTACGAGGGGGAGCAGCTGCGCTTTGTGGCGCGTCTGGCGTCGGACCGAACCCGGACGGCCGACCAGTACACCGTGGAGATCGGCCGAATTCTCGCTTTTAACGGTGCGCAGCCGGAGGGCGGCGCTGCGATCATCAGCAGCGTGGTGCCGGATCTGACGCACGGCGTGGCAGGCGCGCTGCGCCGGCTGACCGGAAAGCGTCCGCTGCTGGTCGGGCCGGGGCTGAAGACGGGGCTGAATATCCGCACGGATATCCCCGGTCAGCTCGGGGCCGACTTGGTGTGCGGCGCCGTGGGGGCGATTGAAAAATATCCGCTCCCGTGCCTGGTGGTGGATTTGGGTACGGCCAGCAAGATCAGTCTGGTGGACCGAAACGGCACTTACTGCGGCTGCACGATCAGCCCGGGGGTTGGGATCTCGCTCAACGCGCTGGTCAATAACGGCTCGCTGCTGCCGAATGTCTCACTGGAGGTGCCGCGCAGAGTCGTCGGGACCAATTCGGAGGACTGCATCCGCTCCGGCGTCGTCTTTGGGACGGCGGCCATGCTCGACGGCCTGATCGACCGGATTGAGCAGGAGAGCCGGGACCCCATCGCCTCCATCGTGGCGACGGGGGGATATGCGGGCAGCATCATTCCGTGCTGCAAGCATGACATTGTACTGGATGATACGCTCCTGCTCGACGGGCTGCGGGCGATCTATCTGAAAAACAGTCATTAAAGCGGTTTGTCCGCTTGATGAATAAATTTGCGCCGCATTTGTACATACTGGCAGGTAGGGGACTTAGCGGCAGCAGGAGGAATTCAATATGTCAAAAAAGCGAACCACGCACGAGCGCACGCTGCGCATGGCCCAGCTTGCGGTGCTCTCCGCCATCATTATCATGATGACGTTTGTGCCGTACATCGGATACATCAGCTACGGACCGGGGCTGAGTATCACGCTGATCCACATTCCGGTCATGATTGGCGCCATCGTCATGGGACCATCGGCCGGAGCCTTTCTGGGTACAGTCTGGGGGATCTCCTGCATTGTCAAGGCGCTCGTCGCCCCGCCCTCACCGCTGGATGCGGCCATTTTCTGGAATCCGCTTGTCTCGCTTTTCCCGCGCATTTTGGCTGGTCTGCTCGCCGGGCTGGCATTCCGCGGCATGATCGCGCTCTGTAAGCGGATCCGCCGAACAGAACACCCCGGCAAGGCTGCGCAGGGGATCGCCGCCGGCTTCGGCGCCGCGGTGGGATCCGTGGCCAACACGGTATTTGTCCTGAGTATGATCTATCTGCTCTACGGCACACAGTTTGGGGAGCAGCTTGGGATCAATATGATCAGCTTTGGCGGCCTTCTCGATTATATCATGCTCGCCTTTGCCGCCAATGCCTCGCTGGAGGCTGTGGTGTGCGTGCTGATTTCCATCCCTGTCAGTTATGCGCTGTTTCGTCTGCTCCGGCGCTCCGCTCCGGCAAAAAAATAGAAAAATCTGACGCCTCCGCTCCGCGGCCCGGCTCACGCCGGGGGCTGCTCCGCAGCCGCAAAAGCATTGCTTTTGCCCGCGGGGCTTTTTTTGCGCAGTTTCCGTCCCGCACCTGTTGGGAAGGCCGCTGTGGAGGGATGCCATCCCTTGCCCATTCCGTCACTCCTCCTTACCGCAAAAAAATGCAGCACGGAAGTTTGCGCCATCCCCGCAGGGAACGCTGCCCGCAGCGTTCCGCCGTACAGACTGGCGGTCGGCGGATAGCCTTTGGAGAAGATGAAACGGAAAAAAACCGCACAAATCCAAGGCTTGCGCTAATAGGGCAAAGACCCGGGAAGAGAACCTGTCGGGCTAACAGCCAACGGCTTTCGACTTCCGTTCGTCTCTTTCGGAACGCCGTGGGCGGCGTTCCCTACGAAAGTGTGTACAGATTCCGGGCGGGGTACGCCTCAAAACGTCCCGATTCAGAAAGCACGATCGGAACATGAATCGGGAGAAGCCAACGGCTTACCGCCAGTTATATTTTTGTACAGACCTACGTAGGGAACGCTGCCCGCAGCGTTCCGCCGTACAGACTGGCGGTTGGCGGATAGCCTTTGGAGAAGATGAAACGGAAAACCCGCACAAATCCAAGGCTTGCGCTAATAGGGCAAAGACACGAGGAAGAGAACCTGTCGGGCTAACAGCCAACGGCTTTCTACTTTCGTTCGGCCTCTTTCGGAACGCCGTGGGCGGCGTTCCCTACGAAAGTGTGTACAGATTCCGGGCGGGGTACGCCGCAAAACGTCCCGATTCAGAAAGCACGATCGGAACGTGAATCGGAAGAAGCCAACGGCTTACCGCCAGTTATATTTTTGTACAGACCTCCGCAGGGAACGCTGCCCGCAGCGTTCCGCCGTACAGACTGGCGGTCGGCGGATAGCCTTTGGAGAAGATGAAACGGAAAAAACCCGCACAAATCCAAGGCTTGCGCGAATAGGGCAAAGGCCCGAGGAAAGAGAACCTGCCGGGCTAACGGCCAACGGCTTTTGACTTCCGTTCGCCCTCTTTCGGAACGCCGTGGGCGGCGTTCCCTACGAAAGTGTGTACAGATGACAGGGGAGCCGAGAGGTGTGGGGTGCAGTCTGTACTTTCAGCTGACAATCTCTCAGTTACTGATCTAATTTTTTAAAAAATGAATAGTCTAAACTTATTTTATAAAAAATAAAAAATTATTATAAAATTGTTTATAATATTAAAATTTTATAAATTTTTTAGAATTGAAATTCTGTATTTTATTTCCAAAATTGTAAAAATGAAATACAATCAATAAACTTATAATAATAAACAAAATTACCCTAATTAGTTATTAAAATGGATTAATTTTATAAGAAGTGTTTTAAAACAGACAAAACTGTTTTTATTTATTGATTGCTTATTCTGTAAAATAGCGTTATAATGACGATGTATAAATAAAGTTTACAAAAATGCGGACGTTTTGTAAACAGAATCATAGAGATTCCATGAAATACGGGAATCAAAAGAGAAGCTTGATTGATACTTGGAAAGGTGGATGTACATGAGAAAGAAGCGATTGACCAAGCGTGCGCTCAGCTTCGTGCTCGCATTGGCGCTCATGCTCACCTCTATGACGGCGGGATTGTCCGTACTCGCGGTCGAGGTGCGCGAAGCGCGTGCGGCCAGCACGCTGGCTGCAGATCCTTCTCGTTTTGGGGAGGGAACAGTTGAGCACTATGCGGATACGCTGGTGGCGATCCAAGAGGCAGGACTTTTGGACACCAACACGGGAAATACTGGGCAACATGCTGATGTTCAGTATAATGGGAAAACAGTCTATAATGGCGGCCAGTTTGGCGATAAAGACTACTATTTGTATATTTATGATACAGAGGGTCGTCTTTTTCTGGATGCCGGAGAGTCTTACTACAACCTTGCGGTAAGCGTGTATGGGACTGATTGGAGTGAAACTGCTAAGAGTTCTTTTTTAATTAGTGATGATCTGATTAATGGAACAGGCGGCCGTCCTTCAATCGGTGATAGTTTGAATCGTGTAATCAGTGATGCTCAAATTGCAAAGATGAACTGGAATTTTGTGGGTGCTGGTTACGGAGATCAAGCGACGCATGCCGATGGCACGTACAAATACACGACCAGGATTTATTTAGCGGGAACAAATGAAAATACAAATGTTTCCCAAAGTGGAAAAGAGTATCTTCTTTATTATGATACTGTAGATCAAATTGAATCCTCAATTCCGACGGTATATGAATATTGGGTTGACCATGTTTTAAAGACCGATGGATTTTTAGGAATCGGAAATAGAGATACCATTACGGGGAATTCGCATACGGTGGCTGCTGCTGGAAACCAGTTTTCGGCTTGGGTTGATACCACCTCTGCTTCCCAGCTTCAGGCATTTGCCAATGTGTTCACAGCGGATGTCCTCTCTAAGAGTTATGAACAGCTAACGCCGCAGCAGCGGATCGCGATTTATCAGAATGGTCAGACGGTTTACGATGCAGTGGTGAGCGGCCGCTATGCTGATGTTGTCCTGGACCACTTCTTTGGCGAGGGCGGTTTTGAACACGCTGCGGAGCTCCTGACGCATAACGCTTCGTTTATTCAGGACTATGTGACCGGGCCGATCGACGCCGAAAATGAAAAGTATCCGGATCAGGCGTCAATGGGCGCTATGGAGATCACAGAGCGCAACCGCGTACAGGCGGTGCTGGATAGTTTCGATATCTATTATAGTGCGCTGTCCGGCAGTGTAAATCTGACCGACGCGAAGGCAAAGCGGGACCGGCTGCAGACCGATCTGGACGGTGTTGTCTGGGTCCCGTACAATACGGCAGTCTATAACCTGGGTCAGTTGATCATGACGGAGCCGCTTGTTCAGGCGATCAACGGCACTGCCGTGGATGACAATCTGGCGGGCGTTGTCGCCCAGGCGGCGCAGTACTATGCGGATGCCGCCGAGGGGCTGCAGCTTGCGGCGGGCTCTTCTTATAACAGCTGGAGCGCTGTGCGTGACGCAGTCAAGGGCAGCCTGAAAAAGGATAATCCCGCCGACGGCGGAATGGGCACGGAGGATGCGCCCGGCAGCGGCCAGCAGAACTATGACCGGTACGGCGCCGAGGCGATCATCGACTGGATCAGTGCGAACCAGCAGAGCGGCACCTTTACCGTGACGCAGAATCCGCTGCTTCACGACTGGCACTCCATCGAGGAGATCCCGGAGTCCTTTACGTATAAGGTCACGGTCTTTACCTACGGCGCGGTGCCCACGGTCAACGTCTCCGTTACGGAGAATACCGACACCACCGCAAAGGCCAACTTCACCGCCTTCCAGAGCTTCTACGACAATCTGGGCGATTACCGGAAGATGAACGCCACACAGCTTGCGGAGCTCTATGCGCAGGCGCTGGAGGCAAATAAGAAGATCGAGAGCTATACTCAGGCACAGTGTGAGAATATCCTCGGCGCGGGCTACATGGTTCCCTTTGAGGATCTCACCGCGTGGCTGGCGAATATTTTCACGACTACGGCAGAGAAGCTGTACAATACTTATATTGATAAGGATCTGACCCGCGAGGATATCGCCGCCATGACGGACGACATCTTCAGCACGGAGACGATCTATAATAACCTTACCGCAGAGCAGAAGCAGGATGCGGATGTCACGACGGCGAAAGCCCATTATGACGAGATCCGCGCCAAGTATGATGCGGCAGTGAAGAACTTTGCGCTGCTCGATTATAACGCGGCCATTCAGGAGCTGGCCGTGCTCGTCCAGAAGGACGCCGTTCAGGCGCTCACCGGCAGTACGGCGCGCGATAATACTGCCGCCGATATCAAAGCTGCGGCGGATAAGTATCTGGAGGCCGCGGGCTACTGCTATACGATGGATCCCGCCGCCTATGGCAATACGGCTGCGGTCAACGCGCAGATCATCGCCGATGTTCAGGCCATTACGGGCCAGAACGTCAAGATTGCCGATGCCCTTCGCTATATCGGCTCCGGCACGTTTACACTCACGCCGGAGTATCTGAAGGATATTGCCGCTGTCGCGGATATTCCGCAGTCCATCGCCTATACCCAGTACACCTACACCTTTGCCGATGCGGCGAGCCCTGTCGTGACGGAACAGGCCATGACGGATACGGCTGCGTACAAGGCGTTTGGCGACTATGCCGCCCTCTTCGGTGCGGCCGGCGCACAGGCCCCCACGGTGGAGGAGCTTGTCGTCCTCGGGTTCGATGCCCTGACTGCCAAGAAAGACGCCATGCAGCCGGTCAAGGAGGCGCTCGCCAACTACAATACGGCTTCTGAGATCAAGGATCGGCTCCTCGGTACTGAAACTGATCGTCAGGCGCGCGAGCTCCAGACGGCAGCCAATATTGATCTTGCCATCGCACAGCTCTTTGTCAACGGCGTGAACGCTGCGCATGATACATACTGGGATGACGCACAGGGCAAGTATGTCTTCGTCCGCGAGGGCTTCAATGCGGCGATTGAGCAGTTCTCCGCACTGGCTTCTCTCTATGAGTCGGTCAGTAATCAGTCTGCCACAGATGTGGCGGATGCCTATGTGAAGCTGCAGGCCATGATCGACGCGCTCAATGCGTTCCTCGCCGAGGATAACCTCGCCAAGTTCCGTGAGGCGGTCGCCTCCATGGAGAGCCAGTTCTTCAACGGGACCGAACTGAAGGTGACGATCGATAAGTCCAATGTAACACAGGCGCAGGACGCCGTCACCAAGGTGCTCAATGCCTGGAATGCCCTGACGAATGATCAGAGGAACCTCCCGGAGGTCACGGCCGAGGTCACCAAGGATTATGATGCGGAAAATGATACATGGGGCGCCCTCACCGGCGGACGCGTCAAGACGCTTCAGGATGCGATCGATGCTTTGAACGCATACAATACAAGCGCTACTCCGACGCTGCCCTGGCAGCCAATCCCTGAGATTGACTATCCGGAAATTGCTGGTGTTACGGAGCAGGATATTACTTCACTCCTCAAAAATCTTGACAATATGCTGTCTGAGGACTTCGTGAAGGAATTGCTCGGCGGTCAGACGCTCAAGGAATATTTGAGTGAGATGATTTTTGGAGCCCTTTTCACCGATGATATTGTAAATGCAATCATTCAGGCGTTGTATCCAACAATCTATAATGTTCTTGACACAAATGAGACCATCAATAATGCGTTAATTGGTGGTATCAACAGCGATATAGTTCAGAGTACATTAGAACGTGAAGGACTTTGGATAAAAACGGATCAGGTAGCTCAATTTGCCGAAGATGCTGGTTTCTGGGATGCGGCGGACGCACTCCGGGCAGCAGGCGGCGATTGGAATAAGGTCGTATGGGAAAATGTAAAATGGGGTATCAATGGAGATAAAGCTACCTTTGTAAATGCTTTAGCCGCAGCTTTGACGGGCATGAGTGGTGCCGTTCGTGCATTGTTGCTTGAGGATGAAAGTGTGCTAATCAGCATAAAAATTGGTATACTTCCCGAGTTCTCCGTTGGAACTGTTTTACAGGCACGTGCCGGCTACGATGAGTTTGTGCGTCCTCTTCTGTTGCACTTGGGGTGTGATGAGTCCGAAATTCCTACAGCAACGGAAATGAAGAGCGCCTTTACAAATCAATATTATGAGAATAAAGGCAATTTAGCTGGTATACTGAGCGGCGTCCTGAATATGATTCTGGATCCGTTGCTCAACCGTGTGGACGAAATTCTGGAAAGTCCGCTGACGGAACTGGTCAGCCTGCTGCCAACTCTGGCGTACATGTTCAATAACAATACGATTGAAAAGGGACTTTATGGTCTCACGTACTATCTTAACGGTGGTATGATCGGTATGGATGTCGTCGGAATGCTTAAGCAGACGATCGATCTGGCGAACATCAACGGTCTGCTTGAGAATCTGCTTGGCACGCTGCTCAGCACGCTTACCGCTGCTGCGGCAGTGGAGGCGGGCGGGGATCTGAACATCCCGGCCAGTCAGGGGAACTTTACCTATCAGCCGATTGATTGGTACACGCTCTCCGGCCTTGCAGAGCAGAATATGAATGTCGACGATCCCGGAAAGTTAAATGGCGATATGGTCGGCAAACGTATGACGATTACTGCGAATAAGGGTGAAGTCGGCGCGTTCCTGCTGCGCTATCTGGTGGATACCGTCAAGGCGAATCAGAATCTGCTCGTCTACATGACCGGCATGGAGGAGGGCTCCGCCGTCCACACCATACTGCAGAACCTCTTTGCCAAGGATACGGATACCATCATCAGCAAGCTCTTTGAAGTCATTAAGAATCCCGAAAATGCGGATGAGGACTGGAGCGCGTATCAGAATCTGGCCGGCACCTTCGACTGGGGGACTGAGGGCCTGAATCAGGATCAGACCGATCAGGTGCTCGAACAGCTCAGCGCACTGCTTCAGTACGTACTGGGCGATGTGACGGGCGGCGATGTGGCCGCGTTCCTCGACAGCGTTTATACGGATGATATGGTCAGCCAGATGGTCACCGCGCTGTACGGCGCCCTCGGGTCCAACAGCACGATCCCGATGATCTTCCTGGCGATGGGCTTCAGTGTCTCCAAGGACGATGTCGCTGCGGCGCTTCAGGATAAATATCCTCAAATCGCGGCGGTGATCAACAATGCCGCCGACTGGTCCCAGGTGGATCTCACCGGTGCGGACTGGGGTATCAGCTCCGCCACCGGCAGCGCGACCGCCAAGGCCGATGCATTTATGGATGCGGTCAGCACGGCGCTCAAGCCCTTCTATCCGCTGCTCAAGGCGCTGCTTCTCGGCGGGCCGAACGGCGCGCCCGGAATCGATCTGCTGGGGATCACAACGATCCATGGCGCGAACGGCTATGCCAATGGGATCTATCCGCTGCTCATGGCCCTTGGCTGTGATGTCCCGACGCCGGACGAGTATAAAGCGGCGGTGGAGCAGGATGAGAGCCAGCTGATCGCGGCGATCGTAGAGCCTGTGCTCAACAAGCTCGCCTCTCTCACGGCCGATCCGCTCACCACGGTGCTCGACATGCTGCCGAACTTTGCCAACTTCCTGGCGAACGGCGGTCTGACGAAGGCGCTCATGGGCTTCCTGAAGCCTGTTACCAATATTGTGACCCCGCTGCTCTCTCTCGTCATGACGAACAGCACCACGGCGGATGCAGTATCGGCGGTGGATGCGATCAACTGGGTGATGGGCTTTGTCCTCGGGAAGGACGGCCAGCCCGGCCTCGTCCAGCTTCCGGACTCCGTGGAGATCAGCGAGAGCTTTGCCCTCAACCTGAAGGCGCTCAACCTGACTGCGCTGGACTTCAACGATCTGGAAGGTTCCGTGATCGGCATTGTCCAGAGTGCGCTGGCAAACGGGCTGCTCGTCATCAACGGCCAGCCGTTTAGCCTGACGCTCAAGGATATCGACTGGACCAAGCTGGCCGCAGCCAATAACGGCGAAAATACGGCCAATATGGGGATGGTCAGCCTGGTCGGCAATCCGGCAGAGTCCTTTGTCACGCTGCTGCGCTGGCTGATCGACACCGTCCGGATCGACAGCAACCTCACGAGCGTCCAGACGCTGCTCATGGGCCTGATCGGCTCTCAGGATCAGACCGTCACGGACATTCTCAATCAGGTCTTTGCCAATCTGTCCGCGACCAACACGGACCTGTCCACAGATCGGATTATCAAGATCCTCTTTGAGCTGCTCTCCCCGCAGGATGCGGGCGATACGCTCGAACTGATTTATAACCAACTCGGCGTCAGCGATGTTACGGACGGCGATGTCACCTTCGCAAATTACGAAGAGGTCATCACGGTCTTCGATACGCTGATCAACGAGATCATGAATCAGGTCGTCGGCAG
This sequence comes from uncultured Oscillospiraceae bacterium, assembly GCA_949293315.1. Lineage (GTDB taxonomy): Bacteria > Bacillota > Clostridia > Oscillospirales > Acutalibacteraceae > Onthovicinus. Next base: position 1,408 of record CASFCH010000075.1, on the reverse strand, counting down.
CGGCGATTTGAACACCATGGTCTCCGGTATGCTTTACACGGATGCGAATCTCACCGCGGTTGCACAGGGCCTCTACAATGCTCTGGGCGGTGTCAGCGGCATTGATGCCATCCTGAACCTTGTCGGCGTGGATGTCACTCCGGCGGCTCTGGCTGCCGCGCTTTCGGCCTATGCCGGAGCGGACCAGATCGCGGGTGCGGCCACCCTTGCCGAGATCGACTGGACTGCGGTCCAGTGGAACACGAACGGCGATCGCGAGGCGTTCGTCAATGCCCTTGCGGCCATCCTCAGCCCGTTTAATCCGGTGCTCAAGGTCCTGCTCGTCGGTGATGCGCTGAATATCTCCCTTGAGGGGACGGACATCATCACCATCATGGGCGGCAACGGCTATGACACCGCGGTGATCCCGCTGCTCGAGGCGCTCGGGTGCGAGAACGTCAAATCTGCCGACGAATATATCGCGGCGATCCAGGCGAACGATACGGCCCTCCTGACCGAGATCATCAATCCGGTGCTCTCTCTTGTGGAGAACGTCCTCAAGAGCCCGGTCGACGCGCTGGCCACCATGCTCCCGAATGTTGCCTACTTCCTTGACAACGGCAACCTGAGCGTGATCGTCCAGAACCTGCTCGCTCCGATTATGAAGATCGTCGAGCTCGTCGATCCGCTCATTGATGTGGATGCGCTGCTCGGTCAGCTCATCGGCAGTCTTCTCGGGGTCGAGGGAATTGATTCCCTGTTCGGCATGCTGGAGGATATCGACCTCGCTTCGCTGATCAACCCCATCCTGAAGAACGTCCTCCCGGCGGAGCTTCAGCTCACGCTTCCGGAGATCGATCTTGCCAAGCTGGCCGCCTGCGGTACGCTGGAGCAGTTCACAAGCAAGTCTACCGTTGGTGCAACGGGCGATTTCGATACTCCGCAGGTTGATCGTGCGAACAAGGGCCAGGTCCTCAAGGCTGTTTTCCTCTACATTATGGAGACGGCTCAGGCCAATAAAGATACGATTACAAACTATATCAATACCCTGCTCGTGGATGCGGATCAGGCGATCAAGGATCTTGCGGGCACGGCAATCAACAATCTCCTCACCGGCGACGCCAATCAGATCGCGGATGCGCTTGTGACGCTCCTCGTCCTGATGAAGGAGAATGCATACCCGTACGCGGCATACCAGTACGATAAGTTCACCGAGACGGAAGCCAATTACGGTGACCTGACGGAAGCGGACTACGAGGCAGCGATCGAGACGCTCGACAATCTGGTGGAGAACCTGCTGGCGAACCTGATGGACGGCCAGACGCTGGAGAGCCTGATCGGCACGAACGTATACACGAATGCGAACGTGAACGCGCTGGTAGGCGCGCTGTACGGAGCGCTTGGGAACATCGAGGGCGTGAACCTGAGT
>CASFCH010000074.1 GCA_949293315.1 uncultured Oscillospiraceae bacterium | reverse complement strand
GGAGGAGGAGTGGCGCAGGCTTGAGCCGGTGCTTAAAGCGCTGAAAGGCGTGGCGGGGCTGCCCATCTCCGTGGATACATACTACCCGCAGGTGGCGCGCCGCGCGCTGGGATCCGGCGCGGCCATTATCAACGATGTCAGCGGACGGATTCATCCCGAGATGTTTGGGGTGGTTGCGGAATATGGCGCGGGCTATATCGCAATGCACACCGGGCGCGGCGGCGATGCCGATCGCCTCGCGGAATATCCGTACGGCGTGACGGCGGACGTGCGGCAGTTTTTTGCGGATGTCTGCCGGGAACTGCAGCGCTGCGGCGTGGCGCAGGACCATATCTGCCTGGATCCGGGGATCGGATTCGGCAAGACGCAGGAACAGAATCTGGAACTGCTGCGCGATTTCAGTCAGGTGCGGATCAACGGCTGCGCCCTGCTGGCGGGGGCCTCCCGCAAGCGGGTGGTCGCGATCCCGAGCGGGGAGCGCGATCCGATGCGGCGGATGCCCGGCACTCTGGCGGCGCACACGGTCGCCATCGCAGGCGGGGCGGACATTATCCGCGTGCACGATGTGCGGCAGAGCGTGCAGGCCGCCCGTGTGGCCGACGCCATTTATCGGACAGGCCGCAATGCGGCAGAAATCGACAGCGCGGAGGAATATAATGGATAAGATCATTGTCAAGGGGCTCGAAATTTTCGCCTATCACGGGGTGAATCCGGAGGAAAAGGAAAACGGCCAGCTCTTTATCATCGACGCGGAGTGCGCCACGGATCTGATGATCCCCTGTGCGAGCGACCGGGTCGAGGATACGGTGAGCTATGCGAAGATCGTCAAGACGCTCACCCGTGTGATGACGGAGAATCGGTACGATCTGATCGAACGGGCGGCACAGGTGTGCGCGGACGCCATTTTGTGGGAGTATCCGGCCGTCGCCTGCGTCAAGCTGACGCTGAAGAAACCGCAGGCGCCCGTGCGGGCAAAATTTGAATACATGGCCGTAGAGATCGAGCGCCATGCGCATGAAAAATTCAAGAGGGGGATTCAGAAATGAACACGGTGGTACTGGGGGTCGGAACCAATCTGGGGGATCGGCTGGAGAACATGAATACGGCGGTGCGCGCGCTGAATCTGCTGCCGCGCACCAAAGTGCTGCGCGCCTCGCGCGTCTATGAGACGGCGCCCGTGGGGGTGGAGGAGCAGCCGATGTTCCTCAACGCGGTTCTGGAGCTGGAGACGGAGATGTCCCCGCTTGCCATGCTCGGCGCGTGCCTCGGGATCGAGGCGTCCATGGGACGCGTGCGCGGGGAGAAGGACGGCCCGCGCATCATTGATCTGGACCTGATCCTGTTCGGCGGCGTACGGTCGGACACCTTTGAGCTGACGCTCCCGCACCCGCGCGCGCTGGAACGCGCCTTTGTGATGGTGCCCATGCTGGATCTTTACCCGTCTGGTCGGGCGCCGGGGCTCTACTTCCTGCCCGCACTGCGGGAGACAGGGACGTCCGGGATTTCCCGCACGGATCTGGCGATCACCCTGGCGTGAGATATTCGGTTCAGGAGAGAAAAAAGAAACTGTGGGGCGGCTTCATGCCGCCCCGCAGTTGTTATAGAGCGATTGCTTTTTAAGCGAGCAGCCCTCTGTGGGGAACGCCCCTATTGGGCCCGCAGCAGCCGGTCCCTGTTTTTCCTGCGCAGGAAGGGGAGCGCAAACAGGATTGCTTTGCAGACATTGTCCGCGATCATACAGTACCACACGGCGCGCAGATCCAGCGCCCAGACGCGCACGCACAGGCATGTGAACAGAATGCGGACGCCCCACATCCCCACGGCCTCCACCAGGAATGCGTACCGGGTGCGGCCCAGGCCGTAAAAAATCCCCTCCAGTACTACCATCAGTCCAAAGAATGGCTCCGACACCGCCACCAGGCGCAGCATCTGCGCCCCCAGCTGCACCACCGGCTCGCTGGGGGTGAAAAGCCCCATCAGCGGCTGCGCAAAGGCATACAGGATCAGGCCGCTGACGCACATGAGCGCAACGGTGAGCAATACGCTCAGCTTTCCAACGGCCCGCAGCTTCCGGCCGTCCCCCTCGCCGCGGGCATTGCCGATCAGGGTCGAGGCCGCGGAGCGCAGACCATACCCCGGCACATAAAAAATCGTCTCCGCCGTGACCGCGATGGAATGCGCCGCAAATACGGTGGTCCCCATCCCGGAGACCAGGCTTGCAAACACCACATACCCCAGGCAGGAGACCATGCTGCTGCCCAGCACCGGCGTCCCGATGGACACGCACTCCCGCAGCAGCCGCCCCTCCACGGAGAAGTCCCGCCACCGCCAGCGCAGCAGCCGGTTCCGGCGGCACGCGGCGAACATCAGGATCCCGGACAGCGCATAGGACACCGCCGAGGCGACGGCCGCGCCCAGCTCAAGCGTATAGATCAGCACATAGTTGAGCACGATGTTCAGCCCGTTTGCCGCAATGCTGATCGCCATCGGCGTCCCGGTGTTCTGTACGGCGCGCAGCGCCGCGCCCAGGACCGTGCTCACCGATCGGAAGACGAGCGGCAGACTGATAATAAAAAAGTAGCTCGAGGCCGCGCCGCAGATCGCCGGTTCCGCGCCCATCCACACGGGGATGTAGGGGCTGAGCAGGACGGAGAACGCCCCGAGCGCTCCGCCGGACACAACCGCCAGGAAAAGCGCCTGCTGCGACAGCTTCCGGACACGGTCCCTGTCCCCGGCGCCCGCCGCCTTTGCGATCAGGACGAGGACCGCCGTGCCGATCGCGCCGGGCACGCTGTTGATCAGCCAGGTGACATTGGTCGTGATGCTCACGGAAGCCGTGGCCTGCTCGCCCAGCCGGCCGACCATCGCCGTATCCACGTATTGCAGCAGCGTCGCGAGGACCTCTTCAATAATAGTGGGGATGGAGAGAAACAGCAGCGCGCGCAGCATCTGAATATTCCCGGAAGAAAAAGGGGTGGAATTTTTTTGCATGATCGGGTCCTGAACTCCTTCTGGATAAAATGGAGGCCGGAGGCGGCGCACCCGGCGGGAAGGGCAGGGGGAGCCCCGCAATTATGCGCATACGCAGGAGGGATCAGGCCCCTGACCGCCGTCGGATTCCGCAATCAGGACTTCGCCCGCGGCGTCCGCATCATCGCGGATGACCTCCCCCACGGCGGGAACGCGGATGTGTCCGGAAGCCGGGTTTTTTATGCTGACGACCGGCGTCGTGATCGTGGCCTCCACGCTGGATTTTTCAAAGCAGAGGTCCGTATCGACCATTTCACAGTCCACGAGCTTGAGATCTTTACAGTAGCAGAAGGGCTGGGTCCCGATAATTTTACAGTTGATGAGCGTGAGCCCGTCCGAGTACCAGGCGAGGTATTCGCCCTTTATCACGCTGTCGCGCACGGTGACATTTTTGGCGTGCCAGAAGGCGTCCTTGGTGTCAAAATGACAGTGGTCGAATACTGCGTTTTGGATGTACTGGAAGGAATACTTCCCCTGCAGCCGGACGTCGGAAAAGCGGAGATTTTCGGAGCGCATCATAAAATACTCGCTCTCCGCCGTGCAGCGGCGCATCTCGATATTCCGCACCGACCAGCCGAATTCCGGCGAGCGGATGTCACAATCCGCCATCACCACATCGCAGCACTCCCGCAGCGCCTTGATCCCATAGAGCTTGCTGCCGGCGATTTTAATATCGTGGGAGTACCACAGCGCCGCCCGGCAGAGCTCCGTCATCTCGGTGTTCCGGATCTCCAGCCGGGTGTCATGCCAGAAGGGATAGCGCAGGTTGCAGCGGACGTGATCCAGCCGGATATCGCAGCTCTCTTTCAGTGCGCTCTCGCCGTCGGCGGGGCCGTCAAAAGCGCAGTTTTTTACAAAAAGGCCGCGGCTGCCATACAGCGCGCGTTCCTGATCAAATTGTTGATTTTCAATGATTTTCATTGTAAGTGCCTCCTCGCGTGCTCAGATGAAGCCCTCCGGCAGACGGTGCGCCGGAGGGTCTTATCCGCGGCGGAGCGCAGAACGCCGCCGCCAGTCATTTCATTATTATTATACGCCGATTTATTCGCCCCTGCAAATGCCTGTATTTCATAGCGTGATATACCTTTTATCTATGGATCCGCCGCAGCGGAGCGAGCCGAAAAAAACGCCGAAGCCCACGATGGCGGACCCGGCGTGACAGATATGAAAAACTATTTTTGAGCGAGTTCATACATGGCCGCGGCCGTGATTTGAAACGACTGCATGAGCCTGGGGATGGGCGCGCACTCATTGGGCTGATGGATGACCTCCGGATCTCCGGGGAAAACGGGCCCGAAGGCGACCATGTTCGGGAAGGATTTGGCATACGTGCCGCCGCCGATCGCCAGCGGCTGCTCCCACCTGCCCGTCTGTTCGGTATAGACGGCCGTCAGCTTGCGCACGAGCTCGGACTCCCTGGGGACGTACAGGCACGGTACCTGCCACAGCTTTTCGATCCCCAGGCCGTAGGCCGCTGCCGCCTGTTCCACGCGCGCGCGAATTTCCTCGGGTACGGCGCTGCGGGGGTGGCGGATGTCCAGCGTAAAGGACATCCGATCGTCGTCATAGGACACCATTCCCAGATTGACAGTCGTCTCCCCCGTCTCGGGATCCGACACGTAAATGCCCAGACGCTCCCCGTTTGTATCCGCGCACAGCTTATCCAGAATGAAATCCATCATGCGCTGGAAGTCCCCGCCAAACCGGGTGCCCCGTACGGCATGCAGGAGACGGACGGCCGCGTTGATTCCGCGTTCCGGCGTACTGCCGTGTGCGCCCTTCCCCACGGCCTCCACAATGGTTTTTCCGCCCGCGCGCTTTACAGTGATTCCAGCTTCAGGCTCAACGTTTATCTCCCCCTCGACCTCCAGCCGGCAGCGCGGCGTGACGACGTTGGGAGCTGTGCCGCCCTCCAGCCGGAGGACCCGGATCTGCCCGGGATCGGTGACGGCGCCGCCCAAAATGACGTTGGTCGTCCCCTTTTCGCAGAAGATCAGCGGGTAGTCCGCGTCCGGCGTAAAGCCGATCGCCGGCAGCTCGCCGCCGTGCTCAATATAGTGCTTGACGCAGCTGCATCCGCACTCCTCGTCTGTTCCGAACATCACACGGATCCGCCGCTCAAGGGGCAGATGCAGATCGCGGATCGCCTTTAAGCCGTATATGGCGCCGATCACCGGTCCCTTGTCGTCGAGCACGCCGCGCCCGTAGAGAATATCGCCGTGGATCTCCCCGCCGAAGGGCGGATAATCCCAGCCCTCCCCCGCGGGAACCACGTCCAGATGGCCCAGTACCCCGACCATCTCCGCTCCGCAGCCATATTCGACCCATCCCACGCGGTGATCCATGTGGCCGGTCCTCAAGCCAAGCCGCTCCCCCAGGGCGAGCGCGTCGTCCAGGGCTGCACGGGGGCCTGAGCCATAGGGCGCGCCGGGGGCCGCCTTGCCCCGGACGCTTTCGATCCGGACAGACCTGCGGACCGCATCGATGATTTCCCCCTGCATATCCAGCATATGGCGGTTGAGCGCTTCGTATTTCATGTGCGGGCAGTCTCCTTTACTCCGTGAATATCGCTGATCTGATCCGCTTTCAGTATACGCCGTTTTCCCGTGGATTACCAGCATTTTTTCGATGGCGGCGGGATCGGTGTGCCGGCAGGTGAGAGAGGGATCCTCTGCATTGTGCAAAAAATGCAGAATCTGATGATTTTTCTTGCTCCGTTTTCGATGGCAATGAAAGTTCTTTCATTTGAGTTTGCAAAAACGGATGGATTTTCAAACCGGATAGCAGAAGAAAACAATAATTTATGAAAGCGAAATCAGAATTTGTGAAACTTATTTATTGTTATAGCAAAACATGATAAAATGACTCTGACCATAAAAATTAAAAGGATACTGGAACAGTCTGTCTTGAAAAAAGAGATCAGGAGGCGCCGATGGAATTTCAAACAGTTTTTGGCCCCGGCCTGGGCGGACCGTCCGAGTATTACCGGATCCCCTCTATGGTGACTACGAAAAACGGCATTGTGGTCGCCTGTGCGGACGCGCGGTACTGCTCGGGAATGGACAACCCCAATCGCATTGATAAGGTCGTCCGCCGCAGCGCGGACGGGGGACGGACGTGGGGGCCGTTTATCCTCGCCGTGCGGGAGCACGGGACAAAACAGCTCAGATCGTCGGCGGCGATCGATCCGGTGATGACCTATGATGCGGCGCATGGCCGGATCTACCTGCACTACTCCCACACGCCGGCGGGCGTCGGCATCCGCAACAGCGTATGCAGCGCCGGAGAGGATGCACAGGGGGACCGGATCATTCGCCGCGGTCGGAAGAAATATTTCCTGAAGGATGGCGTGCTCTGCCGCCCCACGGGGGAAAAGACGCGCTATACCGTCGATGATGACGGCGAGGTGACCGACGGAAAGAGGCATTACGGCAGCATCTACACGGGCGGGAAATTCCGCGAGGAGCACACCTCCACGCTTATGATGTGCTACAGCGACGACGACGGACTGACCTGGTCGAAGCCGCGGTCGCTCAACTGCCAGGTGAAGCGTGACGATATGAGCTTTATCGGCCCGGGGCCGGGCTGCGGCATCGTGATCGGCGGCGGGCCCTACCGGGGGCGCATTGTGGTGCCGATCTACTACGGCACCCGCAAGTTCCCCCTGCGTCTGTCGTGCTGCGTGATCTACAGCGACGATCAGGGCCGGACGTGGACGCGGGGAGAGTCGCCCAATGATACGCGCACCGTGGACGGCAAACGGCTGAGCAGCCGGACGATCAAAAATGACCAGATGCTCACGGAGTCCCAGCTGATCGAGCAGGAGGGCGGCGTGCTCAAATACTTCATGCGCAACCATGATCCGCGCCGCAGCGTAGCCATCGCATACAGCGGGGACGGCGGGCAGAGCTGGGAGCATTTCGACTGGGACGACAGCCTGCCGCAGCCGATCTGCCAGAGCTCCGTGCTGCGTCTGAATGGGATGGAGAAGGACTATGTGGTGTTTCTCAATCCTGCGGACCGCAAAAAGCGCTGCTGCGGCACGGTCCGCCTCTCCGAGGACGGGGGGGAGACCTTCCCCTACCGGCGGGTGCTGCGGGCGGGCGGATTTGTCTACAGCGCGCTGACGCAGCTGCCAAACGGAAATGTCGGCGCGCTCTTTGAGCCGGACACCGACTGCCGGAAGATTGAATTTGCAGAGTTTTCCATCGCCTGGATCAAGGGCGAAGAGGCGTGATCCCCGAACGGGATCAGCGCCCCGCATTCAAATGACAGAGGAGGAGACAGATGAAGACTTCAAAGCTCAAAACGCTGCTCACGGACGTCCGGCTCTACTGGAACGAGGCGCCGAAGGGGCGGTACATGCCGTTTAAGGAGATCGTCGCGTATGCCGGCGGCGGAATCGGCGTCAAGTTCCTTTCCGTTATGGCGCTGAACGTGATCCTCTCCACCACGAATGTCCTGATCGGGAATACGATCGGCATTCGGCCCACGGATATGTACATCCTGTACGTCATCTCCGTGCTGGTGAACATCCCGCTCTCCGGCGTGCGCGCCAATATTATCGACAACACGCGCGGGAAGGACGGCAAGTATAAGCCGTATATCGTCAAGGCCGGGATCCCCAGCGCCCTGCTGACGATCGCGTTCGTGTGGTTTCCGTACGATCAGATGGAGGCGCTCTTCGGCAGCGGCGAGGTGTTCGGCCGCACAAAGGGCTATATTGCCACATGCGTGATCGTGCTGCTCTTCAACTTTGCGCAGAACTTTTTCTATTACTTTTTCTACGAGTCCTACGACAACCTGCTGCACGTGCTCTCCCCCAACTCGCAGGAGCGCACGGATGTGGCGTCCATCAAGGGCGTCGTCTATTCCATTGCGCCGTCCATCATGGGCCTGGTCATGCCGCTGTTCGCCCAGTGGTTTACCAATAACAATATGTACGATATCCGCCTGTACCGCTACGTCTATCCGCCGCTGTGCATCCTGGGCATCGTGCTGTGCATCGTGATCTATGTCAACACCAAGGAAAAGATCGTACAGGCCAAGACGCACGTCATCCAGATCAAGTTCATGGACTCCCTGCGTGAGGTCGTGCGCAACAAGTACTTCTGGGTGATCGCGCTGGCCGGATGGCTCGGGTTCCTGGAGTCCGCCGTGACGACCATGCTCCAGTGGCTGTACAACTACGGCGGCGTATGCTCCGGCACGGAGTACACGCTGATCACCCTCTTCTGCCAGAGTGCGGGCTTTGTCGGCATGGTGGCCTCCCCGTTCTGCATCCGCAAGTGGGGCAAGCGCGGCGTGCTGATCATGACAAATGTGTTCAACGTGGTCTTCATCGCGCTGATGTTCCCCTTTATCAACAGCCTGCTGATCCTGGTGATCTGCTTCTACATGAACGCGCTGATGAACGCCTTTGCCCAGATCCTCACCCCGACGATTCAGGCCGATATCCGCGACTATCAGCAGTATGTCACCGGCGAGCGCATCGACGGCATGTTCTCCACCATCACGGCGATCGGCGGCATTGTAACGCTCGTCACCAGCGGCGTTCTCCCCGCGCTGTATGAGCGCTTCGGCATCAATGAGACGGTCGCGCAGCAGGTTCTGAACGATACGGCCGTGATGAACCGTGTCATGGATAACGGCTCCCGCGTGGGCGACGTGGTCAATCAGGCGATCGCCAACGGCAGCGCCGACATCTCCTACTTCTCCCTGTATGATCCGGATATCCTCACCTCCATGGTGCGGATGCTGATTATCGTCTCCGTCCTGGGCGCGATCGTCAACGTGATCCCGTACTTCTTCTACGATCTCACGGAGCTCAAGCAGCAGGGCATTATCAAGGTGCTCAAGATCCGCGCGTTTTTCGAGGACTTCGGCAACAATACCCTCAGCGACAGCAGCCTGGTGGAAGTGGTCGAGATGGTTGAAACGGCCGAAAATCTCAAGGATGAAACACCGGTCAAGCTCTCCAAGGACGGCATCAAGGCCGCGAAAGCCAGTAAGGACAAGGCGCAGATCAAACAGGCCCGGGCCGACTACCGGGCGGCCGCGGACCGCAATGCGCAGATTCAGATGGCGCCGATCGTTCTGCGCGAGATGGAGCGCTTCGACCGCGAGCTGGGCAAGGTCCAGATCGACTGCGCTCGCAAAATTGTCGACGGCGGTCTGGAAGGGCTCGGCAACGCCACTGTCAGCGAGCTGAAGGCGGAGCTGCGCAAGGCCAAAAAGCTGCCGCACGGCACGGAGGATGAAAAAGAGCTGCGCAAGTACCTGATCGACTTTAACCGCAAGCGCCTGACGGCTCGCAAATATCAGCAAAAGTATTACGGCGGCAAGGCCGAGCTGACCTTTATGAGCAACGATAAGCTCGAGGAGCTGTTTGCCACGGAGGAGCAGTACAACGAGCAGGAGGATGCGATCTATAAGAAACTCTTTGAGGCCAAGGAGGCCGGAGACAAGAGCGCCGCGAAGGCGGCAAAGGCGGACGCCAAAGCCTTGAAGAAAAAGTTTACCGCGCTCAACCGCGCCATCCGCGACGAGCAGAATTCGCACCTCTCCTTCAACCGCTCCGCCAAACCGTGGCTGGATGCGGTCCGCATGCTCAAGCAGGCGGAGAATTACAGCCACTTTGAGGAGATCAAGGCCCGCTATCAGGAGGCCAAGGAACGCGTGGCGGCGGCGGAGACCGTCTGATCGGCTAAAAAATATCCAAATAGAAATGCACCCGGGCGGTTCATTCCGCTCGGGTGCATTTTTTCAGTGCGGCACAGATGACGCCGCGTGTTCAGTGCTTTAATACTTGTTGTGCACCTTCTCCGCAAAGCACATGACGTCCTTGATCTCCAACACGGTTCCGTCATCGAGCGTGGCGCGTCCGCTCATCCGGCCAAAGACCTGGTGCTGGTCTGTCTCCACGATCAGGGCGGAGAGCTTTGCCGCGCGGTCGAGCACCGGAACAAAACCCATCTCAAACCGCCCGTCGCTGGAAGTAAAGGTCCACGGCTCCATGTAGCTGTTCTCCGGGATGTTGAACGTCACGTCGTCCAGCTTGTGGCACTTCCCGTCGTAAAAGAGCATGTTCTCCGTGGCGGCGGAGGTGTCCCCAAAGCCGTAGCCGATGTTGAAGCCAAACGGCTTGCCGCCCACCACCGCATTGCCGGAGCCCCAGTACCATGTGTTGTCATACGTCCACACGCCGCGGCCCCAGTCGAGCGTGCCGAAGTCCGTCTCCGGGTCAAAGCGGTACTCCCGCCCGTCGAAGGTGACGCACCCCTCTGCGCGCATGCAGTTGATCTTCTGGTTATAGTAAAAGCACTTGTTCTTTTTGAACGGCGTCGCGATGACCATGGTGTCCATGGGCGGCTGGTGCAGGGTGATATCGCACGTGAGGGGTTTGCCCTCGTAAAAGTTCTGGAACGTGCAGGTGATATGGCGTTTGCCCTCCGAGGGGGAGAATTTCATCTCCAGCCGCTTGTCGCGGTACACCGTGTCCCCGCTCGCGGAGGAGTAGGGCAGCATGTACTTGCCCATGGGGAGGATGTTCAGGATCGTCTCCGTGTGCTCCCACCTTTTTTCAAAATCGAGGAGGGAGACGGACTGCAGGCCGATGTATCCGTCATCGGAGATGGTGAACGCCGCGCCGAATCGGTCGTTCATCACCAGATAGTAGTCCCACTCCTTGATCCGCAGATAGCCGGCCTTGATCTTCGTCCGGTCATACGTGCGTACCAGCTGTTTGGACCAGCCGGGCTCGGCGATATTCCCGTTGGCGTCCAGCAGGGGGCCGGGTGTTGTAACCTCGTGGTTTCTCATCTTGATCGCTCCTTCTGCTCCAATCATTCATACGGCCTGAGAGCCGATTGGGTCCGTTATTCCGTTTCCTGCGCCGGATTCATGCGCCCGTGGTTGTACAGGCGGCGGTTGTCCAGCGACCACTGCCGCTGGGTGAAATCCCCCTTCGGCACTGCGGCCACGGCGTGCGCGATCTCATAGATCCGCGCGTCGAGCATGTCGAGCTCGGAGAGAATCTCCGCCTCTAAAAATGCGGGGTACTGTACCGCGCCGTACTCCGGCGTGCCGTGGTGGGAGAGGATCATGTGCTCGAGTAAAAGCGCCGTCTCCCGGTCGGTCCCCAGGCGCTCCGCCGTATCGTGTACGATGCCCGCCCCGCGCGCGATGTGGCCCACCAGATTGCCCTCGAGCGTATATTTTTCCGCGATGCCCGTGGCATCGGCGTCAAACTCATAGACCTTGCCGATGTCGTGCAGGATCACGCCGCTGTACAGCAGATCGGCATCCACAAACGGGTACTGCGCGCAGATCATCTGCGCCATGCGCAGGATGGAGAGCGTGTGGTACAGCAGTCCGCCGCGGATCGCATGGTGGAGCTTGAACGCCGCCGGATAGAACAGCAGCCGCTCCCGATGTTCGTTCAGGACTGTCTGCACCAGATCGCGCAGGCCCGCGTCGCGGAAGGCCGATACCGTTTTTTCAATCTCCGCGAGCATCTGCTCCCCGCCCTCCGGCGCACAGGGGATAAAGTCCTCCAGCCGCAGGCCGTCCTCCGCCGTGGCGCGGCGGATCCGGTCCACCCGCAGCTGATCCTCCCCGTTGAAGGGGGAGATCGGCCCGCGCACCTTGATCAGGTCATTGACGGCGACCACGCCGTGGACCTCCTCCCGGTAGTCCCACAGCTTGGCGGCGATCTCGCCGCTCCTGTCCGCCAGGATCAGGTCCAAAAAAGTCGACCCCTTGGACGTCTTTCTGACGGTGACCGATTTTACCAGACAGAAGCCCTCATAGACTCCCGCCGATTCGATGTAGCGAAAATTCAAAGCAGTCTCCTCCGGTTCATCAGGTTCTGTCTCCATTATACTCCAACCCGGGCGCGCCATCAAGCAAAAAAGAGGCCCGCTGTATGAATGCGAGATCCCGAGACAAAATAGAGGATGGTAAAAATCACCGAATCATCGGGACAAAGGGGAAAAAGACATGCGCGCGACACACCATCGGATGCAGACGACGGCCCTGCGGAGGAGCCTGCGCTCGGATCTTGCGGCGATCCGCTCGGCCTACCGTCTGGCCCAGCGGGAGCGGGAGGGCGGAGAGCCCTCCCCGCGGGCCGAATGGCTGACCGACCACTTTCACCGGCTGGAGCGGGAGGGGCGGAATATCCTGTGCGAGCTGGAGACCGCCCCGGCCCTCCCGGCAGAAGACGGGAAAATCCGTATTTTTTCCCGCTGCCTGGCGCTGTGCCCGGACGGCGTGCTCCCGGGGCAGGAGGAGCTGTGCGGCGCGCTCGCACCGGAGCACCTGACCGTGTGGGAGGTGCAGCTGCTGCCCCTGATGCTGCGTGCGGCGCTGATCCGACGCGCGCGGGAGAGCGTGGACCTGCCCGCCGGAACGGTGGAAAACGCAGTCCGCTCCCTTCTGGCGCTCGAGGAAATCGATTTTGAGGCCGTCACCCGGGAGATCTGTGAGACGCAGCGGATCCTGATGCTCGATCCGGCGGGGACGTACCCCCGCATGGATCCGGAGACACAGGCGCATTACCGAGAGGAGGTGGCCCGTCTGGCCCTGGAACGCGACATGCCGGAAACGCGCCTGGCCACAGAGCTGCTGCGCCAGTCCCGGGAGGCCCCCGAGGAACGCAATCATATCGGGTTTTTCCTGCGGGAGGCCGGAGAGCGCGGGCGCAGACGCAGGCGCCTGCGCGGGACGCTGGCCCTCGCGCTGCCGCCGGCTCTGGCGCTTGTTACGTCGGTTTTATCCGCTGTGCTCTCCGGCCGGTGGTACCTGGCTATCCTGCTCTTCCCGCTGTTGTGGGAGCTCTTTCTGCATCCGGTACAGGCCGCCTTTACACGCGGGGTGCGTCCGCGCCCTCTGCCGCGCATGGCGTTTGACGGCGCCGTTCCGGAATACGCCCGCACGCTGATCGCCGTATCCGATCTGCTGCCGGAGGCCGCGCGCGCGCCGGCGGTGGCCGCCCATCTGGAGGCGCTCTACCGCGCCAATCATCAGGGGGCCGTGGAGGTCCTGCTGCTGGCCGACTATAAGAGCGCGGATGCGCCCGTCACGCCCGCCGACGAGGCCGATTACAGCGCAATGAAAAAGGAGATCGACCGCCTGAACGACCGGTACGCCGGCGGGTTCCTGCTTGCGGTGCGGGAGCGGGCCTACAGCCCGGCGCAGGGCTGTTACACCGGCTATGAGCGCAAGCGCGGCGCGATCACGCAGCTGGTACAGGCCATCTGCGGAGAGCCGGTGCCGGGAATGCATCTGACCGGCTGCACCGGCCATCTGGAGCAGGTGAAATATCTGATCCTGCTCGACTCCGACACCGATCTGCCCTTTAACACCGCGCTGGAAATGGTGCGCTGCGCCGCCCATCCGCTCAACCGGCCCCAAATTGATCCCGAGGCCCGGACTGTGCGGGCGGGATACGGCGTTCTGGTTCCGGAGGTGGCCACCGGCGTGGAATCGGCGCGCGCCACAGGCTTTACACGGATCATGGCCGGGGCGGGCGGCGTGAGCTCCTACGACAGGGGCAGCGGCAATTTTTATCAGGACCTGTTTGGACAGAGCATTTTTTCCGGCAAGGGGATCATGGATGTACACGCATTCCATGATGTGATGCGGGGGCGGATCGAGGACGGCACCGTGCTCAGCCATGATATTCTGGAGGGCGGATTTCTGCGCGCGGGCTTCCTCGGCGGCGTGTACGTGACGGACAGCTTTCCCACCCGGGAGGAATCCTATCTGCGGCGGATGCACCGCTGGGTCCGCGGGGACTGGCAGAACATGGTCTTTCTCCGCCGCCATCCCTACGGCCCGGGGAGCGACAACCCCGCGGGACCGCTGACGAAATATCAGCTCTTTGACAATCTGCGCCGTTCACTGACGAGCGCGTGGGTCTGGATCGCGCTGCTTGCCGCGCCGTTTATCGGCGGCGCGGCGGGGGCGCTGGCTGCCGGAGCGGCGCTGGTGAGCAGCGCGGCCGGGGAGCTGTTCGGATGCCTGAGCGCGTTACTGTGCGGCGGCCCCCGCGCCTTTTCCGGCCGGTTTTACTCCCGGGTGCTGCCGGATGCGGCGGCGTCCCTCATGCGGGCGGGGGTAAAGATGCTCTCGGCCTCCCGCACGGGCTTTGTCTGCCTGGACGCGATCGTCCGGGCGGTGTGGCGCACGGCCGTTTCCCGTAAAAAAATGCTCGAGTGGACCACCGCTGCGGACAGCGAAAAGAGCGCCGCCCACGGGCTGCGCCCGCTGCTGCCCTCCCTGCTGACCGGGCTCTACCTGATCGGCTCTCTGGAGGGGGCGCTGATCCTCGCCGGGCTGCTCCAGTGGGGGGATGTGTGGTTTGACCGGCACAGTGCCCGCCGCCTGACCGATGAGCGGCTGGGCGATCCCGTGCTCCGGGAGTACGGCGCCTCCTGCGCGGCGGCACAGTGGCGGTACTATACGGAATATGCCACAGCGGCCGAGAACTATCTGCCGCCGGACAACGTGCAGGAGACGCCGGCAGCCCGCATTGCGCACCGCACCTCCCCGACCAATATCGGGATGATGATGCTCTGCACACTGGCCGCGCGCGATCTGGGGTTCATCGGCAGCGCGGAGCTCTTCACACGGCTGAACCAGACCCTCTCCACCGTCGAGCGGCTGGAGAAGTACCGGGGCCATCTGCTCAACTGGTACGATACGCGTACGCTCCGCCCGATGAAGCCGGTGTACGTCTCCTCCGTGGACAGCGGCAATTTCCTCGCGTGCATCACAGCGCTGCGCAGCGGCCTGACGGAGTACGCGGGGGAGGAGCCGCGCCTCACGGCGCTTGCACAGCGGCTGGAACGTCTGGCGTCCGAGACGGATCTCCATTTTCTGTACCATCAGAAAAAAAATCTGTTTCACATTGGCTATGACGTGGAAAAAAATCAGCTTACGCCCGCGTGCTATGATCTGCTCATGAGCGAGGCGCGGCTGACGAGCTATTACGCCGTGGCGCGCCGGATCGTGCCGCTCAAGCACTGGGCCGCACTGGGGCGTCCCCTCGCGCGCGACGGCGCGTACGCCGGCCCCATCTCCTGGACGGGGACGATGTTCGAGTACTATATGCCGCACCTGCTCCTGCCGGCATATGAAAACACCCTGCTCTACGAGGCGCTGCAGTTTTGCCTGCACTGCCATCGCCAGCGCGTGCGGGGGCGGGGAATCCCCTGGGGGATCTCCGAAAGCGGCTTTTACGCCTTTGATCCGGCGCTCAACTACCAGTATGAGGCGCACGGCGTTCAGAAGCTGGGGCTCAAGCAGGGGCTTGACGACGATCTGGTCATCTCCCCCTATTCCACGTTTCTGACGCTCCCGTTTGCCCCCCGGGAGGCATACCGGAACTTAAAGGAGATCGAGCAGCTGGAGATGACGGGCCGCTGCGGATTTTATGAGGCGGCGGACTTTACGCCCGGCCGTGTGCAGGAGGGGCAGGACTACGCCGTGGTGCGCAGCTATATGGCGCACCATGTGGGCATGAGTATGCTCGCGTGTGTCAATGCCGTGAGGGGGAATTTGATGCAAAAGCGCTTTATGGCGGACGCGGACATGGCGGCCGCACGGAGTATCCTGGAGGAAAGAGCGCAGCAGGGGGCGGTGCTCTTTGACGATATTGCAAGTGCGCAGCCGCCCCGGCGTCCGTCACAGCCGCGGGGCGGGACGCTGGACGTCTATCGGATCGACCGCGCCCGGCCGCAGGCGATGCTCCTCTCCAACGGGGAGTGGAGCGCCGTGGTGACGGATGCCGGCCTGAGCCGATCGCTCTACCGCGGGGCGGAGATGACCTTTTCGGACGGGGACCTGCTCCGCCGTCCGAATGGAATTTTCTGCGTACTGCGGGCGCAGGGCGTCTGTTTCCCGCTGCAGAAGGGGATCGCGCCGCCCGGGGAGACGGCCGAGTACGAGGCGCGGTTTACCGGGGACCGGGCGGTGCTGAGCGCGGAAAAAAATGCCGTACGCGCGGGGATGGAAGTGCTCGTACACCCGCGTCTCCCCGCGGAGATCCGCAGGCTGTGGGTGCGCAACAGGCGCGCCGCGCCGCTCAGCGGCAGCCTGACGGTCTATCTGGAGCCCGGTCTGGCCGCTGCGGCCGACGAACGCGCGCATCCGGCCTTTTCCCGCCTGTTTGTCACCGTGGCGTATGACGAAAATCTGCGCGCGCTGATCTATACGCGCCGTGCACGCGGGGAGGAGCAGCCGCTGAGCATGGCGGTAGGCCTTGTGGACGGCGGCCCGCTTGCGTTTGAAACGGATCGGACCGTATTTCTTCGCCGGCCCAAAGCTGTTCTCTCACTGACGGAGGAAGATCGGGAAATGCACAATACGCTGGCGGTCAAGGATGTGTGCGCCGCCATCCGCATTCCGTTTACGGCGGCGGGACGCGGTGTTTTCCGGACGGGGCTGATCCTGGCGGCGGCACAGACGCCGCAGGAGGCCGCCCTCCGACTGCTGCGTGTACGCGCGGATGCGGCCGCGACGGAAGGGGCCCCCGTGTCTTTCGCCGGGGACAGCCTGGAGGGGGCGCTCCTCTCCCAGATGCTGCCGCATCTGCTCTATACGGCGCAGGGCGGGCCGGAGTATGACCGGGCTGCGGCGGAACTCACCGCGGGACAGAGCGCCCTGTGGGGCATGGGGATCTCCGGCGATCTTCCGATCGTCGTCATGCGGCCGATCCCGGAGGACGACCGGCTGGGCGCATGCCTGCGCCTGTGCAGGCGGCTGGCCCTGTGCGGCCTGCCGTTCGATCTGGCGCTGATTGCCGCGGACGAACGGGAGGCCGAGGAGCTGCGCGCATGCATACGGCGCTGCGGCTGTACCGAACGGATCGGCGCGCGCGGCGGCGTCCATCTGATACGGGAGGGCCAGGTGGAGCCGCGGGCGCTCAGCGCCCTTGATGCGGCGGCGCGGTATATCGTCCCGCGCGGGCCGGAGCGCCTGCGTCCGCCGCTGCCGGAGTTTGCACCCATGCGGATGGAGCCGGTCCGCCCCTGCGGCGGCGCGCCGGCACACGGCGGGCTGACCGTGGCCGGCGGACAGTTTGGGGAGGACTCCTTTACGGTGATGAAGCGGCCCGCCGTCCCGTGGACGCATGTGCTGGCCAATGACAGCTTCGGGACGCTGGTGAGCGACTGCGCGCTCGGCTATACGTGGGCGGTCAACGCGCGGGAGAATAAGCTGACCCCCTGGATGAACGATCCCTGCTGTGACAACCGCGGGGAGATGCTGCTGCTCTCCTGCGGCGGGAAGGTGTACGATCTGCTGGACGGCGCTCGGTGTACCTTTTGGCCGGGCGGGGCGCAGTGGCGGGGGGAGACGGCCGCCTTTCGTTCGGAGGTCACGGTCCGCGTACCGGCGCAGGGCAGCGTCAAATATCTGGACGTGTGCATCGAAAACCGCTCGGACCGGGAGGAGACGTTCACCTGCGCCTACTATACGGAACCCGTGCTCGGCGTCACGCGGGAAAACGCCCGTCTGATCCGGGCCCGGACGGCGGACGCCGGCCTGGTGATGGAGAACCCATATCAGGCGGCCGTGCCCGGCTTCCTGCTTCAGGGCGTTGAAGGGGGTGCGGACTTCTACTGCTGCGACCGGGGGCGGTTCCTCGCCGGGAGCTGGGACGACCCGCGCCTGCTTCCGCTGACGGACCCGTGCGCGGCCGTGTGCCGGCAAGAGCGTCTCCCCGCAGGGGGACAGGTGAAAATACGCTTTTTCCTCGCCTTTTCACAGCGGGAGGAAGCGCTCGGCGAGCTGGTGCAGGACGGAGGGGATCCGCACAGCGCCGATCTTCCCCTGCAGGTTCAGACGCCGGACCCCGCGCTCAATGTGATGATCAACGTATGGCTGCCGCACCAGATCCGCGCCTGCCGCCTGGAGGCGCGCACGGGCTTTTACCAGTGCGGGGGCGCGTGGGGGCTGCGCGATCAGCTGCAGGATGCCGGATCGCTCGTGCTGCTGGACAGCGCGGTGCTCCGCCGTCAGCTGATGCGGGCGTGTGCCCGCCAGTTCCCGCAGGGGGACGGCCTGCACTGGTGGCACGATTTCCCTGGGGAGGGGATCACGGTGCGCGGCGTGCGCACGCGGTACAGCGACGACTATGTATGGATCGCGTATGAGACGGCGCGGTATTTGCAGAGTACGGGGGACTGGGCCTTTTTGGAGGAGGATATCCCCTATCTGGAGGGGGAGGAGCTGCGTTCCGACGAACGGGAGCGCTATTTCACCCCCCGCCAGTCGGCGGAAAAGGGGAGCGTGTATGAGCACGCGGTCCGTGCGCTCGAGCGGGCGCTGACGCTGACCGGCCCGCACGGCCTGCCGCTGATCGGCGGCGGCGACTGGAACGACGGCTATAACCGCGTCGGGGAGAAAGGACAGGGGGAGAGCGTGTGGCTGGCGCAGTTTCTGGCCTTGACGCTGGATCATTTTGCCCCGCTGTGCGAGCACATGGGCGAGGCGTGGCGCGCCCGCCGATTCCGAGAGCAGGCGGAGGCGCTGCGGGAACGCGTGGAGCAGCACTGCTTTGACGGGGACCGGTATATCCGTGCGCTCTTCGACGGCGGGGAGGCTCTCGGCGCGCGGGGGCGCAGCGCCTGTGCGATCGACTCCCTCACGCAGTCGTTCGCCGTGCTCTGCGGCCAGCACGACACGCAGCGGATCGAGCTGGCGCTGGACACGGCCGTGCGGACGCTTTCCGACCCTGAAAACCATCTGATCCGCCTGTTTGATCCGCCCTTTGACCGGCCCGAGACGCCGGACCCCGGCTATGTGGCCGCCTATCCGCCCGGCGTGCGGGAGAACGGGGGGCAGTACACGCATGCGGCTGTCTGGCTGTGCATGGCGCTGCTGCGCGCCGGACGTACGGATGAGGGATATGCGCTGCTCTGCCAGATCAATCCCGCCGCCATCTGCACCGATCCGGAGGCCGGGCGGCGGTATCGCGGGGAGCCGTACGCCCTGGCGGGGGACGTCACCGCCAATCCCCGCGCGCCGGGACAGGCCGGATGGACACAGTATACCGGATCGGCGGGATGGTTTTACGTGACCGCAGTGGAGGAGCTGCTGGGCATCCGGCTGGAGAATGGCGCGCTCGTGGTACACCCAAGGCTGCCCGCATCCTGGGACGGCTACACGGCCAGCTACCGCTTTGGCAAAAACACGCGTGTGCATCTGACGGTCCGGCGCGGGGAGCGCGCGGAAAATGATCCGATCCGCATCCCGCCGGACGGCGGCGAACACAAAATCGTGATAACAATTTGTTAATTCGCCGGGAAAATCTGGAAAAGACGGCGCCATCGTGTTATGATATTAAAAATGGGCGGCTGACCGCCCAATGTCAACTATTTGTAACGGAGGGATTAAAAGGATGGAACATCCCCTTTATCAGCGGGAGCTGATGGACGGCGTGCGGATCGTCGGCGTGCAGACCTCCCGGTTTAAGACCCTGCGCGTGAGCGTCAGCTTTGCCGTGCCCCTGCGGGCGGAGACGGCCGGCGTCAACGCGCTGGCGATCTCCCTGCTGCAGCGCTCCTGTGCCCGGTACCCGGATTTCACCGCGCTCAACCGGCGGCTGGCGGAGCTGTACGGCGCCATCGTGTACGCCCGGATCAACAAGCAGGGCGACGCGCAGGTGCTCACGCTCTATATCAGCACCGTGGACGACCGGTTCGCCCTGGAGGGCGAGCGCCTTGCGGACGCGTGCGCGGATCTCTTGTGCGAGATGCTCTTCGACCCCGTGACGGAGAACGGCCTGCTCACCGCGCAGGCTGTGGAGCTGGAAAAGCGCCTGCTCAAGGAGAAGATCGACAGCGAGCTGAGCGACAAGCGCCAGTACGCGCTCGAGCAGTGCGAGGCCGCCATGTGTGCGGATGAACCCTTTGGCCTGAGCAAATACGGCCGGGTGGAGGAGATCGCCGCAATCACACCGGAATCTGCCACACATGCCATGCGGGATCTGCTGCGCCGTGCGCGGGTTCAGATCAACGTGGTCGGTTCCGCAGAGGCGGAGGCGGTGGGCGACCGATTCCAAAGGGCGTTTGAGCAGATCGGGCGCGATTACCGCCCGCTGTCCGCGCCCATCTTCCGCCCGTTCTCCGGATCGGTGCGGGAGCAGACGGAACAGCTCCCCGTCAACCAGGGCAAGCTGGTGCTCGGCCTGCGCACGGCGATGACCTCGCCGGACGACCGTCCCTATGCCCACGCGGTGATGACCGATATCTTCGGCGGCGGCCCGTACTCCCGGCTGTTCATGAATGTGCGGGAGAAGATGAGCCTGTGCTACTATTGCTCCGCCCGCCTCACGCGGCAGAAGGGGCTGATCTTCGTCTCCAGCGGCGTGGAGGATGAGAACGCCGGAAAGGCGCGCACGGAGATCCTCAATCAGCTGCGCATCATGCAGGAGGGGGCGTTTGAAGACGGCGAGTTTGCCGCTTCGATCAAGGCGCTGAGCGATTCGGCGCGCAGCATGAACGATATGCCGGATTATCTGGACACCTGGTATATGCGCCAGATGACGCTGGATCATGTCGATACGCCGGAGGAGTATGCCCGGCAGATTTCCGCCGTCACACGTGAAGAGGTGGAGCAGGCGGCGCGCGGTGCAGCGCTGGACACCGTCTATCTTCTCCGGCCCGAGGAAGAGGAGGTACAGGCATGAATCAGATCCGAGAAGTGAAGAACGACGCGCTCGGCGAGCGCTATTTTGAGATCGACCACGCGACGGGACTGCGCATCTATGTGCTGCCCAAGGAGGGGTACTCCTCCGCCTACGCCGTGTTCGGAACGCGGTACGGCTCCGTGGACACGTGCTTCCGCCTGAAGGGCGAAAAAGAATTCACCACCGTGCCGGAGGGAATCGCGCACTTTTTGGAGCACAAGCTGTTTGAGAGCGAGGAGCTCGACGCCTTTGCGCGCTACGCCGAGACAGGCGCGAGCGCCAACGCCTACACGAGCTTTGACCGCACGTGCTACCTCTTCTCCACCTCCGGGGACTTTGACGCCTCCTTCGAGATCCTGCTCGACTTTGTGCAGCACCCGTACTTTACGGCGCAGACGGTCCAGAAGGAGCAGGGCATCATCGGGCAGGAGATCCGCATGTATCAGGATGAGCCCGGCTGGCAGCTGGAGTTCAACCTCCTGCGCGCGCTGTACCAGAAGCATCCCGTGCGCATCGACATCGCCGGGACGATCGACTCCATCGCCCGGATTGACGATCAGCTTCTCTATGCGTGCTACAACCGTTTTTACAATTTGCACAACATGGCGCTGGCCGTGGTGGGCAATGTGACGGTGGAGCAGGTGCTCCGCACGGCGGATCGGCTCCTGAAGCCGTGTGAGGCGATCGAGATCGAGCGAACCTTCCCTGAGGAGCCCGCCCAGGTGGGCCAAAAACTCGTGGAGCAAAAGCTCTCCGTCGCGGTGCCGATGTTCATGCTCGGCTATAAGCAGGCGTGCAATACGATGATGCTTCCGCTTGAGGAGCGCATCGCCATGTACACGCTGCTCGAGGCGGCGGCGGGCGAGTCCTCCGACCTGTACCGCGACCTGATGAATCAGGGCCTCATCAGCCCCGGCTTTGGCACCGAATACTTCACCGGCCCCGGTTATGCCAGCGTCTTCCTGGCCGGCGAGTCCACGCACCCGCACCGTGCGGCGCAGGTGATCCGGGACGCCCTGACACGGATCCGGGAAAACGGGGTCGACCCCGACGCGTTCAGCCGCGCCAAAAAGCTGCTTTACGGCAGGGAAATAATGGGGTATAATGATGTGGACGGCCTCGCCAACAATCTGATCGACGCCCACCTGTGCGGGGAGCGGATCTTTGACCGGGCCGAGGGGTACCGGAATGTGACGATCGAGCAGGTCAACCGCGCGGCGCAGGTGCTGGACGAGGCGTTCAGCGCGCTGTCCGTGATCCTGCCCGCCTGATCGCCGGACCGATCAAACAAAGCGTGGAGGCTGAGAGAATGGGAGATTTCACCACGGTCAATTTCCCCGGGCTGGGATGGAGCCTGGACGTGCCGTCCATTGCGGCGCAGTTTACCCTGTTCGGGCATGAGTTTACAATTAAATGGTATGGCGTGATCATCGCGTTCGGCTTTTTTCTGGCCGTGCTGTGGGGCGGCCACCTCGCCTATAAGTGGAAAATGAGCATCGACAAGATGCTCGATGTCCTGATCTTTGCCACCATCGGCGGCATCCTGGGCGCAAGACTTTACTATGTGGCCTTTGAGTGGGACTACTTTTCCGCCCATCCGGCCGATATCTTTAAGATCTGGGAGGGCGGCCTCGCGATCTACGGCGGGATCATCGGCGGGGTAATCGCGGCCTTCATCGTCTGCAAATTTGACAAGCTCAACTTTTACAATCTGGCCGACATGGCGGGGATGAGCCTGCTGATCGGCCAGGGGATCGGCCGCTGGGGCAACTTTATGAACCAGGAGGCATTCGGCTGCAACACCGACATGCCCTGGGGCATGATCAGCGACAAGACGACCGCCTATCTGCTCAGCCACGAGGCGGAGATCGAGGCGGGGGGCGTGATGGTAGATCCATACGCGCCGGTACATCCCACATTTTTTTACGAATCCGTGTGGTGCCTGCTGGGCTTCTTTGTCCTGTGGCTGATCTGCGCCAAATTCCGCAAGTTCAGCGGTCAGATCGCCCTGTGCTACGGCATCTGGTACGGCCTTGAGCGCATGGTCGTGGAGGGGCTGCGCACGGACAGCCTGTATATTACCGGGACGAATATCCGCGTTTCGCAGCTGCTCTCCGCCCTGCTGGTGGTCGTGTGCGTCGGGGTGCTGATCTTCATGCTCGTCCGGGTGAAGCGTCATCCGCGTCCGATCGAAGGGGTGGACTTCTTCCCCGAAGAGCCGGAAAAGACGGATCGAAAGAAAAAGAAAAACGCCCCGGCCGCTGCTGCGCAGGAGCGTACGGAAAACATGGCAAAAGAAAATCCGGCGAGTACGGCGCCCGCACCGGCGGAAAAGGAAAAGGGAGGGGATCAAAATGGCACAGATCATTGACGGGAAAGGCGTGGCCGCACAGGTGCGCGCCGATGTGGCAAAGGAGGTCGCGCGGCTGAAGGAGCGCGGCGTCACGCCCGGGCTGGCAGTCATCGTCGTGGGGGACGACCCGGCCTCCCGCATCTATGTCAACAACAAGAAAAAGGCGTGTGCCGAGGTGGGCATCTACTCCGAGGAGCACGCGCTCGCGGCGGACACCACGCTGGACGAGCTGATCGCGCTTGTCCGCGCGCTCAACAGCCGCGGTGATATCAGCGGCATCCTGTGCCAGCTCCCGCTGCCAAACGGCCTGGACGACCGCGCGGTGATTGAAAACATTGCGCCGATCAAGGATGTGGACGCATTCCATCCCGCCAATGTCGGGCGGATCATGCTGGGGGACTACCACTTCCTCCCGTGCACGCCGGCCGGGATCATGGAACTGCTGCACCACTACGGCATCAGCGCCGAGGGGAAGGAGTGCGTCGTCGTCGGCCGCAGCAATATTGTGGGTAAACCGATGAGCATGCTCCTCCTGCACGAGAACGGCACGGTCACCACCTGCCACTCCCGCACCCGGGATCTGAAATCTGTCACGGCGCGGGCGGATATCCTGGTGGCGGCGGTCGGTAAGCCCAAATTCATCACCGGCGACATGGTCAAGGACGGCGCCGTGGTGATCGACGTGGGCATGGACCGCGACGAGAACGGCAAGCTCTGCGGCGATGTGGATTTTGCCGCCGTGGAGCCGAAGGCCTCGTACATTACGCCGGTGCCCGGCGGCGTCGGACCGATGACGATCGCCATGCTGCTGAAAAACACCGTCACTGCGGCCAAAATTCAGAATATGATCGACTGATCGCCCGCCCGGCTCAGCCGGGCGGATCTTTATTCGGGGGGAAAATACGCGATGAATCCCGTCTCAAAGGTGCTGCTGATCGCTGCGCTGTGCGTGCTGGCGGCCGCGCTGATCGCCGCCGCGGTTTTCTATATCCGCTTTTACCGGCACGAACACTTCCGGTGCCCCAGGTGCGGCCACTGCTTTAAGCCGCCGGTGCTCCAGATGATTTTTGCCGTCAACGCCGTGGAGGGGAAGATCATTCGCTGCCCCAAATGCGGAGAGCGGGAGTATATGGAGCCGGTCGAGGACTGAAAAAATATTTTATGAAAAGACCGCCCTGTGCCATTCAAACGTTTCGTGCACAGGGCGGTCTTAATCGGCGGCTCGCTCTGCCGTCTCGGCCAGAACGGCCCCGATGTCGCCGCGGATACAGATCGCCTGTGGGGCGAGCTCTTTCGGGCAGACGGCCTCCTGCCGGTTGATGCAGGCGTAGACCGCCCGCGGATTTTCAGCCGTCATCCGCCAGAAATTGTACTTGATGATGACCGGGGTGTTGAACCCCACTCCCAGCTCCAGGTAGAGCACGGCGCCGTTGCGGTGGCGCTGCAGATAGTCCTCATATCTCCGGGCTGCGTCATACCAGCCGGAATCCTGGACAAAGGTGCTGTCCGTGCGCAGGTTCATGGCCATCGGCGCGCCGCATTTTGGACAGCGGGGAATCAGATCGGCGGGGACAGACATCTTTGGCGCCGTGCCCGCAGGCGGTTCCAGCGCCTGCGCTGTCGCTCGAAAGCCCTGGGCCTCCACCATCCGGCGAACAACGTCTTGGTTGTCGTATGCCTTGTCGTGGCAGGGCCTGGCGCACTGCCACAGGCCGTAGTCCCCCTGTGTGTAGAACAGCCGCCCTTTGTCAAATCCCGCCTTCTGGAAGCAGTGATCCACATTGGTCGTCAGAATGAAGTAGTCCTTCTCCCGGATCAGGTGAAAAAGCTCTTCATAGACGGGCTTTGGCGCATCCAGATAGCGGTTGATATAAATATACCGGCTCCAATATGCCCAGTATTCCTCCGGCGTATCATAAGGGTAAAATCCGCCGGAATACATATCGTGAAACCCGTATTTTTTTTCAAAGTCGGAAAAATATCGTTTGAACCGCTCCCCGTCGTAGACCAGACCCGCCGACGTGGAAAGGCCGCTCCCCGCCCCGATCACGACGGCGTCAGCGGATGCGAGCGCCGCCTGCAGCCTTTGAATCGGGGCCGAGCAGCCTGCGGTAAAGGTCGAAATCCTTTTCTCGGAACACATTGAAGATCACCTCCACAGTGCTGTTTGTGTGCTCCTTATATATTTTTACGGTCCTGACTGCAATCTGCGCCGCCCGATCGTTTGGGAAGTGGAACTCTCCGGTGGAAATGCAGCAGAACGCGATGCTTTTTACACCGCTGTGTTCGGCGAGATCCAGGCAGGCGCGGTAGCACGAGGCCAGCTGCGCCTCCTCCCGTTCGGTCGGTCTCCCGTGCACAACAGGGCCGACGGTGTGCAGGATATAGCTGCAGGGCAGATTGAACGCCGGCGTGATTTTGGCCGTGCCCGGCTCTTCCGGGTGCCCCTGCCGGTGCATGATTTCGGCACAGGCCGCCCGCAGCTGCACACCGGCATAGGTGTGGATGGCGTTGTCGATGCAGCCGTGGCACGGGACAAAGCAGCCGAGCAGTTGGGAGTTGGCGGCGTTGACGATGGCGTCGCAGCGCAGAGTGGTTATATCTCCGCGCCAGAGATAGAGGCCCTCCTGCACCGGGCGAAGATCCTTCAGGTCGGTCACGCCCTTTTGCCGGATCTCCTCCTGCAAATAAGCGTCCTGTACTGCCAGAAATTTTTTCTCGGCGGGCCGGGGCGGCCGAATGTTGAATAGCGTGCGGAGCAGGCGCTTTTGATCCTGCCCGCCGGACGGAATCACGATCCCGCCCTCCGGCCCTTCGCTCAGCAGGCTGTGGATCAGATACAGCCGCCGTTGATCCTGTGTCATGGGAATCCCTCCATCCTATGTGTGCGATGGGGTGGGGGCCGCCGTACGCGGCGGCCCCCGCGGCGCTTATCCGGCAAAGAAAAATCCCGCCGTCATATCCAGATAGTTTTGACCGCTGTATGCGGGGTACTGCTTCTGGACCTCCGCCTTGAAGCTGTCGGCATCCGTGCAGTGCGCGGCGATTGCCTTCAGATTTTCAAGATAGGCGATCTTCGTCCGGGCGTCCTTCAGATCCTCCGGGGTATAGTGGGAGGTCAGGATCAGGTCATAGCCCCGGGCAATATAGCCGCGCAGCTGCGCGATGATGGCGTCCGCATGGCCTGCGCCGGCCACAATGGAGTGGCAGTCGTGGCCGAGCATGTGGGTGTAAACGGCGTTGATCTCCGGGATCTCCACGTCAAAGGCATCCGTCGTCTGCGTGATGACAAAGTCGATACCGCCGATGGTGATCCTGCCCTCACCGATCACATGGGTGATTTTGTGGACGGAGCTGTCGAAGGATTCCCCAAACGCACTGGTGAAATTTTCAATCAGCGCCTTCCCGCCGCCGTTTTCGGAGTAGTCCACCGCATTCTGCGTGGCATATTTTGGAACCTCCGGCAGGAAGGAGGCGCCCGCGCCGTGGTAGGCGACCAGCATCCCTGTCACCTCCATATCTTTCAGATATTCGGTCAGTTCCGCGCTGTTGTCAAAAAAGCAGGGGGATTCAATGACAACGGCCTTTCCGTTTTTCTCCACGATAAAGACCTCATCGTCAATGAAATCGTTGGTCTTATAGGCGTGCAGCCTGACGGTGCCGAAGTCATAGACATTCATCTCACCCTTTGCGAGTTTGATCGTCTGGCATGTATCTTTATTCATAGCAGTTTCCTCCTGTAATATTGCGTGTTGCCTTGAATTTTGAGTTGGAGTGCCGGCCGGCTGTTCTCCGCAGCTCTTGACTTTATTATAGGCACAGCGGTTCAGCGTGTAAAGTACGCACTTTCATGTGCTGTAGTTACCGGGAGGGAACGATTGCGCGGCTGCGGGATTTATGGCGGCCGAGGATTCAAAAAAATATTTGCATTCTTCGGAAATCCCGGCGGTTGATTCAAAATTGGCAGTATGGTATAATTTGAATGTAACTTTCAATTTGAAACGATTGTGTGGGAGGCCTTGAGATGGAGAGCCGCAAAGAGATCAAAGAACTGCCCGCCTGCCCGGTGGAGACCACACTGACGCTCATCGGCGACAAGTGGAAGGTGCTCATCCTGCGCGATCTGCTGCCCGGGACCAGACGGTTTGGCGAGCTGAAAAAATCCGTGGGCAATGTCTCGCAAAAGGTGCTGACGGCACAGCTGCGCGCTATGGAGGCCAGCGGACTGGTCAGCCGGAAAGTATACGCGGAAGTGCCGCCGCGGGTCGAATACACGCTCACCGAGCTGGGCCGGAGCCTCAGCCCCATTTTGGATGCCATGAAGACCTGGGGCGAGGGGTACAAGGCCTCCCTCCAGCCGTAAAAACCGCTTTCGGTCACGAAAGAGCGCCCTGTGCGGATTTTCGCACAGGGCGCTTTGCGTCTTTAAAGCCATGAGGATCGAAACGGGTGGAGAAGTCGGGGCCGTCACCTGGATGAAAACGGCTCCGCTTCCGGGGCGATGACCTTCCAGCATTCGATCAGACGCTCCAGCGAATAGGAGGCGTTCGCCGGGCTGGTGGAGGGAAGCGTGACGGCCTCGCGGCCCGTCTGCGGCAGCAGCAGCCTGTGGTAGAGGCGGGCGGCGGTTGTGCCGTTTGTATAGATCCGGCGGATGGGAGCCCGGTTTAAAAGCAGGGAGAGATCGTTCGGAACTGCGTCGCGGATGGAGCTGTCGGCCGAGCCGGAGATCGTGCAGGAGGCGATCACATCCCACAGGGCGATCCCGTGCGTCAGCAGAAAGCGCCGCCGATCCTCCGCCGTATCCGGCGCCGTCTCCCCCAGCACGCCGGCGAGTACGTTCCAGAAGCGGTTCTGCGGGTTGCCATAATAGAATTGAACCTGCCGGGACTTGACGGACGGGAAGCTGCCCAGGATCAGGACGCGCGACCGCCCGTCGAAAACCGGCGGGATGGTGTGAATCTGTTTTTCCATAGCGGGCGCCTCACACAAGCCGGTATTTTTCCACGAGCCGGTCCACAAACGGGAGGACATCATTATCCGCCGGCTCCGGGTAGTCGCACATCGTATCGATCCACCTGTATTCGAATTCGAACAGCTTTTTCCCGACTTCCGTGGCGCGGGTGAGCGGGCGGTCGAAGACAAGCCGACCGTTGGGCGTGTTATCCGGCGTCTCCCGTCCGTTGCGCATATTTTCGAGCACGGCGTCATAGTACATCCGCCAGCGGGGCAGATAGTATTCCCGGATCAGGCCGCCCCACTCGCGCCAGGCGTAGTCGCACAGCGCCGGATCACGGCCGATGTCGCCCCAGAGCGTGAGGAGCGTGCGGGCGCATTTGTCATAATATTTCTTTTCCGCTTCATCTGCGGCCAGGCGGTGGGCGCCGTTGATCCAGCGCGCGAGCGTCAGCTCGCTGCGGTGGGAGACGAGCGTGTCCACGTCCTCCAGCAGTGTCAGGAATTCTGCAATCTTTTTTTCCGCCGCGTGAATGTCCCGCTGTTCGCACAGGGCGGTGATCGCCCCGTGCAGCTCCAGCGCGCGGTTGCTGAGGATCTGCCGCGTCAGGTCGCACACATCGAACTGATATCCGTCGCTGGCGGCGAGCGCCGCACGATCCCGCAGGAGAAGCCCGAGGGCGCGGATCAGATCCTCATTGCGGTAGAGCGTGCCCAGTTTGTCGTTGGGGGCGGCGTGCCGGGGATGCATGGCGGGCCGGCAGCAGATGATGGAGCCCGCCTCCTCCTCATAGGGGGCGTTTTTATGATAGCAGCTCTTCCGGAGCAGCGCCCAGGCCGCGCGGGCATCCGCGCTCTGAGAACCGTACCGGCGGCGGACGTAATCGTCCAGCCAGACGTCGATATCAGCCGCGCCGCTTCTGGTTCCGATGTCAAATGCCAGATCATAGTAGACGGGGTTCTGTTCGATCCCCTCCGGGAACAGGCCGGTCCCGACCACGTTGGCACCCCGCATTTTCAGTTTTGCGTAGGCGTTTTCCGCCACCCCGTCCAGATCGCCGTGCAGGCTGTTTTTGCCGCCGAAGTTGTGCAGATGGCCGCTGACAAACGGGTATTTCCAGAAATTCCGCGTCCCCTTTGCACGGTTTCCGTCGATGTCGAGGATCAGCAGACGGTCGCGGTCCACCGCCCTGACGATCCCCGGGCGCAGGGACCAGGACTGCATGACCCAGATGCCCTCCGGGTCAAAGTCGCGATACACGCGGTCAATCGCGCGGGCGACTTTTTTCAGATAGCCGGGCCACTTTTTCGGGGGCGTTCCCTCGTGGAACGGATCGCACGCATAGAAGTGATGGCTCCCGAAGAGCGCGTCCTGCTTTTCCAGGAAAATGCGTCCGATTCTGGAAAACAGCGGATCCGTGGGATCGAGCTGCGCCGTGGCCGGAAAATCACACCATTCGGCCTTGGCCTGAATTTTTGCGGCGGGGAATTTTTCCCGGGCGATCAGGGGCAGATGACCCGAATATCCCTGCTGGATGGGGAACATGCCAAATTCCAGATAACGTTTCATAATCTTTTGGCCGAGCGCGGCGCGCTCGTCAATATATTTTTGATCCGCGGGCGGCATGTAGCTGTCGATATTTGTCATCAGCTGCCACGCCCAGAAGGCGGGGCCGGAGATACAGTGCAGACTTTCCTCCTGTGTCATTCCCAACGCCACGAGCGTGTCAAACCAGACCTTTTCCGTCCCCACGACGGCCAGGGGCATGTTGATCCCCTTCATCGCCATGAAGTCGATCTCCTTTTCCCAGCGGGACCAGTCCCACCACGCCATGGAGTAGCAGAGGGTGCAGTAGTTCATATAGACGCGGTATTTCTGATCGACGGTCCGGCGGATCGGGCCGTCCGGGGCGGGGAAGTGCGTCAGGCGGATCTCCCGGTTGCCGTTCCAGCTGTAATTGATCCGGCAGACCTCGGTCAGATAGGCGTTGAGCGCCATGGCGACCGAGACGGGGCAATCGCCGCGCAAAACGATCCGGTCCCCGTGTGAAGCGACCTCATAACAATTTTTTTGGCCGTCCGGCGGGATGATCTGCGCGATAAAGCGATCCGCCGCCTGCGGACCGAGCACGCGTGTCAAAAAATCGTTCATCATCAAAATTCTCTCCCTTATATCCAAATGACCGCGGCGCGGTCACGCCTATTATAGCCGTTCCACGGTGAGATTGCAAGGGAAAACGGAGGCCCGCGCAGACTTCCACGGCGGACCTCCGAAAAAATGGGGTTCGGATCAAAACAGCGCATCTCCGGTGTAGAGCCGGCGATAGCTGCCGATCCACCGCTCCACCTCGCTGCCCGGGATGGCCGCGCGCACACGGTCCACAGCGCGTTCGTACCGGCGCTGCGCACAGCCCGGGGAGGGGAGGCCGAAAAACAGCGCCAATTCGTCAAATTCCATCAGGCCGGGCGCGTCGTCCATTCCACAGCGCATGAGGATCAGCTTGTAATCGTTGGGGATCAGGACCCGGCGCATCAGGCGCAGCAGACTGAAAATGAGCTGCTTGCGGCAGACGATATGAGCGGGGTCTACGCTGACAGTCCAGTACATGGCGTCCCTCCTCCCCTTCAGCAGATCTGCGGGACATCCTCGCGGTCAAGCCGCCATTCGGTCAGGTTGTTCTGGCGGCAGAGGTTGCCCACCTCCGCGGAGACGACGAGCGCGCAGAGAATCAGAATGCGGATCATTTTCCGGATGTAATATTCCGTGTAGCCGCACGCCATCAGCGCACAGCGGTGGATGCTGTACAGATAGGCGAGCATCCCGGCGTCATAGCACTCCATGTACACCTCCCTGGCGGGGGAGATCCCCCGCCAGGCCAGTTCCCGCTCGATCTGGCGGCGGGCGTACTGCTCAAAGGGGTAGCGACTGAGATATTCCTGCACCCGTTCCGGGCAGCGGGCGCGGATATCCTGAATGCTGCGGTAACACTGCTCGTCCAATTTTTTGCGGCAGAGGGTGTAGCGGTTTTTTTCATAATAGCGCCGCCAGCGCTCCCGCGCGGCCTCGCGTGCCTCGGGCGGCATCTCCCGCCTTTTGCGCAGCAGCGACTCCCGGTTCTTCAGATAATAGGCCCGCTTTTTTTGCAGGATCTCCGCTCGGTTCTTTTCACGGTAGAGGCGCTGCTGTTCCCGGATCCGGTCCCGGTTGGCGGCGTAGTATGCAAGCCGCTGCTCCCGATGCTCCGCGTTGTAGGTCCGCTTGAGCGCGGTCAGACGGTCCCGGTTTGCCCACCAGTACTGCCGCGCGCAGGCCAGCACCTTTTCCCGGTTGGCGGCACGGTAGCGCCTGTCCCGCTCCAGAAAGGCCTCCCGGTTCCGGGCGCGGTATTCCCGCCGCTGCGCGCAGACCTTTTCGTGGTTGCGGCGCCTGTATTCGCGGATACGCGCTGCGTGCGCGGCCTTATCCATCTGCCGGTACCGCTCCCGCTGCTGCGTGCAGATCCGGTCCCTGTTTTTCCGGTAATACTCCCGCCCCCTGCGCCGCCGGGCCTCCAGCCGGTCGTCCGGAGACGGCGGAGCGGGCGGGGCTGTTCCCGCGTGAAGCTCCAAGATTTTTGCTGACTTTTCCATGATGAGATTCCTTTCTCCGCAACATATATTGAGGGATTGTCACCCGATTGCAGGCTGAATGGATACGCCGCCCTGAAAAAAGGAGGCGAAAATGCTTTTCACCCGCCCACAGCCATTGCATTTATTCCCTGTGTGTGCTATAGTCAAAGCGAAACGGCCGGATTCCGGCGGGGAAGAGAGGCGTCGAAATGGACAGGTATTTGATTATCAACGCGGATGATTACGGCTATAACCCGCAGCAGACGGATGCCGTCACACAGCTGTACGAGGCCGGGCTGATCACGTCCACCTCCGTGATGACGGTGGCGCAGGACGCGCGCCGGGCGGCGGAGACGGCCAGGGATCGGGGGATGCCGGTTGGCGTCCACCTCACGATCAATTCGGACAGCCGGGAGCGTCCCTGGCGCAGCCTGAGCGGCGCCCGTTCGCTCTCCGACGGGGCGGGGCTCTACTGCGGGCAGCTTCCGCTGGCCCTGCACGCGCGGCGTGCGGATGTGGCCGCGGAGCTGGAGGCACAGTACCGCTTTCTTTCGGACGCGGGCTGTACGGTGGACCATGCGGACAACCACTGCGGGACCCTGTATGGGATCAACGGGCGGCGGTTTTATGTAGAGGCCTACCGCTTCTGCGCCCGCCATCACCTCCCGTACCGGTTCCCGAAGACGTCCGGATACCTGGACCGGATGCTGCACCGGAGAGCGCCGCGCCCGCTGCTGGCACTGCAGCGCCGGATCGTGGCCGCCGGCGAGCGGTACGGCGTGCCGATGTTGGACGACCTGGTCTCCAATCCGGACTCGGTGGAACGTATCGGGAATTATGAAAATCTCAGGCGGTACTATCTGGATGCGGTGGACGGCTGCATCGCCGGGATCACGGAGATGTTCCTGCACCCGGCCTATCCGGTCGAAGGGGACCCCGGCTGGCAGAAGCGGGTGTGGGAGTTTGAGCTGCTGCGCAGCGGCGATCTGCTCCAGCGGGCGCGCGAGCGCGGGGTGCGCGTGGTCTCCTGGGGAATTTTCCGGAAACTGAAGCCGGAGGACACGCCGGTTTAACACGCGCTTTGGGTGCGCACGGCACAAAAATTCACCGTCTGCAAGGGGGCAGGCGGTGAAAGGGGACAGGGTGTGCTTATCCTGCGTATTCTTCCAGGCTGCGGAACGTATATCCCTGCGATCGGGCGGAATCGATGATCCGGCCCAGCGCCTCGGCATTATCTTTGGATACGGCGTGCAGCAGCTGTACGCAGCCGGGGTGCAGGCGGTCCAGGACCGTCTGATAGGCGTAATCGGCGCCCTTCTGATTGTCCGGGTCCCAGTCCGCGTAGGCGGAGGACCAGAAGACGCTTGTATATCCGATGGACTGCACCAGCTCCAGTGCGCTGATCGAACACGCCCCCTCCGGGAAACGGAAGTAGGGGGAGGAGTACCCGAACTTTGTGCGCAGGAGGTTGTCGACAGTCTGGATCTCCTGCGCCATGCGCGTACGGCTGATGGTGGAGAAATCGGGGTGCCTGTCGGAGTGGTTGCCCACGATGTGCCCCTCCCG
Organism: uncultured Oscillospiraceae bacterium; assembly: GCA_949293315.1. Taxonomy (GTDB): domain Bacteria; phylum Bacillota; class Clostridia; order Oscillospirales; family Acutalibacteraceae; genus Onthovicinus. The sequence continues at coordinate 119 of CASFCH010000074.1, read as the reverse complement.
AATCATCCGCGCCACGATCTCCGGGCTGCTCTCCACATAGGGGCGCGTGACGAAGAATGCGGCGGGGACCTGCTTTTCTTTGAGGACGTCGAGGATCTTTTCGGTGTAGCCGTTTTCAT
>CASFCH010000073.1 GCA_949293315.1 uncultured Oscillospiraceae bacterium | reverse complement strand
GCGTATGCGCTCCCGTTCCTCTTCCCGCGGCTTGAAAGGGGCGTGCGCCAGAACGAGCTTCGCTACAGCCTTGAGCGATCGGGGGAAATGCATTTCCGCATGCAGATCCCCCTGGGGAGCGGAAAACAGCGCCACCGTTCCTGCGTGGATGGTCAAATGGGAACGGTCATAAAGTGCTGGCGGGAGTGGAAGATCAGCGGCGATACGATGTGGCTCCAATCAAATTGGAGCCGGATCAGGAGCTGTATCGAATACGCGTGGAGCCCCAAAAATCACGACAAATGGGACCCCCAGAAAAGCGGCGTGATCACCGGGCGGCAGCATCACACGCTCGACGTGGAGCTGTTTGGGGTCAACAGCTGGCTCACGGGATTTTACCACGCGGCGCTGCTGGCGGGCGCGGATATGGCGCAGGCCTGCGGCGACGATAAATCGGCCGCGCTGTACCGTGATATTTATACACGGGGCCACAAATATTTGGAGGAAAATATATTCAATGGCCAATATTATACGCAGGAGATCGATCTGAGTGATAAAAGCGCCCTGAGAGAGTTCCGTGGGGCGGACGCGTATTGGGACGATGAGACGGGGCAGATCAAATATCAGTTGGGCAATGGATGCGAGATCGATCAGGTGGTGGCGGACTGGCATACCGGCCTGATCGGGCTGCCCGCCGTATTTGATCCCGCGCACAGAAAATCCGCGCTGAACATGATCTATAAACTTAATTTTAAATCCATGGCCGAGCATCTGAACCCATGCCGCATTTTTGCGTGCAACGATGAGAAGGGTGTTGTAATGTGCGCATGGGAAAACGGCGGGGACAAGCCCGCGATCCCGATCCCGTATACCGAGGAGTGTATGACGGGCTTTGAATACGCCTTTGCCGACAGCCTGCTCCAATGCGGGATGGAAAAAGAGGCGTTGGAAATTGTTTCAGCTGTGCGGGATCGCTATGACGGGAAAAAGCGTAATCCGTGGGCGGAAATTGAGTGCGGGGCCAGCTACGCCCGCGCCATGGCGAGCTATTCTTTTTTATTGACTTACAGCGGCTTTAAATTCGACAGGACTAAAAACGAAATAGGGTTTTCCCCAATTCGAAACGGCGTATATTTCTGGTCGCTGGACGGGGTGTGGGGCACGGTCGAATACGGGGAAAAATGCGTGAAAATAAAGGTGCTGTATGGTACAATAAAATTGAACGCCGTTGCCATTGCCGAATCGGACAGGCCCGAAGGCATAGATTTGGGCGGGCGGCAGCCGGCTGCCGCCTTCCATAAAAACAGGGTGGAGCTGGACGCTGCGTTGGTCAAGGGCGATGTTCTTAAAATCATCAAGCGGGAAAGCCCTATGGACGAACCGCTATCTTGATGGGCATGTGCGCTTATTTTACGATGATGCCGGAAAATTTGGGGAGATATCCCTGAGCCCGGCACAATTCTGAATCGGGCGCGTGCGCAGGGGGTGTGACAGGTGCGGATTTTGGAATATTTGATCGCCATGACGCCGTATATGGCGGCGGCGCTGCCGCTTATTCTGCTGTTTCGTTTTTTCTCCCGGCGGCGGATGCGCAGGCTTGGCCTGTATGAAACCCCGCTGCGCGGGGTGGGCGTAGTGCTGTTTTTGATCTTCCTTGTGGGGCTGATCTCCCAGACCATCCTTCCCCGGTTTGAGTGGAGCTTGGAGGGAGGGCTCACGCTGGTGCGCCCGCGGCCGGGGTATCACCTCAATCTGATCCCTTTCCGGCAGTTTTGGGACGTGCTGCGTGCGGGGGATGCGATGAACACCGCGGTCAACCTCGCGGGGAATATCGTCATGTTCCTGCCGATCGGGTTCTGTCTGCCGCTGCTGTGGCGGAAATTCCCGTTTTGGCGGACGGTGGCGGCGGGGGCCGGATTCTCCCTTGCGGTGGAGATCATTCAGTTCCCGCAGGGGCGTACCTCGGATATTGACGACGTGATTTTGAACACGCTCGGCGTGGCGGCGGGATACGGGCTGTGGCGGCTGTTTGCCCGTCTTTTCCCGGGGGCGGCTGAATGCTTCCGGGTCTGGGAGGAATAGGGCGCGGCGGGGAAAATCGCCGGCTGCTGCGCCGGGCGGCAAAAAATCGCCGTGTTTCTCGTATAAAATACCACTTTTCAAACGGCGGGCAATCATGTTAAAATAAAAGAAACCCCACCCGATCCGGTGGGGCGGAAATTGATGCAATGGGATAAACGTGGTGAGAAAAATGGGAATCATCGGCCTGAAGGAGGCGGACTGCAGGAGCTGTTACAGGTGCCTGAAGGTCTGCCCGGTCAAATCAATTAAATTTACGGATGAGCAGGCGCGCATTCTGGATGCCGACTGTCTGCTGTGCGGCAGCTGCATCAACGAGTGCCCGCAGGGGGCGAAGACGCTGCACAGCGATCTGGATTCAGTCAAGAGGCGGATCGCCGCCGGGGATCGGGTCATCGCGGCGGTAGCGCCGTCATTCTTTTCGGATTTTCCCGTGGACAGCGACGGGAAGATCGCCGGCGCGCTGCACGCGCTGGGCTTTTACGGCACGGCGCAGGTCTCCTACGCGGCGGCCTATGTCTCCCGTGAGTATTACCGGCTGGCGCAGGCCGGGGAGATGAAAAACATCCTCACCACCTGCTGCCCGGTCATCAATGATCTGGCGGAGAAATATTATCCGGACATGGTGCCGTATCTGGCGCCGGTCAAGAGCCCCATGATCGTGTGCGGCGAGATGGTCAAGCAGCAGTACGGCCCGGATACCGTCACGGTGTTCATCGGGCCGTGCATCGCCAAAAAGGGCGAGAGCATGGACATCCGGCACAACACACAGATCGACTATGTGCTCAACTTCGGCGATCTGGCCCGGTGGCTGGAGGAGCGGCAGATCGACGTCTCCGCCTGCGAGGAGGAGGAATTCCTGCGTCCGAATGCGGAGATCATGCGCCTGTATCCGGTCGCGGGCGGGATCATCAAGACGGTCAAGGCCCTCGGCCCGGTGGAGAAGTATGACTTCTCCGGCGTGGAGGGGATCGACGCGTGCAAGGAGATATTTGAGTCCATCCGCTCCGGGGAGATCGAACACTGCTTTATCGAACTCAATGCCTGTGTGGGGGGGTGCGTCAACGGCCCTGCGCGGGGCAACATGGGGGCCAACCGCTTTACCGGATCCATCAAGCTCAAGAAACACGTCGCCCGGACGGGGACGAACTACCCGAACATCCCGGAGGAGCCGGAGATGCACAAGCTCTTCCTCGCCCGGGAGGAGAAGCGCGACCTGCCGGACGAGGCGACGATCCGCGCCATCCTGCGCAAGATCGGCAAGGAGACTCCGGCCCAGGAGCTCAACTGCGGCTCCTGCGGCTATCCCACCTGCCGGGATAAGGCCATCGCCGTCTATCAGGGCAAGGCGGAGCTGACCATGTGCGTGCCGTATATGCGCCAGCGGGCGGAGTCGCTCTCCAACACCGTGATGACGCAGACGCCCAATATCACCATCATCGCGGACAGCGACCTGAATATTGTGGAGTTTAACCCCGCGGCGGAGCGCGCATTCGGCATCAGCCGTGCGCAGGCGCTCGAAAAGGGGCTGTATGAGATCCTCGATACGCAGGATTTTCTCGCCGTGTTCGACACGCAGAACGACGTGACGGATAAGAAGATCGAGCTGCCGCGCTACGGCCTGATCCTGATGATGAGCATCGTCTATATCCCGGAGAACAATATGGTCATGGGCGTGTTCAAGGATATCACGGCGGAGGAAAAACGCCGCGCCGATACGCTGAAGATCCGGGAGGACACCGTCAGCATGGCGCAGAACGTCATTGAAAAGCAGATGATCGTCGCGCAGGAGATCGCCAGCCTCCTCGGCGAGACGACGGCCGAGACCAAGGTGACGCTCACAAAGCTGAAAAAAATGCTGGAAAGCGACGGTGAGTGAGATGGCGGTGTATGTACAGACCTCCTACCGGAGCCTGAATAAAAAAGGGGAGGAGCTGTGTGGGGACAAGGTGCGCATCGTGCGCCGCGGCGGCACCATGATCGCCGTGCTGGCCGACGGGCTGGGCAGCGGCGTAAAGGCCAATATCCTCGCCACGCTCACCAGCCAGATCCTCTCCACCATGATCTACGAGGGCGCGAGCGTGCGCGAGGCGGTGGAGACGATCGCCAAGACGCTGCCCGTGTGCAGCGTGCGCAAGCTGGCCTACTCCACCTTCAGCGTGCTGGAGATCTCCGAAAACGGGGACGGCTATCTGGCGGAGTTTGACAATCCCTTCTGCTTTTACCTGCGGGGCGGGGAGCAGCAGGAGTTCCGCCCCGAGTACAATGAGTATTCCGGCCGCGGCGTGTATGAGACGCACTTTAAGGCACAGCCGGGCGATATCATCACCCTGGTCAGCGACGGGGTGATCTGGGCCGGCGTGGGGGACAATATGAACTTTGGATGGACGTGGGACAGCGTCCTCCAGTGGCTCCAGAACGCCGCGGCGCTCGAGCTCCCGGCCCCGCAGCTGACGGTGGCGCTCAGCGACGCGGTCAACGACCTGTACCACCACCGCCCGGGGGACGACTCCACCGTGCTGGTGGCGGAGGTGATGGCGGAGAAGCCCGTCAGTCTGCTCGCCGGGCCTCCGGAGAACAAGGCGATGGATGCGCAGATGGTGCGGGACTTTATGGCGTCGGAGGGCGCCAAGGCCGTGTGCGGCGGTACGAGCGCCAACATCGTCGCACGGGAGTTGGGGCGGCAGATCACCACCTCGCTCGACTATATTGACAAGGACGTCCCGCCCATCGGCCATATCCAGGGGATCGATCTGTGCACGGAGGGCGTGCTGACGCTCAACAAGGCGCTCGAGATCCTGGACCGCCTGATCGACAGACCTCCGGACGATGCCGCCATCGAGCGCCTGGAGCGCAAGGACGGCGCTGCGCTGCTGGCGCGGCTGATGTATGAAAACTGCACCCGGCTGAAAATGTTCATCGGCTCGGCGGTCAATCCCGCGCACTCCGATCCCTCCATCCAGTCCGAGCTGAGCATGAAGCTCCATCTGCTCGACAAGCTGGCTGCCGCCATGGAGAAGATGGGCAAGCACGTGGAGAAAATTTATTATTGACATCTGTCTTAAACATGATATCCTAAATGGGTGGGGATTTCACCTGAATGTCGGAACCACTGCAAGAATGAAGAGGTAAGGGATACATATGAAAAAGCTGTTTGATACTGCGGTACAAAAGCTGAAGTACAAGGTCCTGCGCGAGGTTGCGCGCATGGAGTTTGAGGACCGGCTGGCACGGGATATCACGGATATCCCCAAGATCATCATGCCCGGCCCAAAGCCGACACTGCGCTGCTGCATCTATAAGGAGCGGGCGATTATCGGCGAGCGCATCAAGCTGGCCGTCGGCGGGGATGACGCCAACCCGAACGTGGTCGAGGTGCTCGACATCGCCTGCGATGAGTGCCCGGCGGACGGGATCAAGGTCACGGACTCCTGCCGCGGGTGCATCTCCCACGCGTGCGTCGACACCTGCCCGCGCGGGGCGATCACCATCGTGGATCACCGCGCCACGATCGACCGCAGCAAGTGCATCGAGTGCGGACGCTGCCTGAGCGCCTGCCCGTACAACGCCATCCGGAAGGATGTGCGGCCGTGTATGAGCGCCTGCAAGGTTAAGGCCATCAGTATGGACGAGGATCAGAAGGCCGTCATTGATAATGATAAGTGCATCTCCTGCGGCGCGTGCGTCTATAAGTGCCCGTTCGGCGCGATCTCGGATAAGTCCTATATTCTCGACGCCATCCATATCCTCAAGGGCTCGGAACAAAATACCAAGTATCACACCTATGCGGTCGTGGCGCCGTCGATTTACAGCCAGTTTGTCCAGACGAGCGTGGAGCACGTGGTCGCGGGGATCAAAGCGCTCGGCTTCCACGCGGTGGTGGAGGCGGCGCTGGGCGCGGATATGGTCGCGTACAAGGAGGCGAAGGAGCTGTATGAGAAAAAGTTCCTCACCAGCTCCTGCTGCCCGGCATTTGTGATGTACGTGCGCAAGAATTTCCCCAAGCTCGCCGACCATGTCTCCCATAATCTGTCGCCGATGGCGGAGATCGCCAGTTACCTGAAAAAGTCCGATCCCGGCTGTAAGGTGATCTTTATCGGCCCGTGCATCGCCAAGAAAGCGGAGCAGAAGTGGGATACCGTGCGCCCCTATATCGATTGCGTCATCACCTTTGAGGAACTGCAGGCGCTCTTTGACAGCCGCGATATCGATATCACCGCCCTGCCGGAGGAGTATCTGGACAACGCCACCTATTACGGGCGCATCTTCGCCCGCAGCGGCGGCCTGGCTGAGGCCGTGCGCGAGGGCCTGACGGAGCAGGATCTGCTGAACACGGGCGACTTTGAGTACAAGCCCATCTCCTGCGACGGGATCCTGGAGTGCCGCGCCGCACTGCTCAAGGCGTCCAAGAACATGCTGGCGGAGAACTTCATTGAGGGGATGGCCTGCGAGTCCGGCTGTATCGGCGGCCCGGCGTGCCTGACGCACGGCCCGAAAAATAAGGCCGACGTAGACGCCTATGGCAAGCTCGCCATGGAAAAGACCATGCGCGGCGCCATCAGCGTACTGGATATCGATTCCCTTTAAAAAATATCCCCGGTCCGCCGGCCGGGCTTTCTATAGGTAAAAGGAGTGTGAGGATATGACGATCGAGGTTTGCATTGGAAGCGCCTGCCACCTGCGCGGTTCCCATGAGGTGATTTCCGCGCTCAAGCGCCTGATTTCCGAAAACGGGATGGAGGACCGGGTGGAGCTCAAGGCCGTCTTCTGCATGGGCAAGTGTTCCGACGGTGTGTCCGTCCGCGTGGACGGGTCGCAGATCTATTCCCTGCATCCGCAGCAGGTGCAGCAGTTTTTTCAGGAGCACTGTATGAACGCCTGATTGACGCCATGAAAAATCCCGGTACGGATCTGTACCGGGATTTTTTATTCCCCGAGGGGAAATATTCTTGTGCAGCCATCCGACCCGGGAGGTTCAGGCCATCAGGATGTCTGCGGGGGTTACCGTATTAAACAGTACGGCGCCGATCGCCACCGCCAGGAACAGGGCGGCAATCACACCGAACGCGATGACGGTGTGCAGGTTTTTTTTCAGAAACGCCTTCATTCAAATCGCCCTTTCTTTTTTGAATCTGTCTTTATTATACCGGCGGAAGATTACAAATTAAACCGTGAAATGGTTACAAAATGATTAAAATTTCTTTCAAAACGGCGCGTTTGGTTACAGATTGTAATCTTTACTCCCGCGGAGGTCAAAAAATTGATAAGGGAAAAAAGATTTCGACAAATTTTTGCCCCAGACATACCAAAGCGGAGCGGAGTATGATATACTATTATAAAAAGAGAGAAATAATCAAATGGATGTGACAGGCAATGGACCGTGAACAGCATTCCACACGCCCCGGGCGGCCGGAACACGACAATATGATTATCGGGCGCAATTCCGTACTGGAGGCGCTGCGCGCCGGAACGCGTATTGACACGCTGATGCTCGCGTCCGGGGAGCGGTCCGGCAGCATGGGAAAGATCGCCGCCCTTGCCCGGGAGCGTGGGATCGTGATCAAGGATGTCAGCGTTAAAAAGCTGGACTATATGTGCGGGCACTCCCGCCATCAGGGCGTGATCGCCATGGCGGCCGCATATGAATACGCGCAGCTTGACGACCTGTTTCGGATCGCAGAGGAACGCGGAGAGCCGTTTTTTGCCGTAATCTGTGACGAGATCGAGGATCCGCACAATCTGGGGGCCATCATTCGAACAGCCGATGCGGCGGGTGCGCACGGCGTGATCGTCCCGGCCCGGAGGAGCGCGCCGCTCTCCTTTACGGTCAATAAGGCGTCGGCCGGCGCGCTCAGCCATGTGCCGATCGTCCGTGTGACCAATCTGGTCAGCGCAATGGAAGAGCTGAAGTCACGCGGGGTATTCCTCTACGGTGCAGATATGGGCGGTACGGACTACACCCGGGTGGACTTTGGCGGGGCGGTGGGCCTGGTCATCGGTTCGGAGGGGGCCGGGATCGGCCGCCTTGTGCGTGAAAAATGCGATTTTATCGTCAGCCTGCCCATGAAGGGGAAGATTTCCTCCCTGAACGCCTCGGTGGCGGCGGGGATATTGATGTATGAGGTCAGCCGGACGCGCTGCGCGCGGAGCCGGTGAGCAGATCCGGAGGTGTTCGGGATGGACAAGGATTTTACCACGGGAGAATTTTCCGTTGACGATATTTTAAAGGAAAACCGGACGGGCCGCAGCAGCGGCAGCGGACGGAAATGGAGCATGGAGGATATCGACGCGCTGCTGGCGGATGAGCCGAGCTCTCTGCTCGAGGACACGGCGCTGGAATACACCGGGGACAGCCTGTTTCAAACGGGAGAGGCTCCGCCCTTTGAAGCGGAAGAGACGCCCGTGCCGGACGGCAGGGGGAAGGCGCCCGATCAGGGGCATATCTTTGCGCGCTCTACCCGCGCGGAAGAGGTCGAGGGAGAAGCCCCCGTCATCCGCAGAGAGGGCGCGCTCGACACCCTCAAAACAGGGGATGTCCGGGCCCGCATGGAGCAGCAGGATGAGGAGGAGCAGACGCGCTATTTTGATAAGATCGCGCCCGGGCCGGCAAATCGCCGCCCGGGCAAGGCGGTGGACAGCCCCGGCTTTATCCGGCGCAGGAGCCAGCTCCACGCCACGGCGGACCTCTCCCCGCTGCCGACGCTGGTAGCGGCGGATGCCGGAATCGCCCCGCCGCAGGAGGAACATCGCCCCGCGCCCCCTGAGGACAGCATTGAGGGGCAGATGTTTTTCAGCGATTTCATGCAGGAAGAGGAGCCCGTGGAGCAGATCGACGAGCGCCGGGCGGAGCTGGAGCTCCGGCAGAAGCGGCGGGAGCGGGTGAAAAGCTTCAAGCTCAACGAGGAGTTCCGCGATGAGACCTTCGGCGAGCCGCTGCCGCCGGACGAGCAGACCGGCACGCACCGAGGAGACTATGAGGATGCTTCCGATGCGGAGGGGATCGCAGAGCGCCTGCACCGGGATCGGCGCGCCTCCGTTATCCGCGCCGTGGTGACGGGAGCGCTCGGTGCGCTGGCGGCGGTCGTTGCAATCGCGGAGCAGATCCGCGCCGCCGCCGGGAATGATCTGTTTTTCCCCGGAGAGGGAATCGGCCTGCTGTGCATGAACGCCGTGGTCCTGCTGCTTTGCGCTGCGGTGGGCTTTCCGCTGATCGCACGGGGGATCCGCGGCCTGTTCCGGCTCAGGCCCAACGCCGATACGCCGGTGACGCTCGCCTTCCTGGCAGCGGTGATTCAGGTGGCGGCGCTGTTCTTTTACGATGATATCAATCTGGGCGGCCTGACCGTGTTCGCCGGCCTGTGCGGGATCGAACTGGCGCTCGGCTTTGCCGGGAAAGCGGTGCTGCTCGGGCGGATCAGACGGAATTTCGATTTTTGTTCTGCGGGGGAGCCGCTCTATTCGATCCACTCGATCGAGGATGAGGAGGACGCAGAGGAGATCGGACGCGGGCTGCTGATGGGCGCGCCCGAGATCAAATATTCCGCACGGGTCAAATTCCCCGCGGCGTTTTTCGAACTCTCGCTCAAGGGGGATCCGGCCGACCGCACCGGGCGCGTAACCACGCTGATCACGCTGGCCGCAGGCGTTCTTGCGGCCGTGGCCGGCGGACTGCTGGGGGATTCTGTATATGATGCGGTTACGGCGCTGGCGGCGGCCATGTGCGCCGCGGCGCCTGCAGCGGCGCTGCTGGCGACCAATCTGCCGCTGTCCCGCCTGGGGCGCCGCTGTCTGGAGGAGGGGGCGATGATCTCCGGCTTTCCGGCAGTGGCCGACTGTGAGCACGCAAATGCCGTGGTGTTCGATTCCTCCGATATTTTTGCGCGCGGCGGATGCAACATCCACGGGATCAAGACCTATCACAACATGCGGATTGACGAGGCCATCCTCCACACGGCCGCGCTGGTGATCGCGGCGGGCGGCCCGTGCGGCGAGATCTTTGACCGCGTGATCGAGGGGCGGCGCGATCTGCTGCCGGAGGTGGAGGATCTGCGGTACGAGGATCGGCTCGGCCTCTCCGCCTGGGTGGCGGGCCGGCGCGTGATCGTGGGCAACCGCGAGATGCTCCTGCACCATAATATTGAGACGCCGCCCGCCGAGAGCGAGAAAAAGTACCGCCATGACGGGCGCCAGGTGATGTACCTGTCCGTATCGGGCAAGCTGGCGGCCATGTTTGTGGTCAGCTATATGATCAATGAGGATATCGCCGCGCGGCTGCGGGAGATCCTCTCGGCCGGGGTGACGGTGCTGATCCGCACCATGGACGCCAACATCACGGACGAGCTGGTGGAGGATATCTTCGGCCTGGAGCCCAACAGCGTTAAAATTATGAACTCAAAGGCCGCAGCTGTCTACAAGCGGTATCACGACCGCGTCAAGGGGAAGGCTCCGGCCTATATCCTGCACGACGGACGTCTCAATTCCTTCCTGCTGGCGCTGTCGGGCGCACTGGGGATGAACAGCCGCCTGGCGGTGATGACGCTGCTCCAGAAGATCGCGTGCGCGGCCGGGGCCGCCGTGGTGCTTGTAATGGTGCTCTTCTCTGCCTTTACACAGATCGGTATGTGGCAGATTCTGCTGCTTCAGGCGCTGTGGACAGCTGTAACCCTCTTCCTCGGAAGCAGACGAGTGTGAAATTTTACATAATGCGTGATGCGCCCCGGCTCGCGGGATCAGGCGGCCGGGGCGCAAAATATGGGTGTATCATGTCTTTTTAGTGCTTATAGACAAAACAATCCCGGTTTGGTCCGGCTAATTCTCAGCGGAAAAGTGTGGAAAACTATTTAAAAAAGTCGCAAAATAGGGTAAAATAAAACCGAAGGATTATTTGTGTGTATTTGCGGAAGGAGATTTATTATGCCGGATATGATCAACGAATTTATGACGATCCCCGTGGGGCCGCTGGGGATCATCGCCCTGCCGGGCTGTGAGGAGCTGGCCCGGAAGATCGACCGCTATATCGTGGACTGGCGTGAAAAGCGTGACAGCGAGCATAAGAACACGATCGCTTTCTCCGGGTATCAGAAGGAGTCTTACATCATCAATGCCAACTTCCCCCGCTTCGGCACCGGGGAGGCGAAGGCCGTCATCACCCAGACCATCCGCGGATACGACCTGTATATCGTGATTGACGCATTCAATTACGGGTGCACGTATAAGATGTATGGCCGCGAGGTCCCGATGAGCCCGGATGATCACTTTGCCAATCTCAAGCGCGTCATCTCCGCCACGATGGGCAAGGCGCGCCGGATCACGGTCATTATGCCCATGCTCTATGAGGGCCGCCAGCACCGCCGTGCGGGCCGCGAGTCTCTGGACTGCGCCATTGCCCTTCAGGAGCTGTGCAACAATATGGGCGTGGACAATATCATCACCTTTGACGCACACGATCCCCGCGTGCAGAACTCCATCCCGCTCAACGGCTTTGAGGATGTGCAGCCCGCCTATCAGATGATCAAGGCGCTTGTCAACAATGTGCCGGACCTGAAGATCGACAAGGACCACCTGATGGTGATCTCCCCGGATGAGGGCGGCATGGGCCGCTGCATCTACTACTCTACCGTGCTCGGCCTGGAGCTTGGCATGTTCTATAAGCGCCGCGACTTCACCCGTGTGGTCAACGGGCGCAACCCGATCGTGGCCCACGAGTTCCTCGGCGACGATGTGGAGGGGAAGGATGTCATCATCGTGGACGATATGATCTCCTCCGGCGACTCCATGATCGAGGTCGCCAAAAAGCTCAAGGACCTCAAGGCCAACCGGATCTTTATCTGCACGTGTTTCGGCCTCTTCTGCGAGGGGCTGCGCACCTTTGACGAGGCATATGAGAAGGGGCTGTTTGACCGCGTGTTCACCACCAACCTGGTCTATCGCACGCCGGAGCTTCTCGAGCGCAAGTGGTACTGCGAGGTGGATATGTCCAAGTACATCTCCTATATCATCGATACGCTCAACCACGATATGTCCGTCAGCAAGCTGCTCAATCCCTCCGACAGGATCTATGCCTTCCTGGAGCGCAAGGGCTACCATATCCAGCACAACGCATAACCGCAAATTCCGTACATGCTCCCCGCCCGGCCGCATCCGGGCGGGGGATTTTTATATGGCGCCGGAACTCAGAGCGATGCGATCAGCCGGGCGATCTGCGTAGTCGCAAAGCACAGCAGCAGCCCGCAGGCGGATGGAAGAACCGCCGAAAGAACGGTCCATTTCAGGCTGCCGGTCTCTTTTTTGATGGTCCAGAGCGTGGTGGTGCAGGGGGAGTGGAACAGACACAGGAGCATCACATTGACCGCCGTGAGGACGCTCCAGCCGTTTCCGGTGAACAGGGCGGTGAGCTGCGTCAGGCTCTCCGTCTCCACCATGGCCCCGGCAGACAGGTAGCCCATCATCATGATCGGCAGCACGATCTCATTTGCCGGCAGCCCGAACAGGAAAGCCGCAAAGATCACGCCGTCGAGCCCGAACCACACGGCGATCGGGTCCATCAGAGAGGCGAGCCCTTCAAAGATGGTGCCGCCGCCCACGCGGACATTGGCGCACAGCCACAGGATCAGCCCGGCAGGGGCCGCTACGGCCGCCGCACGGCCCAGGACAAAGACGGTCCGATCCAGGACGGAACGCACGATGACCCGCCCAATCTGCGGCCGGCGGTAGGGCGGCAGTTCCAGCGTGAAGGAGGACGGAACGCCGCGCAGGAGCGTCCCCGAGAGCAGGCGGGAGACGAGCAGCGTCATCCCGATACTGAGCAGGATGGCCCCCACCAGGATCAGGGAGGAGGCCGCGGCGCCCAGCGGAAAGGCGATTGCCGCCGTCAGGAATGCGGAGATCATCGTGATCAGAAAGGGGAAGCGGCCGTTGCAGGGGACAAAGGAATTTGTCAGCACCGCGATCAGGCGCTCGCGCGGGGAGTCGATAATGCGGCACCCCGTCACACCGGCGGCGTTGCAGCCAAAGCCCATGCACAGCGTCAGCGCCTGCTTGCCGCAGGCGCCCGCACGGCGGAAGCTGCTGTCCAGATTAAAGGCAATACGGGGCAGGTAGCCCGAGTCCTCCAAAAGGGTGAAGATCGGGAAAAAGATCGCCATTGGCGGCAGCATGACGGAGATCACCCAGGTGAGCGTCAGATATACGCCGTCCATCAGCGGCAGGACGATCCAGTCCGGCGCACGGATTGCAGCCAGCGCACTGCGGATCCAGTCCCCGAACGCGCCGAAAAGATCCATCAGCCAGGAGGAGGGATAGTTTGCGCCGGTGATCGTGAGGAAAAAGACGCCCGCCAGCAGCGCCAGCATCAGGAACATTCCGGTAAACCGGCCGGTCAGGACCCGATCCAGCGCGCGGTCCCGGCGGTCCGACTCCGGGGGGATGTACACACAGCGCCCGGCGATGGAGGACGCGGCGCGTACGGTAGTCTCTGTGAGAAGGTCCCGCAGCCGCTCTGCGTCGATGAAGCGCTCCGCCAGATAGGCGCGCGCCCGGTCCACCTCGTCTTTCAGGCGGGAGGGGAGATCGATCCCCAAATGCCGATTCAGGCTCTCCGCCATATCGGGATCCCCCTCCAGCAGCTTGAGCGCCAGAAAGCGCGCGGTATCCGCCGTGCCGGTTTCACGTTCAATAGCCGGGATCAGGCGCGCGGCCGCATTTTCGATCAGCCGGGGGAAGCGTACCTGCAGGCATTGGTGGGTGCGGCGGTATTCCGCCATGCCGGTCACGGCGTCAACCAGCCGGGAAAGGCCCTTTTTTTCACGGGCGCAGACCGGGATCACCGGGATTCCCAGCTCCTTTTCGAGCTGCGTAAAGTCGATGCGGATCCGCTTTTTTTTCGCCTCGTCGATCAGATTGACGCAGAGGATCACGTTCTCCGTCAGCTGTGCGGTCTGGAGGAGCAGGTTCAGCCCGCGCTCCATGCAGGAGGCGTCACACACGATCACCGTGCAGTCTGCCCCGCCGAAGAGAATAAAATCCCGCGCGACCGCCTCTTCCTGAGAGCGGGACATGAGCGAATATGTACCGGGGAGGTCGGTGATCGTAAACGCAGATGCATGCCTGCGGAAGGAACCGGTGGCAAGCGCGACCGTCTTGCCCGGCCAGTTTCCCGTATGCTGGTGCAGACCCGTCAGCGCGTTGAAAACCGTGCTCTTCCCCACATTGGGATTCCCCGCCAGCGCAATGGAGATCGGGCGTGAAGACGCTTCAGGTGGCATGAGACAGCACCTCCGATTCTGTGCGCCCCGGGCTCTGAAAGGCGATCCGGATCCCCTGTGCGTCCTCGCGCCGCAGTGCGATGACCGCGGAACAGATTCGATAGGCGGCCGGATCCCCGGAGGGGGCGCGCATCAGGCAGTCAACGGGCGCTCCCGGCAAAAAGCCGAGCTCCTGCAGACGGCGCCGAATATCCTCCCGCGCCCGCACGGCGCAGATGACGGCATGCTGTCCGGGGGCCAGTGTATCTAAAGAGATCTGGGTGATTGCAGATTTCGTCATATCGGTTCCTCCCGTAAGATGAACTGAGGTTCTCAATCCATCATACGGGGGGCAAGCGGTTTTGACACAGCGCGGCTCCGGGAGGGGGCGTTTCCCCTGAACGGGGGCGCCGTCATACGGGCAAATTTATCAGAATTTTTTGCAAAAGCCCTTTACTTCAAAAAGCAAAGCCGATATAATAGGTGAGGTCCAATTTTGACACGGGTGGGAAAAAGAATGCAATCACGCCTTACATATGCCGCGCCGCTGTATGAGGACGGCCCCTGCTTTGAGACGGCTCCGGCCGCTCCGATCGCCTCATTCCACTGGGAGGGGCAGCAGCCGTACCGCCCCCGTTCCTGGGGGAAGCTGTGCGCCGTGCGCGGCGGCGGGATTTACTACTGCGCCTTTTCCGAGGAGACGCCGCTACGCGCCGTGTATACGCGGCGCGATGATCCCGTCTGTCAGGACAGCTGCCTGGAACTTTTTTTAAACGCCTGTCCGGAGATTTCCAACTGTTATATCAACGTGGAGGTGAATCCGAACGGCGTTTTCCTCTGCCAGTTCGGCCCGGAGCGTGAAAATCGCCGATGGGTGCGGGAGATGACGGCGCTTGATCCGCAGGTGTCCGCCTTTCGGGAAAAGGGGGGCTGGGGCATAGAGATCACGCTGGATGAGGCGTTCCTCCGCGCCCTGTACGGGGAGGATTATCACACGCGGGAGCGCACGATGCGCGGCAATTTTTTTAAGTGCGGGGACTGTACGGAGCATCCGCACTATGGCGCGTTTTCCCCGATGACGACGCTGCCGCCGGGATTCCACAATCCGGACTGCTTTGCCGATATTGTTTTGCTGTGAACGGCTGATGCCGATTGATAACATTTATAGTTGAAAGGTTTGTGAATGCACTTGAATACTCCTTTTAATGCTGCTGAAATCCAGGAGAACTTTGGCCTGAAGGGGACGTTTGCCGATTATGCGCAGATCCGCGACGGCCACATCAACTACACGTATAAAATCGTCTTTGAGGACGGCGGTGTACGCACGCCGTACCTGCTGCAGCGGATCAATACGGACACGTTCCGCGATCCCGACGCCCTGATGGAGAACATCCTGGGCGTGACCGAGCACATCCGCGCCTATATTCTCCGGCACGGCGGCGACCCGGACCGCGAGACGCTCAACGTCATCCGGACCGTGGAGGGGAAGCCCTACTACCGCAACAGGGCGGGCGAGTGCTACCGGATCTACAAGTTTATCACGGACGCCTATACCTGCCAGCAGATCGAAAACCCGACGGTGTTCTACAACGCGGCGCGTGCGTTCGGAGACTTCCAGCGCCGTCTGGCCGACTATCCCAGCGAAAAGCTGCACGAGATCCTGCCCGACTTCCATAACACGGCAAAACGCTTTGAAAACCTGCAGAAGGCCGTGGAGGAGAACCGCTCGGGACGCAGGGACAATGTGGCGGCGGAGATTGAGTTTGCCCGTGCGCATGAGGCGGACGCCCACGTGCTTGTGGATCTGCTTGCCGCCGGCAAGCTCCCCCTGCGCGTGACGCACAACGACACGAAGCTCAACAACGTCATGTTCGATCGGAAGACGAACGTGGGGATCTGCGTGATTGATCTGGACACCGTCATGCCCGGCCTCTCCCTGTACGACTTCGGGGACAGCATCCGCTTTGGCGCCAATCACGCCGCCGAGGATGAAAAGGATCTCTCCAAGGTGTGGCTGGATCTGGAGCTGTTTGAGAGCTATGTGCGCGGCTATCTGGAGTCCACGGGAGAGAGCCTGACGGATACGGAGATTGAGTATCTCCCCTTCTCCGCCAAGCTGCTCACCTTTGAGTGCGGGATGCGCTTCCTGACGGACTATCTGGATGGGGATACCTATTTCCACATCAATTACCCCGAGCACAATCTGGACCGCTGCCGCACGCAGTTTGCGCTGGTGGCCGATATGGAAAAGAAAATGGATGCGATGAAGGCGATCGTGGCCAAATACCGCCGATAAGCCTTTTACATCCCAAAAGCCCTCCGGACCTTTGGTCCGGAGGGCTTTGTTCTGGTCCGTACGGCGGAAGGGCCGGCGTACTCTTAATATTTCCGGGAGAGCTGGGCCTCCGCCTCCTCCCGCGTGATCTCGCCGAAGTTGTATTTGGCCATGATGCGCACGTCCTTATCCCGCAGCTTGTAGAAGAAGAGCGGGATCAGGGAGAGCAGCGAGCCGATCACGGGGACAAGGGCGTAGGTGATCCACAGGCCGGTCAGGGCGGAATCCGGCTGGACGACATTGAGTGCCTCCAGATCCTGAAAGCTGTTGGCGTTGACGCTGATCCAGCCAAACAGCCCCACGATGAGCATGCCGAGCGAGGAGCTGACGGCAGAGCCCACCTTGGCGGAGAAGGTCTGGATGGCAAAGGTGATTCCCTTGGCGTCGGTCCCGGTCTTGAACTTGCCGTACTCGGCGCAGTCGGGAGTAAACATGAAGGCCATGGTGCCCGTTGCGCTCAGCGGGACGGAGCGGATGACCGTCAGGATCAGGAACAGGATCATGTGCTGATATCCGATGAAGAAGATCAGGAAGCCGAGCACGATCTGAACGATGGTGCACGCCATATAAAAGCGGAACTTATCCACTTTTTCCAGGATCCTGGGGATGAACAGCGCGATCACAAGGGAGGGGACGGCGCCCAGCGCGCCGAGCAGGAGGTTGAACATGGAGTTGCCGAACAGGTAATAGGATACCAGCATGCCCATCGCACCGGAGGTCGCCAGTGCGTTGGCGATGATATAGGCCGCGTAAAACAGCAGCAGATACTTGTTCTTCCCCAGATAGCGGAGCATCTCGCGCAGGGTGAAGGAGTCGTTGTCGATCCCCGTGTTGCCGCGCTCCTTTCCCTGAAAGCTCAGGGGCGCCATGGTGGCGATGCTGAGTACGCCGACGATTACGGCGATAACGCTGAAGCTCACGCCCACATCCTCGCTCGCGAGCACGGTGCACAGCACCGTTGTAGCGCCCGTGCCGATGCCGGAAAACACGCGGCCGAAGGACATCAGGGTGTTGCGCTCGGAGAGATTATCCGTCATGGTGGTGACCAGACTGTATACGGGGATATCGCAGATCGTATATGCCGAATCCCACAGCACATAGGCGATGGCGAACCAGATCAGCTTGGTGACCTCTCCGGCGGAGCGGGGGATGAAAAACAGCAGGATCGTGGTCAGCGGCAGGACTGCGGTAGAGATCCGGATCCAGGGCAGGCATTTGCCGCTCTTGAAGCGGACCTTGTCAAAGATCAGGCCGAACAGCGCGTCGTTGATGGCGTCCCAGAATTTGACCGCGAACATGATCGCGGCCGTTTTGGTTGCATCCACACCGATCATCATCGTATAGGTGACCAGATATCCTGTGACCAGATAGTAAATCAGGTTTTGGCCGATAAAATAGGTCCAGTAGCTCCCGCGCTCCTTTGGCGTGGTGAGGTATTCCGGATGACGGTTTTTCAACGTGATCCCTCCCAACTAAAATTACTTGACAATTTATTCTCTTTTCGAATAATATTTTAGTATAATATAACAGAGAAGGCAAGAGGCAGTTCCGGAAAAATTCAGTTTTCCGTCTGTAAAAATCAAATCTTCGCAGTCTCCGGAAAGGAAGAGGACAATGAATTTACGGAAAGATACGCAGCCGTTCCCCGAAAGCAGAAAATTGTGATATAATTAACAAAAAACAGTTTTTACTGCTGAAGACCGCTCATCACCGGGGAAATCTTCCTGGAGGACAGGAGCCGCGATTTTATCACGAAAGGGCGGGTGATACCTGTTGGAGGAAAAAAGTGAAATCTATCGTATTCGATACTTTTTTGCGGGCGATTTTCAGCCCTACCGAAAAACCTTTTTCGACCGCTGCCCGCCGCCCATGAAAATGGACCGGGGAATGCGGGTGTGCACAAGCGGGAAAAGCAGGGGCTGGATGTACTATCTGTGTCAAGGAACGCTGCGCGTATATGCGGGAAACCGGCAGGGTAATGAGCGCATGGTAGCACTACTGGGACCTGACAGTATTGCGGGGCTGGACTGCCTGCTTCCGGGCCAGACGTCTCTGATGACGATAGCCTGTGTCACGGACTGCTGGCTCCTGCCGTTTCAGAACACGCTCCTAGAGACAATGGCAAGGGAGGATTCTGAATTTGCCCTGACGCTGGTACGATACTACTGCAAGGTGATGCGCCAGCTCTGTTATGATGCCGCCAGTCAGAGTATCAACAGCACTTTTATACGGCTGGCTAATTTTCTGTTGATAAACTGGGATGGAGAGGATCAGGTGCATATGAGTCAGCAGCAGCTGGCGTGTGCAATTAACTGCTCCCGGGCCAGTGTGTCCCGAGCCTGCCGCCTCCTGCGGGATGAGGGCGTCATTACGACAGAGGGCGTCGGTTTTCGTATTCAGGATCGAAAGAAACTCGAGGAGCTTTGCCAGTGGCAGGATGATCTCGTCTAAAAAACGAAGCAGAGAGCCATGGCTCTCTGCTTCGTAAGTCGCCTGTATGAGTCAGACCTTAAGGCCCGCCTTGTATCCGGTGTGAATGGCGTCGTAAATCTTACCGGGCGCCAGACTGTCCCCTACGTTGAATACGCGCATGCCCCGATTCAGAAGT
>CASFCH010000072.1 GCA_949293315.1 uncultured Oscillospiraceae bacterium | reverse complement strand
TCATCCACGCCGTACTGCTCCATGAGCGTAGGTGTGTTGGAGAAGAGGTTCGTCCCCAGACCGAGCCGATCCCCTTCAATCCGCACGCCCATGCTCGCCAGAATGGTCGGGAAGAGATCAAACTGGGCAAACTGCCGGCTGCGGACATTCTCCGTGCTCACGGGCGCGTTGAGGATCAGGTTGAACGGCGTGCGGAGATAGTTTGGATCAAAGTCCTTGAAAAACTTGTAATCCATGCTGTTGTGATCGCCGGTGAGGACAATCGTGGTGTTCTCATAGAAGGGCTGCTGCTGAATCCAGCGGACCAGCTCGACAACCTGCTTTTCGGAGTGATAGACGACGTTTGCGTACTGCTGATCAAAGATAATCTCCGTGTCCGGCGTCATGTGGCCGTCCGGGGTGTGCGTATCGGCATTCTCCATGCTGAAGTGGAACGGCTTGCCCGTCTCGTACAGGCGGGTCATCTCCTCTTTGGCAAATTCGTACAGCTTGTCGTCCTCATATCCCCAGCCGACATCGTAGCCCTCAGGGATTTTTCCGAGCCGAACGGCCTCCTTATAGTCGAAGATATACTGGTCGCCGTGGTTTTGATAATAAGTGGTCAGCCCGCCGAAATCGGAGTCCGCGCCGTACATGCAGGACTGTTCGTACCCGCGTGCGGCCAGAATGTCGCCCAAGCCGACCGCGCCCGGTAGGAATGTGCCGTTTGTCCCGTACGAATTGCCGTCCATGGGGATCATCAGCGGAACGCCCAGCTCCATGTTGACCACGCCGGCCACGGACCAGCCGGCGCCAAAGGTCTGCAGTGGGCCGCCGAACGGATAGTCCGTATTGGAGAACACGGTACCCGTCTCGGAGAGCTTTGTCAGCTCCGGGATCAGGTTTGTGCTCATGTACCCGCCCAGCTCTTTGGTCACGTAGGAGTTCTCATAGGATTCCAGATAGATGTGGATCAGGTTCCTTGGCCGCTCCGGGAATTCCAGATGGACGTCGTTTGCGCTCACGTAGTTTTCCGCCACAAAGGGGGAGTCGGAGAAATAGGCTGTAAAGACCTTTGTCAGCTGGAAGACGTGGACCCCGTACCCCACGCCCGTAAAGAGCATGATCAGGGCGAGGATCAGGCTGAGGATCCCCTGGGCGCGGCGGCCGATGATAACCCTGGCCGCATGCCGGTTCTGATAGAGCAGCTTATACGGCGCAAAGACAAGGATGGCAAAGATCCACGTAGCCAGCAGGGATTCCGGCACCGGCTGCTGGAAGATGGTGATGTAGATATCCGAACTGGTTCCGCTGATCGGGGACTTCAGATTGACCAGGAACTGATCGGGCGTCATGTCGCCAAAGGTCTGATGCCCCCAGATGGTCCCCGTAAAGGCGGCGATGCCCAGGAAGAAGACGGCCACCAGAACCACACGGACGGCGATCTGCTTTTTGCTCAGCCGCGTTTCCTCTTTTTCCAGTTGAAACACATGCAGCAGGAACCCCTTGAGAATCAGGAGTACCAGCCCGATCGCGACCGTCAGCGCGATATATTTTACGGGATAGAGCGGACCGTGCGCGGAGACCAGGAATAGATTCTCGATCCCCAGTGCGTACTTCATCAGCGTGATAGAGATCAGGTTGGTCAGGATCACGCCGTTTCCGAGCTTTAAAAGGATGTCCGGAAACACCTTGTCCTTCCGGAACAGGAAAAAATCGGCAAGAAAGACGAGTGCGCCGGCAAGGACTTGATAGAGTAAAATCATACTTTCCCCTCATTTCTTTTTCTTCTCCCAAATCATATCAATAGATTTGGAAAAAGTCAATAAAAATCCCCCTTTCGCTGACCGGAAAGGGGGACAGCCTCAGAACTCCATTCCGAGCACGCCGCGCATCACGGCCTCAAGGTCGGAGATTTTAATCCGCTTGGAGACGATGGAGGTCCGGTACGCGCTGCCGTCCGCCGTCTTCTTATTCGGATCAAAGCATCCGTAGCTGGAGGTGACGATCGTCCCGTCCGGCATCACGACGTTGCCGCAGTAGCCGGTGTCCTGATTGGCGGCGTATCCGGGCTCCGTCTGGCCGGCCAGATAGGTGTGGGCGAGCTTGATGCGGTACTGGCCCTCAGTGCCGTTTTTCAGGTCGTCATATGTGCCGACCCAGGCGACCCAGCCCTCGCTCATCCAGCCGCGCTTTTTCTCCTCGTTGCTCTGGGCGGCGGCTGCGGCCTTCGGTCCGCGCTCAATGGAGCGGAAGGTGATAAACAGGCGTCCGTCGTCGAGGTATTCGGCCTTCAGCCGATCGCCGTTGAGGGCTGCGGGCAGCTCCTTCGGCTCGCTCCAGGTGGCCCCCTCGTCCGTGGAGAAGGAGACGAGAGAGTTCATCGTGCGGCTGTTGCTGCGCGTGAGCAGCGCCAGTTCATCGCCCTGGCCGCCGTCGGAGCGGACCACCTCCACCTCGCACATCTGGGATTTCTTCTCAATGTCACGGTAGTCGGAGAAATATTTTTCCGGCACGCTCCACTGCATATTCCCGTTCTCGTCAAAGGTGAGGATCGTTTTATAGTTGTAAAAGTCCGCGTCGTGGAACAGGCCCATCCACTTATCCACAAACCTGCCGTCCTCCTTCAGGCGGGTCAGGGAAGACATCGCGACGATGGGGACAACGGGATTTTCACTCTGGTTGTCATAAAAGCGCTGGAATTCGGTCCAGGTCTGCCCCTCGTCCGAGGAGATGGAGCAGTTAAAGCCGCCGGGGGTATCCGCCTCGCCCTTCCACTGCGGATTGGCGGAGATGAGGATCAGCTTTTCCGATCCGTCCGTGAACTGGAGCCGGTAGACGGTCGGGGTCTCCAGCGAGCTCTGCCAGGACTCCGGAGTGCCCTGGATGGTGCCGGTGTAGGTGCGGCCGCCATCCGTGCTGTAGCGGTTCAGGATCGCGCCCTTGCCGTGCCCCTCCGGGTAGAAGGTGAGGATATCGCTGTTGCGCAGCAGAACGGAGTCCGGGTGTGCGACATAATCTTTCGAGTCGTCCACCACCGTCAGCTCATACAGATAGCGGTACTGCTCCGGCAGGTTCTCCGGCATCACACTCAGGTCCACCTCGGGGATCGTGTAGTCACTGCCCGTGTAGGTCTTGGCGGGATCCACGCTGCATGAGGAGAACAGCGCGGCGGTGAGCGCCGCGCAGGAGAGCACGGCCAGTGCGGATTTAAATGTTTTCATGATATTCCTCCTTTGTGGGAAGCTGTATGAAAAAGGGGAGGGGCGTCCATCCCCCTGATCGTCCGTTTGTATCATTTCAGCGGAATTTCGAGTACGTCGCGCATCACGGCCTCTGCATCCGCAAGCCGGATCCGCTTGGAGGCGATGTAGGTCCGGTAGAGGGAACCGTCCTCCGTGAGCCGGTCCGGGTCAAAACAGCCGTACGTGCTCGCGACGATCGTCCCGTCCGGCAGCACGACGTTGCCGCAGTACCCCGTGTCGGCATGGGCGGTGTAGGCCGGCTCGCGCTGGCCGTTGATATAGGTATGGGCGAGCTTGATGCGGTACTGGCCCTCGGCGCCGCTTTTCAGGTCGTCATACGTGCCGACCCAGGCGACCCATCCCTCGCTGATCCAGCCGTGCCGCCGGTCGACCTTGGACTGCGTGGCGGCGGCGGCCTTCGGCCCGCGCTCAATGGAGCGGAAGTCGATGAACAGGCGCCCGTCCGGCAGATATTCGGCCTTCAGCCGCTCCCCGTTGAGCGCGGCGGGCAGTTCGCGCGGCGGAGTCCACGTTTTCCCCTCGTCGGCGGAAAAGGAGATCAGGGAGTTGATCTTTTTGCTGTTGCTGCGCGTCAGGAGGGCGAGCTCGTCGCCCTGCCCGCCGTCCGAGCGGATGACTTCCACCTCGCACATTTTGGAACGGCGTTCAATGGCGCGATATGGGGCAAAATAGCGCTCCGGTACGCTCCAGTGCATCTTCCCATTCCGGTCGAAGGCGAGGATCGTCTTATAGTTGCGCAGCTTGGCATCGTGGAACAAACCCATCCATTTGTCCACAAATTTTCCATTCTCCTTCAGCCGTGTCAGGGAGGCCATCGCCACAATCGGGACCACAGGGTGCCTGCTCTTTTTATCATAAAAGGTCTCAAATTCGGTCCACGTCTGCCCCTCGTCGCAGGAGATCGAGCAGTTGAATCCGCCGGGGGTGCGCATCCCCGGCCATTTGGAATTGGCGGAGGAGAGCAGCAGCTTTTCTGTGCCGTCCGTAAACTCCAGGCGGTAGATCGTCGGCGTCTCCAGGGAATTTTTCCAGGATTCCGGGGTGTGGGGGAGCGTTTTGGAATAGGTGCGCCCGCCGTCGGCGCTGATCCTGTTCTGGATGGCGCCCTTGCCGTGCCCGGCGGGATAGACGGTCAGGATCTCCCCGCTGCGCAGCAGGACGGAATCGGGATGGGCGACGTAATCGCGGGAGTCGTCCACCGTGGTCAGCTCATACAGATAGCGGTACTGCTCCGGCAGGTTCGCCGGCATCACGCTCAGATCCAATTCGGGGATCGTGTAGTCGCTCCCGGTAAAGCGACCCTTACCGCCGCCCGGCTTCAGCGCGGAAAGCAGGCGCAAGAGGGGGGATGCGGCGGCCGTATGGGGGGAGACTTGCTGAGGCTTTTTCATAGAGAACTCCTTTGATTACATCATGATGGATGAGAGGGGGACTCGGCCAGGGGGAGAAGTGCGATACACTGCTGCGGGCAGCCCTGCGCGCACCGGCCGCAGCCGGTGCACTTTTCGGGATCGATGTGCGCCAGGTTGGAACGCACCTCAACGGCCACGGCCTCACAGAGCTTTTCGCACTTTCTGCAGCCGATACAGCCGGCACGGCACGCTGCACGCGTGCGTGCGCCCTTATCCCTGCTGCTGCACAGGACGGCCGCCGCAGTCCGCCCGGCGGGGAACAGCTCAATCAGTCCCTTGGGGCAGACCTTTACGCACTTGCCGCAGGCGGTACAGCGTTCCGGATCCACGGCGGCCACCCCCTCGCGCAGCGAGAGCGCGCCGTAATCGCATGCCTGCACACAGTCGCCAAACCCGATGCAGCCGTAGGCGCACGCGCCGGGGCCGCCGTACAGCTGGTTGGCCGCGCGGCAGGACTGCAGGCCGGTATAGCGCATCCGGGGCTGGGTGTACTCCCGGCATCCGCGGCAGCGGACGAGGGCTTTTTTAGGGGTAACGGCATCCGCCTTTACGCCTAAGATGTCCGCGATTTTCTGCGCCGTTTCCGCCCCGCCGGGGGCGCACAGCGCCGTGCTCTCCGCAGTTGAGTCGGCGAGGGCCTTCGCATATCCGTCGCAGCCGGAAAAGCCGCAGGCGCCGCAGTTGGCGCCGGGGAGCGCGGCTCGCAGTTGCTGCTCGCGTTCATCGACCGGCACGGCCATCACCTTGGAGGCGATGGCAAGCCCCAGCCCGGCGATCAGGCCGATCGCGGCCAGGATCAGGATTGGAATCCATATGTTCATGACTGACAGCTCCTTTCCCGACCGGTCAGGCGAAGATCCCGTCCACCACGCCCGCAAATCCCAGGAAGGAGAGGCTGACGAGGGAGGCGGAGATCAGCGTGATCGGCAGTCCCCGCAGAAATCTGGGGATATCGCACGTCTCCAGCCGTTCGCGCACGCCGGCGAACAGGACCATCGCCAGCATAAAGCCCAGTCCCGCCCCCAGCGCGTTGACGACCGACTGCCCGAAGTTGTATTCGTTCTGTACGCTCAGCAGCACCACGCCGAGTACGGCGCAGTTGGTGGTGATCAGCGGAAGGTAGATGCCCAGGGCATTGTACAGCGGCTTCATGAACCGCTTGAGGACGATCTCCACCAGCTGTACCAGCGCCGCGATCACGAGGATAAAGACGATCGTCTGGAGGTACTCCAGATCGTATTTCATCAGCAGGACATTGAGCGGATAAGTCACCGCGGTGGAAAGCACCATCACAAAGATGACGGCGGCGCTCATCCCGGCGGCGGTGTTCAGCTTTTTTGAAACGCCGAGGAAGGGGCAGATCCCTAAAAATTTGGCGAGGACAAAGTTCTCCGTCAGGATCCCGGTCATCAGGATGGCGAGATAGACATTCATTTGCGCGCGCCCCCTTCCTGCTGTTCACCGGTGTTCTCCTCCACGGCGCCGGCCGGCGGCTTTACCTTGGAGACGGGCTTTTTCTGCTCGGCCTCAAGTGCCTTCCGCTCCTGAATGCCGCACTGGCCGGCCATTGGACAGCCGGCGCAGCCGGTGTGCTCGGCGGGTTTTCCACCCCTGCGCTCGACGAGCCGGTTCACTATGGCGATCAGCATCCCAAAGACGAAGAAGCCGCCCGGGGGCAAAATGAAGATAATCATGGGTTCCATGGAGCCGGGCAGTACGGGATAGCCCAAAAGGGTGCCGGATCCGACCAGCTCGCGAATGATGCCCATGCACAGCAGCGCGGCCGTAAAGCCGACGCCCATTCCCAGCCCGTCCGCTGCGGAGGCGAGCACGGGGTTCTTGCCGGCAAAGGCCTCCGCACGCCCGAGGATGATGCAGTTGACCACGATCAGCGGCAGGTAGATGCCCAGCTGTTCGTCGATTTGCGGCAGGAAGGCCTTGACGAGCATCTGCACGATGGTGACAAAGGCTGCGATCACCGTGATGTATGCCGGGATACGGATCTTATTCGGAATCACCTTTCTCAGGGCGGAGATCACCATATTGGAGCATACGAGCACCAGCGTGGCGGACAGCCCCATCCCCAGCGCGCTCTCCACGGAGGTGGTGACGGCCAGTGTGGGGCACGTGCCCAGCACCAGACGGAAGACGGGGTTTTCGCGCAGCAGCCCCTTGGTAAACTCCCGGCCGATGCGCCTGCTTTTCTTACCGCTCATTGTTCCCGCCCTCCTTTACAAGCTGATAGAGCTCCAGCGCGGTGTTGACGCTGTCCGTGACGGCGCGGGAGGTGATGGTGGCGCCGGTGAGGGCCTGAATATCGTTGGCTCCCGGGCTGTTCTTCGCCACGCCGATGCCGGCTGATTTTCCGGTGAACTGGCCGAGAAAGCTCTCTTCCCCGGCCTTCATGCCCAATCCGGCCGTCTCGTTGAGTTCAAGCGTTTGAATGCCGGTAACCGTGCCGTCCAGATCCACGCCGGACATGACCACGACGTCTCCGCCGTAGCCCTTGGCGCTGGTGGTGAAGACATAGCCCACGCAGTTCCCCTGCGCATCCAGTCCCTCGCAGTAGGCGTATTCCGTCCCGTCGAGGGCGACGGTCTTCTCCTCGGAGAAGGTCCCCGCATCCGGCAGCACGGCCTGACGGGATTCGGCCTGCGTCTGCACCTGCAGCTCGGCGATTTTCGGGGCGGTGACCGCATTGGTGACAGCCAGCAGCAGGGCTATCAGAATGCAGGTGACGGTCAGCGTGACGCAGGGGATCAGGATCTCCCGCGCAGCGCCGCCCGATTTTTGGGAGGCCGTATTTTTACGCATGTTCCGCCGCCTCCTCACTCTTTTTTTGCCGGATCCGCTTTTTCCTCCGGCTGCCGAACGGGCGGGGCGCCGTGAGCTTTTCAATGTGCGGAACGAGGATATTCATCAGAATGATGGAGAATGAGACACCCTCCGGCATATTGCCGAACAGGCGGATCAGCGCGGTGACAAGGCCGCAGCCCACCGCATAGATGATTTTTCCCTTGAACGTCAGGGGGGAGGTGGTATAGTCGGTGGCCATGAAGATCGCCCCGAGCAGCAGCCCGCCGCCGAGGAGCTCATATGCGGTAAAGAGCAGGTTTCCACGGCCCGCGATCAGCATGATCGCGGCGACAGTGCCGATATAGCACAGCGGGATCGCCGGGGAGATCACACGGCGGATGATCAGATAGAGGCCGCCGAGGATGAGCGTCAGGGCGCACACCTCGCCCAGCGAGCCGCCCCGCACACCCAGGAGCATCTCCGTCAGGGAGGGCAGCCCGGCCGCATTGAGGGACTGTGCGCTCACGCCCGCGTCGATCACGGAGGAGAGCTGGGCCATGGGGGTGGCTGCCGTCACCGCGCTCCCGGAGCGCCATGCCAGCGGGACCGCCCAGCTGCTCATCGCCGTGGGGAAGGACATCATCAGCACGATCCTGCCGACGAGCGCCGGATTGACAAAGTTGCACCCGATCCCGCCGAAGCACTGCTTGACGACGACGATGGCCACCACGCCGCCGATCGCCGCCATCCACAGCGGGATGGTGACCGGCAGGTTGAACGTCAGCAGGATGCCTGTCACAACGGCGCTCAGGTCGGAGAGCGTGTTGTCCCGCCGCATGATTTTACGGGAGAGGTACTCCGATACCACGCAGGTGGCGACCGTCACGCACGTCACCAGCAGGGAGCGCCAGCCGAAAATGCAGATCGCCGCGATCAGGGACGGGCTCAGCGCGATAATGACATCGAGCATGATGCCCGTCGTCGTCTCCGGCGAGCGCAGGTGGGGTGATGCGGTGACGGTCAGCAGACGGCGCCTCTCCTTTGCAGGTGCGGCAGGCGTCTGATTTTTAACGGTGGAATCACTCATTGCGGGCACCCGCCTCTCGGATGATATTTTTGGCCAGACGCATGGACTGTACCAGCGGCCGGCCGGAGGGGCAGGCGTAGGCGCAGCTGCCGCACTCCATACAGATATCCGCCCCGCACGCGCGTAGGGCTTCGGCGTCTCCCGCCTGGACATAAGCCTCTATTTTCGTGGGCATCAGGCGCATCGGGCACACCTGTACGCACCGCCCGCAGCGGATGCACGCCCGGGTCTTTTTGATCTTGGACGGATCGTTCGCAAAGGCGAGGATGGCGTTGTTATTTTTAATAATGGGCAGATCGTCCGTGTAAAGCGCGCTGCCCATCATGGGGCCGCCCATGAGGAGTTTATAGGGCGCGCTCTTATATCCGCCGCAGAAGTCGATGATGTCCCGGATGCGTGTGCCGATCGGAGCGCGGACATTTTTGGGCTCCGCGATCGCGTCCCCGTCTACGGTGAGGGAACGGGAGACAAGCGGCTTGCCCGTGTGCAGATACCGGGAAAAGAGCCCCACGCTCGTGACGTTCATCACCACGCAGCCCACATCCGCCGGCAGACGGCCGGGCGGCACCTTCCGCCCGGTCACCGTGTCGATCAGTACCTTTTCCGCCCCCTGTGGATAGCGGGACTTCAGCCGCATGAGGTGGACGCTGCCGTCCGTATCCGCAATATCGCTGAGGGTTTGAAAGGCGAGGGGCTTGTTATCCTCTGCGGCGATGATGATCCGCCGGAACCCGAAGATCTCCTTGAGCTCGTGCACGCCGTTGAGGATATCCCGGCTGTTGTCGATGCACTCGCGGTAATCCACGGTTATGTACGGCTCGCACTCCGCCGCGTTGATGATCAGCGTGTCCACATCCTTGTCGCGGATGTCCAGCTTGATGTGCGTCGGGAAGCCCGCACCGCCGAGCCCCACCAGCCCCGACTCACGCGCGGCCTTCAGGGCATCCTCGTACGTGTTGATCCTGGGCGGACGAATATCCGCGCACAGCGTCATCTCCCCGTCCGATTCAATGGTCACGCCCTGCGTCCGGATGCCGCCGGGAAATTCCAGATCGTCGATGGAGACGACCGTGCCGGAAATGCTGGCATGGACGGGCGAGCACACGAAGCTGTCGCTGTCTCCGATTTTTTGCCCGACGGTGACGCGGTCCCCACGCTTGACGAGCGGGACGCACGGTGCGCCGATGTGCTGGCGCATGGCAATCGTGACGCGCTCCGGGGTGGGGATGCGCACGGCCGGAAGATCAGCCGTATGCTTGTTGTAGGCGACATGAACGCCGCCGCGCGTCCGGCGGACAGGCCGCAGGATCATGCCGTTTTTGATCTGTTTCAAGATAAAGCCCAACCTTTCTGGAAGATGGCAGATACTTATTTAAAAGTCCGAAGGACGGACAGGAGCGATTGCAGCCGCGCGGGGCGAAAGCCCCGAATTGGGTAACAATGATCCCTGGAACCGCCCAAATTTCCGATTTTGTACGGTGTCAAGAGAGGTTATTATTACGCGGATCAGGCGCTTTAAGCGCCCCGCCGCAAGGCGGATCCGGGCGTATGCCCGGAGCTGATCCAGCGTAACAATGTTCTCCGGAACAGTCCAAATCTCCGATTTGGCTCTGTTCCGTGAGGTTATTATACCATATCTTCGCTGAAATGTCTTTCAATAATTTGGACGGTTTACGGCAGCTTCAGGAAGCGCTTCTGCCGTTCGAGCGCAGGGAAAACGGCGGAAAGGATCAGCCCCGTCACCAGTCCTGTCGCCACGGCGAAGAGCAGCAGTGCGGGCAGATAGGTATACAGCGCAGCGGTCCCTGTCAGGAGACAGGCCGCGCCCAGCTGCCCCAGATTGTGCGCTGCGGCAGAGAGTACACTGATCCCCATCAGGCCGAGCGCGCCCCGGTTGAACCGAAAGCACAGGCACATCACGGCCGCGCTCAGCAGCCCGCCGCACAGGCTCATCAAAAAGGCGGAGGGCCCCCGTGTGACCAGTGTGAAAAGCGATTTGATCACCGCTACAGGCAGCGCGCCGGTCAGGCCGTATTCTGCGGCGGCAAACATGGTCACCATGTTGGAAAAACCGGGCTTGGCCCCCGGCGGCAGAAAGGGGAGCGGGGGGATCATCATTTCCAGCGCGGAGAGCGCGATCGCCTCCGCACTCAAAAGGCCTGTCAGCGCGACCCTGCGCGCCGCGGACGGGGTGGTTTTCACAGGGCATCCCCCTTTAATCAGTAGGTCATGATATCATCTGCGGACTGTCCCCGCGTGTACAGGGTGATCACCGCACCGGCAGGCAGACAGGCCGCCGTATCGCCGGGGCGTGTGAGCGCTCCCGTGTTCACACAGAGCTGATCGGGGCATTCGGCGCGGGAAAAGCGGATGGTCCCGGGCGATACGGACACCGTCGTTTGCGGATCCGTCGGCAGTTCAAGTTCATACGGATCCGTCACGGCGGACAGGTCGATTTCCTCGTAGACGGCTCCCCCACAGGTGATCCGCGCGATGAGCGCCCCGTCCCCTTTGGACAGGAGCGGCGGGAGCAGCAGCATCAGCACGCCGGCCGCGATCAGGACGGCGATCAGGGCGATATCCAGCGGCGTGACCGGACGCAGGGCGAGCCCGCCCCTCTTGTGCGCTCTCATGAGGATGCCCCCATCGTATATCCTGCCGCCGCCAGTGTAAAGTGATCTGCCAGACCCGGCGTGACGTAGACCTCCCGGCTGTCCGTGACGAAGACGGCCTGTGCGTTGTCAAAGGACTCCAGCACCGGCAGGGATCGCTCATAGCCGAGCACAAAGCACGCCGTGGACAGCACGTCGCTGATCACACCGCTCGAGCTGACGACCGTCACGCTGATCAGGCCGCTCCGGGCGGGACAACCGGTCCGCGGGTCCAGTATATGGCAGTAGCGGATTCCGTCGCGTTCAAAATAGCGCTCATAGTCGCCGGAGGTGGAGATGCAGAGATCCGCTCCCAGTTCCAGCGTCCCCAGACGGTCGCTCGATTCCCCGCGCGGATCGCGGATGCCGACGGACCAGGGATCGCCCTCGGGATTTTTTCCATATAAAAGGATACTGCCGCCCACGGAGATCACGGCGCTTTCGGCATTTTGCGTTTGCAGGAGCTCCCTGATCTCGTCACAGGCCGCGCCCTTTCCGGCCGCTCCGGTGTCAAGGGATTGACCTTTCCTGATCTGAACGCTGTCGGAGTGGACCTGTACCTGGCGCCAGTCCACTGAGCCGCGCGCGCCGTCGATTTCCGAGGCTGATGGGATCCGTTCATCCGGACCGCCGATATCCCAAAGCTGTACCAGCGCGCCTACTGTGGGATCAAAGGCGCCGTCCGTCTGTGACGCCGCCTGAATCAGATGGGAGAGAAGTTCTGCTGTATAGGAACTTACCTTTACAGAGCTTCCGGCGTTCTGATTGATTCGCGCGATATCGGAATCCCCCTCATAGGCGGAGAGACAATTTTTGTCCAGCGCAGCGAGGCGGTCGAGTACAGCCCGGGCAGTCTGATCGCCGGAGGGGCCCCAGACCTTGGCCGTGACGACGGTGCCCATAGCGGTCCCGCTTTGGACCGCGGGCGCCCTCACGCAGACGGCGTCATAGATCAGCAGCCCCGCCACCAGCGCCGTACATACGGCCGCGATCACAGCGGACACGATCGCCCCCCATCGGGGATGATTTCTGGTATGAGTCATCCGAACGCCTCCCATTGATTCTGTCCAGTCTATTTTATATTATTTCACACATTCCCGCAAGGGTATGATATACTATACACAGAATCGGCTGCCGGGGATGTCCTCGGCGGCCCGGAGAGGAGAAGTCTGCAGTATGGATTTTAATTTTTATATGCCGGTTCAGGTGATCAGCGGGGAACAGGCCGTCTCCGGTCATGTGCAGCTTTTGCGCGGGCTGGGGGAAAAATGCCTGATCATCACGGGCGGACGCTCCGCCAGGGCGAGCGGCGCACTCGGCGATGTGACGGCTGCGCTTGAACGCGCCGGCGTGGCATACAAGGTCTTTGACGGCGTCGGAGCGAATCCGCACGTGTCCGTGTGCGAACAGGCGGGCAGAATCGCCGGGGCGTTCAGTGCGGATTTTCTGATCGGGATCGGCGGCGGCTCCCCCATGGATGCCGCCAAGGCCGCCGCCCTCTATGCCGCCAATCCGGAGTTGAAGGGGGAGCAGATCTTTGACTATGTGCCGGGCGGGAAGACCGCGCCGCTGCCCGTTGTACTCGTGGGGACGACGGCCGGGACGGGCAGCGAGGTATCCGCCGTCGCTGTTCTGACAAAGGATTCCGACGGCCGGAAAAAGAGCATATCCGGCCCGTACTGCTTTGCACGCATCGCGTTTGCCGACCCGCGCTACACCTGGACAATGCCGTATGAGACCACGGTTTCCACCGCGCTCGACGCCCTCTGCCACACCGTGGAGGGGATGCTCAATCCCCGCATCAGCGATACGGCGCGGATGTTCGGACGCCGGGCGCTGAAGCTGATCGGGCCCGCGCTGACGCGCATGCACCGGGAGCAGACCCTGCCGGATGCGTCGGAACGCGAACGGCTCTATTACGGGTCCCTCTATGCGGGGGTGGTGCTCGCCGCCTGTGGAACGGCGTTCCCGCACCCGATGGGCTATGTGCTCACGGAGGATTACGGGATCCCGCACGGGCGCGCTTGCGCGGTCTTCCTGCCGGAGCTCGTCCGGTATGCAAAAAAGACCGCGCCGAAGGCGGCGGAGGAGGTGCTGGGGCTTCTGGATCTCCCGCTGAAAAAATTCCGGATCATGGTCCGTGAACTTGCCGCTGTCGATGTGAAGATGGACCCGGAAACGGCAATGCGGTATGCGGCGCGCTGGGTCGGACTGAAGAATTTTAAAAATGTCCCGGGCGGATACGATGAAAGGCAGGCATACGGGCTGCTGGTGCGGCTGTTTGTACGGGCGCAGGAAGATGTGCGGTGACAGGATCGGTGCTGAAAAAATGCAGGCCTGTCTCGAGCACCGCCCAAAATATGTATAATTTGATTTTGAATATTCAACAGCCTGTTCTGGGGAAAATGTGGAAAATTTTGTGAAAAGCAAGTGGATCCCTTTACGGAAAAATCGGAAAAATTGAGATTTCTTCCTGTATTTGCACTGGTTTTAACTTTTTTAACTGAGTTTTCCACAGTGTAAAGGCGAAATGATTACACTGTTTTTACTCGGAATTCATACAATTTGGACTGTATAATGGGCGCGTCTGAAGTTGAATCAACAGATACCGCCGGTAATATACATTTTATTTTGCAGGAAAAGTTGGATACATCTTGCAAATTTAGTATTCCCATCTGAGAATATCGCACAGAGAAAAAAGAGGCGGATGTTTTATTGCAATTTGTAAAAGCGTCTTGAAACAGTAAAGAAAGTATTCTATACTATACATATAACTACTCGGTATGCTGGAATCGCCTCTGCCCCGAGTGGATAAAATAGGATTGAAAATTCGGAAAAGAAAGGAGTTCCCACTATGAAAATGCGAAAATTAATAAAAAAAAGGTTTGGTGCCGTATTGCTGGCCGGCGCAGTTGCGCTGAGCCTGCTCCCGATGTCCGCGCTGGCTGCCGATGACAATACGTTCGCCGCAGCGGATCTGGATAACGAGACAGCGCAGAATGTGATTACCGAGTACGTCCAGGCATTCCAGTTTCTGGATATGGCTGCTGGCACGGAGAATGTACTCGATCATTTCTTCGACGGTACACCGTCTCCTCTGGATGCATACGGGATTACCCAGTGGATGGCAATGGATGAGATCCTCTGTGATGCGTATTATGATGCGGAGAATGTGCAGCACGTCGTTCCCTACGGTGTCGTTGCGGAGCTGGCGGCCCGTTATTTTACCACCGTTCCCGACATGAAGTCGGTTGACGCCGGATTGCTCGGCGTATACGACGCGGAAAGTGATAGCTTTGTGATTCCGTTCGGCGGATTCGGCAATGCGCCGTACGCGGTGGAACTGATGGGCGTGCGCACGGTGATCCAAGGGGATGCAGAGGTCTACGAGATCTATGCCAAGGTGTCCTATGTCCCCGTGGATGAGGAGCCTGATATGTCCAATGAGAACGATTACGCCAAGTGTGTACTGACAGTGACGCGCAACGGGGACTATTATCGCTATCTCTCTTTGAGCCAGATTGATCAATTTCCGTCGGAATATGGAGCTCCGACAGTCGTTGCCCGGGATGAGGAGACGAGTGTCGTGTTCCACGCGGCTGCATCCGCCATCCCGGAGGGAGCGGTGATGACGGCCGCATCCATCACGGCGGGCGATAGCTTTGATCTGGTAAAGGGAGCGCTCGATACGGATGTGTTTACCCTCTATGATTTAAGCCTGAGCGCCGATGGGGTGAGCGTTCAGCCCAAGGGAACTCTTACTATTACACTTCCCCTTCCGCAGGGATATGATGCGGAGCGGGTGGCAGTCTATCACGTGGCCTCTGATGGTACTGTAACGGAGATGGAGGTTCAGGTGAGCGGTGACGGAGTGACTTTTGAAACGGATCATCTCAGCCTGTATGCCGTAGCTGAAAAGCCGGATGCAGCTGAGCCGGGCACCGACGGTGAGACGGAGCAGCCGGTAACTCCCGCGGCACCGGTAACGCCGGACAGCAACCCGAATACCGGAGACAGAGCGGTTGCAGTTGGCGCTGCCGCGCTCCTTGGCACAGCTGTGCTGGTGATCACCAAGAAAAAATTTGACAAATAATTGCAATGATCCTGCTTCAGGAAAAAGGCCTCCCGGGCGGGGCCTTTTTCACTTGCATAAAGAACTTTTCAATGCATATGGATGTAAGGATTCAGGAATGTGAAAAGGGGCGGAGGCATGGTGAAGCGGAAAATCAAATTCTATCATGTGTTCCGATGGAGGAAGCGATCGATCCTTCTGTTTGCGGGCGCGATCACGGCCCTTGCGGCGGGACTCCTGCTTCTGTTTTTCCGGCCGTGGAGTGCCCCGGAGCCATACAGCCAAAACCGCCCGGAGACAGACGAGGTGCTCGGCGTTCCGCTGAGCGTGCAGTATCTCTCGCCGGAGCTCGACAACCGGCCGGGAATCCTGCGGCGGATCCAGTACATCGTCATCCACGAGACGGCCAATCACAATCGGGGAGCCGACGCGCAGGCGCATGCGGACTATCTGGCCGCGGGCGGGGACGCGGAGACCTCCTGGCACTATACGGTAGATGACCACCAGATCGTCCAGCACATCCCGGACAACGAGGTCTCCTGGAACGCGGGCGATAAGCTGCGTGAAAACGGCGGGAACCGAAACGGAATCTCCATTGAGCTGTGCGTCAATGACGACGGCGACTTTGAAAAGACGTTTGACAACGGTGCGCGCCTGACTGCCTATCTGCTCGACGCGTATGACTTGGATACCGGGGCCGTACTCCAGCACTTTAACTTCAACGGCAAAAACTGCCCCATGACCATCCGGGAGAGCGGCCGATGGGATGCCTTCATCCGGCTGGTGGAACAGTACCGGGAGGGCGGATCACGAGCCTGACCCTGCCGGAGCGGTACGGATGCCCGCGTCTGCCTGACGGCGCATCCTGTGTTGGTGCCGGTACATGGAAACCGAAGCGGAGGCCGCGGTTTTATCGAGAACTTGTATTGACAATTCTCATATTTTACGATACAATTTAATTGATAATTCAGTCAAAGGTTACAGATTCTGCGCCTTTCCGGTCAGCAGCCTCCCGGAGTGGGTCTGGATGTGAGAAACGGCTGGGGGGATCAGTCAACTGCTTTGGTGTGCCGAAGGGTAAACCTGGACTGTAAAAAATATTTTGAGGGGATGGATGAACACGATGAAAACATGTCCAAATTGTCAGGCGCCGGTGAAAGACGACGCGACTTTCTGCACCAGCTGCGGCGCTCAGATCCCGCAGGGAAATGCACAGCAGGTCCCGCCGTCCAACACGGCCTATTATCCGCCGCAGGCGGCGCCCACCTATGCGGATCCGTATGATCACACGTCGGAATTTGAAGCCAAGGATATTTCGGACAATAAGGTGATCGCCATGACGCCCTATCTGCTTGGCGTTTTCGGCATTGTGATCGCACTGCTGGCGGCCTCCTCGTCGCCGTATGTCTCTTTCCATGTGCGGCAGGCCATTAAATTTGAGGTGGTCAGCGTTCTGATGTGGATTGTGGCCTTTGTGTTTTTCTGGCTGCTGTTTATCCCTCTGATCGCCGCGAGTGTTATGTCGATCGCTTTCTTTGTCATTAAGATCATCTGCTTCTTCCAGATCTGCTCCGGGAAGGCGAAGGAGCCGGCGATTATCCGCAGTCTCAAATTCCTGAAGTAAGGAAATGGAGAAGGGCAGGGCTGTGCTCAGACAGCCCTGTGGGAGGATCCGCCCCCCTTGGCGGCGCCAGTTTGGTCTGCCAAAGGGGCGGATCTTTTTTGCCGCATCGGCAGATTCACAGCCCCATATAAAAAACGCATCCATCGGTTTTCTCACGGTCCGAAGGATGCGTTTTTTATATATTGCTGTACCTATCCCCGCAGCTCGGGGTAGTTGCCCAGAAAGTTGAACACGGGCAGTTCCTCCTGGAGCGCACAGAGCAGATCGAGTGTGCTCTTCTTTGCGACGGAACCGGTAAAGTCCAGGTAGAAGTAGTAGTCAAAATTCCGATCCTTGGTGGGGCGGGATTCAAGCTTGGTCAGGTTCAGCCCGCACAGGGCGAAGCGCGCCAGCAGGCGATAGAGCGATCCTGTCACATTCGGCACAGTGAAGATCAGGCTGATCCGGTCCGCGTTATCTGCGATTTTCAGATCGCGTGAGATGGCGATGATCCGCGTCACGTTTGCACTGCTGGACTGGATATCGCGTTCCAGTACCTCCAGCCCGTAGAGCGCCGCCGTCTCCTCGGAGGCGATGGCCGCCACAGCCGGATCGCCGTGCTTGGCCACATCCATGGCCGCCGTGGCGGTGTTGGAGTAGGAGATGGACTCAAAGCCGTGCGCCCGGATATAGTCCCCGCACTGTGCCAGCCCCTGAGGATGGGATACCACTTGTTTAATATTGGAAATTTTGGCGCCCTTCACGCCCACCAGGCAGTGGTGGATGGGCAGTTCCACCGCGCATACGATACGCAGGCGGTACTTCATCATCAGGTCAAAGCTCTCGTGCACGCTGCCGGCCCAGGAGTTCTCGATCGGGATCACGCCAAAGTCGGTCTTTCCCTCGGCCACGCTCTTGAACACGTCGCCAAATCGCTCGGTAAAGTGGAGCTCCCCATGCGGGAACATCCGGCGTGCCGCACTCGCGGAAAAGGAACCGTCCACGCCGGGGCACATGACCGAGCATGGGGCCGCGGGGTCAAATCGGGCCGAGCGCGCAGTCTCGATCTCCGCGCGCAGGCTTTGCCCGCCGGCAAGGATCTTGTGCTGCAGCGCGCGGGAGACATCCATCATGGCGGAGTACACCACGCGCAGCGCGTCGCCATACTCCGGGGATTGTTCCCGTACGCGGTTGAGGATATCCTCCTCCCGCGCGGCGTTGAGCACGGGGATCCCGGCCCGGCTCTTGATCCGGGCGACCTCCTTGGCCGTATCCATCCGCTGCTCCAGCAGGGGGAGCAGCTGGCTGTCGATGCGGTCGATCTCCGCACGGACGGCGTTTAAATCCTGCTGATAGTCGTAATTGTCACGCATATTTACCCTCCGCCATGATTTCATCCAGAATGGCCACAGCCGCCGCCGCCTCAATCACCGGTACGGCACGCGGCACGATGCACGCATCATGCCGGCCCTTGATAATCAGGTCCGCGTCGCAGTTTTTGGCGTAGTCGATGCTCTGCTGCGGCAGTCCGATGGAGGCCGTCGGCTTGACGGCCGCACGGAAGAGCACCGGCATGCCGTTGGTGATGCCGCCCAAGATACCGCCGTTATTGTTGGATGTGGTAATAACGCGATCCCCCTGCATCCGCATCGGGTCGTTGGCGGTGCTGCCGCGCATTTTTGTCAGTTCAAATCCTGCGCCGAATTCAAGGCCTTTCACGGCGGGAATACCAAACACCGCATGGGCGATCTTACACTCGAGCGCGTCGAAGATCGGCGCGCCGATCCCGGCGGGGATGCCCGTCACGGCGCATTCAATAATTCCGCCGACGCTGTCCGCGTCCATGCGGGCGCGCTCAATTTCGTTTTTCATCAGTTTTTCCTGTACGGCGTCCAGCACCGGAAAGTCCGAATGACTCAGCCGGTCTGCGACATCTGACGGGATATTGCACGGATCCAACGCAGCGTCGCACACATCTCCGATGGAGGCGATATGCGCGCAGATACGGATGCCCATTTGGACCAGTGCCTGGCGCGCCACCGCGCCCGCGAACACGAGCGGAGCCGTCAGCCGCCCGGAGAAGTGGCCGCCGCCGCGGATGTCGTTATATCCGCTGTAGTGAATATATCCCGTGTAATCCGCGTGGGCGGGGCGGGCAATATGGGAGATGTTCTGATAGTCGGAGGAACGGGTGTTGGTGTTCTGGATCAGCACGCACAGCGGCGCACCGGTGGTAGTGAGCACGCCATCCCGTTCCAGAACGCCGGACTGAATGTGCGGGGTGTCCGCCTCCACGCGCTTGGTGGAGCCGTCCTTGCCGTCCGGGGCGCGGCGCGCCATCTGCACGAGTACCTGATTCATATCGATTACAAGCCCCGGGGGTGGCGCGTCGATCACGGCGCCGATGGCCGTGCCGTGGCTCTCCCCAAAGATGGATATTTTATAGTTTGTCCCGAGTGTCGATGACATCGGCGATCCCTCCCAGTGTTCGGTAGTCTTCAAAAAAGCGGGGGTACGATTTATTGACACATTCCGCCTGATCCACGGTCACGGGGCCGTCCGCCCGCAGCGCGAGAACGGCGGCGGACATCAGGATCCGGTGGTCGTTAAAGCTGTGAACTTCTCCCCCGTGCAGCGTGGAAAGGCGCGTGGTGAGCCCGTCCTCGTCCGGCTCAGCTGCCCCGCCCAGCGCGCGGATCATCGCGCACGTGCTCTCGATCCGGTCGCTCTCCTTCAGGCGCAGGCGGTGTGCGCCGGTGATGTGCGTTTCACCGGTACATTGGCAGGCGCACGCAGCCAACGCCGGAACCAGATCCGGGATCTGGGATGCGTCGATCTCACAGCCGCGCAGGTCTCCGCCCCGGCAGTGGAGAACACCGTCCTCCCAGTCGATTCTCGCCCCAAAGGCGCGCAGGATCTCGCAGCACACGCGGTCCCCCTGTGCGGATTCAGGATTGAGCCCCGTCAGGCGGATGTCCCCGCCCAACGCGCCCGCCGCCAGAAAAAATACGGCCTGCGACCAGTCGCCCTCGGCCTGTGTCTCAAACGGCTGATAGCGCTGATTGCCGGGGATGATAAAGGCGTTTGCCGCTTTTTGAATGGAGATCCCGGCCGTTTTGAGCGCGTCGATGGTCAGATCGATATAGGCGGCGGATTCGAGCTTGCCTGTGACGCGCAGGACACTGTCCCCGGACAGAAGGGGGAGCGCGAAAAGCAGGCCGGTGAAATATTGGGAGCTGATATTACCCGGCAGGCGATATTCTCCCGCTGCCAGCTGCCCGCTGAGGGAGAGGGGCAGCGTATATCCGG
This sequence comes from uncultured Oscillospiraceae bacterium, assembly GCA_949293315.1. Lineage (GTDB taxonomy): Bacteria > Bacillota > Clostridia > Oscillospirales > Acutalibacteraceae > Onthovicinus. Next base: position 7,850 of record CASFCH010000072.1, on the reverse strand, counting down.
GCGGCGTTTCGACAGATCCCCCATGTGCGGTGAGCGCCTCGATCAGTTCCCCCATGGGGCGTTCCGGAAGACGGCCATGGCCGGTGAACCGGGTGGGTATCCCCAGTGCAGCCGCCACGGGTACAAGAAACCGCAGTGTGGAGCCGCTTTCCCCGCAGTCGGCGGATGTTACCGTGTCTGGATGATGGGGGAGAATCCCCCTGATATAATAGTCCACGCTTCCGTCCGCGCAGTTCTCCGTACGGACTGCTGCGCCGAGTGCGGAAAGGACCTGAACGGTGGCGTCAATATCATTGCTTGGATCCACACGGCGTACAACGCTCTCTCCGTGGGCGAGTGCCGCCGCAATCAGCAGGCGGTGAGAAATACTTTTGGAGGAGGGGATACGGATCTCCCCGTTCAGCGTGCCGGGGTGGAAAATGACGGATTTACCCATTGTTCCCCTCCGCGGTTTTACACCCGAAAAATGCGGGGAGTTCTTCTTCCGGTACTTTTTTGACAAAAGCGGATCCGATCTCGCGCAGCAGGACCAGGTTCAGCCCATCGGATGCCCGCTTTTTATCGGCGTGGGCGGCACGGAGCAGATCCGGCAGGGGAGCGGGATCCGTATGCGGCAGTCCAAGCCGCCGCAGGACTTCCTCGATCCGCCGGGCTGTCCCCGGTGCGGTGATCCCATGGCGCTCACCGGCATGAGCGATCAGCACCATCCCAATACCTACGGCCTGCCCATGTGTCAGGTGGGTAAAGTGATAATATTTTTCCAGCGCGTGGCCGAGCGTGTGGCCGAAGTTCAGGAGCATCCGTTCGCCCTTCTCCTTCTCATCGTTCTCCACGACGAGCCGCTTGATATCCACGCACTCGTAGATCATATCGTCCAAAAAGTCGTGCACATGCTCATTTTCGATCCGTTCAAACAGTGCGGGGCTTTTGATGCAGCCGTACTTGACTGCCTCCCCCATGCCGTCGGTGAAAAACTTGGCGGGCAGGGTTTCCAGTGTATCGGGGTCGATGATGACGAGCGCCGGCTGATGAAACGCCCCACACAGGTTTTTGCCCTGCGGCAGATCCACGCCCGTCTTGCCGCCGACGGAGGAGTCGATCTGCGCCAGCAGCGAGGTGGGGATCTGGATAAATTCGATCCCGCGCAGGTAGCAGGAGGCCGCGAATCCGGCCATATCGCCTGTCACGCCGCCGCCCAGCGCGACCACGATATCCCCCCGTGTGAGCGACTGCTCCGCCAGAAAGCTGAGCATGTCGGCGATGGTGCCGAGCGTTTTGCGCTCCTCCCCGGCGGGGAAGACGAACAGGCTCGCCTCAAACCCCGCCGCCGCGAGGGAGGCGCGCACCTCCGCCGCGTAAAAGCCCGCCACGTTGGAGTCTGTAATGATAGCTGCGCGCCTTGCAGGCGTGACCGCACGGATCAATTTTCCGCACCTTTGCAGCGCCCCGCGCTCAAAGTGAATGTCGTATTCCCGACCCGTTTTCACGTGCATGGTTTTCATGATGAACGCCCCCGTCCCGTACTTATTCGAGCGTGTTGACGCTGCGGCCCAGGTAACCGGCCAACCCCTTGATCTTGGCCGCGACCTCGTCAAACTGGTCGGGCGTGAGCGCCTGTGCGCCGTCGGAGAGCGCCTTGGCGGGGTTGTTGTGCACCTCGATCATCAGACCGTCCGCGCCGCAGGCGACTGATGCCATGGAGAGCGGCTCCACCAGCGAGGGGATCCCGGTCGCATGGCTCGGATCCACGATCACCGGCAGGTGGGAGAGCTTCTTGAGCAGCGGCACGGCGGAGATATCCAGCGTGTTGCGCGTCATCGGCTCGAAGGTGCGGATCCCGCGCTCGCAGAGGATGACCTTCTCGTTGCCGCCGGCCATGATGTATTCGGCGCTCATGAGGAATTCCTCGATCGTATTGGCCAGGCCGCGCTTTAAGAGGATCGGCTTGTCGCAGTGGCCCAGCTCCTTGAGCAGCTCGAAGTTCTGCATATTGCGCGCGCCCACCTGGATGATGTCCACGTCCTCGAACAGCGGCAGGTGCGCCGGGGACATGATCTCCGTGACGATCGGCAGGCCAAAGTTGCGCTTGGCCTCCGTAAGCAGGTACAGGCCCTCCGCGCGCAGGCCCTGGAAGGCATAGGGGGAGGTGCGGGGCTTGAACGCGCCGCCGCGCAGCATGGCCGCGCCGGCCTTTTTAATGCGCCGGGAGATCTCCGCCATCTGCTCGCTGCTCTCCACGGAGCAGGGGCCGATCATCATTGTAACGGAGCCGTCGCCGATCTTGAAATCGCCCATGTCGATCACCGTGTCGTCCGGATGGAATTTGCGGTTGGCCTTTTTGTACGGCTCCTGGACGCGGGTCAGGCTCTCCACGATCGGGTTGGCCTGAATGATGTCCGTGTCGATCGAGGCGGTGTCCCCGATCAGGCCGAGCACGGTGGACTGTGTGCCCACCCAGGTGTTGACGGTCACCTTGTACTGCGAGGTGATCTCATCGGAGAATTTTTTGATCTGTTCTGCGGTTGTCTGCGGTTTTAATACGACGATCATCTGTTGTTCCCTCCATACGTAAAATGGGCTCACAGCGTTGCTGTGAGCCCGTTCCAATGATGTCTTAGAAATTAAGGCGCAATCATGAGGGTTTACTCACAGCATTTTTTCACGGCAAAAAAGTCCCAACCAAAAAAGAAGTTGAGAGCATAAAAGGTAAAATACTCTTTTGCCGCGATGTTTGCCATTGAGAAATCCTCCGGCGAGGGCCAAGGGCCCCTGATTCAAGCCGCCAATCCGAAAATCAGCTTGTTATAACTATAATACAACGGGTGCATGATGTCAAGAAAAAATTGAAAAAGAGCGTCGGAAGGGGAAATCATTCAAAAATCAATCGCTTATTGTGAAATTATTTTATATAAAATTTGTAAAATTATTGAAATTAACCTCTTAGAGCGTTATAATGTTGACAGAACATACTTGTCATTATGATATAATTTTGGTTTTTTATATTTAAAACAAGCGGGGGAAATCGGGCAGCAAAAATTTTGAGATTTATAAAGAGGGGGAGCAGGATGAAAAAGCAGGTAAAAATGACAATGCGGGCTGTGGCGGCTGTTCTGTCCGGGCTGATGATGTGGGAGACGCTGCCCCTGACTGCGTTTGCACAGGGGCCGGCCGGAGATTTGACAGATTCCGCTGCGGAAAACGGTTCCGCAATATCGCAGCCGGAAGCGGAGGAGCAGCCAAAAATTATTGCGGAGGACATTTCCCGGCGGGGGGAGGATACCAAACACTTCCAGCTCAGCGACGGCTCCTATATGGCGGTTCAGTACGCTTCTCCGGTGCATTTTAAAAGTGCGGAGGGCTGGCAGGAGTATGATAACACGCTGTCTGAAACCGACGCGCCGGAGGAGGATCAAACGGAAAAACTGTTCAGGCTCTTTAAGGACAGGGATTACGTCAATCAAAGCGCGGATTTTTCCGTCCGCTTTTCAAAAAAGACAAACGGAAAAAAGCTTGTCCGGCTGGAAAAGGACGGCTATCAGCTCGCGTGGACTTATCAGGGGATGGCCCGGAAAAGCGGCGAAATAACAAACGGTGCGGCCGATGACGATCCTGAAACGGTGGACAGGATGCAGTCGAGCGTACTTTATAAAGATATATTCCGCAATACGGATCTGCAATATGTTGTATCGGGCGGAACGATCAAAGAGAACTTTATTTTAAACGCCGCCAATGCGGATACGGCGTTTGTGGCGGAGTATAAGACCAATGGCCTCACCGCCGTTCAGGACGGCGCGCAGCAGATTTCCTTTTGCGATCCGGACGGCAGCGCCGTGTTTACGCTCTTTGCGCCGTGCATGTTTGATGCAAACGGCGCGATGAGCAATGGGATTTCGTTGGAAATTACGCAGGCCAAAAAGAACAGCGTCACCATCCGCACCCATCTGGATGAAAACTGGCTGCGGGAAGAGGGACGCGCCTACCCCGTGACGGTTGATCCGGCCATCTTCACCAAGCAGGAGCGCTCTGATATTGAAGGGGCCTATGTCTCCGTCAAGGAGAACGGCCAGGGCGAGGGAGACGAGGCCTACGGGGAGATGTTCTATGAGGTCGGGTATGACAGCTACACGGGTTATCAATCCCGCATCTATCTGAACTTTACTCTGCCGGAGCTGGACCGGTCCGATATCGTGGTGGGCGCCTATTTGAATCTGTACCTCCTGGACGCCAGCTTTTACAGCAACAGTGTGCCCGATGCCGTGCTGAATCTGCACGAGGCGAAGAGCGGGAACTGGAAGTACAACACCATCAACTGGGCCAATCAGCCCGGCTATCAGGATCTGGTGATCGACACCCTGAGCGTCCCCAACCCAAAGGGCGGCGCGGTCGATTACAAGTGGTACACCTATGACGTGAGCAAATCGATCAAGAAGTGGTACACCACGCCCTCCTCTCAGACGGGCTTTGTCATCAAGCGGGATGCGGAGTCCTTCAGCAGTCTGAACGCGGCCAAAATATGGTTTGCCTCCGAGTTTACGCCGATCACCACGGCTCCGCGCCCGATCATTGAGATCAACTACCGCAATAACAAGGGGCTGGAGGACTACTGGTCCTACCATACGCAGGCGGTCGGGCGGTCTGCCAGCTATATCAACGACTACACGGGCAATCTCGTCTTTGCGCACAGCGACGCCGCCACCGTGAGCAACCTGCTCGATGCGAGTATCAGCCACGTGTATAACGGGTATCAGGCCAATACGCACATGACGCATGATCCGCAGTCTCCGCTGGACTTTTCCAACGTCATGCTGCCGCGCGTGGGCCTCGGGTTCCGCCTGAATGCGTATCAGTCGCTGGTCCCCGTCAGCGCTGCAAGCGGGCTGGATACCAGCGTGTACAAGTACCTGTACAATGACGCCGACGGGACGATCCATTACTTTTTCCAGGACACGGCGACAAACACCATCATCGACGAGGACGGTCTCGGCTATACGATCACGGATGGCACGCACGGCGGCAAGCGGATTACCACCGCGGATCAGACGCTCATTGATTTTGACGCGAGCGGCCGCATCGCCTGGGTTCAGGATGCGGCGGGGAATGAAAACACATACACGTACGGCAAGGACGGGAACACGCCGTGCCTCTCCAAAGTGACGGACGCCGTCGGCAACACGATCGTTTTAAACCAGTCCAACGGCTATCTGGACTCCATTTCCTATGAAAACGGCGCCAAAACCATCGGGTATACCTACGGCGCCACAACCTCGGCCGGGCGGCTGCTGACGAAGATCACCTACCCCGACGGAAGCTATACATCCCTTTCATACAATTCCGACGGTACGCTCCAATCCGTCACGGATTCCGCCACCGGCTATTCCCTCCATTACGCCTATACGTCCGACGCCGCCAGGCGCGTGATCCGGGTGGATGAAAAGGCAGGGAGCACACTCGGTCAGACGCTGAAAATCCAGTACGGCGGGGATAACACCACCACCTTTACGTCCAGCGGGAAAGATGATATCATAGATACGGGCGACGACATCCTGACGACGTACACCTTCAACAATTTTGGCCAGACCGTATCCGTCTCAGAAAAGCTTGCAAACGGCGCGTGTATGGGCGGGGCGATGTACGAGTACACCACCGCGGGCAGCAGTACGCAGAATGCAAAGACCAGCAACAAGCTGGCCCGCACGGCCACCGCCATGTTTGCCACGGAAAACCTGCTCTCGGACGGCAATATAGACGGTATCGGCGGCTGGAGCAACAACGGCGTTTCCGGCGTCCATTACAGTCTGGAAAACAGCGGATACATCGGGAAAAACAGCCTGCGTATTTCAGCCTCCCAGCCCGGAAGCACGGAGAGCTACTGGCAGGTGTGGAAGCTCCCGAGCTGGCCGGACAATCAATTTACGTTTTCGGCCTATGTCAAGACAAGTGATCTGAAGGTGCTCGGCGGCGGGGACGGCGTGCGCCTGTGCATGTCGTACATCCCGGCGGGCAAGACGGAGAGCGACCGCGTTTACATCTACTCCGACCCGCTGACGACCGACACAGGGGGTGACTGGGAGCGGCTGTACGTCACGGGCGTTCTCCCCTCGGGCGCGACCTCCTTCTCCCACCGGCTCTGCCTCGGGAAAAACACCACGGGCACCGTGTATTTTGACAACGCCCAGCTCGAGATGAGCGACTGCGTCAATCAGAACAACCTGATTAAAGATCCGTACTTTTCGCACACCTCCTATTTCGGCAGCGGTTCCACCTGGCAGACGAACAACCCCGGCGTCGCCCAGTATGCATCGCAGACGGGGCCGATGGTCTGGGGCTCCGCGCTGAAGATCGAGGGCGACGTCAACCGGAATGTCTACGTCTGGCAGGATGTGGACGTGACCGGCAGTACGGAAAAGGATACGTTTGTATTGAGCGGCTGGGCCAGGGCGGATTCCCTGCCGGACGCCGCGGAGCACAGCTACCGCTTCTCCATCCAAAAGGTGTATGCCGACGGCTATTCCGTCTGGGAGGACAGGGATTTTAACAATCAGACCTCCGCATGGCAGTTCCTCTCCATGCCCATCAGTATGGATGACGGCACTGCGACCGAACGCAAGCCCTCGTATATCCGCGTCTGCCTGTGCTACCAGTGGCAGGAGAATACGGCGTATTTTGACAACATCCAGCTTGTCAAGGATGATGTACCATCCTATAAATACGACAGGGAGGGCAACCTCATCAGCGCCTCCGCGAACGAGCAGGAGACGCACACCTCCTTTACGGACGGCAACGTCACCCAGCTGCTCTCCTCCTCGGGGGACTATGTGCACTTCTCCGATAACGGGAAGCGCCTGATGAAGGCCCGCACCAGCTCGGGCGTGGAGACCACGCTCACCTATCCGACGGAGGGCAGCAAAAAGCCCACCGCCTTCACTACCCGTTCCAACCCCAACGCGGCGCATACGATCACGGAGGGCGCCTATTACACCTTCCGCAATAAGTACAGCGGCCTGTTTATGGACGCCATCGGCGCCGTCACCGGGAACAATACACAGGTCGGGCAGTACACCACGTGGTATGCGAGCAACCAGATGTGGCGGTTTGCGAAAAAATCGAACGGCAATTACCGCATCTATCCGCGCTCGCTCGCCACCGGCTGGCTGTACTATTACGAGGGCGACGGACTGATGAAGATCACCACGAACGGCTCCATCGCGGAGGAGTTCCAGCCCGTCTACAACAGCGACGACGGTACGTTCAGCATCAAGAACGTCCGCCACAACAAGTACGTCACGCTCAAGGAGCTCAGCGGCAAAAAGGGAACGCGGCTCACGCTCGCCGATTACGATCCCAAATCCGCGGCGCAGCGGTGGTACCTCACGCCGGTGGAGGCGCCGGCGGGCGACGTGATGACCACCACTGCCACCTACACGCAGAACGAGGCCTTCATGACCTCCTCCACGGACAGCCGCGGGGTAAAGACCACCTATGATTACAATACGGTGGACGGCACGCTGCAATCGCTGACCGAGAATGCGGATGGCGCGCTCGGCGCGGGCAGCCGGACCACCAGCTATACCTATGACGGCGACACCAAGGCGCTCGAGTCCGTGAGCCTGACGGACGGCGGTGCGGTGTATACCAATACGTACAGCTACGATTCGGCGGACCGTCTGTCGGCCATCGGGCATAACGGCTTTGCCTATACGTTCACCTATGACGCCTTCGGGAACACGAAAACGACCGGAGCGGGCGGGCATACGCTGATCACCAATGAATACGGCGCCTGCAACGGCAAGCTCCTGTCCTCAACCTATGGCAACGGGGACACGGTGCAGTACGGCTATGACGACTATGAG
>CASFCH010000071.1 GCA_949293315.1 uncultured Oscillospiraceae bacterium | reverse complement strand
GGCCTCCTCATAGCACGGTTCGATCACCACTTTCCCGGAGGTATCCACGTACCCCCACTTCCCGTCCTTTTTGAACGCGATCAGCCCGTCTCCTGTGCAGAGGTCCATTTCCTCCGCCGTAAAGTCGCTCACGGGCTTTCCACTATTTTATATCCGGATACCTGCGAAAGCAATTCCCGGCAGCATAAAGTAGAGGGACGTATCAAAATTTACCGATAAGGTCTGCATTGGAAATAGTAGAATTTAACAGGGAGCCCGTATCAGCTGTGATGTAAAAGGAATGGGCTGCCGTTGCTTTGACAAAGTGTTGAGAGGAGGAAGGCAACAACGGCGTTCTGCTTGGAGGGGATCGGATGGCCCTGCGGAATGCGAGGCGCGGGAGAAATATTTAGATGAACGGCGGCGGAGGAAATGGACAGGGAGCAGATCACCATAAAAAGGGGCCCCCGGATGGGGGCCATCAAGCGGCGTTTGTACAATTATTCCTTTCCGTATTATGTGGGCGTCATGTCAGTGGATCGCGGCAGGGAGAAGGGGCCATTGTGGTTAAAGCTCCATCCGGCCTGATGCGATTTCCCAGCCCCAGCTGCGGATACGCGCTTTCATCTCGTCGATGCCGAGAATCCCATGCGCAAATCCCTTTTTGACGAGCTCGGGCGGCACAAATTCGTCATATTTTTCAAAGATGGGGACCTCGCGCGGATAGACCAGCTCCATCGGATCCAGCGGCTGCTTCTCCGCCTCGGCCAGAACGCGGAAGAATTCCTCCGGGCCCGCTTTCATTTTGAACTGAATGAAGTACGGACGGGAGGAGTCGAGCCCACTTAGGCCGAGCGCCGCGGCGCACTTGAGCTTGAGAAAGCGTTCCAGCGCCAGAAAGGCATAGGTACCAAGCCACGGGAACAGGCACCACATGTCTCCGCCCAGACAGATGAGCGGTTCACGCGCCACGCCGGAATTGATCGCCGTGCGGCGCGCCTGATCGAGCCGGGCGACGGCATTCTTCATCAGGTAGGGGTATGCGGCGTCCTCACGCAGGACCTGCCTCATCCGTTCGAGCACCCTGGTGTGGATATCGCCCGGGCACTCGCCGAAGTAGGCGGGCACTTTCCCTTTCACCTGCTCGCAGTAGATCAGGCGGCGCTTGTGATCCACCTCCTCTACGACCCACACATGGCCCGCGAGGGCAATTTTTTCTCCGGCGGGCGGCGGCTTGACGATGGTGCCCAGCTCCTGCGAGCCGCACCGGACGGTGTACTCCTCATTCTCCTGAAACACAGCATAGAACTTGAAGGAGTTGACGATCCGCTCCCCTGCGAGTCCAATGATCAGACCGCCCTCCTCCGTGCGCTGGATGTGGTCGATCTCGATCAGGTGGCGCAGCAGCGTCTTGTAATCCGCCTGCGTGATATGACGGAAAAAGCTCAGGGAGAGCACACGGGCTGCGAGTGCGGCCGGGGACAGTTCGCCGCAGGAGGCGAGTGTGCTCATCGTCTGATGATAGAGGAGACTGAAGGGGAGCCGGTCGAGCCGCGGCGGCTCCACCCATCGCTCCTCCAGATACAGCTGTACCAGCGCGATGCCCTGAATCAGCTTCCAGGGGATGGTGGTGGGCAGCATGGCGCGTGCCTCGGGCTGTTCCTCCCGCATGACGAACCACATCTCCGGCGGCTGGTCCCGCCGGCCGGTGCGCCCCATCCGCTGCAAAAAGGAGGAGACGGTAAAGGGTGCGTCGATCTGGAACGCGCGCTCCAGGCGGCCAATGTCGATCCCGAGCTCAAGCGTGGCGGTCGTCACCGTGGTCTGGCACTGTTCCTCATCCTTCATCACGGCCTCGGCCGTCTCGCGGTAGGAGGCGGAGAGATTCCCGTGGTGGATCAGAAAACGGTCCGGCTCGTGCCGCGCCTCGCAGTACTGGCGCAGGGTGGTGGTCACAGCCTCACACTCCTCGCGCGAGTTGACGAACACGAGGCACTTTTTGCCGCGCGTGTGCGCAAAGATGTAGCCGAGGCCCGGATCGGCCTGATCGGGGGCGCTGTCGGTCGCGGCGTCGAGTTCCGGCAGGGCGTTTTTTACCTCTCTGCCCTGTGCGGACTGCGGCCCCTGCACATAGAAATGCTCCATGGAGAGGCGCCAGCGGGTGCCCTTTGCCTCAATTTTCGGAATGACGGTGCCGCGTCCGGTTCCGGAGGAGAGAAATTTGCCCGTGCCCTCCGGATCGCCGATCGTGGCGGACAGACCGATCCGACGCGGGTTGACGCCCGCCATCCGGGAAAGGCGCTCGATCAGGCAGAGCGTCTGCCCGCCGCGGTCCCCGCGCAGGAGGGAGTGTACTTCATCAATGACGATATAGCGCAGATCCCCGAACAGGCGGGAGACGGCCGCGTGTTTGTGGAGCAGCAGCGCCTCGAGCGACTCCGGCGTGATCTGCAAAATGCCGGACGAATGCTTCAGCAGCCTGTTCTTATGGGATTGCGGGACGTCGCCATGCCAGTGCCACACCGGGATATCCGCCTGGGCGCACAGATCGTTGAGACGGGCAAACTGATCGTTGATCAGCGCCTTGAGGGGTCCGATATAGAGCGCGCCCACGGAGTGGGGCGGATCTGCGTAAAACTCGGTCAGGATGGGGAAAAAAGCTGCCTCCGTCTTTCCGGACGCGGTGGAGGCGGTGAGGAGCACATTCTCGTCCGTATTGAAGATCGCATCCCCGGCGGCCACCTGGATCGCGCGCAGGGACTCCCAGCCGTTCTGATAGATAAAGTCCTGAATAAACGGCGCGTACTGCTGAAAAATGTTCATACCTTCCCCCTCACAGGTCAAACTCCGCAAACGCCTCACCGGCGGCCTGGTCGTCGAGCTGGGAGGCGGCGTATTCAAACTGGTCCGAACGCATCAGATCTGCGGCCCGCAGCCCGGGGTTCTGGCAGACGATATCGAGCAGCTCGATAAAGTCGCGGATGACCTCGCGCGGGGTGATGTGGCTGTCCGCGCCGATACGCCCGAACTCGATCCGGATAAAATCCACCAGATCCTCCTGCGTGAGCGTCGGCTCATAGCCAAAGAGACCGGCGTGGATCTCGGTGAGCTTTTCGATCAGCACGAGCATCTCCTCATGGGTCAGCGGCTCCAGACGGATCACCGGCGCAAGCATGTCGTGGTAGGCCTCGCCGGCAAAGCGCCCCTCCGCCAATCGGGAGCGGAGCGCCTCATAGCTGTACACGCCGCGCCGCGTATCCTCAATGCACTGCGGCGTGCCGCTCATGATGATGCCGAGGTACTGCGCCTTGCCCTGAAGGGTGTCGTTATACATTGTCAGGAGCTTTTCATAATTGTACTGGCGCGTGATGCTGTTGGGGATCTTGTAGATGTTGACCAGCTCGTCGATCAGGATCAGCATCCCGCTGTAACCGGCCTGCTTCAGAAACAGGGCGAACAGCTTGAGGTACTCGTACCAGTCGTCGTCCGTAATGACGATATTGACGCCCAGCTCTGCGCGCGCCTCCGTCTTTGTCGCATACTCCCCGCGGAACCAGCGGAGGACTTTTGATCGGCTCTCATCGTCTCCGCTGATATGGGCGCGGTAATAGCGCGTCAGCAGCCGCGCGAAGTCAAAGCCGTGCACCAGCTCGCTCAGACTCTGGATCACCGTGTGGATTTTGCGCTCTACCAGCTGCTGGAAGGCGGGATCCTCCGGCGAAAGGCCGCTCTCCGCAGCCGCCTCGCCCTGTACTCCGCTGATCCAGCGGTCCAGGATCAGGGCCAGCGCGCCGCCCTCGGGCCGCGTCTTGGTGGACATGTTGCGGATGAGCTCGCGGTAAGTGGCCAGCCCCTGCCCCCGCGTGCCCTGAAGGCGCCGCTCCGGAGAGAGGTCGGCGTCCACGACGACGAAATTCCGGTCCATGACGTAGTTGCGGATCGTCTGGAGCAGGAAGCTCTTGCCGCTGCCGTACCGGCCCACGATAAAGCGAAACGACGCGCCCCCGTCCGCAATGATGTCCACATCGTGCAGCAGAGCGCGGATCTCCGTCTCCCGCCCGACGGTGATATACGGCAGGCCGATCCGCGGCACCACGCCGCCCTTGAGTGAATTGATAACGGCCGAAGCGATTCTTTTGGGTATTTTCATGGTGTGATGATCTCCTTTAGCTCTTCCACGTAATCTTCAACGGGCTCCGGCGTGTCCCCGTCAAAGAGGAGGACCGTATCGCCGAATCGGTCAAAGAGCTTTTCATTGATGCTCTCCGCTGTGACGGAGGCCATTTTTCCCGACCGGTGCAGGGCGGCTTGCCAGTCCCCGCCGGAGAGCAGGCAGCGCAGAAAGTCGAGCTCCGCGCCGTCCAGATCCAATTCGTTTTTCTCCGGGCAGGGGGATGGAATGGCCGGGGGTTCCGGCTGCCGAGGAGGCTCTGGCGGGTACATTCGCTCTTCCTCTTCCGCTTCCACAAGCAGCCTGTCCCGGGTGAG
>CASFCH010000070.1 GCA_949293315.1 uncultured Oscillospiraceae bacterium | reverse complement strand
TATTCCCCGCTCACGGATATTCAGGTGCTCTGCCCCTCCCGGATCGGGATGCTCGGAACGGTTTCCCTCAACGAGATGCTGCGCGATCAGCTCAATCCCGCCGCCCCGGATAAGAAGGAGATCAAAGTGTTCGATCTCCTCCTGCGCGAGGGGGATAAGGTCATGCAGACCAAGAATAACTATGACATCCAGTACTCCTATCTGGACGAAAATGGAAACGAGCACATCAGCGCCGGCATTTATAACGGTGATATCGGAATTCTCCACTCGATCAATAAGGCGGCCGGAATCCTTGAGGTCGTCTTTGACGACCGGCGCGCCCAATATCCCGCAGAGTCCGCCGGGGAGCTGGAACTGGCGTATGCCATCACCGTCCATAAGAGCCAGGGCTGTGAGTTCAACGCGGTGGTCATGCCGGTGCTTCATGTGGTGCCGAATCTGGCCTATCGCAATTTGCTCTACACGGCCGTCACCCGGGCGCGCAGCCGCATGATCCTTGTCGGTTCGGAGAGCCAGATCCGCACCATGACGCAGAACGTCAAACGGACGCGCCGCTATTCGGCGCTGCGCGCCTTCCTGGCGGAGGAGGACGAGGGCGGTGCGTAAAGGGCTTGCACGTGTGCGGGATTTTCTGACGGATCTGATCTATCCGCCGCGCTGTCCCTACTGCGGCCGCGTGATCGCACAGGGGGAGCGCACCTGCGGCAGCTGCACCGCCCGGCGGTGGCGGATCGCAGATCCCCGGTGTACCCGATGCGGCAGGAACAAAAGAGACTGTACCTGCCCCACCGGCAGACCGCTGAAATATTATCAGGGCGTGGCGGCTCCGTTCTATTTTGGCGGGGAGGTGCGCAGCGCCATCTACCGGCTCAAGCGTTCCTGCGATCCGGTCCGCCTGATGAGCGAGGAGATGTACCGGACCTTCCGGGAGGTGTACGGCGGCCTGACATTTGATCGGATCACCTGCATCCCCATGTCCCGCCGCCAGCGGCGCAGCCGCGGCTTCAATCAGTCGCGGGAGCTGGCCCGGGCGCTCTCACGTCTGTCCGGGATCCCGTTTGAGGAGCTGCTGACGCAGCGGTTTCAGACGCGTACGCAGCACCGCCTGACGGCGGAGGAACGCCGGGCAAACGTGCTCGGCGCCTATGACGTGCGGCGCGGGGCCGATCCCGAGGGGATGCGAATCCTGCTGGTGGATGATGTCTTTACCACCGGGAGCACCGCAGCCGAATGCGCGAAGATGCTCTGCTTTTCCGGTGCGCGCAGCGTCCATCTGCTGTGTGCTGCGATCACCCTGCCGGAGAAAAGAGAATACCGGGTTGACAAACGCGAATAATTTCAGTAGCATAATGCTATGATTGTTTTACGGCAAGTGCAGTTTGAGGTGACTTGATGTTTGGAATGAAGATTGGGATCGATCTGGGCACGACTTCGGTCCAGATCTATGTCAGCGGCCGGGGGATCGTGCTCTCGGAGCCGTCTGTCGCCGCGTGCAATGCGGTGGACGGCTCCCTGATCTGTGTCGGGGAGCGCGCCTATGAGATGGTGGGGAAAAACCCGGACTCCATCCGCGTCATCAAGCCGATGCGCAACGGCGTGATCTCCGATTTTGGCGTGACCCGCCGCATGCTCGAGTACTATGTGGAGAAGATCTGCCGCCACGCGATCTTCAAGCCGCGGGTGATCGTATGCATGCCCAGCACCATCACCAATCTGGAGCGCCATACGCTGCTGGACGCCGCCATTGCGGCGGGGGCCGGCAGGGCCGGACTGATCGAGGAGCCGTTGGCGGCGGCGATCGGAGCGGGGATCGACATCTCCCATCCGTACGGCACGATCGTCGTCGATATCGGCGGCGGGACCACTGACATTGCCGTGATCACCATGGGAAGCATCGCCATTTCCAGCTCGATCAAAGTGGCGGGGAACACCTTTGACGATGCGATCATGCGCTATGTGCGCTACAGCAAGGGCGTGCTGATCGGAGAGCTGACGGCCGAGCAGATCAAAAAGCAGATCGGCTGCGCCTACCTCCGGGAGGAGGAGGTCGCCATGACCGTCAAGGGGAAGGACTACGCCACCGGGATGCCCTGCAGCTTTGAGATCACGTCTGCGGAGGTTTACTCCGCCCTGCGGGACTCCCTGGACCGGATCTGTTCGCTGCTGACCTCTGTTCTGGAGTTCACACCGCCGGAGCTCGCCTCGGACATCGCCACCGAGGGGATCATTCTCACCGGCGGCGGGTCCCTGCTGTACGGAATGGATCGGATGATCTACAACCGCACAGGGCTCCACACGCAGGTGGCAAACGACGCCGTCAACTGCGTGGCAAAGGGGATCGGAAAGGTGCTCGGAGGCGTCCAGATCCTGGAGGATGAGGGATACATCTTTAAGACCCGCGCATCTGATTCCGTCTTTTGATTTTAATCCGGCGGTTGATTTTATCCGCGCCGTAGTATAAAATAGTCAGGGCCAAAGGAGAGGGGGGCTGCCTGTGACGCTTCGGGCCTATCGCGAAAAAATTATGAACGGGATCTCCATCCTCCTCTTTACGGCGGCGGGCGTGCTGCTGTTTGTCTACCTGATCCTGCAGATCCCGACTGTTCAGGAGATGGTGGCCGCGGCCCAGCAGGCGCTGCACGACTTTGAGGCGTTTATCATCTCCATTGATAATAAGTGGATCGCCCTGATCGCCATCGCGGTGATCTATTTTCTCCGGGCGTGGGTCCCGTTTTTTCCGATCTCGGCGATCTGCCTGATCACGGGAGCCATGTTCCCCATGCCCTGGTCTTTCCTGATCAATCTGTGCGGTATCCTGCTGATGAACAGCATGGCCTATCTGCGCGGGGTGCGTCAGGGAGGCGGCGCGTTTCAGAAGTTCATGGGCAAGTATGAGGGCGCGTGGGAGCTGGTGGAGCACTATGGCCGCGGGAATCCGCTGCTGCTGTTCCTGACGCGTCTGACGCCGATCGTACCGCTCAACTCCACGAGCATCGTATACGGTTCGCTGCGCTTCCCCTTTTTAGAGTATTCGTTTATCTCGCTGGGGGGCTTTGCCCCGCGTCTGATCGGCTATACTTACATCGGACGCCATGTGTTTACCCCGTTTTCCTTCCGTTTTATCGGCCCGATCGTGGCCCTTCTGGTGCTCTCGGGGGCGGTGGTGCTCTCCGTGAATAAAGTGCTCGCCCGCATCCACCGCGAAAAAAAGCGGGCCGAGCGGGAAAAGAAATTGAATGAAAGTAAGCGGCATCAGCCGCCGCAATAAATAGGAGGACGTTCTTTATGTCAGCAATTAAAGAGGTTCAGAAAAAACTGATGGACGGGGGATTCGATGCCGCGCTGCGCGCGGTCTATGTATATGACGATGTCCTGCCGGAGCAGCGCGCCCGCTATGCGCAGGTGATCGATGACTTTGTCCGCCAGTATGGGGACAAGGGGCAGCACATTGGGCTGTACTCGGCGCCGGGGCGCACTGAGATCTGCGGCAACCACACCGATCACAACCACGGCAAGGTGCTGGCCGCGAGCGTCAACCTGGACGCGATCGCAGCCGCCGCGCCCAATGGGGAGCGGACGGTTCGGATCAAATCTGCCGGCTATGATATTGATGTTGTCGATATTGACGACCTGAATGTCCATGAGGATGAGACGGGCCATTCCGCTGCGCTGATCCGCGGCATCTGCGCGCGCTTTGTCCAGCTGGGGTATCAGATCGGCGGATTCGACGCCACAACGGCCTCACGGGTGCTCTCGGGCTCCGGCCTCTCCTCTTCGGCTGCATTTGAGGTCCTCGTATGCACGATCCTCAACCATCTGTTCAACGGCGGACGGATCGACAGCGTGGAAATCGCCAAGATCTCACAGTACGCGGAGAACGTCTATTTCTTCAAGCCGTGCGGCCTGCTCGATCAGACGGCATGTTCCGTGGGCGGCTTTGTGGAGATCGACTTTGCCGACCCGGAGAAGCCGGTCATCGGGAAGATCGACTTTGATTTTGCCGCCTGCAATCACGCGCTGTGCATCGTTGATACGGGCGGGAGCCACTCCAATCTGACGGATGACTATGCCGCCGTCCGTGCGGAGATGGAGGCGGTCGCCGCCGAGTTTGGCCGGAAAGTCCTGCGCGATGTGCCGGAGGAGGCGTTCTGGCAGGCGATCCCGAGCCTGCGCGAAAAGCTCGGGGAGCGCGCCATCCTGCGCGCGATGCATTTCTATGCGGAAAATCACCGCGTGGATTCCGATGCCCAGGCGCTGAAAGCAGGGGACTTTGAGCAGTTCAAGCACAATGTGATCGAGAGCGGATACTCCTCCTATATGTATAATCAGAATGTTTATACCACCAAAAATCCCGCAGAGCAGCCGGTGTCGCTCGGCCTGGCCGTCAGCGAAAAGCTGCTCAACGGCCGCGGCGCATGGCGCGTGCACGGCGGCGGATTTGCCGGGACGATCCAGGCCTTTGTCCCGATGGAGATGCTGGATCGCTACGCGGCGGAGATGCGCCGGATCTTCGGGGAAAAGTCGTGCTATGTGCTCAATATCCGCCCGGTAGGGGGCGCCCGCATCGCCGATCCGGAATAAACGCTATTTTACAAAAGGGGCGGCTTTTCCGCTTTACAACGTTTTTCGGGGGGATCACGTTTGCATCTCCAGTCCAAAAAACAGATGTCCGAGACCTTCCTGATCGGCGCGATGCTGGCGGTTGTCGGGGGCTTTCTGGATGCGTATACCTACCTCTCACGCGGCGGCGTATTTGCCAATGCGCAGACGGGCAACATCGTTCTGCTGGGGCTGAACATCGCCGCCGGCGAGTGGATGAGGGCGCTCTATTACATGGTGCCGATTCTGGCGTTTGCCTCCGGCGTGCTGGTGGCGGAGGCGGTCAAGAGCCGCTTCAAGCGCCGGCCCGCCATCCACTGGCGGCAGATCATCCTGCTTGTGGAGCTTTTTCTGCTGCTCGGGATCGCATTTCTCCCGGCGGGCAGGATGGATATGGCCGCCAACACGGCGATTTCGTTCATCTGCTCCCTTCAGGTGGAGAGCTTCCGCAAGGTCAACGGCAACGCCTTTGCCACCACGATGTGTACCGGAAACCTGCGCAGCGGGATGGAGCTGCTGTTCCGGTTTTTTCAGACGCGGGAGGGGATGCTTCTGCGGCGCTCGTTCCAGTATTTTGGGATCATCCTGTTTTTCCTGGTGGGCGCCGTGATCGGCTTTTTCCTGACGGAGCTGTATGGGGAAAAGGCGGTGCTTTTCTGCTGCGTCGTGCTGTTCCTGGTTTTTCTGATCCTCTTTATCCACAGCGAGGAAAAGACGGATGAAAAGGAGCGGATGAAGCGCGAGCGCCTTCCGGAATGATACCAAAGTAGAAAATAGCAGGGTCCGTACCAAAATAGAACGCAGCAGAAATTTGCATACGATCTTATCGGGAGTAAAAAATCCGGGGCCATCCTGAGTGGCAGGTACTCAAGGCGGCCTCGGATTTTGTGCATCCTTACGCAGGGAGGCCGTAAAGATACAGAAAACACAAGTCCATGCAAATCCCGTAGGGAACGCCCTGCCGCGTCGTCGCGGACTGCATATCGCT
>CASFCH010000069.1 GCA_949293315.1 uncultured Oscillospiraceae bacterium | reverse complement strand
GGTACCCATCGCCTCCAGCAGCGGACGCGCCAGCGCGATGCCCAGGAAGATCAGCACCACGCCTGCCAGGGCGCTGATCAGGATGGAGGTATGGACGCTCTCGCCGACCTTTTTCCAATCCCGCGCGCCATAGTAACGGGCCACCACTACACTGCTGCCGATGGACAGGCCGAGAAACAGGTTGATGATCAGGTTGTTCAGGGAGGTGGTGGAGCCGACGGCCGCCAGCGCATCGCTGCTCGTAAACCGGCCGACCACGATGATATCTGCCGCATTGAACAGCAGCTGCAAAATGCCGGAGAACATCAGCGGGATGGAAAAGCGAAGGATCTTCCCCAGCAGCGGGCCATTGCACATATCAATTTCGTAATTTTTTTTCATTGTATCAGATCACCAATCCGAAGGATGCTTTTTTGTCAATATTTTCTGAAAATTTATTCTGATATTATTTTATTCCCATCTTCAGATAAATACAATGGATGAAAGCAATAGATGTGCAGGCAAAAACGGCGCCGTTTTTGTCGGATACGTTTACCGGGAATATGGGGGATTGCCACGGCTGTGGAATGATGATAGAATAGAGCGTGAAAGCCCGCATTTTTTGTAACGGTTGACGCCGCATGGGAAAGGGAGATGGAGATGGATTTTGCACAGGAATTTGGCATACACACGGCCTCCAAAACCGAGGAGGCATGCACGATCATCGAGGGGGAGGTACGGATCAGTGTCCTGACGCCTCGTATGATCCGTGTTGAACATGGGAACTTTTGCGACCGGCCCACACAGGCCGTGTGGTACCGTAATTTTCAGACGCCGCAATTTACCGTGGAGAAAAAAGGGAGCAGGATCGCCATCCATACGGAACAGTGTGTGTTTTACTATGATATGCGCACCCGTAAAATGCGGTGGATCGAGCTCGACGGCTTCGGAACCATCCGCAATTTTAAGGGGAATCTGAAGGGAACCCGCCGGACATTGGATGCCACCGACGGCGCCGTTCCGCTCAAAGACGGCATCTTTTCCCGCAGCGGGGCAACGGTTATCGACGACAGCAAGTCCCTGATCCTGACGGAGGAGGGGACGATCCTCCCGCGTCCGGAGGGGACGGACGACAAGTATTATCTCGCCTTTGGCCGGGACTTCCGCGGCGGGCTGCAGGAGTTTTTTGATCTCACCGGCCACACGCCGCTGCTGCCGCGCTTTTGCCTGGGCAACTGGTGGAGCCGCTATTGGGCGTACACGCAGCAGGAGTATTTGGATTTGATGGATCAATTTGAGCGCAGGCAGATTCCGCTCACCGTCGCCACTGTGGATATGGACTGGCACTGGGTAGATGTGGTGAGTAAATTTGGCGACCGCGCCCGCAATAAATACCAGATCAACACGATCAGCAAGCGGTACGATTCCTCCGAGGGGTGGACGGGTTATTCCTGGAACACGGATCTGTTCCCGGACTACCATGCCTTTTTGCAGGATTTAAAGCGCCGCCACCTGAAAATCACCCTCAATATCCATCCGGCGGAAGGCGTTCGATTTTTTGAGGATATGTATCCGGAGATGGCGCGTGCCATGGGTGTCGATCCGGAGAGCAAGCAGCGCATTGAGTTCGATATCAGCGACCCCCAATTTGTCGAGGCTTATTTTGAATACATTCACCACCCGTATGAGAAGGACGGCGTGGATTTCTGGTGGATCGACTGGCAGCAGGGTAAAAAGACGAGAGTTCCCGGGCTCGATCCGCTGTGGCCGCTCAACCACTACCACTATATCGACAGCGCGCGCGGCGGCAAGCGCGGCCTGATCCTATCCCGCTATGCGGGCGTGGGCAGCCACCGCTATCCGCTCGGCTTCTCCGGGGACAGCGCCATCACCTGGCGCACCCTTGCGTTCCAGCCATACTTTACCGCTACGGCCTCTAATATCGGCTACACCTGGTGGAGCCACGACATCGGCGGCCACCATATGGGTGTGCGCGATGACGAGCTCTATCTGCGCTGGCTCCAGCTTGGCGTGCTCAGCCCGATCAACCGGCTTCACTCCACCTCCAATGCCTTCCTGGGCAAGGAGCCGTGGAAGTATCAGAAGTCCACCGAATATATGGCCACAGACTGGCTGCGATTGCGCCGCCGGCTGATCCCATACCTCTACTCCGCCAACTATCAGACACATGTAAACGGCCGCGCGCTGATCGAACCGATGTACTACTCCCATCCCGACGATCCGGAGGCCTACCAGGTGAAAAATCAATTTTTGTTTGGCCCATCGCTGATCGCAGCCCCCATCACGGAGCACACAAACGCCAAGACGCTGATGGCTCCGGTCAAGGTATGGCTGGATGGTGAGAAGTACACGGACTTTTTCACCAGGAATGTCTATCACCGGCGCGGTTTTGTCACCATGTACCGTACGCTGGAGAGCTTCCCGCTCTTGGCAAAGGCCGGGACGATCCTGCCGCTCGACATGGATGAGACCTCTAACGGTGCGGAGCTGCCCACCGATCTGGAACTGGTGCTCTTCAACGGGAACGGCGCGTATGATCTGTATGAGGACGACGGCGAAAGCATGGCCTTCCGCGATGGGCATTATGCCGTACGCCGGTTTGAGATCGCGGAGGACGGGAACACCATCACCTTTAAGATCAATCCCTATACGGGCGATACCGGCGTTGTCCGTGGGCAGGTGCACTACCGTTTGAGCTTCCGCAATATCCTGCCGGTACAAGGCGGAAATGTTCAAGTGGATACGCCGGATGCGGCTCAATGGACGGTCTCTGGTACAGACTACCTGATCGTGGATCTCACCGGCGTCCGCCCGGGCGACAAAGTCACTGTTACAGTCACAGATTTCAGTGAGAAAAAGAGCGTGCCAAAGCACGATCAGGCGATCGCCATTGTCGCGCGCTACCAGGGTTCCAATATTCAAAAGACCGCCCGCTATCACGCACTTGTCCGGGAGGGAAAAATTCCGGCCGGCCTGTCCAAAGCTCTGCGCGGACCGCTGGAGGAATTGGAAGCGATGGCGTATTGATGGGGCGGCATGTGGTGTACTGGCTTTTGGTGTGCATCGTAGGGAACGCTGCCCTCAGCGTTCCGTCCGGCGCAAGCCGTAAAAATGCGCTTTGCCTGACAATTTACCTGAATCATTAGGAGATCTGCCATGGACAGAATTTTAATTGCAGAGGATGACGCGAGCATCCGGGAGGAACTCTCACAGCTGCTGCGCGCCAATGGTTATCAGGTGGTGGAGGAGCCGCCGTGCGAGCTGGCGCTGCTGGATATCAACCTGCCGGGGGAGAACGGCTTTGAGCGCTGCCGCAAATTGCGGATGCACTCGGATGTGCCGGTTATCTTCCTCACAGCGCGCGGTTCTGCGGAGGATGAGCTGCTTGGTTTTGGGATGGGGGCGGACGACTACATCCGCAAGCCCTATCACTCCTCCGTGCTGCTGGCGCGCATCGAACGCCTGCTCCGGCGGAAGAACAGCACCCTCCTCACCAGCCGGGAACTGACGCTCGACCTCGCGGGGATGAAGGTCACCTTCCGCGATCGGAGTGCGGAGCTGACGAAAAATGAGACGCGGATCCTGGCCTGCCTGATGCGCAAGGAGCTTTGCACGCGGGAGGAGATCATTGAGGATCTGTGGCAGAACAGCCTGTACGTGGATGAGAACACTCTCTATGTCAATATCAATCGCCTGCGTGAAAAGCTCAAAAAGCTCGGTGCGGCCGACTATATCCGAACGGTACGCGGCGTGGGGTACCGCCTATGAAGCTGCGTGACTTTTTGTCCTCTAAGGCTGTCACCCTCTGCTTTTTGGGCATCGGTATGGTGCTGTGCTGCGGATTGATGGCTGCGGCTGGCGCGGGGTGGCGACTTGTTCTCCTACTGGCAGTGGGCGCGCTGTTGCTGATCGCCGCATGGCTGGCCGTCGCGTTCCTGCTCGCGCGCAGGCGCATCGCCCGTCTTGAACGGCTGGCGGAGCAGATGGAGGAGCCATATTTGCTCGGCGAGCTGCTGCCGGAGCCGCAGGACGCTGTGGAGCGGGCCTATTTCGAGGTGATGAAAACTGTCTCGCGCAGTGCGATCGGGCAGGTGGAAGATACGCGCCGCGCCCAGGAGGCGTACATGGATTATGTGGAGCAGTGGATCCACGAGATCAAGACGCCCTTGACCGCCTGCTCCCTGATCCTGTCAAACGGCGGTGATCCGCGCAAACTGCGGCGGGAGCTCAAGCGCGCCGACAACCTGACGGAAAATATCCTTTACTATGCGCGCCTGCGTACGGCGGAAAAGGATACGGTCATCCGCACGGTGCCGGTTGCCGCAGTAATCAATGAGGCGGTCAAGAGCCAGATGGAGCTGCTGCTCGCCGCCGGTATCCGCGTGCAGGTGCAGGGCGATTTTACCGTCAGTACGGACGATAAGGCGCTGTGTTTTATCCTCAAGCAGCTGCTGGTCAACTGTGCCCAATATTGCCCTGGCTGCACCGTCGCGATTTTGGCGGCAGAGGGGAAAATCACGGTCGAGGATAATGGGATCGGTATCCCTGCGCACGAACTCCCCCGCGTGACGGAGCGTGGTTTCACCGGGACGAACGGGCGTACCCGCGGCAGCAGTACCGGGATGGGTCTGTACATCGTCCGGGAATTGTGCCAACGCCTGAATATTGATCTGATGGTCGAATCGGAGCAGGGGCGCTTTACCCGCGTTTGCCTCGCGTTTGCCGCCCTTACAAAATCGTAAGGTAAGTGCATACGCTGTGTTAGAGGAATTCCCTCCGTTTCGTGGTAAGATAGGGGCGAAACGGAGGTTTTGTTTATGGCAAAAGAGATTTTGAATGTCCAAAATGTTACCAAATACTATGGCAGCGGCAGTGTTGTTACCAAGGCGCTTGATGGGATTTCCTTTTCCGTACAGGAAGGGGATTTCACTGCCATCATGGGTGCATCCGGCTCCGGTAAGAGCACGCTGCTCAATGTGATCGCCACCATCGACCGAGTCAGTTCCGGGAAGATCCTGGTGGAGGGCACGGATATCGTCGAGCAGAAGGAGGACTTCCTCTCATCCTTCCGGCGCGACAAGCTGGGCTTTATCTTTCAGGAGTACAACCTGCTTGATACGCTCACAGTGGGGGAGAATATCGCGCTGCCCCTGAACCTGAAGCATGTCCCACACGATCAGACACAGCAGGAACTGCGCCGCGTGGCGGAGGAGCTGGGCGTGACCGATCAGCTTGGAAAATTCCCGAATGAGCTCTCTGGCGGCCAGCGGCAGCGGGCGGCCTGTGCGCGGGCGATCATCACACATCCGGCTCTTGTCCTGGCGGATGAACCAACCGGGGCACTCGACTCCGCCAACTCGCGGAACCTGATGCACACCTTCGAGCAGATGAACCGTTCCCTCGGCTCCACGATCTTGATGGTGACGCACGACGCGGTCGTCGCCTCCTACGCGAGCCGCATCCTGTTCCTGAAGGACGGCAGGATCTGGAACGAACTCCTGCGCGGGGATCGGAGCCACCAGGCGGTGTATGATGAGATCCTGCCCGTGATGGCGTCGCTGGGAGGTGAGGCGGATGTTCGCTAAACTCGCCCTGCGCAACGTCCGCCGCCAGGTGGGCAACTATCTGATCTACTTTATCACCGTTACGTTCACCGTGGCGCTGATGTTTGCAATCCACAATGTGATTTATAGCGAGGATCTATCTGCGTTTTCCCACGGATTTCAGGATATGAAGCAGGGGCTGATCGCGCTCTCCGTTCTGGTGTCGCTCGTGGTGTCCTTTGTACTCGGCTACGCCACGTCGTTTTTGCTCCGCCTGCGCAAGCGGGAGTTCGGCACGTATCTGACCCTCGGGATGACGCGGCGGAACATCCGCACGCTCTTTATTCTGGAGATGCTGCTCCTCGGGGCGGCCGCGCTCGTGCTGGGAATGGTGCTCGGGCTGTTCCTCTATCAGGGATTGATGATGCTTGTAATGAACCTGATGCAGATGGAGCTCGACGTGTCCGGGTATTCGGTCAAAGCGCTCGTATTGACGGCGGTGCTCGTCGCGGTGGTGTTCCTGCTCGCGTCGCTCACGGCCGGACGTTACCTGAAACGCGCCACGATCCAGGAGTTGATCCACGGGGATCAAAAGGTCACGCGAAGCGCGCGCCATCCTGTGCTGTGGTTGGGGGTCTCCGCCGCCTCTCTTGCAGGCATTGTCGCCAGCTTTTTGATCTTTGACCATCAGATGACACAGATAGCGGCGGAAAACGGTAATTCAATGGGATGGCTTTACTGTATGATTTTCTTTGCAGCGTGCCTGTTCCTGTTCCACGTCGGGCTGTGCCGCAGCATCGTGTGGCTCCTCATGCGCAGCCGGAAGTTTTGTGCCCGGGGGAGCAATACCTTTGTACTGCGGCAGCTCTCCGGGCAGCTCGGCGCGAACGCGGTCATTGCGGGCATCCTCTCGGTACTCATTGCGTTCTCCATCATCGGGGCCGATGCCGCGCTCGCGTACAAGTCCACGCTGGATACCTCGCTCGACCGCGTCATGCCGTTTGATGTGATGACAGCCTTTGAACCTGAGGAGCAGGGAACTGCGTTCTCCGGACCGGAGGCCGAGCGGGAATTTGAGGACAGCGCGCAAAAAATGAACCATATCATTGGATCGTACAATGCGGTGACGGGGGAGTACCCGTACCGGATTTATACGGATGGCTCGCAGGATATCACCGGCCCCAGCGGCCTGGGATACGAGAGCCTGAAGGATTTTTACATCCCGATCAGCATGTACAATACACTACTCGCTGCCGCAGGTCTTCCTGAGCTGACGTTTGGTGAGAATGAATATTTTATCGTTCAGGAGATCGGGTTTGACACGGAGCAATACCGGGATATCCCACTCGTTAAAAATGGAGTCACCGCCGTCTACGGCGGATCAAGCAGGGAGCTGCCTTTATTCATGAGTGAATATTTTGTGACGGTCGTCCCCGACAGCATGGTACAGGGGATGATGGTGGCCTCCTATCACGTCGGCTTTAATCTGAAGGAGGGGGGAGCGGACGCTTCTGCGCTCGAGCAGGGGATTCTGGATACGCTAAACCATCGGAATATTAGTGTACAGGGCTCCGGAATACAGTGGGGGATTAAAGAGCTTTCGCGCCAGTATCAGAATGGGACAGTGGCAGTGCTGATTACCGGTGCACTGTATGTTTCCGTAACCTTTGTGCTGCTGGCCATCGCTGTGCTGGCTCTCAAGGTACTTGCCGGGTTCAGCGACGATCGCCGCCGCTATGCCATCCTGTTCCGCATCGGCTGTGGACGCCGGGAGCAGCGCCGGGCGCTGTTCCGTCAGCTCGCCGTGTTTTTCTTCCTGCCCTTTATCGTGCCGATCGCCTCCACGGTTCCGATTGCGGCGATTATCGGGCGAATGATGGAAGGCGCCGGCCTCACCGCTCTCTCATCGTCAGCCTGGTCGGTCACAGCCGCCGTTGCCGTCCTGACGACCGTGATCTATGTCTTATACTTTGCGGCTACCTATCTGGTCGCCCGGCGGGAGGTTGTGTATTCCATATCAAAATAAAATGATTCCGGCGGTCAGGGGCTTCCCGGGCCGCCGGTTTTTCATGCGCCGCACGTCCGAAAAAACTGCTGTTGACTTGGAGTGGACTTCAAGGAGTATAATGGTATCGGAACAGCAGGCGGGGCTTGTCCGCCCGCTCAGCCGGAGAAAAAGGAGTGTATCAGGGTTGATTTACAGGGATTATCAGGGGATGAAGCTGTCCGCCTTGGGCTTCGGGGCCATGCGCCTGCCCGTCATCGACGGGGAGGATTCCCGCATCGATGAGGCGGCCGCGCTGGAAATGGTGGACTGCGCCATGGCACACGGCGTCAATTACTACGATACGGCTTGGGGCTACCACGGCGGCAATTCGGAGCTCGTCATGGGGAGGGCGCTGAGCCGCTATCCGCGGGAGAAGTATTGCCTGGCCGACAAGTTCCCGGGCTATGACCTCTCCAATATGGACAAGGTGGAGCAGATCTTCGAGCAGCAGCTGAAAAAGTGCCGCGTGGAGTACTTTGATTTCTATCTGTTCCACAATGTCTGCGAGATGAACATAGACGCCTATCTGGATGAAAAGTACGGCATCCACGCCTACCTGACACAGCAGAAGAGGGCGGGCAGGATCCGCCATCTCGGCTTTTCCGTCCACGGGAGCTATGCGGTGATGAAGCGCTTCCTCGATGCCTACGGGGATGACATGGAGTTCTGTCAGATCCAGCTCAATTATCTGGACTGGAGCTTTCAGGATGCCAGGGCCAAGGTGGAGCTGCTGGCACAGCGGAATATCCCGGTATGGGTGATGGAGCCGCTGCGCGGCGGGCGTCTGGCCAAACTCACGCAGGACGACGAGGCGCGCCTGAAAGCGCTCCGGCCGGAGGAGACGGTGCCCGCGTGGGCGTTCCGCTTCCTCCAGACGGTGCCGGGCGTGACGGTGACGCTCTCGGGCATGTCCAATATGGAGCAGCTGCAGGCGAATCTCAAGACCTTTGAGGCGGACCGGCCGCTCAGCGGCGAGGAGATGGACGTGTTGCTCTCGATTGCGGACGGCATGGTGCGGCAGAAGGTGCTGCCCTGCACGGCGTGCCACTACTGCGTCAGCCATTGCCCGCAGGGGCTCGATATCCCGGAGCTGCTTGCGCTCTATAACGAGCACCGCTTTACGCAGGGCGGCTTTATCGCGCCCATGGCGCTGTCCGCCATTCCAGCGGAGAAGCAGCCGGGCGCCTGTATCGGCTGCCGCAGCTGCGAGGCCGTCTGTCCCCAGCAGATCAAGATCTCGGAGGCCATGGCGGACTTTGCGCACATGATGGACGCATAATACAGGGGGATCGACAGGATGGAATATCGCAAACTGCCAAAAGGGACGGAGCAGATCGGCGTCCTCGGCTTTGGCACGAGTGCCATCGGCGCCGCAGGAGCGCGTGAGATCGAGGCGACTGCCGCGCTGGCGGTGGAAAACGGGGCCAACTATTTTGATCTGGCGTCCGACTGCATCGGCTGCGGCCACTGTGACAGGCGCTGCCCGTTCCACGTTGTCCAGACACAGCGCATGCGGGAGATCGCCGCGTATTTTGGCAAATAGAACGCGGGTATTGAAACGGCGGTATACCCATATCGGGGCATACCGCCGCTTTTGTGCTTTAAAAGAGATCGCGCCCTTTACGCGCCGATCGCGTTGCCGGTGTACAGCTGATAGTAGCGTCCCTTTTCCGCCAGCAGCTGTTCGTGCGTGCCGCGCTCGATGATGCGGCCGTGCTCGAGCACCATGATGCAGTCGGAATTTTTTACAGTGGAGAGACGGTGCGCGATCACGAAGGTGGTCCGCCCCTTCATCAGCCGTTCCATGCCCTCCTGCACAAGCGCTTCGGTCCGGGTGTCGATGGAGGAGGTGGCCTCATCCAGAATCAGCACGGGCGGATCGGCCACGGCGGCGCGGGCGATTGCGAGCAGCTGGCGCTGCCCCTGGCTGAGGTTTGCGCCGTCCCCCGTCAGGACGGTCTGGTAGCCGTCCGGGAGCCTGCGGATAAATCCGTCCGCATTGGCCAGCTTGGCGGCGGCGATGCATTCCTCATCCGTTGCGTCCAGCCGCCCATACCGGATGTTCTCCATCACGGTGCCGGTAAACAGGTGCGTGTCCTGCAGCACCATGCCCAGGGAGCGGCGCAGATCCGGCTTTTTGATCTTGTTGATATTGATGCCGTCATAGCGGATCTTGCCGTCCTGAATGTCGTAAAAACGGTTGATCAGGTTGGTGATCGTCGTCTTCCCGGCGCCGGTGCTGCCGACAAAGGCGATCTTCTGCCCGGGCATTGCGTACAGCTTGATGTTGTGGAGCACCAGCTTTTTGTCGTCGTAGCCGAAATCCACATCGTTGAAGGTGACGCCGCCCTCCAGACGCGTGTAGGTCACGCTGCCGTCCGCACTGTGCGGGTGCTTCCACGCCCAGACGCCCGTGCGCTCCGCAGTCTCGGTCAGGGAGCCGTCGTCGTTCACTTGTGCGTTGACCAGCTCCACATAACCGTTGTCCTCCTCGGGCTTTTCATCCATCATGTTGAACAGGCGCTCCGCGCCGGCCATCGCCATGACGATGCTGTTGACCTGCTGGCTGATCTGGGTGATCGGCTGCGTGAATCCCTTGTTCAGATTCAGGAAGGAGACGAGCGTGCCGAGCGTCAGCTGGGAGTAGCCGCCCAGCGCCAAAACCGCGCCGAGAACGGCGCACAGCACGTAGCTGATATTGCCGATGTTGGCGTTGACCGGCATCATGACGTTGGCGATCTTATTTGCGTTATAGGCGCTCTTGCGCAGCTCCTGATTGAGCTCGCTGAACTGCTCGACGCTCTTTTCCTCATGGCAGAAGACTTTGACGACCTTCTGGCCCTCCATCATCTCCTCGATATAGCCGTTTACCGTACCGAGATCCTTCTGCTGCTTGGCAAAATATTTAGCGGACTTTCCGCTGAGCTTGGTGGAGACAAAGAGCATGATGCACACCATGAGCAGCGTCAGCAGCGTCAGCGGGATGTCGAGCACGATCATGCTCACCAGCGTGGTCACGATGGAGACGAAGGAATTGATGACCTGCGGGATGCTCTGGCTGATGAGCTGGCGCAGGGTGTCGACATCGTTGGTGTACACGGACATGATATCGCCGTGCGCGTGTGTGTCAAAGTACTTGATGGGCAGGGACTCCATATGGGTGAACAGCTCGACGCGGAGCCGTTCCATGGTGCCCTGGCTGATGTTGACCATGATCCGGTTATAGCCGAAGGCGCACAGGATGCCGATCACATAGACTGCCGCCAGTTTCAGCAGCGCCGCGCCCAGCGCCGAAAAGTCCGTGGAGTGATCCCGGACCAGCGGGGTGATGTAGTCGTCGATCAGGCTCTGCATAAACAGGGTGCCGCGCAGGGTGGCCAGCGCCGAGCCGATGATGCAGACCACGACAGCGAAAAAGGAAAATTTATAGTGCCGGATCATCTCGCCGAGAATGCGCTTTAAAAGGTGCACGGACTGGCGTATGCCCGGCCGGGGACCGGATGGCATGTTTCTCTGTGGACGCATATCAGTTGCCCTCCTTTGCCGTCAGTTCTGCGGCAGGCTGGTCAAAGTCGCCGCCGCCTTTTGTCTGGGTGTCATAGATCTCGCGGTAAATGCTGTTGTTCTCCAGCAGTTCCTCATGGGTGCCGATGCCGTTGATGCGGCCGTCCTCGAGGACGAGAATGCGGTCCGCCTCCTGCACGCTGGAGATGCGCTGCGCGATGATCAGCTTGGTGGTGCCGGGAATGCTCTCGGCAAACGCCCGGCGGATCCGGGCGTCGGTCGCCGTATCGACGGCGCTCGTAGAGTCGTCCAGAATCAGGATCTTCGGCTTTTTCAGCAGGGCGCGGGCGATACACAGGCGCTGCTTTTGGCCGCCGGATACGTTTGTACCGCCCTGCTCGATCCAGGTGTTGTACTTGTCGGGGAAGCTCTCAATAAAATCGTCGGCGCAGGCCTGACGGCACGCCTCAATGCATTCCTCCTGAGTGGCGTTCTCGTTGCCCCAGCGCAGATTATCCAGAATCGTGCCGGAGAAGAGCACGTTCTTCTGCAGGACGACGGAGACCTGATTGCGCAGGGCTTCCATATCATAGGAGCGCACATCCTTGCCGCCGACGCGCACCGCACCCGAATCCACATCGTACAGGCGGCTGATCAGATTGACCAGGCTCGATTTGCCGCAGCCCGTTCCGCCGATGATGCCGATGGTCTCGCCGGACTTGATGTGCAGGTCGATATCGTGCAGCGTCTCCTCGCCGCTGCCGTGCTTGTAGGAGAAGCTCACATGGTCAAAGTCGATGCTGCCGTCCCGGATCTGTGTGACAGGATCGTCGAGATTTTGCAGGTCGGCCTTTTCCTCAAGCACCTCGGCAATCCGTCGGCCGCTGGCCGTGCTCATGGTGATCATGACAAACACCATGGACAGCATCATCAGGCTCATCATCATGCTCATGACGTAGCTGAACATGGAGGTCAGTTCTCCGGTAGTCAGATCGCCCACGACGATATACTGCGCGCCGAACCACGAGAGCGCGATGATGCAGCCGTAGATGACCAGCATCATGACGGGGCTGTTAAAGGCGAGGATCCCCTCCGCCTTGACGAACATGCGGTACAGATTTTCCGCCGCCCTGGTGAATTTTTTGTTTTCGTGGTCCTCCCGGACAAACGCCTTGACCACGCGGATGGCGGAGACATTTTCCTGGACGCTGGCGTTCAGATCGTCATATTTGCGGAACACCTGGTTGAAGATCTTCGTGGTCCGGCTCATGATCAGGATCAGCAGAGCGGCCAGCACCACGATCGCGATCAGAAAGATCAGGCTCAGTTTAGCCGAGATAAAGAAGCACATAGCCATGCTGCACAGGAACATCAGCGGCGCGCGCACGGCGATGCGCAGGATCATCTGATAGGCGTTCTGCAGGTTCGTGACGTCCGTTGTCATACGGGTGACAAGGCCCGCAGTGCTGAATTTGTCAATGTTGGAGAAGGAGAATCTCTGAATGTTCTCATACATCCCCTGGCGCAGGTTGCAGGCAAAGCCGGAGGAGGCCGCCGCGCCGTACTTCCCGGCCAGGAAGCCGAACAGCAGGCTCAAAAACGCCATGACAATCATGATTGCGCCGTAAAAATAAATCTGATTGATATCCCCCGCCTCGATGCCCTTGTCGATAATGGCGGCGGTTACAAACGGGATCAGGACTTCCATCAGAACCTCCAGCGCCGTAAACAGCGGCGTCAGCAGGGAGGCGCCTTTATACTGCTTTACCTGTCCCAGTAAGGTCTTTATCATGCGTCATCCCTCCCCGCGCGTTCTCTTTTTACATTTTGGATCATGGCTCTCACGACATCGACAAAGATCACCATGTCCTTTTCCGAAATGCCGCGGCACATCTGTGCCTGCTGTTCCACTAATTTTTCATCAATCTTTTTTTGGATCTCCCGCGCCTTTTGCGTCGGGAGGATCTGCTTTTTCCGGTCGTCGCCCGGATTGACGGCTGTCTCCACATATCCCTTCTTTTTCAGCCCCTTCAGCGTGGCGGAGATCGCCGGCTTGGAAATACCAAAGTCGTGGTGCAGCTCAGACGCATAGCGCGTATGCCCCTCTTGGGAGAGCAGGTAATCCAGCGCCATCCCCTGCGTCGGGGAGATATCCAGGCTCCGGAGCTGCTCGCGGGCGTATTGCTCCAGGGATAAATTCAGCTGCTTGAGCAGCAGAATGATCTGAATTTCCATGTGCATCATGTTCCTTTCTTTTGGATTTGGCGGAATCCGTTTTGACCCGAACGGTTCACCTGTGAACTATTATAGTCGCCCGCGGCTTGAAAGTGAATTTAAAATCTGTTATTATTAATAATGAAAACTTATTAATTTTATATTGGATTTAATGGAGGATGTCATGAATACTTTTCAGCTTTCCTGTTTTTTGGCGGTCGCGGATACGCTGAATTTTGCCCGGGCGGCCGAGCAGCTCCACGTGACGCAGCCCGCCGTCACGCAGCAGATCCACTCCCTGGAGCGGGAACTGAATGTTCAGCTCTTTAAGCGTACAACGCGTACGGTGCGCCTGACCGGGGAGGGGGGAGCCTTTCTCAATGACGCGCGCCGCATGGTGGCGTTGGCCGAGCGGGCCAAGCGGCGGTTTGAAAATCCGCAGGAGCGGGAGTTCCAGGTGCTGGCGCTGGGCTGCTACAGCTATACGCATCTGTTTTTACTGGCCCCTGTGCTCCGGCAGCTTGTCGGTCTGTATCCGAACCTCCATCCGGCGCTGCGGGTCGTTCCATCCCACTATCTGTACAAAATGCTGGAGGAAGACGATGTGGATGCCGTGATCGGCTTCCGGGAGCCGCGGCTGAAAAAGATTGCAGCCGTCTATCGGGAACTGAGCAGCGTGCCGGCGGTGTGCGTCTGTTCCCCGGATCACCCGCTGGCCGCGCGGGGGACGGTGACGATCGAAGACCTCAGGCGGGAAAAGCTGGTCTTGCTCGATCCGGCGCGGTCGCAGGGGGATATGGCGCGGGTGCAGGCACAGCTGATGGACGGCCGCGCTTTTTCGGATTTTTACTTCTGTGAATCTCCGGAGGCGGCAACCGTTCTGGTGCAGGCCGGCTTTGGCGCCTCTGTGATCCCGGATCTGTTCACCCCGCCGGATGCGCCTCTGGTGCAGATTCCGATTGAGCATGTGGACCCTGTATCCTTTGGCATCTATTATAAATCAGCACAGGGGAACGCCCCGCTGAAGAGTCTGGTGCGGCTTCTGACGGAGAGCGGAACTGCCCACAAATCCGGACTTGACAAAAAAGATCCCCGCAGCCGGCACGCCTGACGTGCATCGGTGCGGGGACGAATGCCCTGTATGGAAGAGCGCCGTATCCGGAGGCGGTCAACGGGAATCCAGATAACGGTCCGCAAATTCCCGGATCTTTCCATAATAGAGCTCCGGGTCGTAGACGACGCTCAGCTCGTGCGTTGCGCCCTTTACAATTACCAGTTCCTTCTCCGCGGCGCAGGCGTCATACAGCTCCTGCGCCATGTACACGGGGACAAAGGCATCCTTTTCCCCGTGGATGATCAGCGTGGGGGTGCGGGAACGGCGCACGGCGTCGATCGCGCTGGCCTGCCGGATGTCATAACCGGCGCGCCGGATGTTCAAGGTGTTAAACAGGTCGATCATCGGGTGGACGGGAACATGCGCACGGCGCAGCTCATAGGTGAACTCATCCCACGCGCTGGTAAAGCCGCAGTCCGCCACGGTGAACCTGACATTCTCCGGCAGATCCGGCTCCCCGGTCATGCGCAGCACGGTCGCGCCGCCCATGGATCCGCCGTGCAGAATAAACTGACGCCCCGGAAGGACGGCGTTCAGGTAATGCAGCCACTCCACGCCGTCGAGCGCCTCCAGATAGCAGAAACCCGCATAGCGCCCCTCGCTCTCTCCGGAACCCGTGTGGTCCACGCTGAAGATCCCGTATCCAAAGTCCTCCTGATACCGCTCGCCAAAGAGACAGATATCCTGCTTCCCATTCCCCTTGAACCCGTGGCAGAAGAAGACGATCACATTGCA
Source organism: uncultured Oscillospiraceae bacterium (assembly GCA_949293315.1). Taxonomy (GTDB): domain Bacteria; phylum Bacillota; class Clostridia; order Oscillospirales; family Acutalibacteraceae; genus Onthovicinus. The sequence continues at coordinate 17,553 of CASFCH010000069.1, read as the reverse complement.
ATCGCCCTTGGGCGGGATGTAGTAGCCGGTCAGCCGCTGCCCGCGGCGGTTAACCAGGGTATAGGGCTGTACCTCCTGCCGGGCGAGCCATTCCCGCCCGGCGCGGATGGCCGGCATCATCTTATCAATTTCTACCGGGACCAGCGGACTGTTGCTCTTGAATTTTATCGGGAAATTCTTCCTGTTATCCATGACGAAGCTGTGCGTCGCTCCGGCAATCCCGTACAGGACCCCGGCTGCAGCTCCGGCTGCGCCGGTCGCCCCCAGGAGCAGCCTGACTGACTTTTTCATCGATTTTTCCTCCCGCTGTCAGATTCTCTGCTTCATTCTACCGGGCGGTGCGGGATTTGTCAAGCGTGCCGCTTCCGGCGCCGTGGCCCGGGGCCCGGCGATGTTACCGCCTGACAAAAAGAGCCCCTATCCGTTGCTTTTTTTGCCTTCAGCGCGTAAAATAGAAAACGGCAGGAGGGATTTTGATGGATCGTTTACAGGACTATCTTCCTTTTTGGGGAAAGCTGAGCGCCGGCCAGCGGCAGCTACTGGAGGACAGCGTGCAGATCCGCCGGCTGGCGGCGGGGACGCTGCTCAGCGGGGGAGCGGAGGACTGCTCCGGCCTGATGTTGGTGATCGAGGGGCGGCTGCGGGTGTACACCGTCTCCGGAGAGGGGCGGGAACTGACGCTGTTCCGTCTCTTTGAGCGGGATCTGTGCCTTTTTTCCGCGTCGTGCATCCTCAACAGCATCCGATTTGACGTGATGATCTCCGCGCCGTGCGATACGCGTGTGTTCCACATTCCGGCCGCCGTCTATAAGCGGCTGATGGCCGAATCCCCCGCCGTGGCCGGCTATACGAATGAACTGATGGCGGCGCGCTTTTCCGAGGTGCTGTGGCTGACCGAGCAGATCCTCTATCAGCGGATGGACGTCCGGCTGGCCGCCCTCCTGCTGGAGGAGGCGGAGCTCGCCGGGACGGATGAACTCCGCCTGACGCATGGGGAGCTCGCCAATCATCTGGGCAGCGCGCGCGAGGTCGTCACGCGGATGCTCCAATATTTTCAGGGGGAGGGCCTTGTCTCGCTCACCCGCGGACATATCCGTCTGACGGATCGGGACCGTCTGGAACGGCTTGCCGCGCCCGGCAGGCGCTGAAAGTGTGACTTTATCACAGACAGAGCGCTCCTTTTGGTATATGATAATACCAGAGAACAAAAGGAGGTTCTGAAAATGTCTGTGATAAAGATTGATCAAAATAATTTTGAGTCCGTTGTGATGCACGCCGATAAGCCCGTCCTTGTGGATTTCTGGGCGCCGTGGTGCGCGCCGTGCCGCATGTTCTCCCCCGTCGTGGATGAGATCGCGGAGGAGAATCCGCAGGTCACCGTCGGGAAGGTCAACGTGGATGAAAACCCGGTCCTCGCGCAGCAGTTCCAGATCATGGGGATCCCGTGCGCGATCCTCTTCCGGGATGGAAAGCCTGCCGGCAGACTGGTCGGCCTCCAGCCAAAGGCTGCGGTAGAGGAAATGCTTGAGTAAACGAAGCCAGGCTGTACGTACATGCGCGCCGCCTGATTTGATGACCTGAAAAAAGCGCCGGGCTCGCCGGCGCTTTTTCTTGCGGAAAATCCCCTGAGAGGATATAATAAATAAGGAAAATGCCCGGAGAGGGGGAGCGCAATGGCAGAATTTGATCTGCACCGCAGCAGGCGGAAAAGCATCTCCATGGAGATCACGGACGATCTGCGCATTCTGGTGCGCGCACCGCTCCGGATGCGGATGGAGGAGATTGAACAATTTGTATCGGACCATGAACAGTGGGCGCAGAAGCACCTGACGCGTGCCCGCGCGCGGCTGGAGCGGGAGCGGCGCTTTGAGGATTCGCCGGAGGCCGTCGACCGGCTCAAAAAACAGGCGCTGGAATCCATCCCTGCGCGCGTGGCGTATTATGCGCAGGTGATGGGATTGCGCCCAACCGGGGTCAGGATCACCGCTGCACGCAAGCGGTTCGGCAGCTGCAGCGGGAAAAACAGCCTCTGCTTTTCCTACCGGCTGATGATGTACCCGCCGGAGGCCGTCGATTACGTCGTGGTACACGAGCTGGCGCATATTGTGCATAAAAATCATTCCGCTGCATTTTACCGTCTGATTGAGCAATATCTTCCGGACTACCGGGATAGAATAAAAATGCTCCGGCAGTGATCGGATGTTGACAAAAGGAATCATTTTCGATATAGTATATATCATACTAAACAAATAGGATATAAGAGTATATTTTAAGGAGTGGTTCGTATGCGTATCTATCGGGATATCACGCAGCTGATCGGCCGCACGCCGCTGCTGGAGCTGATCCACTATGAGCAGGAGCATCAGCTGAACGCCAAAATTCTGGCAAAGCTCGAGTATTTTAATCCCGCGGGGAGTGTCAAGGATCGCGTTGCGGCGGCCATGATCGACGACGCGGAGAAGAGCGGCAGATTAAAGCCCGGCGCCGTTCTCATTGAGCCCACCAGCGGGAACACCGGCATCGGCCTTGCCGCGGTTGCGGCCGCGCGGGGATACCGCGTGATCCTCACCATGCCGGAGACGATGAGTGTGGAGCGCCGCAATCTGCTCAAGGCGTACGGCGCGCAGATCGTACTCACGGAGGGGGCGCGCGGCATGTCCGGCGCCATCGCAAAGGCGGAGGAACTCGCCGCCCAGACCCCGGGCAGCATCATCCCCTCCCAGTTTACAAACCCCGCCAATCCGCAGGCGCATATCGCCTCCACCGGGCCGGAGATCTGGGAGGATACGGACGGCCAGGTCGATTACTTTGTCGCCGGCGTCGGTACGGGCGGCACGATCACGGGCGTCGGGCAGTATCTCAAGTCCAAGGACCCCAACGTCAAAGTGATTGCCGTGGAGCCCTCGGACTCTCCGGTGCTCTCCGGCGGAAAGGCCGGACCGCATCAGCTTCAGGGGATCGGCGCAGGCTTTGTTCCGGAAATTCTCGATACTGCGGTGTATGACGCGGTCATCCCCGTTGCGGCGGAAGACGCCTTTGCGGCGGGGCGCGCCCTGGCGCACCACGAGGGAATCCTGGTGGGGATCTCCTCCGGTGCGGCGGTGTGGGCCGCAGCCCAGATCGCAAAGAAGCCGGAGAACGCGGGCAAAAATATCATCGCCCTCCTGCCCGATACGGGGGAACGCTATCTCTCCACCCCGATGTTCGCGGATTGATCGGTCCCCATCCCATGCGAAAAAATCTCCCGGCGGCCCAGTCATGGCGGGCCGCCTTTTTTCATATTCATAAAAAGATGGAAAAAAGGCGGTGATAGCGATGATGGAACAGGAATATGACCCCCTCTTCTCCGAGGCCGCCATGGCGGAGGATACGCTTGCCCGGCGCCGGATGGAGCGTGCGGAGCGCGGCCGTGCGCAGGATGGGGAGGGGCGGCCTGCGGGCTGGAGCTACACGGCGATCGTCGGTGTGCAGGCGGTGGTGTGCGCGGTGCTCATCGGCCTGCTTCTGGCGCTGTATTTTGCCGCGCCGGATATCTTTGCAGGCGTTCGGGACGAGTACCGTGCCATGCAGGGGCGGCAGATCACCTCCATGGAGGCCTCGGCCTGGTGGGAAAAGGTGAAGGACGCCATGTCCCACGGCGTGGGGGAGGACCTGATGGAGCAGAATTTGGAGGAGACGGGCGCAGGCGGCGCGGATGTTCCGATGGCGGACAGCCTGAAGCTGCCGGGTGGAAACATGTCGTTTGCTCCGGTGTACGTGACCGCGCGTGCCTGTCTGCCGGTGGACGGGACGATCTCCTCCCCCTTCGGGGCGCGCGTTCATCCGGTGACGGGAGAGGACGGCTATCACACGGGGATTGATATCGCCGCCAAAGAGGGGACGCGGATCGCTGCGGCCTATTACGGCACCGTGAGCGATATTTCCGAGGACGGCGTCAGCGGAAAATATATTGTGCTCGACCACGGGAACGGGCTGAAGACCTTCTACTGCCACTGCAGTGAGATTTTGGCGGAAAAGGGCGCAGTCGTCCGGGCAGGGGAGACCATCGCCTTCGTCGGAGCGACCGGTCAGGTGACCGGGCCGCATCTGCACTTTGAGGTCCGGCTGGGCGGCGTGCGCCACGATCCGTCCTTTGTCCTCTCGGGGATGCTCGATGGTATTTGATCTCTTTGGCGTGCCGGTGTACATGGGCTTCCCCTTTGCCGCCGTGCTCTGTATTCTGCTCGTGACCTTTGACCTGTCCGTCGCGTGCGATCTCATCGCGGCGGTCGTCCTGCACGAGGGGGGGCATCTGATTTGTGCGGCCGCTTTCGGGATCTGCCCGCGCCGCATATTGCTGACCGCGCGCGGTGTGAATGTGGCCATGGACCTCGAGCTGGCCGGACGCAGAGCCCGGTTCCTGATCGCGCTTGCCGGGCCGGCGGCCAATTTGGCCGCCTGTATGGCTGGGATTGGCGTGTGGCGGATGATGAACGTGGTGGGCTGGCTGGAATTTGCCGCTGTCAACGGCGGGGCTGCTCTGCTGAATCTGCTTCCCGTGCCGGGGCTCGACGGCGGGGATATGCTGCGCCTTGCGCTGGCGCGGCTGCCCGACACGCGGGCGGAAAAAATCTGTCTGCTGACGGGCGGGCTCGTCCTGTTCCCGGCGGCCGCCGTCTATTTTCTGCTTCTGCTGCAGGGCGTCATTCAGCGGCGGTCCCTGCTCGCGTTTGCCTATCTGGCCGTCCTGCTCGCGTGCGATCCGGATCGCAGTGCACCCGGATGAGACTGCCGGTACCGGGCAGATTGACCCGGCGGCGAGCGGATAAAAATGAATGTGAGAAAGGGACTTGCAAATTTCTCCCGGATGTGCTATCATACTATAGCATTTGTTTTCCGTCGCTTTCCCGCGACGTGGAGATATGCCGTAAGACATATACACGGGCGGTCCTCTTGCACCTTTTCCGGGCAATGAACGTCTGTAAAATCAAGGAGGAAAAGATGGACGCTTTAAAACTCATTGCTCAGGATTCCATGAAGGAAAATGTGCCGGAGATCAAGATCGGCAGCACCGTCCGCGTGCAGGTGAAGATCCGCGAGGGCGAGCGCGAGAGAATGCAGGCCTTCGAGGGTACGGTCATCGCCATCAGGGGCGAGGGCATCTCCAAGACCTTCACGGTGCGCCGTGTTTCCTACGGCGTCGGTGTGGAGAGGGTCTTCCCGTTCCACTCCCCGAACGTCGGTTCCGTCGAGGTGATCCGAGCCGGTAAGGTCCGCAGGAATAAGCTCTACTATCTGCGCAATCGCGTGGGCAAGGCCGCAAAGGTCAAAGAGCAGCTTTAATCGGAAGGGGACAGGAATGTCCCTTTTCCTTTATCCAAAAACAGCTTGTTTGCCGGTTCCCCGGTTCGGGAGGCGTTGAGACTTTGAGAAAGCAGCGGGACTATCTGGTCGTCTTTGAGCACACCAAAAACAGAAGATTTTCCACGCTCTATGAGGTGGCGGCCACGCTGATGACCGCCGTGATCCTGCTGCTCTTTCTCTTTGCCTTTATCGTCCGTCCGGTCAGCGTGTCCGGGCGTTCAATGAATCCTACCCTTGCGAGCGGGGACTGGCTGCTGATCTCGCAGTCCACTGCGTTCCCGGAGCGTGGGGATATCGTCGTCGTCAGCGATACGGCCGAAGTGCACGAGCCCATCATCAAGCGGGTGATCGCCGTGGCCGGCGATACGATCGATATCGACTATGACGCGGGCGCCGTCTATGTCAACGGGGAGCGGGTCGAGGAACCTTATATCCTCAGCAGGATGAAAAAGCCGCTCAACGCCTCGCTGCTCCGGCTCCCGCTGACTGTTCCGGAGGGCTGCGTCTTCGTGATGGGAGATAATCGAAACATCTCGCTGGACAGCCGTTTTTCAGAAATTGGAATCATCGATGCGCGGGAGATCCAGGGGCGTGCCGTCGGCCGCCTGTTCCCCGTGGGCAGCTGGAGTATTTACGGAGAGAGTTCATAATGCATACGGTCAATGAGCCCGCCGGGAGCGGGCAGGCTCCGGTTCTTCCGGAGGAGCATACCCAAAAATTTGCCGCGGCGCTCTATGATATGGCGGACGTGGTTATTTCCGCCATGATTATGATCATGGTGATTTTTGTTTTTTTCTTCCGATTTGCCGGCGTGGACGGGGATTCCATGCTCCCCACGCTTTCGAGCGGGGATTGGCTGGTCGTCTCCAGCGGGACGTATGACGATCCGCAGTACAAGGATATCGTCATCGTCACACAGCCGAATTATTTTCACGAGCCCATTGTCAAGCGGGTCATCGCCACAGGCGGGCAGACGGTCGATATCGACCCTGTGGCCGGGATCGTCTATGTGGACGGCGTGGCCCTCGACGAGCCCTATACGCTCGAGCCGACCTATACGCTTGACGATATCGAATTCCCCCTGACGGTTCCGGAGGGGATGCTCTTTGTCATGGGGGACAACCGAAACGACTCCTCGGACAGCCGCTCCTCCAAGGTGGGCCTGATCGATGAGCGTTACGTCTTGGGGAAAGTGGCCGGGCGCGTGCTGCCGCTCGGCCGGTGGAAGGTGGAGTAGCAATGGCGGATTTTCAAAAGCAAACGGTGCAGTGGTTCCCGGGCCACATGGCGCGTACACGCAGGCAGATCAGGGAGAGCCTCCCGCTGGTGGACGCGGTGACGGAGCTGCTTGACGCGCGTTGCCCGATCAGCAGCCGGAACCCGGAACTCAATGATATTATCGGCAACAAGCCGCACCTTGTGCTGCTCAATAAGTGTGATATGGCGGACGCGTCGAAGACGTCCGCCTTTCTCAGATATTTCAATGCGCAGGGGGAACATGCGCTCGCGGTAGATTGCCGCAGTGGTAAGGGGCTGCGGGCGTACCCGGAGCTGGTGCGCGAAGTGTTAAAGGATCGCATTGCCGCCAACCGGGAGCGCGGCATGGCAGGGCGCGCGCTGCGTATCATGGTTGTCGGGATTCCGAATACGGGCAAGTCCTCCTTTATTAACCGGATGGCTGGCAGAAGCCGTGCCAAGGTAGCCGATAAGCCCGGCGTCACGCGCCAAAATCAGTGGTTTGCAATCGGGAACGGGATCGAGCTTCTCGACACCCCCGGCGTGCTCTGGCCCAAATTTGAGGATGAAAATGTCGGCAATACGCTGGCTTTTATCGGTTCTGTCAAGGACGAGGTGCTCGACAGCGAGACGCTCGCGTTCCGCCTGCTGGAATTTTTAAAGCGCGCCTATCCCGGCGCGCTGGAGCAGCGGTATAAGCTGGAACGGACACAGGCGATGGAGACGCTTGAACTGTTTGACCAAATCGGCCAAAAGCGCGGGATGCTGCTGCGCGGCGGGGAAATCGATTATGAACGGGTGAGCAACATGCTGCTCGATGAGTTCCGCAGCGGGCTCCTCGGCAGGATCACGGTGGATTCCATCCCGGGGGAGCGTGGATAAGATGCAGGACTGGCTGAAGTATGAGCGGGAATTGAAGGCGCAGGGTTATCCAGTAGTCTGTGGGATTGACGAGGCGGGGCGCGGGCCGCTGGCGGGACCTGTGTGTGCCGCCTGTGTCGTCCTGCCGGAGGGATATGTGCCGGAAGGCATCAACGATTCCAAAAAACTTACGGAAAAAAAGCGTGAGGCGCTGTACGATGTCATCTGCCGCGACGCCGTGGCCTATGGCATCGCCATGGCCACACAGGCGGAGATCGACGAATACAATATTTTACAGGCGACTTTTCTGGCCATGCGGCGCGCCTTTGAACAGATTCAGCCGCCCCCGCAGGCGGCCATCATCGACGGCAACCAAAAGCCGGGTCTCCCGGTGTGCGAGTTCACGCTCGTCAAGGGGGATGCCCTGAGCGCGAGTGTGGCGGCCGCTTCGATCCTCGCCAAGGTCACGCGGGATCGGTATATGATGGAGCTGGACGCGCGCTATCCGGAATACGGCTTTGCGAAGCACAAGGGATATGGCACTGCGGCCCACCGGGCGGCTCTGCTCGAATACGGCCCCTGTCCGGAGCACCGGCGCTCTTTTCTGAAAAAGATTCTGGGGGATACAGCGCGATGAAGCCGGCGTATATTGGGGATTACGGTGAGTTGTGCGCAGCGCGCTACCTGCGGGAGCGCGGCGTGCGCCTGATCGCGTCCCAGTACCGCTCCCGCGTCGGGGAGATTGACTTGATCGTGGAGGATGGCGGCTTTCTCGCCTTTGCGGAGGTCAAGACGCGCTCTTCCGGGATGATTGCCCCGCCGCAGGAGGCGGTGGACACGGCCAAGCGGCGCCGGCTGATCCTGACGGCGTCGGCCTATCTGGCGGAAAGGCATGTTGAAGCCCCCTGCCGCTTTGATGTGATCGAAGTTTTTCTGGACCGCTCTGATCGCGTGGAGCGGGTCGAATGGCTGAAAAATGCGTTCGAAGCGGATGAAATTGCGAATATTTGACGCCGGCTCCCTGTATCCATGTGGATAGAGGGGGCGTTTTGTTTTGGATTTTTTCGACTTGCACTGCGATACAATCAGCGAATGCGAACGGACCGGACAGGGATTATATGCGAATGGACTGGCGCTCTCCCTCGCGCGCGGGCGGTGCTTTGACCGCTGGGCGCAGGTATTTGCGCTCTTTATCCCGGACCGGCTGCGGGGGGAGGCTGCCCTGGATCACGCGCGGCGGCTCTATGCCTGCTTTCGTGCGGAACTGGAGCGGAACAGCGGGCGGGCGTCCTTCTGCCGGAACGCGCGGGAGGTTGATCAGGCGCACCGGGAGCACAAGCGCGCCTGTCTGCTCTCGATCGAGGGGGGCAGCGCATTGGGCGGCGAAGTGGAAAACGTGCTGTATTTTCACCGCCTGGGGGTACGCATCATGACGCTCACCTGGGATGGGCGCAACGAACTTGGCGGTGGATCCAAAGTGTCCGGCGGGCTGACAAAATATGGGGAGGCAGTTCTCACCGCCATGGAACGGTGCGGGATGGCCGTCGATGTCTCTCATCTGAATCCGGAGACGTTTTGGCAGGTGTGCCGCCGTACGCACGCGCCGCTGATTGCAACCCACTCGGACTGCTTTGACTGCTGGCCGCACGTGCGCAATATAAAGGAGGAACAGATCCGGACAATCGTCCGGCGCGGCGGGCTGATCGGGCTGAACCTGTACCCGGAATTTTTGGGCCCAGGGGATCCGGTGGAGCGGATCGCGGCCAATATCCGATACCTGTGTGCGCTGGGCGCGGAGGATCACATCGCGTTCGGATGCGACTTTGACGGCGCACCCATGCCGCGGGAATACGGGCATGTGGATGATATTCCCCACCTGTACCGTGCGCTGGCGGAGCGGGGCCTGCCGGAAAAACTGCTGGAAAAATGCTTTTACCGCAACGCGCGGAATCGGATTGCGCATATTATCGGATGAAATCCTGCGGATTCAGTTTGGGTTGCGCATGGGGCGGGCCATTCAAAACAAAAGGGTTTTCAATTTCCCCCTTTTATGGTACAATTACCTTGGTTTTATAATTTCTCAAAAACAGAGGAGCGTTGCAACATGCTTTATACGAGCACAAGGGACCGTTCGGTCAAAGTCAGTTCCGCCCAGGCGATCGCCCAGGGCATCTCCGCAGATGGCGGTCTGTTTGTTCCGGAGAGTATCCCGCAGATCTCCATGGAGGAGATTGTCCGGCTGGCCTCGGCCGACTATGTCACCCGGGCCAAGGAGATCCTCTCCCTCTACCTGACGGACTTTACTGATGAGGAGCTCGATTACTGCGTCAACGGTGCGTACGCCTCGGGCCGTTTTTCCTCGGAAAAGGTAGCCCCGCTGGCCGAGATCGAGCCGAACGTCCACCTGCTGGAGCTGTGGAAGGGGCCAACCTGCGCCTTTAAGGATATGGCGCTCCAGCTGCTGCCCTACCTGATGACCGTCTCCGCCAAAAAGACGGCGGACGGCAAGACGATCGTCATCCTTGTCGCCACCTCCGGCGACACAGGCAAGGCGGCGCTTGAGGGCTTTAAGGATGTCAAGGATACAAAGATCCTCGTTTTTTACCCGGAGGATGGCGTCAGCCCCATGCAAAAGCTCCAAATGATGACGCAGGAGGGCGATAACGTTGGCGTATGCGCTATTCGGGGCAACTTTGACGACGCGCAGAGCGGTGTCAAACGCATTTTTTCCGATCGCGCGATTGCGGAAAAGCTGGCGGCCCATAACATGATGTTCTCCTCAGCCAACTCCATCAACTGGGGGCGCCTGGTGCCGCAGATCGTCTATTATATCTCCGCTTACTGTGATATGATTGCGGATGGCAGCATCACGCCGGGCGCTCCGGTCAATGTCGCCGTTCCCACCGGAAACTTCGGCAACATCCTTGCCGCCTATTATGCGCGCAAGATGGGGCTTCCCATCAACAAGCTGATCTGTGCCTCCAACGCCAACAACGTCCTTACGGATTTCCTCACCACGGGCGTTTACGACCGTAATCGCACGTTCCATGCGACGATTTCCCCGTCCATGGATATCCTGATCTCCAGCAATCTGGAGCGTTTGCTCTATGATATGACGGATGGGGATGATCGGGCGGTCGCAGGATATATGGAACAGCTGAATACAGTGGGACGGTATACGGTCGTACCGGAGGTGTTCGCCAAGATTTCCGCTCTGTTCTGCGCAGGCTGCTGTGACGATGCACAGACCAAGCAGACCATCCATCAGGTCTTTGAGAGCGACGAGTATCTCTGTGATACGCATACGGCCGTTGCGGTCAAGGTTTACAAGGACTACTGTGCACGCACGGGCGATCAGACGGATACGATCATCGCCTCCACCGCCAACCCGTTCAAGTTCTCCGCCGCTGTGCTGGAGGCGGTTGGCGGCGGCCTTGCCGCAGGGTTCAGCGAGTTCGACGTTGTCCGTCAGCTCTCCGTCGTGACAGGGGAGCAGATCCCCGCCCCTCTTGCCGATCTGGAGCAGCGCAGCGTACGTTTTACAGATGTCTGCGACAAAGAGAATATGGCACAGGCTGTCTTTCAGATGCTCGGGATCGAGGGCTGATATGGCACTGTACGCAATCGCGGACACGCATCTCTCCCTCGGCGGGGCGGACAAGCCCATGGATGTATTCGGCGGGTGGGCTCACTATGTGGAGCGCTTGGAAAAAAATTGGCGTGCCCTTGTTGCGCCGGAGGATACGGTGGTCATCGCCGGGGATATCTCCTGGGCGATGAAGCTTGAGGATACGGCGGCGGATTTTCGGTTCTTGGATTCACTCCCCGGGGAGAAGATCCTGCTCAAGGGGAATCACGATTACTGGTGGTCTACCCGTGCCAAGACGGAGCGCTATTTGCAGGAGCAGGGCTTTACAACATTGAAAATCCTGTTTAACAATTCCTATTACCGGTGCGGTGTACACATCTGCGGGGCCAAGGGCTGGCCTGCGGATACGGATATCCGTTCGGACGAAAAGCTGGCGCTTCGGGAACTCGGCCGCTTGCGGGCTTCACTGGAAACACCGGAGACGGACACCCAGGGGGAAAAGATCGCTTTTCTGCACTATCCGCCTTATGCGGTACAGGCTGCCTCCAGCATCATACACGACTGTCTGGTGGAGGCCGGGGTGCGGCGGTGCTATTATGGGCACCTGCATGCCGCGGCGGTGCGCAGCGCGTTTACCGGCACCGCGGACGGGGTGGAATACCGGCTCATTTCCGCAGACGGGCTGGGATTTTGTCCCGTTTTAGTCGCGAAAACGCCCTGAAACGTCGTGAAAATCCCGATTTTTTCGCGAAGTACAAAAAATGGTGGAAATCCCTTGAAATATCTGCTATAATAACTCAGTTAGTGTAAGGAACGGGAGGATTTGACAAATGAGCTTGAAATCATGTGAAAAAGTGGAGACCAACGTCTATCAGGTGGAGGTCCACGTGGAGGCTGCCGACTTTGAGGCGGCCGTGAACAAGGCGTATCTGAAAAACAGAAAGCGCATCAGCGTGCCCGGCTTCCGCAAGGGCAAGGCGCCCCGCGCCATCATCGAGCGGATGTACGGGGCCGAGGTCTTCTATGAGGACGCGATCGACCTCGTCTATCCGGAGGCTGTTGAGGCGGCCGTGAAGGAGGCCGGCCATACGCTCGTCGCCCCGCCGGCCGACGTGGAGTTTGTCTCCGTCGGCAAGGATGGCGTGGACTTCAAGTTTAAGGCCACCGTCAAGCCGGAGGTCGAAATCGGCGCCTATAAGGGCCTGAAGGCCTATAAAGAGGAGATCAAGGTGGAGGCGTCCGAGGTGGACGCCCGCATTGAGGAACTGCGCGACCGCAACTCCCGCATGGTCACCGTGGAGGACCGCGCGGCGAAGGACGGCGACATGGTGGAGATCGACTTTGAGGGCTTTACCGACGGCAAGGCTTTCGAGGGCGGCAAGGCGGAGAACTACAACCTGACGCTTGGCTCCGGCAGCTTTATCCCCGGCTTTGAGGAGCAGATTGCCGGCCACAAGACGGGCGACGAGTTTGAGATCGCCGTCAAGTTCCCGGAGGATTATGCCGAGGAGCTCGCCGGAAAAGACGCCACCTTTAAGATCAAGCTGCACGAGATCAAGGAGAAGCAGCTGCCCGAGGTGGACGATGAGTTTGTCAAGGACGTCAGCGAGTTTGAGACGCTCGACGAGCTGAAGAAGGATATCGAGGAGAACATCCGCAAGGAGAAGGAGCACCACGCCGACCACGAGGTGGACGACCAGCTCATGGAGGCGCTTGTCGCCGGCCTGAAGGCGGAGATCCCGGACGTCATGTATGAAAACCGCGTCAATGAATCCGTGCGCAATTTTGAGAGCCGTCTCAATTCCCAGGGGATGACGCTGGAGGCCTATCTCCAGTACACCGGCCTGGATATGGAGAAGTTCCGCGAGGGCTTCCGCGCGCAGGCCGATATGCAGGTCAAGGGGCGCCTGGCGCTGGAGAAGGTCGCCGAGCTTGAGGGCCTTGTCCCGACCGACGAGGATGTCGAGGCGGAATATAAGCGCTATGCGGACACATATAATATGGACGTTGACACGGTCAAAAAGGTGATCCCCGCCGAGGATATCAAGGATGATCTGTGCATCACCAAGGCCGTGGAGTTCATCAAGGACAACGCCGATGTGAAGACCGGCAAGAAGCCGGCCAAAAAGCCCGCGAAGAAGGCTGAGGACGGCGAGAAGAAGGCCCCGGCGAAGAAGACGGCCGCCAAAAAGCCCGCCGCGAAGAAGACGGCCAAAAAGGACGAGGAAAAATAATTTTCCACCCGCGTTATAAATTGTCCAAAAAATGTTCAATATTTAGAGGTATACTCTGACAGACAGCCTTCAAGGAGGCGCCGCTTCCGCGGTGCTTCCTTGAATTGGCAATGGGCGGAATACATTTCGCCTGAGCAAAACTTTACGTTTGGAGGTATTTCCATGAGTTTAGTGCCCTATGTTGTAGAACAGACCAGCCGCGGCGAGCGCTCCTATGATATTTTTTCCCGGCTGCTCAATGACCGCATCATCGTCCTCTCCGAGGAGGTCAATGACACGACAGCCAGCCTGGTCGTTGCCCAGCTGCTGTATCTGGAGGGCCAGGATCCGGAGAAGGATATCAGCCTGTATATCAACAGCCCCGGCGGCTCCGTCTCCGCGGGCCTCGCAATCTATGATACGATGCAGTTTGTCAAATGCGATGTCTCCACCATCTGCATGGGGATGGCGGCGAGCATGGGCGCTTTCCTGCTCTCCTCCGGTGCCAAGGGCAAGCGCTATGCGCTCCCCAACAGCCAGATCATGATCCACCAGCCGTCCGGCGGCGCGCAGGGCCAGGCGTCCGATGTCAAGATCGTCGCCGATCAGATCCTGTTTATCCGGGAGCGTCTGAATAAGATCCTGTCTGAGAACACCGGCAAGCCGATCGAGCAGATCGCCATCGATACGGAGCGCGACAATTACCTGACGGCGCAGGATGCCGTTGAATACGGCCTGGTGGATAAGATCATCACCCACCACAACTAATTTTACGGCGATACTTTGCGGGAGGTAGATGCAATGGCAAGAGACGACGGGAACAGGGAGATCCGCTGCTCCTTCTGCGGCAAGACGCAGGATCAGGTCAACAAGCTGATCGCCGGCCCGGGCGTATATATCTGTGATGAGTGCGTGGAGCTGTGCAGCGACATCATCGACGAGGACGATTATCCGCGCTCCGGCGGCAAGCGCAAGCAGAAGCAGGAGACGGCGATGATGGATCTCCCCAAGCCGGAGGAGATCAAGCGCAGGCTCGACGAGTACGTCATCGGTCAGGATGAGGCCAAAATCACGCTGAGCGTGGCGGTCTATAACCACTATAAGCGGATCGCCTTCGGCGGGCAGTCGGACGTCGATATTCAAAAGAGCAATGTTTTGCTCGTCGGGCCCACGGGCGTGGGGAAGACGATGCTCGCCCAGACGCTCGCGCGCATTCTGGATGTCCCCTTTGCCATCGCGGATGCGACCACGCTGACGGAGGCCGGCTATGTGGGCGAGGATGTGGAAAACATCCTCCTGCGCCTGATTCAGGCGGCCGACTTCGACGTTGAGCGCGCACAGAAGGGGATCATCTATGTCGATGAGATCGACAAGATCTCCCGCAAGTCGGAGAACCCCTCCATCACGCGCGATGTCAGCGGCGAGGGCGTCCAGCAGGCGCTGCTCAAGATCCTGGAGGGGACGGTCTCCAACGTCCCGCCGCAGGGAGGGCGCAAGCATCCGCAGCAGGAGTTTATCCAGATCGACACCTCCAATATCCTCTTCATCTGCGGCGGCGCCTTTGCCGGGATCGAGAAGCTGGTGGAAAAGCGCCACGGCAAATCCAGCCTCGGCTTTACCGGGAACGTGAAGAATCTCCAGGAAAAGGATGCGGACCGCTTCTATGCGGAGATCCAGCATCAGGATCTGGTAAAATTCGGCATCATTCCGGAGCTGGTGGGCCGCCTTCCGGTCATTGCGCCGCTTCGCAATCTGGACCGCGGGGCGCTTGTGCGGATCCTCACGGAGCCGAAAAATGCCATCGTCAAGCAGTATACGGAGATGTTCCGTCTCGATCATGTGGAGCTCGTCTTTGAGCAGGAGGCGCTGGAGGCCATCGCGGATAAGACGCTGGAGGATAAGACCGGCGCACGCGGCCTGCGCTCCATCATTGAGAAGCTGCTTACACCGCTGATGTACCGCGTCCCCTCGGACTACAAGGTGGCGCGCGTCGTCATCACGCCGGAGTATGTGCGCGGCAGCGGCGAGGCGCAGCTCATCCGCGATGAGGCGCGCACGCCAAATCAGCTGCGCGTCCCGGCGACGGCGGACGGGAAGATCAACGCCTCGTAACGCCTGGTGCGTATAAAATCGTGATCTTCTCCCGGATCGCAGGGGAAAAAGGGACTGTAAAAACGCCTGTCACAAAAATAACGCATAAAATTCGCCCCTCAGAGGAAGCCGGACGCTTCTTTTGAGGGGCGTATTGTTTTGTGATGCCTATATATTCCCTTTTGGCTTCCCCTCCAGGAAAATTCCCCTGTCAGGGGAAATGTCCGAGAATCGGACAAAAGGGTCCCGCCTGCGGAGCAGGACTGTCACACGGATAAAAGTTCTCGTCATATTCTATTTTGCAACAGACCCAGTGTTTCCGGCGGAAGATATTTGCTCAGTTGGGTCTGTGTTTTGGAACTGTGCGCTTATCTGATGCTGCGGGAGGCGTACTGGTGCGGCGTCAGACCAAATCTCTTTTTAAAGCAGTAGATAAAGTAAGACTGTGAACAGTAGCCCAGAGAATACGTGATCGTACGCTCGTCGGAGCCCTTTTTCAGCATCTCCTGTGCGCAGAGCAGTTTCCGCTCGGCGATGTACTGCCTGGGGGTCACACCGACATGTAATTTAAAGTATTTCCGGAAGTAGTCCGGGGTGAAATAGGTCAGCTCGGCCAGCGTCTCCATGGAAATTTCCTCGTGCAGGTGATGCTCGATATAGTGCAGACAGCTGCGGATCTGAACGGGGTACCGGCCGACATTTTGCTCATAGACAAGCTTGGTCAGCTCCACCACAATCTTTTCCAGAAAGGCCACGATCGCCTCTCCGGAAAAAAGATGGTCAATCTGCATGATATACCGGTCGGACAGGTTAAAGGCCGTCATCTCGTCCAACCCGCCCCGGATGGCGGCACGGGTGCCCAGCGTAATGCAGCAGACAGCCCAGTACTGCATCTGCCGCACGCGGTCGTCGGAAAGATGCCCCACCACCACACAGGATGACAGGTATTTTTGCAGTGCCTGACGGATGGCCTCGGTATCCCCATGCTCGATAATTGCGTAAAAATCATTTTCCTCCGCATAGGAGGTGTGGGTGAGCCCACTCTCCCGCTGCTGAAATTCCGGGTCTCTGGACGCCGGAAGAATTTGAATCCGAACAAGGTCGCTTTTTTTACCCATTTTTTCCCCTCCTGCCAATGATTATAGCCGAATTTTGGGAGCAATTCAACTGGATATTTCTATTTAAGACAAAAAATTGATATCCATTTTAAAAATTTAACGGTATGATAGGGGTGAAACGGCGCAGTCGCGCCCGTGTGCGGATGGTGTGACCGCCGCCAAAGACCAAAACGGAACGGAGGAGAAAGAATGATCAGCAGGACGAAGTACCCGATTGATTCTGCCGGCGTGCGCGCGCTCTTTGAGGCTGCGGGGATCCCCGGCGTTCGGGAGGCGACGCCGCTCGGAGCCGGGGAGTACAACGCCGTCTTTGAGGCGCGGACGGATGAAAAATCCTATGTGATCAAGATCGCGCCGCCGCCGGAGGTTCCGGTCCTGACATACGAAAAGGACATCATGTGCGCGGAGGTCTACTGGTATACCCGGATGCGGGAGGGCACGGAAATTCGTGTGCCGGCGGTGTATGCACAGGACTTTGAGCGCCAAAAGATCCCTGCCGACTATTTCATTATGGAGAAATTGGCAGGCAAGCAGCTCGACCGGATGGACTTTACCCCTGCGGAAAAGGCGGACGCAGCCGTGCAGACGGCGAAGATGGCGGCGCAGATCCACCGGATCAAAAATAATCGCTTTGGCTATCTCCAGAACGGCCTGCATGAAAGCTGGTATCCGGCCATACGGGCGATGGTCGCCAATGTGATCGCGGATGCCGCTAAAGTCGGAAAACGATCGCCCCGCGGGGAAAAATTGCTCCGGTACATCGACCGCCACCGGTCCGTGCTGGAGCGGGCGGACTGCCGCATGGTCAACTTTGATATCTGGGCGCCGAATATTCTCTGTGAACGGAAATCGGGCGCCGTTGAATACGCCTGGATCGACCCGGAGCGCAGCTTCTGGGGGGACCGGATCGCAGACTTTGTCTGCCTGGAGATCGGGAAACCGCTGCGGGAGAAAAAGGCGAGTCTGGCCGCCTATAACAGCGTATCCGACGAGCCGGTCGAGGTGACACGGGAGACGGAGATCCGCTATGCCGTCGCCGAGGGGTATCTGGCCTTGATCCAGGAGGTGGAGAAGTATTACCGCTACACGCCGCGCAACTTCG
>CASFCH010000068.1 GCA_949293315.1 uncultured Oscillospiraceae bacterium | reverse complement strand
CGAGCGTCGTCTCATGCCCGCTCTCCTCCTTCCAGAATGCGCATGAACTCCTCACCGGTAATCGTCTCTTTTTCGTAGAGATATTTTGCCAGCGAATCGAGCTTATCCCGGTTATCCTCCAAAATCTTCCGGGCCTTTTCATGCTGTTTTTTTACCAGGTCGACCACTTTGCGGTCGATCTCCTTCTGCGTATCCGGCGCACAGGCCAAAGAGACGTCGCCGCCCAGATACTGGTTCTGCACCGTTTCCATGGCGACCATATCGAATGCATCGCTCATGCCGTACCGGGTGATCATGGCGCGGGCCAGCTTGGTGGCCTGCTCAATATCATTGGAGGCGCCTGTTGTGATCTGACCGAACACAACTTCTTCCGCGGCTCGTCCGCCGGTATAGGTGGCGATCTTGTTTTCTATCTCTTCCTTTGTCAGCAGATATTTGTCTCCTGTATCCACCTGCATGGTATAGCCCAACGCCCCGGAGGTGCGGGGGATGATCGTGATTTTCTGCACGGGGGCGGAGTGGTTTTGCATGGCCGCCACAAGCGCGTGGCCGATTTCATGGTAAGCGACCACTTTTTTCTCCTGGTCGGAAAGCACGGCGTTCTTTTTCTGGTAGCCGGCGATGACCACCTCGATGCTTTCCTCCAGATCCGCCTCATTGACGATGGTGCGTCCGTTGCGCACCGCCCTCAGCGCCGCCTCATTGATGATATTCGCCAGCTCGGCGCCGGAAGCGCCGGCGGCCATACGGGCAATCGTATGGAAATCCACATCTTCCGCCGTTTTGATCTTCTTGGCATGCACTTTTAAAATGGCTTCGCGTCCTGCCAAATCGGGCAGTTCCACAGGTACGCGCCTGTCAAAACGCCCCGGCCTTGTCAGCGCAGGGTCCAGGCTCTCCGGCCGGTTGGTGGCCGCCAAAATAATGACGCCGGTATTCCCCTCAAAGCCGTCCATCTCGGTCAGCAGCTGGTTCAGCGTCTGCTCCCGCTCGTCATTGCCGCCGGAAACGCCGGAGCTCCGCTTTTGGCCGATGGCGTCGATTTCATCGATAAAGACGATACAGGGCGCTTTTTCCTTTGCCTGCTGGAACAGATCGCGCACCTTGGAGGCGCCCATACCGACGAACATCTCCACAAATTCCGAACCGGAAATGGAGAAAAACGGAACATTCGCTTCTCCGGCAACCGCTTTGGCCAGCATGGTCTTTCCGGTACCGGGAGGGCCCACCAGCAAAATGCCTTTGGGCATGGACGCTCCGGCCTCCGTATATTTCTTTGGGTTATGAAGATAATCGACGATTTCCTGGAGGCTCTCCTTGGCCTCGTCTTCTCCGGCTACATCTGAAAATTTAAGCCCCTTGGTGGACTGCACATAAATTTTGGCATTACTTTTTCCCATGCCAAAACTCATGGCGTTCTTCCCGCCCATTTGGTTCATCAATTTTTTATTCATATACTGGCCTAAAAGGATAAAGATGACGATAGGCAGAACCCAAGTCAGCAGAAAGCTCACGATCGGGTTCGTCTGCTGTATGATTTGCCCGCCGTATTTAGCCCCGGATTCCTTTAAAAGCTCTGCCAGATCCGGGTCGGAAATCATACCGGCTTTATAAACGACCTTTTCGTCCTTATCGGTAAACAGGACCTGGTTCCTGGTTTCATCTATCTCCACCTGGCCCAATTCCTGATTTTCAGCCATTTTGACAAACGTGCCATAATCGACCTCCTGTATCTGGCTCTGCGACAGCAAAGGCATCACCAGGATATTAAACAGAAGGATCACTCCAAGGACGATGAGGTAATAGAAAATCAATGGCTTTTTTGGTGATTTGACCTCTTTCATGATGTTCTCCTTTCCTCCTGCATCAACTGGGCGTCGATCGCCTCCATGGCGAGCAGCAGCGCCTGATTGGCCGCCTGCGCGGCAAAATCCAGGGCATACTCCGCCAACAGGATCTTCTCTTCCGCTGCGATATCCGGCGTGCTGCTGTCCGCCTGTTTTTGCAGCAGATCTTTTGTCTTGCGGACAAGCTGTTCAATTTTCCCATATGCGTCGTACAGAACCGACACCATATCTGCGCGGGACAGCTGCAGCTTACTGAGCAGCGTCAGCTCCGCTTCCGCGCATTCCATTGTCAGCTCTTTGATTTCCCGCTGGAGCCGTTCGTGCCCGGCCGTTTCGCTGAGATGGATCCGGCTGCCCAACCGGGAAAGCTGATCTTCCAGTTCGCAGAGCTTCACGCTTAGAATCTCATGCGCCATATTCGCACCTCCTTGATTTTCATTATAAGACGTAATAATTTTGACCACAATTATCACTTTTTTGATCCTGTATAGACAGAGCAGCCGGTGTGTAAGAAAACTTTACACACCGGCCTTTTTGTCCAACAGATTTAATCTTTTATTCGGGGAGGGATCCCCTCCGTCAATAGGCGGCAAACCGTATGCACGATCTGATCCAGCTGTTCGGTGTCCTGCTCCGTCCACTCCTGAAGCAGCCCCATGATCGCCTGGCTGTGATACCGCAGGATGATTTTGGATTCTGCGGCGCTGCATTGCTGGTAATAGTTCTGGCTCTCAGCCGCTTGTGCAAAAAACTGCCGGATGTAACGGCGAGCGATCTGCTCCAGTTCATCCCGATAATTGCTGTCCCGTCCGCGTTGGGCATAGGGCAGGGCGTTGACCGCCATCACAAAGAAGCAGCGGAGCCCTTCCTCGGCGCTCCCTTTGGACAGCGTTTCCTCCAGCATCTGCTCCGTGAATTTTTGGATCATATAGCGAAACAGGTCGGGGACATCTTCAAAATGATAGTAAAAAGCCTGTCGGGTAATATGACATTGCTCTACAATATCCTTCACGGTAAGTTTTTTGATCTTCCGGTCCATCAACAGCGTTCGCGCAGCTTCTGCAATGATCTCCTTCATATCTGCAGGCATAATATCCCCCCACGCTTATCATTATGGAATCATTATATCATGATCCGGCTTCCATCTCAACCGGAAGCCATCCTTTAAAAGCAGATCCAAGACAAGCGCTTGCACATCCGATGCGGGAATCTCCCGGAAACGCTTTTCATCCACAAGTCCGCCCGTACTTTATGGCGCGTTTATTTACAGAAGATCTTCGAAAAAAACAATACCGGCAGCCATTATGGCGCACCACAGAAAAAGGCACGAACCTTTCGATTCGTGCCTTTGCCCTCCCCCTGTGATGCCGGTTCTGCGTGTTCACATCAAAACGTACAGCAATTCGGGGCGGGGCGATTTGAACAAACGGATTTATTGAGCCAGATTCTCCTTGAGAATGCTGAGCTGATGCTTGAGCT
This sequence comes from uncultured Oscillospiraceae bacterium, assembly GCA_949293315.1. Taxonomy (GTDB): domain Bacteria; phylum Bacillota; class Clostridia; order Oscillospirales; family Acutalibacteraceae; genus Onthovicinus. Next base: position 7,859 of record CASFCH010000068.1, on the reverse strand, counting down.
CCTCCGGAAGCGTATCGCCGAACTTCGCGTAGAACTCCTCGATGCCCTTGGTCTCCTCTTTCCAGAGATCCTTATCGACATTCAGGATGCTCTTGAGCGTATCGCGGGAGACCTCGTCCTCGATGCCCTCGAGGTTGATGTCCTCCGCATTCGGGACATAGCCGATCGGCGTCTCAACGGCGTCCACCTTGCCCTCGCAGCGGTCGATGATCCACTCAAGGACACGCAGGTTGTCGCCGAAGCCGGGCCACAGGAACTTGCCGTCGTCGCTCTTGCGGAACCAGTTGACGTTGAAGATCTTGGGGGCCTTATCGGGATCGAGCGTCTTGCCGATGTCGATCCAGTGCTGCCAGTAATCGCCCATGTTGTAACCGCAGAACGGGAGCATGGCCATCGGGTCGCGGCGGACAACGCCGACCGCACCGGCGGCGGCGGCCGTCGTCTCGGAGGCCATGATGGAGCCGACAAACACGCCGTTGTTCCAGTCGCGGGACTGATAGACCAGCGGAGCCAGCTTTGCGCGGCGGCCGCCGAATACAAACGCGGAGATCGGCACGCCGTTCGGGTTCTCAAACTCGGGGCTCAGGCACGGGCAGTTGACGGCCGGAGCGGTGAAGCGGCTGTTGGGATGCGCGCCCTTCTCCTCGCTGGTCTGGCCATTCCACGGGTTGCCCTTCCAGTCGACGGCGTTCGTCGGCGGGTTCTTATCAAGGCCCTCCCACCAGACGGTGTTGTCGTCCAGATTGTGCGCCACGTTGGTAAAGATGGTGCCCTTCTTGGTAGAGGCGAGCGCATTCGGGTTGGATTTCTCGTTCGTGCCGGGCGCCACGCCGAAGAAGCCGTTCTCCGGGTTGATGGCGTACAGGCGGCCGTCCGCACCCTTGCGGATCCAGGAGATATCGTCGCCTACACACCAGACCTTGTAGCCCTTCTTGAGGTAGGTCTCCGGCGGGATGAGCATGGCCAGATTCGTCTTGCCGCAGGCGGACGGGAAGGCCGCGCAGATATACTTGACCTCATGCTGCGGGTTCTCAATGCCGAGGATCAGCATGTGCTCGGCCTGCCATCCCTCTTTCCAGCCCTGATAGGAGGCGATGCGCAGGGCAAAGCACTTCTTGCCCAGCAGGACGTTTCCGCCGTAGCCGGAGTTGACGGAGATGATGGTGTTATCCTCCGGGAACTGGCAGATGTAGCGCTTCTCCTCGTTGATCTCGCACTTGCAGTGCAGGCCGCGCACCCAGTCGTTGCTGTCGCCCAGGACGTCGAAGACGCGCGTGCTCACGCGGGTCATGATGCACATGTTCAGCACGACGTAGATGGAGTCGGTCAGCTCAATGCCAACCTTGGACAGCGGGGAGCCGATCGGGCCCATGGAGTACGGAATGATATACATCGTGCGGCCCTTATAGCTGTTGCGCGCGATGTCGTAGAGCATTTTATAGGCTTTCTCCGGGTCCATCCAGTTGTTGGTAGGGCCGGCGTTTTTCTCCTCCCGGCTGCAGATGAAGGTGCGGCCCTCCACACGGGCGACGTCATTGACGGCGGTGCGGTGCAGGTAGCAGTCCGGCAGCTTCTCCTGATTGAGCTTGATCATCTCGCCGGTAGAGCAGGCCTCAGCGCGCAGGGCCTCGATCTGCTCCTGAGAGCCGTCGATAAGAACGACCTGATCGGGCTGGACAAGCTCAATCTTATCCTTCACCCAGTCCAGGACGCTCTGATTTTTTGTGACATTTTCGATAACCATAAATCAAAATGCTCCTTCCTTATTTTCGAGTTCAAAACGGGCGGACCCGCTCCGACTCAATCCAGCATTTATTATACTGCTTCTCCGGGGAATATTCAACAGACAAATTGTTAATTTATTGTCAGCAATTCCATATTCCCTTGTTCATTGTGAATAAATCATTTTTTCATCCTGCAGCCGGTCCAGCGGCATGGTCGCATAGGCATTCAGGTCAATCCCCCCGCGCACGCCGGAAAGGTACTCATAATACCCCTGTGAAGCAATCATGGCCGCGTTGTCCCCGCAGAGAGCGCGGTCCGGCAGGTACAGCTGCCATGAATTTTTCCGGCAGAGTTCCTGCATTTTACGCCGCAGGACCGAGTTGGCGCTCACACCGCCGGCCAGCGCGATACGGGTATGGCCGGACATCCGCGCCGCCCGCTCCACGTGGTCCGTCAAATAGGATGCCACACAATCCATAAATGATGCGCCCAGCTGGCGGACCGGAATTTCCTCGCCCCGCTGCTGCAGGTTGTGGATCGTATTGATGATCTTTGTCTTCAGGCCGGAAAAGCTGAAATCGAGCACGCCGTCCCCCAGATGCGGATAGGTGAATTTGAACGTCCCCGCATCCTCACTTCCGCACAGCCTGTCCAGATTCAGTCCGCCGGGATAGGGCAGCCCCAGGCTGCGGGCCGCCTTGTCGAGCGCCTCCCCGGCCGCATCGTCCCGCGTGGTGGCGAGGATGTGAAAATCCGTATATCCGCGCACCTGAGCGATGACCGTGTGCCCGCCGGAGACCACCAGACACAGGAAGGGCGGCTCCAAGTCGGGCGAGGAGAGGTAATTGGACGCGATATGGCCGCGCAGGTGGTGGACGGGAATCAGCGGCAGCCCCGTGGAATAGGCCAATCCCTTCGCATAATTTACGCCCACGATCAGCGCGCCGATCAGCCCGGGCGCATACGTCACGGCCAGCGCATCCAGCGTATCCCAGGTGCAGCCCGACTGCTCGAGCGCCGCCCGGACGACGCCGGAGATATTCTCAATATGCCGTCTGGAGGCGATCTCCGGCACCACGCCGCCGTAGATCTTATGCTCCTCCACCTGCGTATTGATCACGTTTGAAAGGATCTTGTGCCCATCCTCGACAACGGCCGCCGCCGTCTCATCGCATGAGCTCTCAATCGCCAGAATTTTCAATGGTTGATTCCTCCTTATCCGCCCGTGCGCACGTCATGATAACGGCATCCTCCGTGGGGGATGAATAAAAATCTTTCCGCGCCCCGGCGCGCCGGAAGCCGAGCTGCGCATACAGCGCGATCGCCGCCGCGTTGGAAGCGCGCACCTCCAGGGAGACAAACGACGCGCCGGAGGCGAACATCTCCCCACACGCGCCGTTCAGCAGCCGCCGGGCGATCCCCTGCCGCCGGTACTGCGGAAGGACGGCCAGATTGTACAAGTAGCACTCGTCGAGCACGCGGCTCAGTCCCAGATAGCCGGCGGCGGCGCCGTCCGCCTCTGCAATGTAGAAAAAATCCGTCTCATTTTGAAGTCCCGACCGGACCGATTCCAGACTCCACGGTTTGGAAAAGCAGGCCTGCTCAATCGCCGCAATGGCCGCGGCGTCCGCCGGCACGGCCCTCCGGATCACGAATGGAGCCATCGGATCAGCTCCTGCATCCCGTCGAAGATCTGGTCGGCACAGCGGCGGTATGTCTCCATATCCCCGCCGTAGGGGTCGCGCACGCCGTGGGAGAGGAGAAAGAGCCTCCCCTCCGGGAAAACGCCGCGCAGGGCCGCCAGATGCTCCGGCGTCATGCACACCACGGCGTCCGTCCCCTCAAGCAGCTGCGGTGCCAGCGGCCGGGAGCGGTGTTTGGAAATATCGATCCCCCACTCCGCCATCACACGCACGGCGTTCTCCGCAGGCGGGTCTCCGGCGAAGGCGGCCAGCCCGGCGCTGATCCCGCGCAGGCCGCCGATCCGCCAGCGCCGCACAAGTTCATTGAAGATGCCCTCCGCCATCGGACTGCGGCACGTGTTCCCCGTGCAGACAAACAGAACGGTTTTCATCCTCTCACTCCTTTGCATCATACCAGGTTTTGCCGCTGTGGACATCGGCCTCCAATTTCACTTTCATGGTGCAGGCGCGCTCCATCTCCTCCCGGACGATCTGCTCCGCCTGCTCCCGCTCCGCATCCGGCGCCTCCACGATCAGTTCGTCGTGCACCTGCAGGATCAGGCGGGCGCGCATCCGCTCGCGCTCCAGCCGGTCGCGCACACGCACCATGGCGATCTTGATAATATCCGCCGCCGTCCCCTGGATGGGCATATTGCGCGCGACGCGTTCCCCAAAGGCCCGCGTGGCGGCATGGGACGCCTTGAGCTCCGGCAGGTACCGCCTGCGCCCAAACAGCGTGGTCACATAACCGTCCTCCTTCGCCCGGGCTACGACGCGCTCCATATAATCGCGCACGCCGGAGTAGTGGCTCAGATAGCTGTCGATATAGGCCGCCGCCTCCTTGCGCGTGACGCCGATATCTTTTGCCAGCGAAAAAGCGCCGATCCCGTACACGATGCCAAAATTGACCGCCTTGGCATTTGATCGCATGAGCGGCGTGACCATCTGGACCGGCATGTTGAACACCTGCGAGGCGGTCACGGTGTGGATGTCCGTCCCGCTGTTGAAGGCGTCAATCATGTTCTTATCGTCCGCCATGTGGGCCAGAACGCGCAGTTCGATCTGCGAATAGTCGGCGTCCACCAGCACGCAGCCCTCTTTGGCCCGGAAAAAGCGGCGCATCTCCCGACCGATCGGCTTGCGGACGGGGATATTCTGCAAATTCGGCTCTGAGGAGGAGATGCGCCCGGTGCGCGTCTCCGTCTGATTGAAGGAGGAATGGATTCGGCCGTCCGGCGCGATCACCTTGAGCAGTCCGTCGCAGTAGGTGGACTTGAGCTTGGAGAGCGTGCGGTAATTGAGGATCTCCTCCACCACGGGATAGTCGATCGCCAGCCCCTCGAGCACCTCCGCATTGGTGGAGTACCCGGTCTTGGTCTTCTTTTTGGCGGGCAGGCCCAGCTTGTCAAAGAGCGCCTCCCCGAGCTGTTTGGGAGAGTTGAGGTTAAACTCAAACCCGACCTTTTCATAGATGCCGGAGCGCAGCCGCTCGATCTCCCGGTCCAGCTCCTCGCCGAAGGTGCGGATCCCCTCCGCATCCACCTCAAAGCCGTCGTGTTCCATCTCCGCGAGCACACGGGCCAGCGGGAGCTCGATCTGATCGAGCAGGGCGCGCTGGCCGTTTTGCGCGAGGAGCCGCTCCGCCGCCGCACACACCTCCTGAAAGCAGAGCGCAGCGGGATCTGCTTCGCCCTCTCCGGCAAAGTCCGGGCGGGCCACGCCGTACTCGGCCGCCAGGCGCTCTGTGGAATAGTCGGAGGCGGAGGGATTGAGTACATAGCCGGCCAGGGACAGATCGAACACGATATTCCGCGCCTCCTGTCCGGCGCTGAGCATCATCGCATAGGCGCGCTTGGCGTCATAGACGGCCTTCTCCACGGACGCGTCGGCCAGCAGCTCCCGGACAAGCGCCTCCTCCGCCCGGCAGAGCGTATCCCCGGCCGCGATCCACGCCTGCTCCCCGTCGTTATACAGATAGATGCGTCCCGCCGAAGCCAGCGCCGCACGGTCGGCGGGCACCAGACGCACCGTCCGGCGGGCTGCATGCTTCTCCGATGCGGGCGCTTGAATTTCCGAGACGTTCAGGCCAAAGCGTTCGATCATCTTAAACATCTCGAGCGACGCCAGAATCCGTCCGGCGCGCGCCGCGTCCGGGCGGCGCTTCGCATAATCGGTCAAATCGGTGGAAATCGGCGCGTCGGTGCGGATCGTGCCGAGAGTGCGGCTCATATATGCGGCGTCCTTCCCCTCCGCAAGGCGCTTGCGCACGCTGTCGCGGATGTCCAGCTCGTCCAGATGGGTGTAGATATAGTCGATATCGCCGTATTTGCGGATCAGATCGAGCGCCGTCTTCTCCCCGACGCCCTTGACGCCCGGGATGTTGTCCGACGTATCGCCCTGTAAAGCCTTCACCTCGATCAGCTGGAGCGGCTCGACGCCGTAATCCGCCCGAATTTTTTCCTCATCACAGTAGATGGTCTGTGCCTGACCGCCGCGCGTGGCCGCCAGCAGGACCACGGTATTGCCGCCGATGAGCTGGAGGCTGTCCCGGTCCCCCGTGGCGAGAAAGCAGCGGTCCTCCGCGCCCCGGCAGGCGGCCGAGAGCGTCCCGAGGATATCGTCCGCCTCCCACCCCTCGCACGAGACGACCGTATACCCCAGCGCGTCCAGCAGCTCCTTCAGGATGGGGAGCTGGGAGGCGAGCTCGTCCGGCATGCCCTTGCGCCCCGCCTTATAGTCCGCATACATCTTATGGCGGAAGGTGGGCGCCTTCAGATCAAAGGCCACCGCCACCGCGTCCGGACTGCACTCCTGCTCCAGATGCAGGAGGATGTTTAAAAATCCGTAAATGGCGTTGGTGAACTGGCCATCCTTTGTCGTCAGGGCCTTGATCGCGTAAAAAGCGCGGTTGACGATACTGTTTCCATCGAGCACGAGGAGCTTCAAGGTGATTCCTCCGTTTCGGTCTCCGGTCGGGAGCGCAAAATCAATTTCAAATCCCTTCTATTATACCATAGATTTCGCTCGACTCCATAGTGAAATTCGGAAAGAAATGTGATAAAATAAGATTTTGCAATCATCTCGATTTTTACGCAGGATGAAGGATGTGTTCTTTTGAAGATTGGGAATATCACGATTGACGGCTATGCCGCGCTCGCGCCGATGGCCGGCGTGGCGGACCGTGCCATGCGGGAGATCTGCGCGGCGCACGGGGCCTGCTACACGGTGGGGGAGATGGCGAGCGCCAAGGGCCTTGTCATGAGCGACCGGAAGTCCGAACAGCTGCTGGATGTAAAGGACGACCGCTATTTGTGCGCCGTGCAGCTCTTCGGGTGCGAACCGGAGATCATGGCCCGCGCCGCGGAAAAGGCCATGCAGTTTGATCCGCCCATTATTGATATCAACATGGGGTGCCCCGCGCCCAAGGTGGCCAAAACCGGGTGCGGCAGCGCCCTGATGAAAACGCCGAAACGCGCGGGCGAGGTCGTACGCGCCGTGGTGCGGACAGTCAATGTCCCCGTGACGGTGAAGATCCGTTCCGGCTGGAATCTGGACAGCATCAACGCCGTGGAGGTGGCTAAGATCTGTGAGGACGCGGGCGCGGCCGCCATCGCCGTGCACGGGCGCACGCGGGAGCAGATGTACGCCCCGCCGGTGAATATCGATATCATCCGGCAGGTCAAGGAGGCCGTGCGCATCCCGGTGATCGGGAACGGGGATATCTTCACCCCCAGAGACGCCGCCGATATGTACGAGCAGACGGGCTGCGATCTGGTGATGGTCGGGCGCGGCGCACTCGGGCGGCCCTGGCTGTTCGCCCAGATCAACGCGTGGCTGGGCCACCAGCGCGTGATCCCCGATCCGCCCGTGAGCGAGCGGATGCGCATCATGCTCGAACATGTGGAAAAGCTGTGCGCCTATAAGGGCGACCGCGTGGGGATGCGCGAGGCGCGCAAGCACGCCGCCTGGTACATGAAGGGCATCCGCGGGGCCGCGTCCATGCGGCGGGAGATCGGCGAGCTGACAAGCCTCGATCAGCTGCGCGCGCTGGCCTACCGTGCCGCCGCCGGCGCAGATGCGGCGCGCCCGTGACGGAGGATCCCTCCCCGGAGAAAGATTTTTATATCGCAGAAGGGGCTGCTGCAAAACAGCCAGTCCCAAAGATATGCGCAAAATCCGCCCCTCAAAGGAAGCCAAAGCCGCTTCTTTTGAGGGGCGCGTTCTTTTGTGATCCCGTTTTGGGGGCAAGTCGCTGTTGTATTTTTATTTTGGAACGCGCCCGATCACGCGGATGCATGGCCGAAGGGGTTCCGGATGACGGCCATCGCCTTCTGCTCCCCGCCAGCCCCGCAAAAAGTTGGTAGCGATGCGGAGGCGTCGTGAGCGCGCTTGCAAGCGAACAGCCGTAGCAAGCGTGCCTTTTTGCGGAGAGGAGGAGCGACGGCGTGAGTG
>CASFCH010000067.1 GCA_949293315.1 uncultured Oscillospiraceae bacterium | reverse complement strand
TGCATCCCTGTGGAAGGAAAAACCGCGTTCCGGCGTATCGAGCTGATGGGAACTCACGCCGAGGTCCATCAGCACGCCGTCGATCCCGTCCAGGCCGAGCGCATGCGCGATCTCGCGGACCTGACTGAAATTACGCTGGACAATCGTCACCCGCCCGTCTCCGGAAAAGCGCGCAGTCAGTGCCGCAATGGCGTCCGGGTCCTGATCCACGCAGATCAGCCTGCCCCGGCCGCCGAGCCTGTCCAGCACCGCGGCGGAGTGACCGCCGCCGCCCGCTGTCAGATCCATATAAATGCCGTCCGGCCGGATATTCAGCGCATCCACCGCCTCGCGGAACAGGACGCTCTTATGCACAAAGGCCATAGGCTTCTCTCCAAACCATCATATCAATAGTGGACGTCCATCCCCTCCGCGGGATCGAGCGCTCCGGCCTCATCCATGGCCTGCTCGAATGTCTCGCGGTCCCACAGCTCCACACGCGTATCCGCGCCGAAGACGACGACCTCCCGGGTAATTCCCGCATAGTCGCACAGCTTCTGGGGAATCGTGATTCGCCCCTGCTTGTCCGGCTCCACCGTTTGGGATCCGCGGAAGAACAGGCGCTGGCGCTGACGGGCCTCCAAAGTGTTGGACTGTGCGCTCACCTCCCGGGTGAGCTCCTCCCACTTTTCGTCCGGGTAGACAAAGATGCACTTTTCCATCGGGGCACGGCACAGGGTAAAGGAGTCGCCGAGCGCCTCGCGGAACTTGGCCGGAATAAACACACGGTTTTTCTGATCGATATTGTGTTCATACTCGCCGAGAAAGCCCACTGTGCCGCACCTCCTTCACTCCCGGGACACGGCCGCCGTTCGCCCGCCGTCGACAGGGCGGGATTTTTCCACCGGCCGCTGGTGGAAAGTGTGGGAAATTCCACCTTTTTACCCCTATGTCCACCACTTGGGATTATTATAGCCCCTTTTCCCGGATAAAGCAAGCCCCTGTATTCAAAAACTTGATGTACAGAATAGACAATTATTTCCAGATTTCCCACAAAAGCACAAAAGCAGGCGCACCACAGCGGGTGCGCCTGCTGAAATATCCGTATCGCTTTTGATCTTATCAGGAAAAATTGGAGAGATCCTGCCCGAAAATCTCCTGAAACTTTGGGAGGATGCCAACGTGGTTTTCGCCCTGATGGTAATAATTCTGGCACATATCGTATCCCGGGATCGTGTTGCCCTCAATCAGCACAGGGCCGTCCGGCGTAATGGCTGCGTCCCAGCCCACATACCGGATCTGGGGCACCACCAGGGCGGCTTTTTTGACCATTTCCACGGCCTCTTTAAAGTAGGGGATCTGGAAGCCGATCAGCTTCGTCCCGGTAGAGGGGTGTGTCTCATAGCACCTGCCCGTCTTGTCACAGAAGGCCGGCACACGGATCACCCCGTCCTCGGAGACGCGGCAGTACATGCCGCCGCTGGAGATATTATCCACCGCCTTGGTCCCGTTGCCCATGCGCACGAGCACATACATCACATGCGCCGCCCCTTTGGAGAGCACGGTCGTAATGCGCAGGGTGTTGATGGAGGTCGGGCAGAGCCGGTCCATCTCCGGGTGCTGTGTAATGCGCTCCTCAATGATAAACTGGCGCTTTTCCAGCAGCGAATCGTACAGATCCTTTTTATTGTCGTACTGGGAGACGCAGATCCGCTCCACGCCCACGCCGCCGAAGCCGTCCGTCACCTTGGCAAAGATGAACTTGCGGTCCCGGATAAACGCCTCAAACTCGGGATAATCGCTGTTGCGCAGGTCGAGCCATTCGCGGCCGATGAATGGTGCAAAGCGTTCGTTAAAGCGCGCCTTGTCGGAAAAAATGGCATCATACGCCTTATCGTTGACGTTGCGCACCAGCTGTAAATTGTGATTCATGGTCATAAAAGTCCGCCGTTTGGCACGGTCGCGCACCCATGCGAACCCGAACACGCGGTAATCGAGATAGCCGGTGCCATAGACCACGGCACACCAGACCATATCGATCAGCAGGGCCAGCCGGTTCCGTCCGGATTCCTCGGCCGTCTCCGTCACCAGCATCCACAGGCGCTTGAAATCAAACCCGCGCAGCCGGCGGAAAAAAGTCCTGATCCTCGTGAGCATTCCCGTTCCTCCACTTCTGATTGATCCATTGCTCCCGCGCCCGAAGACGCACGCCCGGGCAGTCCGCCCGGGCGGTCACACAGGCACCTTATCGGGCGCCCAGTTTTGAGATGCGGAAGGCGCGCACACCGTGGGCGGGCACCTCCACGGACAGGGAATCCCCGATGGTGGAGATCGTCTTATCCCACAGGTCAAACACCTGATAATATTCGCTCTCCGACAGGCGGACCTCCATGCGGCCGGTGATCCGCTTCATGCTCTCAGTCATTGTCACAGGCTTTGAGGATTTGTTGAAGAAGCAGACGGCCACGCTGTCCCCGGCGAGCGGCTTGACAAGGACGTCCCGCAGGCCGTTTGTGCGGATACGCGCGCACTGGATCCCGAGCGGATCCTGATCCACCGCGATCATGTCCCGGTTGGTGATGATCTGAAGGACTCTGTCATTGCGATCGATCGTCCCGTCCGGCGCGCGGAGCTTGCGGATGTCGTTGCCGAGCACCAGCGGCGCGGCCATCATGCACCAGAGGGTAAAGTGCGCCCGATTCTCATCATAGGTCAGATTTCCATTGCCGACCTCCAGCATATCGGGGTCATTGAATCCCCCCGGTCCGGCATACTTGTTCAGGCGGACCGTGCGCTCATAGATGGCGAGGATGGACTCCCACTTGGCACAGATATCACCGGTGGTGCGCCACATATTGCCCGCCTTGGGGCCCCAGAGCCACGGCTTGCGGAAGCCCCACTCGCAGATGGAGAAGACGATTGGCTTCTCCGGCTGCCCGGTCTCCTGCGCGACGCGCGCCGTCGCCTTTTTCAGCTCCAGTCCCATATTTGTATACTGCTTGGCGGCGGAATCGATCCGGTTGGCGATCGGATTGTACAGCCGGATGGTGTTGACGCCCTGCTTCAGGCCGACAACCACCTGATGGCGCCCCGTGGCGGACCAGGTCTTCGTACCCGGAACAGTCGTATGATACGTCTCCTGCCCGTTGACGAGGATCTCTACGTACTTATCCTTTTCCCCGGACTTTTTCAGGCCGATCGTAAGGACGTAGTCGCCCGTCTCCGGAACCTCGACGTTGGTAAACTCCGCAAATCCGCCGTCGGCGTTCAGGCCGGTGATATACTCCCCGCTGGGCAGCTTTTCATCGGGCATGATGCGCGCCATGCCGCCCAGGCCGGCGTCCTTTGCGTAAAAGGTGCTCACGTCGCCGCTGCCGGCTTTGCCGATGGTGATCTTTTCGATCTCCGGCGCAGCCGTGGGCAGCGGAACATTGTGACAGAAGTCATATTTAAAGAATTCCACGCCCCACTCCGCCAGCGTCCGGGCATCGATTTCCTCATGCCCCAGACTCGCCGGCAGGTCCTCGCAGGTGAGCGTGCCGTTGGAGGAATAGAGGCCGAGCTTCATGCCCATGGCGTTGACATCGCGGACCAGCTGCGGGATACCGCTCGGGAAATTCGTCAGATCCCCCTGCAGGCGGCCGTTTTCATCGCGCATGGAAGAGTGCCAGCAGTCATCCAGATTCAAATAGACATATCCGGCGTCTACAAGCCCCGCATCCTTCATGGCCGCGGCGATCTCGCGGATCAGGTTCTCATCGATCTTCTCCCGGAAGGCATTCCAGCTGGACCACCCCATGATCGGGGTCAGGCCGGCGCCGTTGTTGTAACGCTCCGCAGGGAGCTCCCGCCGCGCCTTGTAATTGTCCATTTTTCGCTTGACATAGCATTTGGGGCAGAACTTGTTCTTTTTCATCACGGCCACGCCGGCCGCTCCTGCTCCCGCCGCGGCCAGTACCCCCGCCGCGGCAATCAGGGCCTTTTTATTCATGATGTCCGCCTTCCTTTCCGTCCCGTTCACGGCGCGGCGCCTTTTTCCCCTCGCCCGGCTTTGCCTGGGAGGCATCCAGATTGCTCCGGACGCGCCGCACGTTGCTCAGGCTGCTCTCAAGCGCGTCCTGCGCCGAGAGCAGCATGTTTTCCACAAAATCCGAAGAGGTCTCCCGAAGCGTGTCGGACCAGCGCTGCGCCTGCTTCCGGACGCTCTCCGCCTCCTCGTTCGCCTCGCTGATGATGGTGGCCGCCTGCTCGTTCGCCTGTGCCACCAGCCGGTGCGCCTGATCCTGCGCCTGCTTGGTGATCGCGTTCTCCGCCACGAGCGCCTGCGCCTGGCGCTTGGCCTTTTCAAGGATGCCGTCGGCCTGCTTTTCCGCACTCTCGATGATCTCCACGCGTTCACTTGCAATCACGCGCGCCTGGCGGATCTCCTCGGGGATGTTCAGGCGCATCTCCTTGATGACCTCCATGACGTCGCCCGCGTTGATGAGCGTCTTGCTGGTAAAGGCGAGGTTGGTGCCGCCCTCGATCATCTCCTCGAGCTCGTCGAGCAGCTCCTCAATACTGATCTTTGGCATATTCAATCCTCCTTATGTAAAAGACGTGCCGTAATATCCTGATAGACCGCAGCGGGGACAAAGCTCTTGATATCCCCGCCGAACTCACAGACCTGCTTGACCACGCTGGAACTGAGGAACATATTCTCCCCGCTGGTGGTCATAAACAGCGTCTCCACATCCGGGTTGAGCTCCCGGTTTGTCAGCGCCTGCTGGAATTCGTCCTCAAAGTCGGATACTGCGCGCAGCCCCTTGACGATCGCGTCGGCCTTCTTCTCCCGGGCGTAGTCGGCCAGCAGGCCCATGTAGGTGTCCACCTCCACATTCGGGATATCCGCCGTACAGCGGCGCAGCAGCTCCATGCGCTCCTCCGGTGTAAACGCGCTGCTCGACTTGTGGTAATTGCGCATCACGACCACGATCACACGGTCAAAAATCCGCGCGCTGCGGCGGATGATATCCATATGGCCGAGCGTCACGGGATCAAAGCTGCCCGGACAGATCGCTGTTTTCACGCCGTAACGCCCCCTCTCCTGTAGACGGCAAGCTCCGTCTTTCCATAGCGGTACCGCCGGTACAGCTCAAAATCGCCGGCACGCTCCGGGAGCTCTTCCCCGGCGGGCAGTTCGCACACGATTGTCCCGCCCTGCTCCATGCAGGGGGCAACGGCCTCCAGCGCCCGCTGCAAAACGCCCTTCCCATAGGGCGGATCGAGCAGCGCGATATCGAAGCGTTCATGCCGGTTGCGCACGAACATCAGACTGTCGGCCTGAAAGACCTGCGCCCGGTCGGAAAGGCCGGTATGCTCCAGATTTTCCCGTACAACGTCCGCCGCGCGCGGGGACGCGTCCACGAACACGGCCCCCGCCGCCCCGCGGCTGAGCGCCTCAATTCCCAGCTGGCCGGATCCGGCAAACATATCGAGCACCCGGCTGCCCTCGATCTCAAACTGGATGATGCTGAACAGCGCCTCTTTCACGCGGTCCGCCGTCGGGCGGACGTCGCGCCCCTCGAGCGTTTTCAGGCGGCGGCCTCTGGCCGAGCCGGTAATCACACGCATTGCAAAACCTCCCGGAGCGGATCCGTAAAAATCCTCTGATTCAATTTATTATCGCATTTTCACCCGTGCTTTGTCAATCATTAGTTGCGGAAGCGGGATGATAAAAGTCATACACCGCCTGCGCGGCGGCGCGCCCCACCCCCGGCACGGCGGCAAGCTCTTCCGCCGGGGCCTCGGAGATCCGCTTCACCGTCCGGAAGGCGGAGAGCAGCGCCTTGGCCCGCCTGGGGCCGATCCCCTCGATCTGCGTGAGCGCGCTCGTCAGCGCACTGCGCGCATGGCGCTGATGGTGATAGGTGATGGCAAAGCGGTGCACCTCCTCCTGAATGGTGGATACCAGCGTAAAGGCGGACCGCTTGTCATTGATCGCAATCTCCCCGCCGTCCGCGGCGATGGCACGGGTGCGGTGGCGGTCGTCCTTGACCATTCCAAAGAGCGGGATATTCAGGCCGAATTTTTTCAGCACCGGCTCCGCCGCATGCAGCTGGCCCTCCCCGCCGTCGAGCAGGATCAGGTCCGGCAGCGTGCCAAACCCCTCCTCCCCCTGATGGCGGAAATACTCCTCAAACCGGCGGGTGAGCACCTCGTTCATGGAGGCATAGTCGTCCTGACCGGTAAATCCCTTGATCCGAAAGCGCCGGTAGGACTTCTTATATGGTACGCCATCCTTAAAGACGACCATCCCCGCCACATTATCACTACCCGCCGTGTGGGAGATATCGTAGCTCTCGATCCAGACAGGCGGCTTTTCCAGGCCGAGCAGGCGCGCCAACTCATCGAGCGCCGCCATCTGCCGCCCGCTGGCGCCGTGGCGCAGGGCGAGCTTCTGGGCGGCGTTGGAACGGCACATCTCGATCAGGCGCACCTGTTCGCCCCGCTGCGGGAGGAAAAGCTCCACCTTTTTCCCCGCCTTTTCCCGCAGAAAGCGCTCGAGGAGCTCCGGCTCCTCCGCCGGCCCATCCAGTGTGACGCGGCGCGGGATCTCCCGCTGCAGCGAATAATATCGGACGATCAGCTCCCGGCGCTGCTGCTCGAGCGTGCCCTCCGGCTCATAAAAGAAGTGCTCGCTGTCGTACAGCCTGCTGTCGGAAAAGCGCATGACAACCAGGCAGTTTTCCTTTTCCCCCTGGGCGATGGCAAAGACATCCTGCTCCGTGATCCCGGTGGCGACGACCTTCTGCCTCTCCGCGATCTTTGCCAGCGCGCGAATTCTGTCGCGCAGTTTGGCCGCGCGCTCAAAGTCGAGCCTTTCCGCCGCCTCCTCCATCTCCTGCTGCATCTGACGGGCGCTTGTATCCCCGCCGCGCAGAAAGGCGAGGGCCTCCTCCACGTTTCGGACGTATTCCTCCCGCCCGATCTTCCGCGCACAGGGAGCCGCGCACTGCCCGATAAAGTAATTCAGGCAGGGGCGCCCCTTGCCGATATCCCGGGGGAACACCCGCGCGCACTGCGGCAGCTTAAAAATCTTGAGCGCCTCATCCACCGCGCACGTCACCGCGTAGGAGCTCGTGTAGGGGCCGATATACTCCGCCCCGTCGCCGAGCTTCTGCTTGACAGCGCTGATGCGCGGCCACTCTCCGCGCGTGACCTTGATATAGTGATAGCCCTTGTCATCCTTGAGCAGGATATTATACTTGGGCGTGTGCTGCTTGATCAGACTGCACTCGAGCACGAGCGCCTCAAACTCGCTGTCCGTCAGGATATAGTCAAAGTCATCCACATGGTCGACCATCCGGCGCACCTTGACCGTGTGCCCGCTCTGGGAGCCGAAATACTGGCTGACCCTGTTTTTCAGGGCCTTGGCCTTTCCGATATAAATAATTTCGCCGGACTTGTCCTTCATAATATAGACGCCCGGCGTCAGCGGAAGACTCATCGCCTTCCGGCGCAGCTGTTTGATCTTCGGGTTTTTGCTTTCCAACGCCATCATTGAACCTCCCGCCCCATGCGCAATGCAAAAGTAAGAGCCCCTCTTATTATAGGTAATTTTGCGCCTTCTTTCAACCGGGGGGCACCGAAAACGCGCCAATATGCAAAAAAGGCACGCCGCCTTTCACAGCGGTGTGCCTTCCCAGCAAAAAATATTACTCCGCAAATCCGGACTCAACGAGTTTTACAAGGCCCTCGACGGCCTCCTCCTCATCGGGGCCGCCCGCGATGATGCGGATCTTTGTCCCGCCCATGATGCCGAGCGAAAGAACACCGAGCAGGCTCTTCGCATTCACGCGGCGCTCCTCTTTCTCAACCCAGATGGAGGACTTGTATTCATTGGCCTTCTGGATGAAGAACGTGGCCGGACGGGCGTGCAGGCCTACCTGATTCTGAACCGTTACATCTTTAACATACATAATGTATCTCCCACCCAAACATTAAAAATTCAATATGCTGTGATTACTCCCATATTATAGCACAAAACTTGTCCCCGTCAACGCCTATTTGGGGCGTTTTGGGGCAAAAGGCGAGAATTCGGCTACTGTCCCAAAGTTGAACCGTTTTTCGGATTAATAATTTGTTAATTTTGGCGTGGATTTTTGCGTAAAAAAATCAAAAAATTTTATGCAATATACCACACGACATCCTTGATTTGTTGTTATTTTGACGAGAAAAGGCGTAAAAAAACGTGCAATATAGCTGGAATCTCTTCCTGCTCCGGTCAAGGATCGGCATCCTCTTGGCCCCGCCCGCGGACCGTATCCAGCCACGCCCGGTCCGCGTCGGTCAACTGTGCCGTCTCCAGCAGATCGGGGCGCTTGCGCAGCGTTCGCTCCAGGGACTGCTCCCGCCGCCACCGCTCAATGTTGGCGTGGTGCCCGGAGAGCAGCACCTCCGGCACACGCATGCCGTTCCACACCTCGGGGCGGGTGTACTGGGGATATTCGAGCAGGCCGTTGTAGTGGCTCTCCAGCGTAAAGGCCTCCTCATTTGCAAGCACGCCCGGCAGCATCCGCGCCACGGCGTCGGCCAGCATCAGGGCCGGCAGTTCTCCCCCCGTCACCACAAAGTCGCCGATGGAGATCTCCTCATCCACCATGCAGTCGAGGATTCGCTCGTCCACCCCCTCATAGTGTCCGCACAGGATGGCGATATGGTCCAGCCGGGAGAGTTCCTTCACGCGCTGCTGGTCGAGCTTTTTCCCCTGGGGGGACATATAGATACAGTGCGGCACTGTCCCCAGCTCGTCGCACAGGGAGACAAAGCAGTCGTAGATCGGCTGTGCCTGCATCAGCAGACCGGTCCCGCCGCCGTAGGGGGCGTCATCTACGCGGTTGTGCTTATCGTGCGTATAGTACCGGATATCACGGGCATGGATCTCCAGTGCGCCGCGCCGCAGCGCCCGGCCGATGATACTCTCGCTGTACACGACCTCGCACATATCGGGAAACAAGGTCAAGATATCAATCCTCATCGTCAAAAATTCCTTTCAGCGGTGTGATGGCGATCCGGCCCGCCGCGGGATCTACGCTGTACACGACATCGCGAATGGCCGGGATCAAATACTCCCGTCCCTGTTCGGATCGAATGTGCCAGACGTCGTTGGCCCCCGTCTGGGAGACCTCGGTCAGCGTACCATACAGCCGGCCCGTATCCGCATCTGTCACACGGCAGCCGATCAGATCTTCGATAAACCACTCGTTCTCCCCGATCCCCGACTCCTCGCGGTCCATATACAGGATCCTGCCGCGCAGCGCGCGGGCCGCCTCCAGGCTGTCCACTCCCTCCAGCGTAAGCAGGGTGATATTCCCGTGCGGCCGACAGGACAGGACGCGCCGCCCCTCCCGGCCCTGTTCGTCAAAATAAAGGACGGAAAAGCGGCACATGTAGTCCGGCCCGTCACACCAGGGCTGGACCCGCAGTTCCCCGCGCACGCCGTGCGTGGAGACGATTTTACCGACCTGAAGATAGCGCTTGACCATTGGCTCCTCCGTTCCGGCCGCTTCCTTCCATTACAATAAAGAAGAAAACGCGCCGCATATTCAACCTAACATGAAAAACGGGCGGGCTGATCTGCCCGCCCGAAAGCGATCACTCGTCGATTTCCACATTGACGCGCTCGTCGCGCGTGCCGGCGGCGGCGCGCATCACCACGCGGATCGCCTTGGCGATGCGGCCCTGCTTGCCGATCACACGCCCCATATCATCGGCAGCCACATGCAGATGATATGTAACGGAACCATCCTCCGCGGGCGTGTCGTCCACGGTGACGGATACGGCGTCCTTATCGTTGACGAGGCCGCACGCAATACTGCGCAAAAGCTCTTCCATAGTACGAGAGGCCTCCATTATTTTACGATGCCGTTCTTCCGCAGCAGGGATTTGACCGTCTCCGTCGGCTGTGCGCCGTTGGCGATCCACTTCTGGGCCTTCTCCTCATCGATCTTGACGACTTCGGGCTTCTCGAGCGGATTGTAATAGCCGATCTCCTCGATGAAGCGGCCGTCGCGCGGGAAGCGGGAATCCGCTACTACGATCCTGTAAAACGGTGCCTTCTTTGCGCCCATGCGGCGAAGTCTGATTTTAACTGCCATGTTTTTACCTCCAAAATATCATTGAATCTATTATTTGTCAAATCACGCGCTGCGTGTGAACAACTTGGTTACTGCATCCCCCGCATCATCCGGCGCATCCGGCGGCGGGTATCCTTGCCATTGACCTGTTTAAAGAGCTTCTGCATCTGGCGGTACTGGTTGAGAAGCCGGTTGACATCCTCCACCTTTGTCCCGCTGCCGGCGGCGATCCTGCGCTTGCGCTGCGGATTGATGATCTCCGGCTTTTCGCGCTCCTTGCGCGTCATGGACTGGATGATGACCTGCATCTTGTCAAAGGCGCTCTCGTCGATATCCGAATCCTTCACCTTGCCGCCGAGGCCCGGTATCATGGCGATGGTATCCTTGATGGAGCCCATCTTGCGCAACTGCCGGAGCTGATCGAGCAGATCGTTGAGGTCGAACTTATTCGCCCGGAAGTTGCGCTCCATCTCCTCCGCCCGCTTGCGGTCGAGCGTCTGCTCTGCCTTCTCAATCAGGGAGAGCATATCGCCCATGCCGAGAATCCGCGACGCCATCCGGTCGGGGTGAAAGACATCCAGATCGCCGAGCTTTTCGCCCGTACCGACAAACTTGATCGGCTTGCCTGTCACCGCGCGGACCGAGAGGGCCGCACCGCCGCGGGTATCGCCGTCGAGCTTGGTGAGCACCACGCCCGTAATGCCCAGCGCCTCGTCAAAGGAGGCCGCCACATTCACGGCGTCCTGACCGGTCATGGAGTCGATCACCAGCAGGATCTCCGCGGGGGCAACCTCCGCCTTGATCCGCTTGAGCTCCTCCATCAGTTCCTCGTCCACATGGAGACGGCCCGCCGTATCGAGCAGGACGTAGTCATAGCCCTGATCGCGCGCCAGTTTGACCGCCTCGCGCGCAATGCGCACCGGGTCCTCCTTCCCCATCTCAAAGACGGGGACGCCGACCTTGCCGCCCACGACCTTGAGCTGATCGATAGCGGCCGGGCGGTACACGTCGCACGCGGCGAGCAGCGGGCGGTTCCCGTTGTTTTTGAGCATCAGCGCGATCTTGGCGCTGTGGGTGGTCTTACCGGAGCCCTGCAGGCCGCACATCATCACAACCGTGGGCGGGTGCGGAGCCGTTTTGATCCGCTCCGCCTTGCCGCCCATCAGGGCGGTCAGCTCTTCGTTGACAATCTTGATGACCATCTGGGCGGGGGTCAGGCTCTCCATCACATGGGAGCCGATGGCCCGCTCCGTAACCGCGTTGGTAAAATCCTTGGCGACCTTGTAGCTGACGTCGGCCTCCAGCAGCGCAAGGCGCACCTCACGCATGGCGCTCTTGACGTCGCTCTCGGAGAGCTTGCCCTTGGATCTCAACTTTTTAAAGGCGGCCTCCAGCCGCTGGGAAAGTCCTTCAAACGCCACAAAACCACCCTGACTCTATGTCGATTCTACTCCTCACGGAGGGACTGCGCAATCTCCCGGATCCTGCGGGAGGCGTCGTTGATATCGTGTGAGAGACTGCCCTCCATGTTGAGCGCCGTGATCTTCTCCGCACAGTCGATGATCTCATCAAGCCCTGCGCGCATCTGCTCAAAGCGCCGTGCCAGGCCGAGGTGCTCCTCCATATCAAACAGCTGGGCCTCTGCGCGCTTGATCGCGTCGCGCACCCCCTGCCGCGTGATGCCCTCGTTCTCCGCAATCTCCGCAAGGGAAAGGTCGTCATTATAGTAATAACCAATGAAGTCGCGCTGCTTTTCCGTAAGCATATCTCCGTAAAAATCGAGCAGAACGGAGATCTCCAGATTTTTTGCCATGCCCTTCCCCCCTACGGCTGTTCGTGTAAAGCACCAAACTTTACAGCTTTCCCATTATACTATAATCGTTTTTTCTTGTCAAGGACAAAGAACACGAATTTTCCCGGTGTAAATTGGGCAGATTTCCACAGGATACGACAACTTGTGCCCATCCCCCAAATGTCAAACAAGATCTTGCGAACCCTCCCGTTTTCGACAGGAAAAATTTTAGATTTTCAACCGTGAATAGACCCTCTTTTTTGTAATTGCTTTTCATTTCTTATAGAAAGCGCATATGTGACAAATTTTTTCTTGTATTTTCAATCTTTGGTAAAGCCGTCGTTCACATCCCGGTCATTTATCTTTGAGCATTGTACACTTTGCGAATGGATTCTATTAGAGGAATACCATATAATATAATTGCACAATAGAATAGATGTATTGTATATTTCGCTTAGATATTAAAAAAGGGAGGGATGATCCGCATGAAACAGCCGATTTGGGAAACAAATGCCCGTTTTCTTCTCAGCCGCTGCGCCAAAAAGATGACCGCCTGCGTCTTGTCCGCCGTGCTCCTGCTCGCCTGCTGCCCGCTCGCCCTCGCGGCCGAGCATGATCCGGATCCCCTCACGGCGCAGGAGCTTGCCCGGATGACGGACGAGGAGATCGCCGCGCTCTCCCGACAGCAGTCCGATGCCACGCTGAATAAAATGGCACAGTTATTCCAGGATGGGGAAAAGCAGGAGTTGAACGAGTATCTCTCTGCCCTCGGCTTCGCCACCACGTATGCGGAGTACGCACAACAGCAGGGATGGGATGAGGATGAAGACGATGCTGAGCCCTCCATCCAGCCCATGTGGCAGTCGGATTATGACGGCAAGGAACCCGATAAACAGTGTCATGAGACAATGACCGGTTATGGTTTTTTGATGTACATCGGCGCTATGAATCAGTTGTTCGGCATAGCCGGATCATTCGGATATACAATAACCGAAATGCAGTTATTAATGACAGAATCGGCCTGGCCGGATAAAGATCTCCTATCGGTCATTACACTTTTTGCGGGGCACTTTTATGATCCTGATACCGGATTAAACTTTATGAATTCCAATGCTACAACAGCGCGAAACAATGCGTATGGCAATTACAATCAGGCTGTAACCTATTTCCGGGAAGGAAATCGTTCCGAGGCTATTAAGTCTTTAGCGCACGCAATCCATTATATTCAAGACGTGGGTGTTCCTCATCATGCGGCCAACTACACTGCAGGGCTAACAAATCATTCTGACTTTGAAGCTCTGGCGTCTCAAATTCTTCTCAGTGATGATTATGTTGACTCACTCAACGGGCTTGAATATAGTGCAGATTTTTATACCGGAATAACCTCAGATATGGGATACTTTGCCCATGAAATCGCCTCCACTACCAAACCTACAATTTCTATAGCCGCTGATCGAGATAATATTGTGGGCCAACAACTTCTAATTCGCATTCTTTTAGTTTTCTCCATGCGAAATACCTCGGGCGTACTTTATCGTTTTGCCAAAGATGTCGGTCTAATTTAAACAGGAGGCAAGACCCATGAAATTGAAAAACCAAACCCGCTTTTTCGCTTTGAGCGTTGGCAGTCTGGCAGCAGTTGCAACGGTGGCGGAAGCCCTGTTACAAATTTTATACTATTTCGCTAAAATACATGTCATCTCCTCCGTTTTGAAGTATTGGGGAATCCTCTGGGTTTCATTGATGTTTCTGTATCTTCTGGTTTCCCTAATCACAGAGCATCGGCGTAAAGAACTGATCCCCTGGGCCCTAGGATTGGCCACATCCGCCCTCTCTTTCCTCACGACACAGTTAAACAACGGCTTGCCTCAATTTCTTCTTTTCGTCAGTGGCGGTATTCTGTCCCTGGGAACGCTGATCTGCGCTGTTTTTTTCCTGAGCCAACGAAAAAACGGAGCCCTTTCCATTCTTCTACTAATGGCATTGATCTTTTACAGCTGGGGTTATGTATTGTTTTGTTTTCGTTGGGATGCCCCGATGGACGGCTTCCTTCCGGGAGATCTGATTTTAATCCCGCTATCGATCGCATATCTTGCTATGGAACTGCGCGCACAATGCCATCATACCGAAGCAAAAACATAACAAGCCTTCTACATTTTTCAATTTTTATAACACGGGGTTTCTTTGCCATCTAAATTTTTGCATAGGAATTTAAAAAGGTAATCTCATTTGTAAGGTAAAATTTTATGAATACCAAGAAAAAGGCTCACATTTTGTATGGCGTCCTCATTCTCTCAATCCTTCTTGGCGTAGCATTATTTGACTTCCTTTCTATTATTAAAGCAATCGAGCCGTACAGAGGAGAAAAAATTGTCGTCATCCTGATTTATCTGCCATGCCTTCTTATTTTCCTGTACTGCTGGGGTTCTATCCAAATCCGCAGCAGGGCTTCCAAGGCCGCAGCCGCCTGTCTGCTTGCCCTGCTGGCGAGCGGCGCAATCTGTCTTGTTCCGCTGATCCCCGGTATCGGGGCCATCCTGCTGTTTCTGCTGCTCGGAGGGCTGATCGCATCGGGTATCGGATGCGCAGCTTACGGCGTCTCCGAACGGAATGAAATTCTGATCCCCTATGGGATCTTATGCCTGATTCCGGGCTACTGCGGCGTCAATTTTTTCATTCTCGGCGCCGCTTCCGGGAGCGGGGGCGGAAACGTGACAACTGCCATCTGGTCCATGATTCTATTGCCGCTGTTCTGCGCATTCATGATCCTTGATATGGTCATGGTCCACAAGCGCCTGCTTCCCAAATGTGCGGAACAAACAGATATCCGATAAATATCTGTGAAAAGAGATCAAACAAAGGGACCGGAACTCAAAAAAATGGAATTCAGCGCTATGTTGGGCTTACAGTATGGTAATCCCCTCTGCTGTCCTCTACAAATTTGCCAGAGAAGTCGGCATGATCTAAACAGGGAGATGAATACGATGAAAAAGCGCATTTATTCGCTCATGGCCGTGGGGATTACAGCCATCGCAATCAATATACTGGCTTTTGTGCTGATTTTATCAGATGCTTTCGCACACTATCTCACAGGCGGAGCACGCAGCTACTTCTTCCCGGATGAACTGCTGTCCGCACTCGGATTTCTGTCCGGATCAATGATGCTTCTCTATCTGCTGTGCTCTATTCTGTGCGATCGGGAGGTGGACCGGAAACGCGCATTGGCATCATGGGGCATGGTGCTGTTCACCGCTGTGTTTGGCAGCGTGTTCTACAGCATGCACTTTTCCCTGCCTTCCAGTATCAGCCAGCGGGCAGCGGTAATCATCGCCGTGATCCTGTTATTCCTGCCGGTGGTACCGGGGATCGCCGCAATTATCATGACCGCGCGCGGGATCAGCGAAAAGGCAAACGGATTTCTCTACCTGATCGCCTCCGTTTTTCCGATGGCACAGATGCCGCTGTGCGCGCTGTTCGCCTACGGAATGGACGAACCGGGCCTGCTGCTCTGCGTGGTCCCGATCTCTTCGCTGCTGTTTTCGATCTTTGTTGTTCTTGATCTGATCTGTTACTGCGGGCCCAATAAAACGCAGGAACAGTAAAAGCTGCCTGTCAGATAATAAAACGCCCTCCCCCCGTCGTCAGGGGGGTATTGAATGTAGTTTAGTACATACTGATTCCGAACTAAAATTAAAGTGGAGTTAGCTCTTATGGACAAGCAGATAAATCATTTATATGTTTCGCTGCGCATTGCAGGGTCCGCCTTTCTGGCAGCGGCAATTCTTCAAGTTGCTGCGGCAATTCCGATCCTTGTCATGGACTACGCAAAACTGCCTGCATTTTTAAAGTCGGATGCTCTGCATTTGACCCTGTTGTCTCTTCCAGCCATCCTGCTGTTCGTCAACATTGTCTTGCGGCTCTATACCGAAATGCACAGCGTTTGGCGCACGGCACTCGCCGCGGTCGGATACGTTCCTCTGGCCTTTTTCTGGTCTTATATCTCTTTCCTGTTTGACGGCGGCCGCCTGAGTATGATACTGTTTTGTGCAATGGCCGGCTTTGCAATTTTTGTTCCGATTGTGCTTACAATTTTTGGATTATGTCAAAAAAAGCGCTGGATGACACTTGTATCTTTCATGATCTTTAATGCCAACTATATTTCCTTTGCGTTATTTGCATACGGCATGGGGAACGGTGATACCGATATGGGGATGGCCGTCGGCATGGGATTTATCCTCCCGCTCCTGCTACTGGTACTGGCCGATCTTCTGCTTCTGCACCGCATTTCCGCCGGATCTGACGCAAGCAGAAAAATCAACGTCTGATTTTTGAACAGGAGCATTTCGAAAAGCGTCCCAGATTTCATCGTGTTATCGTCGCTTTGATCGGAACCGATCTGCGCGTTTGTATAATCAAGCGGAGAAAAGAGCTATGAAACGACGTATTTATCCGCTCACAGCGATCGGCGATCTCACCCACACATCGGGATTTATCGCACCCCCCATCCTGTCGCCGCTCTTTTGCCGGAAGAATCAATCATAAATACATGCGGTTTTTGAGGGAAATTCGCCAGAGACGTTGGTATGATCTAAACGCAAGGAGATGATTGATGTGAAAACTCGATATGCTTTGCTTGCATGTCTTGGCAGTATTGCGATCGTTTTCAATTTGATGGTCCTGACGGTATGCATTTTAAATCTCGCTGCATCATTCGCCCCTGAATTGTACGCGCTTTACATTGGGGACTTGGCATTCTCCATCCTGGAACTGGCGGCGGGCGGGGTCATGTTTTTGTACCTATTCGGCTCCATCCTCATTGACCGCGAATTAAAAAGCAAAAGGCGTGCCTTGGCCGCATGGGGAATCTCCCTCCTGATCACAACAGTGGCCGGCATCGTTTTCTCCGGCATCATTAAGGCCTATGACGCCATGCCATTTCTGATAATGGCTGTTTTTGCCCTTGCCGTCGTCTCCATTATTCTAAATGCATGGTGGATCTCCGAGAAGGGGAACAGCCTCTTCCATCTTTTGGCCTCTATCCTCCTGACCATTTATGTTCCGTTCTGTTGCTATGCAATCTTCGCCTTGGATGAGCCTATGGCGGCCAGCCTTGCAATCTTGATTACGGCGCCTCTGTTCAGCATCCACGTCATTCTGGACCTGCTTTACTATCGCGGTGTGAAGCTGAGAGAAAAGCAGCAGGCCGGTGCGTAAGCTCACATCTTTCATTTGAATATCCTCAATCCAAAATCCGAAAGGAGCAATGTGTTATGGACGCTATACAAAAGCGATCCCATTTATCCCAGGTTCTATGCGGCGCCGCCGCCATCCTGGCCGGACTGATCCATATGATTGCCCGATTTGTTTTCGAAATGAAGAGCGGCATGTCCGCACTCCTGACGATCAGTTGGATCACTCTTTTTCTGATGATTTTATACTTCCCCGTCTCCCTGCGGAACCGCTCCAAGCTATCGTGGGGCAGGATCGGCGTTATGTGGATCCCCCTGGCCGGGGCCGTAATTTTCAACTGGATCTTTTCCGCCGTTATCGACGGTAACGAAAACCTCCCGTTGCTGATCTGTTCCTTGGCGATCGTACTTTTTGCCGTTGTGATGCAAATCATCGGGATGTGGGGCAGATCCGGCGCTTTGGGTGTGATTCTTACCGCTTCCATGCTCGCGGTCTATTCATTTATTTGCGCAATCAGTATGGAGTTCGCTTTTTCTGCGGCCGCTCCCCTTGTCTCGCTCCTGGTCTTCCCTCTGTTCACGCTATATGTGATCCTCGATCTTCTCTCCGGGCGCTCCCCTTCACGGTCATCTGCGCATTCACCCTCGGCGATCTGATCCTAACGGTCCAAACCGAATAACAGAACCTGCTGCGGCAGGCATAGTCTCTCTTGGAGAATGTCGCTCTCTCCCTCTTTATGCACAGTGTAAAAAGCGGTAAAGATATCCGCCGGATGAAATGCACTTTCATCCGGCGGATATTTCATATTGATTCTCTTGGCCCTGCGCCGCGCGCCGCCATTCAACCTGCTTTTCATCCTTGTGCAGCTATCCCGGCCTCCCTGCAAATCGCGCTCAGGCTCTCCCACAGGGAATCCGCTACAGGGGCGCCGGCGCTCTCCAGCCGCACCCGGCTCTGATGGCCGGTGGTGACCAGCACACAGCCGGCCTGTACCGCCCCGGCGACCTGCGCGTCGTGCAGGCTGTCGCCGACAAACCAGAGCCTGTCCGACGGCGGCAGGGATCCGCGCAGCAGATGGACCAGATCCTCCTTACTGGCGGCGTAGATGTTTTCGATCCCCCAGACGGAATCAAACGCTTCCCGCACGCCGCACTGCTCCATCTGCTGCATCAGGTAATCCTTTTTGCTGGCCGACAGCACGATCTGCCCGATCCCCAATTCCCGCCCCCGGCGGAGAGTACGCAAAACATCCGGGTACAGGGGGCACCGCGCACTTTTTTCCTGATAGTCCGCCATATACTCCTCGGCGAGCACTGCAAAGGGGATGCGATCAAAGTCAAACCCCACCCGCCGGTAGTACGCTGAGACGGGAAAATCAAACACAGCGCGGTACTGTTCCAACGTTTGAAGCGGCCGCAAGCCGTGGCGCTGCAAAAGGCGGTTGATACAGTCGAAACAGAGCTGTACGTCGTCAAAGAGGGTCCCATTCCAGTCCCAGACAATATGATCCATTCCAGCGCCCCCTTTCTCATACAGCGCCGAATTTGAAAAGGAAATCCCCTTTACAGCTCGTGGATGAACAGGCCGCTGAGCAGCTTTGGCTCAAACCACGTAGATTTGGGCGGCATGACCAGACCGGCATCCGCGATATCCATCAGCTCCTCCAGCGAGGTGGGATACATCGCAAAGGCGACGCCGTCCGCACCGGCGCGCTTCTCCAGCTCCCCATAGCCGCGGATGCCGCCGACAAAGTCGATCCGCTCATCCGTGCGCGGGTCCTGAATGCCCAGCACGGGGGCGAGCAGATTGTTCTGCAAAATAGAGACGTCCAAACTGCCTACCACGTCGTCCTCCGGAAAAGTTCCCGGCCTCGCCGTGAGGAGATGCCATTTCCCTTTCAGGTACATGCCAAAGGTGTGGCGGGCCGGCGGTGCAAAGGGGGCAGTCCCCTTCTCCTCCACGGTGAAGGCGGAGGAGATCTCCTGCAAAAATTCTTCCGCCGTATGCCCGGCGAGGTCGAATACCACGCGGTTGTAGTCCATGATCCGCAGCTCATCGGACGGGAAGAGCACGGCGAGGAAAAAGTTGAATTCTTCCTCCCCCGTGATCCGGCCGGCCTTGGATCGCCGGTCCAGCCCGACGTGCACGGCTGAGGCGCAGCGGTGGTGCCCATCCGCGATATAAAAGCTGCCGGTCTGCTCCGCCGCGCGGGACAGCGCGGCGACCGTTTCGGGATCGGAGACGCGCCAGACGGTCTGGTGCACGCCGTCCGCATCAAAGTTATAGAGCGGATCGCCCGTACAGATCTCCTGCATCAGGCCGCGCAGCGCCTCCCCGCCGCGGCAGGTCAGGAAGATGGGGCCCGTATTCGCATTACAGGCATCCACATGGCGGATGCGGTCCGCCTCCTTATCCGCGCGGGTTTTCTCGTGCTTTTTGATGGCGTTGTTTACGTAGTCGTCAATGGAGGCGCAGCCCACCAGACCGGTCTGCGCCCGTCCGTCCATGATCTGGCGGTAGACGTAAAAGCACGGCTCCTCCTCCCGGACTATCCAGCGTTTGGCCGCCAGATGTTCCAGATT
The DNA here is from genome assembly GCA_949293315.1 of uncultured Oscillospiraceae bacterium. Taxonomy (GTDB): domain Bacteria; phylum Bacillota; class Clostridia; order Oscillospirales; family Acutalibacteraceae; genus Onthovicinus. Next base: position 6,081 of record CASFCH010000067.1, on the reverse strand, counting down.
CTCCCGCGCCCTGCGATAGACGCGCGCATCATAGGGGTCCGTCCCCGGGGGAAAGTCGATCTCCGCCCGGTCCACGTGCAGGAATGAATAGGGATTCCCCTTGACGCGCTCGCGCGCCTCCTCGCTGCTCATCACGTCATACGGCAGCGCCGCAATCAGCGGGGCGAGCTCCTTGGCCGGACGCAGGGCGCGAAATGGTCTGTAAACCGCCATATCTGATATCCTCCTCCCGGTACTCACATGCGCACGGACACGCCGCGCGCGGCGAGATACCGCTTTAAATCCATGATACCGATCTCATTAAAATGGAACAGGGATGCCGCCAGTACGGCGTCCGCGCTGCCCCGGGTGAGCGCATCGTAGAAGTGCTCCATCTTCCCCGCGCCGCCGGAGGCAATGACGGGGACGTTGACATTCTGGGAGATGACGGACGTCAGCTCCAGATCGTAGCCGCTTTTCTGCCCGTCGCAGTCCATGCTGGTGAGTAGAATTTCACCCGCCCCGCGGCTGACAGCCTCCCGCGCCCAGGCGATCGCGTCGATCCCCGTGGGGATCCGCCCGCCGTTGAGATAGACCTCCCAGCCGCCGTCGCGCCGCTTGGCGTCGATCGCACACACGACGCACTGGCTGCCAAATCGCTGCGCCGCCGCGTCGATCAGGGCGGGATTGCGCACGGCCGCCGAATTGACGGAGATCTTATCCGCACCGGCGCGCAGCAGCTGGGCAAAGTCGTCGAGCTCCCGGATCCCTCCGCCCACCGTGAAGGGGATAAAGATGGAATCCGCCACCTGGCGGACAATATCGATCATGGTGGAGCGCCCCTCATGGGTGGCGGTGATATCGAGCAGGACGAGTTCGTCCGCCCCCTGCCGGTCATACGCCTGCGCGCAGGCCACGGGGTCCCCCGCATCCCGCAGGTCCACAAAGCTGACGCCCTTGACCACACGTCCGTCCTTGACATCCAGGCACGGGATAATCCGTTTGGCATACATCGTTATTCCCCTCCCCGCACCAGCGCATCAAAATTTTTCAAGATCTGAAGCCCGACCTCGCCGCTCTTTTCCGGGTGGAACTGCGTGGCGAAGAGCAGGCCGTCCGACACGGCGGCGTCAATCGGCACGCCGTATTCCGTGCGCGCCGCCACCTGCTGCGGAAAGCGCGCCTGCAAATAGTAGGAATGGACAAAATATACGTAGGAGCCATCCGGAATATCCCGGAAGATCCCGTCCTTTTTTAAAATGCTGATGGAATTCCACCCCATGTGCGGGACCTTCAGCCCCCCATCGGCGGGGATGCGCCGAATCTCCCCCTCCAGCACGCCGAGACCCTGTGCCTGCGGTGACTCTTCCGACCGTTCAAAGAGCATCTGAAGCCCCAGGCAGATCCCGAGGAAGGGCTTTTGTCCGCCGGCGGCCTCCCGAACGGCGTCAAACAGGCCGGAACCCCGCAGGGAAGCCACCGCCGCACCAAAGGAGCCGACGCCCGGGAAGATCACCCCGTCCGCACGCCGGATCTCCTGCGCGGAGGAAGTGATTCCGCTGGGCGCACCGATGAAGTCCAGCGCTTTTTTCACACTGCCGAGGTTCCCGGCGCCGTAGTCCACGATTGCGATCATTGCATCAGTCCTCCAGACTCTTCCCGTTCGGGGCAAAGCTGCCGTCCGGGTTCACATCCACCGGCGTAATGTCCGACTTGGTATACCGTGCGAGGTCGCGCAGGCGCGGCCGCTCCTGCGGCGTGTAGAACACAAAGGAGACGCCCTCCTTCTGCGCGCGGCCCGTCCTGCCGATGCGGTGCAGATAAAAGCCGTTTTCATTCGGAATCTCATAGCTGAACACCGCGTCCACACCGTCAATATCGAGCCCGCGGGCCGCCACATCCGTGGCCACGAGCACATCCATGGCGCCGTCGCGGAAGGACTGCATGATCTTATTGCGCGCCGACTGCGGCATATCGCCGTTGAGGCAGCGGGATTTAAAGCCCTGCGCGTCGATCTGGCGGGAGAGGCTCTCGGTCATATATTTGGTGTTGCAGAACACCATCGTCTTGCGGTACGCATGGCGGCGGAGGATATGGATCATGTGGCCGAATCTTTCCGAAAGCCCGGTCTCGATACAGTACTGGGTGATCTTGGGCTTGCTGTCCTCCACCGGCTTGACGGTGATCTCCAGCGGGTCCTTCTGGTACATCCAGCTGATATCCATCACCTCGCGGGAGAGCGTGGCGGAGAACATGCACAGCTGTTTGTCGGACGGGAGCTTGTCCAGAATATAGCGTACATCCTTGACAAAGCCCATATTCAGCATCTCGTCCGCCTCGTCGAGCACGGTCATCCACGCGTCGTCAATATTCACCGCGCGGCGGCGCAGCAGATCGATCAGACGCCCGGGCGTAGCCACCAGGATCTGCGGATGCTTTTTGAGCGCCTCGATCTGCTTATTGATCGGCTGTCCGCCGTACACCGCGACGACCTTCAGCCACGGCATATAATACGTCAAATCCCGCAGATCGTCCCGGATCTGGACGGCCAGCTCCCGCGTGGGGGCCAGGATCAGGCCCTGAACGCACTGCTCCTCCTTCACGATCCGCTCCACGATCGGGATGCCGAATGCACATGTTTTCCCCGTGCCGGTGGGCGCCTTGGCGATCAGCTCATAGCCGTCGAGCATGGGAGGGATGGCCTCCTTCTGAATACGGGTCATATCCGTAAAGCCCATGCGCTCCACCGCCCTTAAAATTTCCGGCGATACTTCCAAATCCTTATATTTCATGCTGTGAAAGATCCTTTCCGCAGAATAATAGTCCTGTAGAATATTGTATCATACTTTTCTGCATCATTCAATCCGAACAGTACGCACGGCCGAAGTTCCGGGGAATCGAAAAACGCTGTGCGCCGCGTGGAAACGGCAGAGGACGGGCCCCCGGCACAAGCCGGCAGGTCCGTCCTCTGATACTTGTATGGGCACAGGGCGCCGTTTACCCGAGCATCTGCTCCTTTTTCTGAAGGATCTGCTCCACCAGCGCGCAGGCCGGGCAGTCGCAGTAAACCGCCCCGGCAGCCTTGATCTCCTGCGCGTGTGCCGCGATCCCCGCCGCAGTCTCCGCTCCAAAATAGGCGGCGCCCTTTTCAGACGTTGCAAAGCCGATCAGCTGATCGATCGGCATAATATCCGCCTCCAGCTCCGCGATATACCGGGCGGTCTCCTGCTTTTCCGCCGCGGTGCCGATCGCCGCCAGCCAGCGCTGCGCCGCCTCCTTTGCAGTCGCACAGCAGGTGGGCTCCTCCAGCAGGGCTTTCGTCTTCTCCGTCACTTCATGCAATACGTTCTGATCCATTGTGATCGATCCTCCTTTTTTAACAAAAAAACTTTCACAGCTCGTTTTCGGCTGGTTCGGCCGGTTACGGCTACGCGCGATACAGCGCCCGCAGCTGCCGGATCTCCGCTGCATAGCCGGGCAGCTCATTGGGCGTCTCCAGATAGAACGGGAGGCAGCGCAGCTGCGGATGATTGATGATCCGCTCCATGGCCTCAATCCCGATATATCCGCCGCCGATGACCTCGTGGCGGTCCTTGTGGGCGCCCAGGGGATTCTTGCTGTCGTTGAGATGGACGGCCTTCAGGCGATCGATTCCGATCACCCGGTCGAACTCCTCCAGCACGTCGTCCAGATGGTTCACCACATCGTATCCCGCGTCGTCCACGTGGCAGGTATCCAGGCAGACGCCCATCTTCTCGCTCAGCTCCACCCGGTCGATGATGGCGCGCAGCTCCTCAAAGCGGGAGCCGACCTCGCTCCCCTTGCCGGCCATCGTCTCCAGCAGCACCGTGGTGCGCTGCTCGGGCCACAGGATCGCATTGAGCATATCGGCGATCTGCTCGATCCCCGTCTCGATCCCCTGCCCGACATGGCTGCCGGGGTGAAAATTATAGCAGTTTCCGGGGATATACTCCATCCGCTTCAGGTCGTCCAGCATGGTGTTGCGCGCAAACTCGCGGATCTTCTCATCCTTGGAGCAGGCGTTGAGCGTATAGGGCGCGTGTGCCAGCGGGCGAACGATCCCGTGCTCCGCGGAAAAGTCCAAAAAGGCCCTGACATCCTCCGGATCGATCGCCTTGGCCGATCCGCCGCGCGGGTTGCGGGTAAAGAACTGAAATGTGTTGGCCCCGATCTCCAGCGCGGTCTGCCCCATCTTTAAAAAGCCGCCCGAACTGGACAGGTGGCACCCGATCGTCAGCATCATGATCGCCTCACTTTCCTGTCTATCATCATACCAAGACGGGGCGGATCTGTCAATTCCCCGCACCGCGCGCGGGCCGAAAAAGCGGGAAATCCCTTGATTTTATCGCAATAATGTTATATGCTAAATAAGATATTGATCCCCCTGGGGAATATGGAGATGACAAAGAATGCTCACCCTCGATAAAATTTACAGTGCCTCCTACAAGCTCAAGGAGGTCCTGCGCGAGACCGCTATGGTCCACGCACCGGACCTGAATCCGGCGTGCGACGTATTTCTCAAACCGGAAAACCTGCAGGTCACCGGTTCCTTCAAGGTGCGCGGCGCGTATTATAAGATCTCCCAGCTGACGGAAGAGGAGAAAAAGCGCGGCGTGATCGCGTGCAGCGCAGGAAACCACGCGCAGGGCGTGGCGCTGGCGGCGACCAAAAACGGGATCAAATCCCTGATCTGCCTGCCGGACTCCGCTCCCATCTCCAAGGTGGAGGCCACGCGGAAATACGGCGCGGATATCTGCCTGGTGGACGGCGTGTATGACGACGCCTACAACAGAGCCATTGAGCTGCGCGACCGGGAGGGCTACACCTTTATCCATCCGTTTGACGATGAAAACGTTATCGCCGGCCAGGGCACCATCGGTCTGGAAATCCTCAACGAGCACCCGGAGATCGACGCGATCGTCGTCCCCGTCGGCGGCGGCGGGTTGATCTCCGGCGTGGCGTTTGCGGCCAAGTCCCTCAAGCCGGATATCAAGGTCTACGGCGTGCAGGCCAAGGGCGCCCCGAGCATGAAAAACGCGCTTGAGCACGGCAAGATCGAGATGCTCGACTCCGTGGCCACCATCGCCGATGGGATCGCGGTCAAGGAGCCGGGGGAGCACACCTTTGAATACTGCCGGAAATATGTCGATGAGATCGTCACCGTCAGTGATGATGAGATCTCCTCCGCCATTCTGGCGCTGATCGAACAGCAAAAGATGATCGCCGAGGGCGCGGGCGCCGTGGCCGTGGCCGCCGTGATGTTCAACAAGATCCCGGTCCAGGGCAAAAAGGTCGCCTGCCTGGTCTCCGGCGGCAATATCGACGTGACGATCCTCTCCCGCGTCATCAAGCGCGGGCTGCTCAAATCCGGCCGCACCTGCAACCTGAACATCGAGCTGATCGATAAGCCCGGGCAGCTTCAGGGCGTGGCGGAGATCCTCGCGCGGCTGGGCGGCAATGTGATCTCCATCCACCACGAGCGCGCCAATGAGGGGGCCGATGTGGTCGGCTGCTGCCTGCGCATCGTACTGGAGACCAAGAATTACGAGCACATTGAGCAGATCAAACAGGCATTAAAGGACGCGGGCTATCACCTGCTGTCCACTTATTGATAAACGGAGGTCTTTCTGATGAAAAAGCTGCACACTTCTTCCGCGCCGGAGGCCATCGGGCCGTATTCCCAGGCTGTTGTCAGCAACGGGATGCTCTTCACCTCCGGTCAGATCGCCATCAATCCCGCCACCGGCGAGGTGGAGGCTCAGACCATCGAGGCGCAGACCGAGCAGATCTGCGAAAACCTGAAGGCGATCCTGGCCGAGGCGGGCCTCACCTTTGAAAACGTGGTCAAAACCACCTGTTTTTTAAAGGATATGGGCGATTTCGGCGCATTCAACACTGTATATGGAAAGTACTTTACAGGGAAGCCGGCGCGCTCCTGTGTGGCCGCCGCCTGCTTGCCGAAGAACGTTTTGGCGGAAATTGAACTGATCGCGGAGATGTAAAGCAAATCGCTTCACGCAAAAAGCCCGACCGAAACACGGTCGGGCTTTTCCACTGTGCGGTGTTCAATTACTTGAGCAG
>CASFCH010000066.1 GCA_949293315.1 uncultured Oscillospiraceae bacterium | reverse complement strand
CTGATCCCGATCGGACTGATCGTCTCCCTCGTGGGCGCGCATATCATGTATAAGAAAAAACTTGTCTGATCCTGTTGACAAATCGAAAAGGATCGCATATAATAGTTACAAATCAAAACCGGCGAGTGAGAGTAGTACCACTTCCGATTGCCTCAAGAGAGCCTGTGGCTGGTGTGAACAGGCGGCATAGGGCGTGCGAATGGACTCACGAGGGCGAACCGAAAGGATTCCGAGTAGGGGAGACGGAGCCTGACCGTTACAGCAGGGCGTGCATGGTTGTGCACAGTGAGAGCACCGATTTCGGTGAATGTGGGTGGCACCGCAGGAGTTTGTTGATCCTGTCCCTGAAGCTTTATCAGAGCTTTGGGGACTTTTTTATTTTGTCAGGAGTGATTTGAATGATTTTGCTCAAGGAACGATGGCGTGGGTAAGCTTTTCCGCCTGATACACTTATTTTTATAAAACTAATTAAAGGGGATTAATACAGATGAAAAAGCTTACAAAAATATTTGCCGCCATTCTCAGCATCGCCATGATTGCCGTCACCGCCGCTGCTTGTGCAGGTGACACCGCAGGGGGAAAGGATCTTCTCACCGTCGGTATCATCCAGTACGCGGCGCATCCCTCACTGGATAACTGCTATACCGGCCTGATGCAGGGCATCGAGGCGGCCGGTTACAAGGATGGCGAAAATGTTAAGATCGACTATCAAAACGCCCAGAATTCTACGGAGACGGCCGAGCAGATCGCCGCAAATATGGTCGCGAAGAATTACGATGTGATCGTCGGTATCGCGACGCCCGCCGCACTGGCCGCCTACGGCAAGGCACAGGGCACGAATACACAGGTTGTCTTCTGTGCGGTGTCCGATCCCGTAGAGGCCGGCCTTGTAGCCGATATGAACGCTCCCGGCGGCAACTGCACCGGAACTTCGGATTTCCTGCCGCTGGAGGAACAGCTCCAGATGATCCGTGCCCTTCAGCCGGACGCCAAAAAGATCGGTATTCTCTATACGACGAATGAGTCGAATTCCCTCTCACACCTGAAGCGATTGGAGGAACTGGCTCCGCAGTACGGGTTTGAGATCGTTGCACAGGGCGTCCAGAGCTCTTCGGATATCCCACAGGCTGCGGCCACGCTGGCCTCCCAGGTGGACTGCATTAATAACTTTACGGATAATAATGTGGTGACCAATCTCTCCACGGTTCTGGCGCGTGCCAATGAGGCCGGGATCCCCGTCTATGGCTCCGAGGTGGAACAGGTTAAGAACGGTTGCCTTGCCTGTGAGGGCCTTGACTACATCGCCCTGGGCAATCAGACGGGCGCCATGGTCGGTAAAATTCTCGGTGGTACGAGCGCCGGAACCATCCCGGTCGAGCAGATCGAAGCACCGTCCCCCGTTATCAATGAGACGGTCGCCGCTCAATTTAACATCACGATCCCGGCGGCCTACGCCTCCGCGGAGAAAGTGACGACCAACCAGTAAGATTGCATATCCGATTCCTAAAAGACAACGGCGGGGAGTTCCCCGCCTTGTTTTCCGATTTTGATGGAGGTGTACGGGGTGGAGATTTTCAACATCCTCAAGGTGACGGTTGAGGAGGGCATGATGTATGCGGTTCTGGCCCTCGGCGTCTATATCACGTTCAGTATTCTGGATTTTCCGGATCTGTCCGTGGATGGAACGGTTCCGCTGGGGGCGACGCTCTCCGGCGTGATGATCCTCGCAGGGATCAATCCGTGGATCTGCTGCATCGTCTCCTTTGCGGCGGGCGCGGTGGCCGGGAGTATCACCGGTCTGCTGAATGTCAAATTGAAGATCCGGCCGCTCCTGTGCGGCATCCTCGTGATGACGGCTCTGCTGTCGATCAATTTGGTCCTTATGATGGCGGGGACGGATGGAATGTCCATCGCCTCATTCTTCACCGGCAAGACGATCTTCAATACCGCGCCTGCGAGCGTGATCCCCGCATCCATCGGGGGCTTCCAGCTGCGGGGGGCCATCCTGCTGATCGTTTTGGTGATCCTGTTCAAGGTCATCATGGATCTGTATCTCAAGACCAAATCCGGCCTGCTGCTGCGCGCCGCCGGCAATAACCAGCAGTACGTGAAGATGCTCGGCAAGGATCCCGGCATGATGAAGATCCTGGGCCTTGCACTGGGTAACGGCTTTGCGGCGCTTGCCGGGTCCCTGATCGCCCAGCAGAAGGGCTCGGCCGACCTCCAGATGGGCACCGGCATGGTCGTCATCGGGCTGGCCTCCGTCATTATCGGCACCAGCCTGTTCCGAAAGGTGCGTTTTATGAAGGGAACCACCAAGGTCATCATCGGCGCAGTTATCTACAAGGCGTGTTTAGCTGTGGCGCTGGCGCTCGGCTTGCCCACGGAATACCTCAAGCTGCTCATGGCGGTGCTCTTTACCATCGCACTTGTGGCCGGAGGCCTGATGAACAGGAAAGGGGGGGCTAAAGTTGCTGAAGATTGAGGATATGACGGTCTCCTTCGGGAAGGGGACGCCGGATGAGCACAAGGTGTTCGAGCACTTTGATTTTAACGTAGAAAAAGGGGAGTTTGTCTCCATCGTCGGCTCCAACGGTTCCGGCAAGACCACGCTGCTGAATCTGATCTCCGGCTCCCTGATCCCCGACAGCGGGCGCATCCTTTTTGAGGGGAAGGATATCAGCAGACAAAAGGAGTTCAAACGCGCCAAGTACATTGGCCGCGTCTTTCAGGACCCGCAGAAGGGCAGCTGCGCCGACTTGACTATCTTGGAGAATATGGCGCTGGCGGACTCCAAAAACCGTCCCTTTGGTCTGACGCCGGCCGTGAGCAAGAAGCGGATCTCTCACTATCAGGAACTGCTCGCCGAGTGTTCGATGGGGCTTGAAAACAGGCTCAACGCCAAGGTGGGCACGCTTTCGGGCGGACAACGCCAGGCGCTCGCGCTCATCATTGCCAATATGACGGATATTGACCTCCTGCTGCTCGACGAGCATACCGCGGCGCTCGATCCCAAGTCCTCCCAGACGGTGATGGAACTGACGGAAAAGCTGATCCGGGAGAAGCAGATCACCACCCTGATGGTCACGCACAATCTGCGCTTTGCCGTGGAGTACGGCAGCCGCCTGGTCATGCTGCACGAGGGGACCTGCATTCGTGATATCAGCGGCGAGGAGAAGAGGAATACGGATATTGACGCTCTCCTGGAGGTCTTTAACGATATCAGCATTGAATGCGGAAATTAATTTTGGCATATAAAACTGACCTGGCGCCGGGGAGACGCCAGGTCAGTTTTACTTTGTACAGATGTGGGAATCAGGCCTTGAATCGCTCCCGGACCTCCTTCATCTTTCCGCAGGAGAGGCGCCCCTCCGGGCAATGGTCCATCACGCAGCAGCTGGGGCCGAAGTGGGCAAAGAGCGCCGGCGCGAGGTCCCGCAGGGTCAGAAGCATCTCGACCGCATAGGCGCGGATTTCCCACTGGGCGCGGTTGCAGGTGCGCAGCCGCAGGAAGAGAAGCAGCTCCCGTCCGTTCATGGTGACGATGGGATCGAGCGTGGTGCCGCTGAGCAGTGCATAGGCCTTCACGCATTCAGGCGCAGCGCAGTGATAGGCCGCGGCTTTGCGGAAGGCATCCGTATAAATTTGAAGGGCCTGTGCATTGGCGCGGATGCTCTCCGGCAGGACATACCGCTCCGGATCCCCGGTGTTCAGCGGGGGGATCATCACCGACTGCATTCGATGGCGCACCAGATGCGTGACCCCCGCCAGGGAGAGCCCGTTGAGACGGAATGTGAAGCTCACATTCTCCAGCGCCCGTGGGCGGGAGGAGCGCATCACATGATCCAGCACGGCGGCACGGGCGGATGGATCGTCGATCATGGTATTGACTGCGGCAGTGGAAGAATGGGTGCAATCGATCAGGGCCGTCTGCGCCACCACTTTTTCCGGTTCGGGCGTATGGGCCAGCAACTCCGCCATATGGGGATCGGGGACGGACTTTCCCTCCGGAGACGGCAGGGCAAAACCGGGAAGTGTCCCGTCCTGCACGGGATGCGGCTGTTCCATAAAGCGGCCAAAGGTTCCCGGCGCGATATTTCGGGCCTGTTCCAGAAGTTGTTCGCCCAGGGTCCGGATCTCCGGATAGGACGCGCCCCGGCCGAACAGCATAGCCTCCAGTACGTGGTAGAGCTCCCGCCCGTTGAGCGTGCACAGGAAGTTGCTGTAAAAGCAGTAGGGCAGCACAAACCGCGCATCCTCCTTGGGAATGCCAAGTTCCACCAGCCGGCCATAATCGTCAAAGCGGCCGCCCATGGCGCAAATAAAGCGCTTGCGCTCGTCTGGATCCGAAAATTCCGGAACATAAAATCCGGCGTCGGAAAAATCGACGTACCGCCGTGATTTTACCGTAAAGGAGGCAAGACGAAATTCGATCATGAACTGTTCCACCAGCACGGAGACGTTCGTAAAGGCCAGATTAAAGCTGATGTGCTCGATCACGGAGGTGTGACCGGAGGCGGTCACCTTGCCGATCAGGGCGGCGTTTTTTTGCGCGTCGCAGGACTTTTCAAGGATCTGCTCCGTGTTGCCGCTGAGCGTTGAGATTCTGCCCCCCGCCGCACAGATGGCCTCGCCGCAGTCGGTGTGGCCCACAATTTTAACGGTTGAGCGGATTTCGTCCATTCCGATCCCTCCCATGAATTTGGAATCATTTTACCACATTTACGGGACAATATCAATGGATCGGTCGGCAATGAATGCCATCTTGATTAAACACAGAGAAATGGTATAATATTACTATTAAAGGGGAGGATGTGTTTACAGATGCAGGGGAAACTGATTGTTCTGGAAGGGCTCGACGGCAGTGGGAAATCGACTCAGATGGAATGCCTGATGCGGCGGCTGGAAGAGACGGGCCGGGCATATCGCAGAATCAAGCTGCCCGACTACGACGACCCCTCGAGCACGCTGGTTCGGATGTATCTGGACGGCGCGTTCGGGAATCGTGCACAGGATGTCAACGCCTATGCCGCCTCTCTTTTTTATGCGGTGGACCGCTACGCGGGATACCGCCGCCACTGGGGGGAGGATTACCGTGCCGGAAAGCTGATTCTGGCCGATCGGTATGCGACCTCCAACGCGATCCACCAGATGGGAAAGCTGCCCGCTTCAAAGTGGAAAGAATTTCTGGAGTGGATTGAGGATCTGGAATATGTCAAGAACGGGATCCCGAAGCCGGATATCGTCTTTTATCTGGACATGCCGGTAGAGATTTCCCAGCGGCTGATGACACACCGGTATGGCGGGGATGAGGTGAAAAAAGACGTGCATGAATGCGACATCGACTACCTCAATCAATGCCGTGCGACCGCCTCGTTTGCGGCGCGCCACTGGGGCTGGCGCGTGATCCGCTGTGCACGAAACGGCGCGCCGAGACCGATTGAGGAGATCGGCGACGAGATCTTTGCTCAACTGTCAAAGGAGTTATAATTTTATGCTGGAATTTCACAAACCCACAATGGACGACCGTGCGTGGGCGCTTCCGTTGCTGCGCGCATCCGGCTACATGGGGTGCGAGTATACGTTCGGGAACATGTTTATGTGGTGCGGGGTATTCGGGACAAAAGTGGCGCAGTACGGGGAATTTGCTCTGGCCATCAGCAATGAGGAAAAGCGTGCCACGTACTGTATGCCGGCCGGCACAGGAGATCGCCGTGCGGCGATCGAAGCCATTCATGAGGACGCCAGGCGGCGCGGCATCCCCTTTATCATGCACGGCGTCACGCCGGAGGGGATCGCCTATCTGAATGAGGTGTATCCCGGAAAATTTACCTATGAGCCCTCCCGTGATGATTTTGACTATATATATTCCTCAGAGTCACTGATCAGCTTGAGCGGCAAAAAATATCACGGCAAGCGGAACCACATCTCCTATTTTAAAAAGACATTCGACTGGAAGTATGAGCGTATCACCCCTGAAAATATCGACGCGTGCAGACAGATGAACGAGGAGTGGGAGGCGCTCAACAGCGAACGGAAACCCGAGGAGATCGCTACGGAGCAGCGCGCTGTCAACCATGCCTTCAACCACTTTTGGGAGCTGGGCCTGATCGGCGGTCTGCTTCGCACGCAGGAGGGCGTTGTGGCCTACACCATCGGTGAACCGATCAATGAAAACTGCTTCTGTACGCATATTGAAAAGGCATTTGCCTCCGTCCGGGGCGCCTATCCGATGATCAACCAGCAGTTCGCTGTCAACGAGCTCTCCGGATACCGCTATATCAACCGCGAGGAGGATACCGGCGACGAAGGACTCCGCAGGGCAAAGCTCTCCTATTATCCGGAGATCCTGCTGGAGAAGCATCTCGCGTTTTATCGGGAGGATCTGGGATGATCCGGCCGGCAAAAGCCGGGGATGAGCGCGGGCTAAGGCGGATCTGGGCCGAATGCTTCGGCGATCCGGAGGCGTATGTCGATTTCTTTTTTCAGAATGCCTTTGAACCGGAAAAGACGCTTGTCTGCGAGGAGGGCGGAGCGCCCTGTGCGATGCTTTTCCTGCTCGACTGCAGCGTGTGGATCGGCGGGCGTGAGGTTCCGGCGGCGTATCTGTATGCGGCGGCAACGCTGCCTGCCTACCGTTCCCGCGGCATCATGGGCCGTATGATCGGCCATGCGGCGGATTACGTCCGCAGTTGTGGATACGGCGGGATTGTACTGGTGCCTGCGGAGCCCGGCCTGTTTGACTACTATGGGCGGTTTGGCTTCCAAACCTGCTTTTATGATGTTTTGGAGGAGCTCGTCTCCGGTGGGGAGCCGAGTGGCGCTGCAGGTCCGAGCGCTGACCCCGCCGATTTCTCCGCCCTGGAGCAGATGCGCCGGACCGTTTTAAAAGAGTGCGGCGGCATGATGTGGAATGGCAGGCAGTTCGATTACGCACTGCGGGAGCACCTGTTCACCGGCGGCCGTATTTTCCAGACACAGGAGGGATACGCGCTGTACCACTGCGCGGGAGATGTATGCTCAGTGGACGAAATGATCGCGCTCCCCGGTCGGGAACAGGCGTTAAAACGAGCGCTGTGCAGTGCGGTACCGGTCTCCCGATTCCGGATCGTGCATCCGTGCGGTGAGGGATGGGAAGCCCGCCCAAGAGGGATGCTTCTCGATTTCAATCATATTTTGGCCAATCCACGTACGCCTGCAGGGCACCCGTACATTGGGCTGACACTTGGATAAGGAGTGATTTTGCGATGATCTATGTATTTTTGGCAGACGGATTTGAAGAGGTAGAGGCGATTGCCCCGATCGATGTGCTGCGCCGGTGCGGGCTTGAGGTTTGCACGGTGGGGGTGACGGGAGCAGTTGTTACCGGGTCGCACCACATCCCGGTGCGGTGCGATACAGGGATAGAGTCGGCGGATTTTTCCGACGCCGAAGCCGTCGTTCTGCCGGGAGGGATGCCGGGGACGCTTCATCTGAAAGAGTCTTCGGCAGTGACAGACGCTGTCCGGTCCGCTTATGAGCAGGATAAAATTGTGGCGGCCATCTGTGCGGCCCCCAGTGTTTTGGGGGAGATGGGCCTTTTGAAAGGGAAGGAGGCCATCTGTTTCCCCGGGTTTGAGGATAAGCTGCTGGGCGCACGGTTGAGTGCGTCGCCTGTCTGTCAGGATGGTACGGTCATCACCGCCAAGGGCGCGGGCGTGGCGCTGGAATTCGGCGCAAAAATCGCCGCCTGCTTTGTCGGCGCAGAAAAAGCCGGCCAGGTGCTGGCCTCCATGCAGTACATACGCTGATGGGAATTGGTGAGGAAAAAGGGCGTTTGCGGGCGGAATTTCGGCGTATCCGGCGGCAGATTTCCGTGGAAAAACGTGATTTTTCCGCTCAGGCTGCTTCAAAACGCATTTTTGCGCTTGATTTCTACCGGAAATCTGATAAAATTTTAGTATATGTATCTCACGGCGATGAACTGGGGACGGAGCCGCTGATTCACGGCGTCCTCGCGGATGGCAAGCAGCTGTTTGTCCCGCGCTGCGACCCCGTCCGCCCCGGATCCATGAGCTTTTATCGGATCTGTGATCCCGCGCTGGATCTGCGCCCCGGGAAGTTTGGCATTTTAGAGCCATGTGAGCACTGCGATGCCCTTGCCGGAAGTGCCGGCCTCTGCATTGTGCCGGGACTTGCCTTTTCCGCGGACGGATATCGGCTGGGCTGCGGCGGCGGCTATTATGACCGCTTCCTGAGTCACTTTTCAGGCGCTGCGGTCGGATTCTGTTTTTCAGAACAGATCACATCCGATATCCCGCAGGAGGAGACGGACCGGCCGGTATGCGCAGTGGTCACGCCGGAGGCGCTTATCTTGCCAGATTGAGTTTGGAGGAGAATGAATGGCGGACAGAAATTACCGCAATCACAGTACACAGGGGCGTCCCGATCCCTATGACGCCCTGCGCTCCGCTTTTGATGATCCCGCGGATTCCCATGCGGCGGAGGACCTTTCGCACACGCGACGCGTTTCCGCTGTGCGCCCCGCCTCCCCGGAACAGAGGGCGGATAAAAGAGGAGCGAGCCGACTTCCCGTTCGCCGCGGCGTCCGCAGGAGAGGCGGGGATGGCGCTGATCGTAAAAAGGCGCCGCTTTCGCCGGCGCAGCGGATGATCCGGAAGCGGATCTTGATTCTCGCCGGTCTGATTGCACTGCTGGCAGCCGTGCTTCTCTCCGTATATGCCGTCTTCTGCATTCGGGATGTGCTGGCGATCGGCGTGGAGGAGGACTCCGTACGCGTGGAAATCCCCGAGGGGGCGACGACCGGGCAGATTATTGATATTCTCCATGATAACGACCTGATTCAAAACACCGTGTTCTGCAAGCTGTTTGCCAAACTGCGCGAGTATGAGGACAATTACGTCGGCGGTGTATATACGGTGGATACGAACATCGGCCTTGAGGAAATGCTTTATCTCTTCAAAGCGAAGCCGAAGACAGCTGAAGAAAAAGAGGTCACCATTCCGGAGGGCTGGACGCTCGACCAGATTGTTGAGCGCCTGAACGAAATGGGTGTGTGCACTTCAGAAGAGCTCTATGACACGATCGCCAATACCGACTTTACAAACTATCCGTTCATCGCCGCGCTCAGCGAGCAGGATCAGACGGGCCGCTACTATCTGCTGGAGGGATATCTTTTCCCCGATACGTATCGCTTCTATGCGGACAGCAACCCGAATGACGTCATCAAAAAATTCCTGGATCGGTATGAAGAGATGATTGCCACACTGGATATCAACCGCGCACAGGAGCTCGGCTACACTTGGGACGAGATCATGGTGATCGCCTCGATCATCGAGCGTGAGGCGGGCAGCGTTGAGCAGATGGCCGACGTCTCCGCCGTGATTCACAACCGCCTGAAAAACCCGGTGGAGTATCCGCTGCTGCAAATGGATTCCACCTCCTATTACTATTACAACTATATTGAGCCCAAGCTGACCGACGACGGGCAGAAGAGCCTGTATGCGAGCGCCTATGATACGTATAACGGGAGCTGCCTGGGCCTGCCGAAGGGGCCGATCTGCAATCCGAGTATTAACGCGATCGAGGCGGCGCTCTATCCCACGGAGAACAGCCCATACTATTACTTCTATCATGACAGTAACGGTAAGATGTGGCTGGCCAAAACGGATCAGGAGCACGTACAGAACCAAGTGGAGGCGAACCGTGGGGACTCCAATGGATAGGCGGGATGTCCGCCTGCCGGAGCTACTGGCTCCGGCAGGCGATCTGGAGTGCTTGCGCGCGGCCGTCGACTTTGGCGCGGATGCGGTGTATCTGGGCGCCAGACGCTTTGGAATGCGCTCCTCCCCGAAAAATTTTGACTTTGATACCCTTGCGTCCGGCGTGCGCTATGCCCACAGCCGCGGCGCGAGGGTATATCTGACCTGCAATATTCTCCTGCACAATGGCGATCTCCCCGCGCTGCCGGACTTTTTCCGTCAGGCGCAGCGGTGCGGTGTGGATGCGCTCATTCTGACGGATCTGGCCGCGTTTGATATCGCCCGCCGCACTGTGCCGGAGATGGAAATCCACATCTCCACACAGGAGGGCGTGACCAATTCCGGGGCGGCATCGGTCCTTGTTGGGATGGGGGCGAAGCGGATTGTATTGGCGCGGGAGCTTCCGATCGGCGAGATCGCGCAGATCGCCTCCGAAATACCGGAAGGCGCGGAGATCGAATGCTTTGTACACGGTTCCATGTGCGTATCCTTTTCCGGCCGCTGCCTGCTCTCCGCCTATTTTACGGGCCGGGATGCAAACCGTGGGGACTGCTGCCAGCCGTGCCGCTGGAAATACGCCCTGATGGAATCGACGCGCGAAGGGGAATATCTCCCTGTAGAGGAGGACGGAGAGGGCACATATATCCTCAGCTCACGCGACCTGTGCATGATTGAACATATCCCGGAGTTGGTCGCGTCGGGAATTGCAAGCCTGAAGATCGAGGGGCGGGCAAAGGCTGCGTACTATACGGCCGTGGTGACAAACGCCTACCGCTGTGCGCTGGACGCCTATCGGCGCGATCCATCCCCCCATTTTGTAACGCCGCGCTGGATCGTGGACGAACTTGAAAAGGTCAGCCACCGCGCCTACTGTACGGGCTATTTTTTTGACAGCCCGCGCACCTGCGGTCAGATCCACGACCACCCGGGTTATATCCGGGGATGGCAGGTGGCCGCCGTGGCTGAGCGCTGGGAGAGCGGTCGCTGTTATGTGACCCAGCGCAACCGCTTTTTTGAGGGCGAGGAGCTTGAAGTGCTTCCACACGGGAAGCCGCCCTTTGCCATATCTGTCCGCGGCCTGACGGACGGGGAGGGGCATGCGTTGGACTGCGCGCCTCACCCCATGATGCACGCGTCCTTTGATTGTGACCAGCCGGTGGAGGCGGGGGCCATCCTGCGCCGAAAAAACGAGTCATCATAATTTTTAGATAAGGGGTATTCTGAATTTGACACAGGAAGAATTTATCCGCCTGCGCAGGGCGGTTCTTGACAGGAAATTCGGCAGGATGAACGATATGCAGAAGCAGGCCGTTTTTGCCATCAACGGCCCGCTGCTCGTCCTGGCCGGGGCCGGCAGCGGCAAGACGACCGTGCTCGTCAACCGGATCGCCAACATGATCCGCTATGGCGATGCCTATAACAGTTCGGAAGTATATGGACAGTATTCGGATGAGCAGCTCCGCCTGCTGTCAGCGTACGCCACGGGCGGAGAAGAGGAGATTGACGATATTCCGCTGTCCGTCTCCGCAGTGCGTCCGTGGCAGATACTGGCGATTACCTTTACAAATAAGGCGGCCACGGAGCTGAAAGAACGTCTGGAGAGCATGCTCGGTCCGGAGGATGCCAATGATATCTGGGCCGGTACCTTTCACGCGATGTGCGCGCGTATCCTGCGGCGGGAGGGGATGGCGCTCGGATATTCGAGCCACTTCACCATCTATGATACCGATGACTCCCGCCGGGTGATGAAGGAGTGCCAGCGCGCCCTTGGAATCGATGACCGCCACCTGAGCCACAAGGTGATCCTCAGCCGGATCAGCAGCGCCAAGGACAGCCTGATCTCCCCGGAGGAATACATGCAGGAAAACGGTGCGGATATCCTGGGCCGCAGCGTGGCGCAGGCCTATGCACTGTATCAGCAGAAGCTGTTTGCGGCCGATGCGATGGATTTTGACGACATCATCGTCAACACGGTGCGGCTCTTTCAGCAGAGCGGCGAACTGCTCGAAAAGTACAGCGACCGCTTCCGCTATATCATGGTGGACGAGTACCAGGATACCAACCATGCGCAGTACGTGCTGGTGAGCATGCTGGCCAAAAAGCACCGTAATTTCTGCGTCGTCGGCGATGATGATCAGAGTATCTATAAGTTCCGCGGCGCGACGATCGAAAACATTTTGCAGTTTGAGCACCAGTATCCGGATGCAAAAGTGATCCGTCTGGAGCAGAACTATCGCTCCACGCAGAACATACTCGATGCCGCAAACGCCGTCATCGCCAACAACAGCGGCCGCATGGGCAAAAATCTGTGGACGGCAAACGGCGCGGGAAAGAAGATCTGTATCCACGTCTCGCAGGACGAGCGCGACGAGGCCTCCTATATCACACAGACGATTCTAAACAATGTGGCGGCCGGCAGGCGCTGGAGCGACCATGCCGTGCTCTATCGGATGAACGCGCAGTCGAGCGCGATTGAACAGGCGTTTGTGCGGGCCGGGGTCTCCTACCGCATGATCGGCGGCCATAAGTTCTATGACCGCAAGGAGATCCGGGACGCGATCTCCTATCTCTGGGTGATCGTCAACCACGGCGACGCGGTGCGGTTGCGCCGAATTATCAATGAACCCAAGCGCGGCATTGGCGAGACGAGTATGCGTACGGCCACGGAGATCTCCGAGGGCGTCGGGATCGACCTGTTTGAGGTGCTGAAGACGGCCGATCAGTATGAACGGCTCTCTCGCTGTGCAGGGAAGATGAAGGCGTTCGCCGCCATGATTGAAAGCTTTGAAAGCCGTCTGGGGGAGCTGCCGCTGCACACGTTTTTTGAGATGGTCATGCAGGAGAGCGGCTATCTGGATGCGCTCAAGCTGGATGAAGAGACGTATCAAAATCGGTTGGAAAATATCCAAGAGCTCTCCTCCAATCTCCAGCGTTACAGCGAAGAGAACCCCGATGGGGATCTGACCGGATTCCTGGAGGAGGTATCCCTGATGACGGATATCGACAACTACGATGCCTCTGCCGACGCCGTGCTCATGATGACGCTGCATTCCTCCAAGGGGCTGGAATTCCCGATCGTCTTCATTCCCGGCATGGAGGAGGGAATCTTTCCCGGAAGCCAGTCCGTCTATGTGCCTGAGGAGGTGGAGGAGGAACGTCGCCTTGCCTACGTAGGGATCACACGCGCCAAGGAGGAACTGACCATTACCATGGCCAATTCCCGGCTGATGTTCGGCATGACATCCCGCAATCCGCGCTCCCGCTTTGTGCGGGAGATTCCCGATGAGCTGGTCGATTTTTCCTCCGCCCTGGAGAACACCTTCTCCGGCTATTCGGGCTTCGGCCGTCAGGCGGATTTTGCTGCGCGCCCGGCCCGGAGCGCTGCACAGCACGAGCATTTGCAGCCGCGCTCCGCCCATCCGTTTACCCGTGCGGCGGCCCCGGCCCAGCCGGCGAAAGAACGCTTTCGCGTAGGGGATACCGCCGTCCACAAGACCTTTGGCACCGGTGTGGTGCTCAAGGTGACGCCCATGGGCAACGACACGCTGCTGGAGATTGCCTTTGACCGCGCGGGGACAAAAAAGCTCATGGCCAACTACGCCAACCTGACACGCCCGGAATAATCGTCTGCGCCCCGAATGGTTCCGTCATCGGGTGGAACCATTCTTTTCTTCTGTCATAAGATGGTAGTGAAATTTTATATTTCAATACCATGAACATAGGAGGAAATTTTATGGCAGAATTGAAACAGCCTGGCTCTGCCGCGCAGGCGGCAGCTGCCGATCCGGCCGGTGCAATCCGCGAAGCTGTTTGCATCGATACCAGCAGGGTCTATGACTCCTGCGCCGATAAGGACTGCCTGAGTGATCTGCGCATGCTTTTCCCGGCGCCCGCCCAGGCGATCATCAATGAGGCGACTTCCGTGCGCTGCCGCAGCAGCGAGATCCTCAACGCCTTTATCGACGTGGAGGAGGTGCCCTTTAACCGCGGCTTCTACACGGTGGATATCACCTTCTTTTTCCGCGTGACGTTTGATGTGTTTACTCAGCCGCTCACGCAGCCGTGTCAGGTGTCCGGCCTGGCCACCTTCTCCAAAAAGTGCATTCTCTACGGCAGCGATGGAAATGTCAAGGTCTTCTCATCCAAGTACCGCGCCGACGAGACAGACGATCAGATGTTCCGCACCTCGACCAATCCCCGCGCAAAGGTGCAGGCGGTCGATCCGGTCTGTCTGGACGCGCGCCTGTGCGATGCATGCAGCTGCTGTGTCCCGTGCGGCTGCAATATCCCTGGATGCATTTGCAGCTGTTTTGACGGCGACTTCGGCTGTGCGGAGGAACGGCAGACCGTTCTGGTCACGCTCGGCCTCTTCTCCATTATCCAGCTTGAGCGCGACGTGCAGATGCTGATCCCCGCTTACGATTTCTGTATGCCGGATAAGGAGTGCTCCTGCGATACGGACGATCCGTGCGATCTCTTCAAAAAGATTGAGTTCCCGGTCGATGAGTTCTTCCCACCCAGATCGGGGCAGAACGGGAACGGCTCCTGCTGCTGCGGCCAGTAGGCAGCCACCCGGGCAAACCGGAGCCGCAATAGACCAGGGCGCCGGTCTCATCAGAGACCGGCGCCCATTCCCGTGTATTGGAAAAGATTTTTATGCTTCCTGCTCGTTCCATTTGCCCGTGCGTACGTTGAAGGTCAGCACGTACTGTCTGCCGTCCCGCCGATAGCGTACCCGGATGTGCTTTTTGTCCGTAAATTCCGCGGATTCAACCGATTGCTCATGGGCCTTAATCGCGTCACGGAAAAGCGCGAGCTGATCGGGATTATAGCGCCCGATATTGTCCGAAATAAAGATCAGGTTCCCAAAGAGCGTGTTGATCTTCGCAATCAGCTCCCTGCGGGAGGCATCCATGTGGATGTTATAATCGCGCAGCAGGATCACATCCGGATCGTTGACGAAAGCACGTCCGTCCAGCCCGCGGCGGAAAATCGTGTTATAGATATTCCGCTCCGTAGATACGTCCTCACGGTGGGTGGAGTAGAGGTAGAGTGAACGGCCCCAGCTCAGGCCCATATCCGCTCCGGTGCGGCAGAAATCCACCTTGCCAAAGGCGGGCGCCAGCGGAACACCGCACCCCAGGATCAGTTTATCGCCTACACAGTCGCGCAGCAGATCCATACACTCGCACATGAGCTGACCGCGGGACTTGTTGTTGCGCGGGATAATGCTGACCGAGTAGAGGAAATCCAGCTTTACCATGTCAAATCCCCACTCGTTTAGGATGACGTCAAAAAAGTGCCGGATATGTTCCTGAACGGCCGGATTATCCGTATCCAGAGAATAGAAGCCGCCCCAGTTTTTGCCGCACTCAACGGGCGTTCCGTCCGGATAGCGGATCAGCCAGTCCGGATGCTCCCGGACAAAGGCGGAATCGAACTGCGCCCCGGTCGGCGCCAGCCAGATCCCGGCTTTGAATCCCTTTTCATGGATCGCATCGGCCACGGGTTTCATCCCGCCCGGGAATTTCTTTTTTTCAATGCTCAGCCAGTCTCCTACGGCCGTCTGATATCCGTCGTCGATCTGGAAGATATCCACCTTCTCCTCAAGCCCGGAGAGCGCCTCCAGATCGTCGGACACGATTTTTTCACTGATATTGGGATAGTAGTTGTACCACGTCGTATATCCGGTCTGCCTGCGCATGCGCGGTTTCGGAATGTCCATCGCGGCAAAGTAGGCGTCAAACGCCTCCTGTTCACTGCCGCGGCAGAATACCACATTCATCGCCTCATAGCGCTCGCGGATGGTGACGCCCTCCAGATCCTTGCGCAGCGTCAACGTTTCCTGCGGACAGTTGAAATAGAGGATCGTGTATCCGGTCCGCTCGTTGATCGAACCGATCACCTCATAGCTCTTCCCGCGGCGCACATAGCCAAAGGAAAAGCCGTGGAAAATCCCGTGCTGCCGTGTGTAATCGACGAAGGTGTAATCCCCGACGTTTTTCAGGCTGCTGC
The DNA here is from genome assembly GCA_949293315.1 of uncultured Oscillospiraceae bacterium. Taxonomy (GTDB): domain Bacteria; phylum Bacillota; class Clostridia; order Oscillospirales; family Acutalibacteraceae; genus Onthovicinus. Next base: position 14,675 of record CASFCH010000066.1, on the reverse strand, counting down.
CATATACATTCCTTTTACCGACCGGATAGATATGGGACATGCGGTCCTTCTTCCGGTATTCGCGCGTATCCGTCCAGGACTGATAGCCGTTGGGCATGATGCGGCAGTCCCCTTCATAACGATAGGGGAGGATGATCCGGAACTGACGGAACTCCACCTCCTTTTTGGGCAGAATCACGGCTTTTACATGCTTTTCGTCCGCCTCGATCTCCAGCGAAAAATGCTCACAGTGATCCTCGCTGCATCGGTACTCCCTGCCGTCGCAGCGGTAGACGGCGTCTATTTCATATTTACGCTCCATTTCGCTCTCCTCACAAACTCAGATTTTCTCTATTATACCGACTTGGACGGGCTATTGCAAGTCGCCGGAGACAAAATTCATTTTTCATCGGTCACAGAAAGGGCGGAAAAGGCATATATTGAAAAATCGGAAGATCGAGGTGAAATTCATGAAAAAAGTACGCCGAATGCGTTTTAAAAGGCGAAATCCCAAAAGCTGGCTGTTGATCCTGCCGGCCGCTTTGATGATTGCGGCGACTGTTTTTCTGCTCATTGACGCGAAAGTCCGCCCGATGATCCGGACGCTTGCCGTCAATCAGGCGAAGGTGCTGGCCGTGAATGCGATCGACGATGAGGTATCCGCAAGGATGTCCGAGATGGGGGCGGGGGACTTTTTAACAATCTCACGCGACGAAGACGGCCGTGTCATCTCTGTGGAGTCCGACTCCGTCCGGATGAATCAGATCAAATCACAGATCAATCTGGCTGTGACCGAGCGCCTTCAGTCCATGGGGGAACAGGAGATCGTAATCCCATCCGGCTCCCTGAGCGGGATCGCCATGCTGTACGGAAGAGGGGCGGATATCCGGGTGACGCTCACAATGGCCGGTCACTCCACGGCGAATATCACGGAGGATTTCACCTCCGCGGGAATCAATCAAACGCTGCACCGCGTCCTGCTGAATATCAGCGCCCAGGTCTATATCGCCCTGCCCGGTTATGACAGCGCCGAGCAGATCAGCACCGATTTTGTCCTTTCGCAGACGGTGATTGTCGGGACAATACCCGACGTCTATGCGGGGATCGGCAGCACATTGTCATAAAATTTTATACCTGCGTTATTGGAAGTCCGTGCGTTTTTTGGTATAATAAATACACCTGATGGCGCAGCAAAGCCAAAAAGTATTTTTTAGGATTGTATATTGGTTTTTCATCAATCGGAGGAGCCTATGATCAATTTTGAGGAGGCGGGGAAGCGCGCACAGGAGCTGCGCGCCCTGCTGGAATATCACAGTAAAAAGTATTACGATGAGGACGATCCGGAGATCGAGGACTACGAGTACGACGCCATGCTCCGGGAACTGGAGGATATTGAAAGGGCGTATCCGGAACTGATCACGCCCGACTCCCCAACCCACCGTGTGGGCGGCCACTTTGACAACTCCTTTGAGCCGGTCGTGCACGCTGTGCCCATGGAGAGCCTGCAGGACGCCTTCAGTGAGGCGGAGGTCCGCGAGTTCGACGAGCGCGTGCGCAAAAGCGTACACGACGTCTGTTATGTGGTGGAGCCCAAAATCGATGGCCTGTCCGTCCTGCTGGAATATGAAAACGGCGTGCTGGTCCGGGGTTCCACACGCGGGGACGGCGTGACGGGCGAGGATATTACCGCCAATCTCAAGACCATCCTCACCATTCCGCTGCGCCTTCCGGAGTCTCTGGAGCTGCTGGAGGTGCGGGGGGAGGTGTATATGCCCCGCTCCAGTTTTGAGCAGATTGTCCGTGAGCAGGAGCTGGAGGGCGAAAAACCGTTTAAAAATCCGCGCAACGCCGCCGCAGGCAGCCTCCGGCAGAAAAATCCGAAGATCACCGCCTCCCGCGGGCTGGATATTTTTGTATTCAATATCCAGCGGATCCGCGGCCGGGAGATCACGGGGCACAAACAGTCCCTGGACTATCTGAATTCGCTCGGCTTTCACACGATCCCGTTCTACCATCGCGTTTCAGATATTGAAGACGCCCTGCGGGAAATCCGATTCATCGGAGAACGGCGCGGTGAACTTCCCTTCGACATCGACGGCGCCGTCATTAAGGTGGACGATTTCCATGAGCGCGAGCTCCTCGGCAGCACATCCAAATTCCCGAAGTGGGCGCTCGCCTATAAATATCCCCCGGAGGAGAAGGAGACAACGCTTCTGGCCATTGAGATCAACGTCGGCCGGACGGGCGTGCTGACGCCGACCGCTCTCTTTGAACCGATCCAGCTGGCCGGCACCACGGTCTCCCGCGCAACACTGCACAATGAAGATTTTATCCGGGAGAAGGGCGTGTGCCTGGGCTGCCGCATCCGTGTGCGCAAGGCGGGGGATATCATCCCGGAGGTGTTGTCCGTCGTCTCGCGGCCCGAAGGGGCGCAGACATACCAGATGCCGCAGGCATGTCCGTCCTGCGGAGCGCCTGTCTTCCGGGAGGAGGGGGAGGCCGCCGTCCGCTGTGACAACCCGGACTGCCCTGCACAGCTGCTCCGCCTGCTGATCCATTTCTGTTCCCGCGATGCCATGGATATCGACGGGATGGGGCCGGCAATGCTCGAGCGCCTGCATGATGCGGGGATGATCCACACCATCCCGGACATCTATCTGTTGGATTTTGAACGGATCGCACAGTTTGACCGCATGGGGGAGAAGACGGCGTCCAATCTGAGAGCTGCCATTGAGCGCTCCAAGGAAAACGATCTGGCACGCCTGATCTTCGCCCTCGGAATCCGCCATGTGGGAGCCAGAGCCGCCCGTCTGCTGGCACAGCACTTTGGCAGCATTGACGCCATCATTGCGGCGGACGAGGAGGAGATCGCCGCCATTGACGGCTTTGGCGCGGTGATGGCCCGGAGCGTGTGGGAATATTTTCAGTTGGAGCAAAGCCGCCTTGTCGTGGAGCGGCTGAAATCGTGCGGCGTTAACACACATTGCCGGGAGCAGAAGCAGGAGGGACGCTTCACCGGAATGACCTTTGTCCTGACCGGGACGCTCTCCGGCTATACGCGCAGTGAGGCGGGAAAAGTGATTGAGGATCTCGGCGGGAAGATTTCCTCCGCTGTCTCCAAAAAGACGAGCTATGTCCTCGCCGGTGAAAATCCCGGCAGCAAGCTCGATAAGGCCAACAAGCTCGGCGTCCCGGTTTTGAGTGAGGAGCAGTTCAATGAGCTGATCCGCTGATTCTTGAGTCGCCGCGTCTGTTTGGAGGATGTCACACATATCCTGATAGTGTATCGCGAAAGGGAGATGTTGTGTGATGGTGATCCGCCTGCGTAAAGGATTTTTAATCGCGGTTTCGGTCTGTTTAACGGTCCTGTTGGTGACCGCTGTCCTGATTCGGACGGCAGCCCACACGCCTGCGGTCTCGGCCGCGTCCGGCGGAGCGGCCGAGGAACGCGATCTTCCGGTCATCATGTACCATCAGCTCACGGACATGGCCTCACATGCAGGGGACTATGTCCTCACGGCGCAGCAGTTTGAGGCGGATATGCGCTATATCTGTGCCAGAGGCTATACGTCGGTGACGACACAGCAGCTGATCGACTATGCCAACGGCCGCTCCGATCTGCCGGAAAAGCCGATTCTCATCACCTTTGACGACGGTTATGAGAGCTTTATCCCCTTTGCACTCCCGATCCTGGAGGAGCTTGATATGTACGCCGTGATCTCGGTAATCGGCTCGGTGGCGCAGACATACACGGACCACGAGGACCACCATGTGCAGTATTCCCATCTGTCGTGGGAGGCGATCGGAGAGCTTGCCCGCAATCCGCACGTGGAGATCGGCAACCACACCTATGATCTGCACCGTCTGGACGGCGGAAGAAAGGGGTGCAAAATAAAATCCGGGGAGGATCCGGCAACCTATAAAGCCATGCTGACGCGGGATCTGACACAGGTACAGGATCTGGTCCGGCAATACACCGGAACGGCTCCAAAAACATTTGCCTATCCGTTCGGCGCGCGCTGCTCCCAGTCTGCCGAGGTCCTGCGGGAAATGGGATTTCAGGTGGTGCTTACGTGTGCGGAGCAGGTGAACCATATTACGAACCGGTCTGCGGACTGGCTCTTTGAGCTGGGGCGGTTTAATCGCCCCAGCGGAAAGACAAGCGAGCAGTTTTTTAAAAATATCTTGAGTTGATTTTGGGAGGAAACAGTTATGACGGATCTGATTATTATTGGGGGCGGCCCGGCGGGGATGACTGCGGCCATCTATGCGTGCCGCGCCGGCCTGAGCGTACTGGTCCTCGATAAATTTTCCTACGGAGGGCAGGTTGCGCTCACCGGTGAAGTGGAAAATTATCCCGGCGTGCCCGGAGCGGACGGCGCGCAGCTCTCCGCCCTTTTCCATCGCCAGGCGGTCGAGGCGGGAGCGCAGTTTACTTCGGCGGATATTCAGCGTGTAGAGCTTGAGGGGCCGGTAAAAAAGGTGTTTGCACGGAAAAAGGAATTTGAATCCCGCGCCGTCATTATTGCAAACGGCGTCACCCGGAGGAAGATCGGATGCCCCGGCGAGGAGGCGTTTGCCGGGCGCGGCGTCTCCTACTGTGCGACGTGTGACGGCGCGTTTTACCGGGACAAGACTGCCGTGGTAGTCGGCGGCGGAAATACGGCGGTCGGGGATGCGCTGTACCTGAGCGCCGTGTGTAAAAAGGTCTGGCTTGTCCATCGCCGGGATTCCTTCCGGGCGGAGAAATATCTGTCGGATGCGCTTGCGCAGAAAGAGAACGTCTCCTACCTGCTCGGGGCAAACGTTACGGAGATCAGCGGAGATCAGCAGGTGCGCTCCGTGCGGTGCAAAACGGCCGGCGGTGAGGAGAAAACACTGGAGACCGATGCCGTATTCGTGGCGATCGGAGCCGTGCCGGACAACGCAATTTATGCCGGACAGCTGGACCTGGATGCGGCCGGATACTTTGCGGCCGGAGAGGACTGCAAAACGCGGATCCCCGGTGTGTACGTGGCGGGGGACTGCCGCGTAAAGCCGATCAAGCAGATCGTTACGGCAACGGCCGACGGCGCTGTGGCTGCGACTTTTGCCGCGGAATATATTCACGCCCTCGCATGACAGCCGGCGGGACATTCTGTGGATGCGAATGTCCCGCCCTTTTACGCTTCCGCTGCGGTTACTTTTCTCCCTGTTCAAAGGCGGCCCGCAGTTTTTCAAGCGCCCGCTTTTCGATCCGGCTGACGTAACTGCGCGAAATGTTCAGTTTAGCTGCCGTTTCGCGCTGGGTCATCGGTTCCGCGCGGCCGAGCCCGTAGCGCATCCGGATGATCGCGCGCTCACGCCGGTCTTTCAGGCGTCCGACATAGCGGTTTACCTGTTCGGACTTGATCTTGGTGTCCAGATCGTCGGCAATGGTGTCCTCCGTGCACAGGACGTCCATCAAGGTGAGGGGATTCCCGTCGCTGTCCGTATCGATGCTGTCACCCATGTGCAGATCCTGCGCGCTCTTGCGCGCCGCACGGAAGTGCATGAGCACCTCATTCTCAATACAGCGCGACGCATAGGTGGCCAGCTTGATGTTTTTTTCCGGCTTAAAAGTATTGACCGCTTTGATCAGACCGATCGTGCCGATGGAGATCAGGTCGTCCTGATCGGAATAAGAGGCGTAGTACTTTTTGATAATATGCGCTACGAGCCGCAGGTTGTGTTCAATCAGCGCGTCGCGCGCCGCCTGATCGCCGGCGTGGAATTTCGTCAGTAAGTCGCGCTCCTGCGCGGGGGTGAGCGCCGGCGGAAAGGACCCGGTATTGGTCACATGCAGGGCAAAGCAAATCATGCGTGAAAACAGTGCTTTCAGTAAATCGGCGAGCATGGCTCGATCCCCTTTCTCCGAAAATGGTGATGCTCCAATATATGCAGGCCGGAACTTGTCACTTGACGGCGGAATGAAGTTTTAATTGTGAAATACTGTTTTTTTCGCTATAATAGAAATAACAGCTATTTTGAAAGGATGGCGAGCGCGATGCTTTTTGAAAAGATCGGTGTTTACGATCCGGTGTTCGGCTACCTGACGGATCAGTATGTAGCGGTGGATGGGACGCGCATCACCTATGTGGGGCCGCAGCGGCCGGCGGGGGATTTTGACCGCGTCTATTCCGGCAAAGACCGGCTGCTGATGCCGGCTCTGACCAACGCGCACAGCCACACCGCGATGACGCTCATGCGCGGATATGGAGAAAATATGGCGCTGGATGACTGGCTGAACAAGCGCATCTTCCCCTTTGAGGATCACCTGAATGCGCAGCGCGTCTATCACGGCTCGATGCTCGCGTTTGCCGAGATGATCCGCTTCGGGACGGTATCGGTCAGCGATATGTACTTTTTTGCCGATGCCACTGCACGCGCGGTGGAGGAGTCAGGCGTCAAATGCAGCATGAGCATCGGCGTGACGGACTTTCAGGGACGCGGATTCTATGAGATCCCGGCCTACGAAAAGACCATGGCGCTGATCCGGGACTATCACGGCGCCTTTGACGGCCGGTTTCTGGTGGATTTTTGTGTACACGGAGAGTACACCTCAAACGAAAAACTCGTAACACAGGTTGCGGAGTGTGCACAGCGTGAGGACCTTGGCGTTCAGATTCATCTCTCGGAGACACGCAAGGAGCACGAGGAGTGCAAACAGCGTCACCATGGCGAGACGCCGACAGAATACTTTGCGCGCACCGGGATTTTGGACAGCCGTGTCACGGCGGCCCACTGCACCTGGGCTGAGGAAAAGGATATTGAAATTTTGAAGGAGCACCGTGCCACGGCCGTCTGCTGTCCGGTCAGCAATATCAAGCTCGCCGGCGGATTTACCAATGTGCCGTATATGCTGAAAGCCGGGCTCAATATCGCACTGGGCACCGATTCCGTCGCAAGCAATAACAATCTGAATCTCTTTGAGGAAATCAAGCTGTACGCCACCCTGTATAAGGCCTCTTCCGGGGATCCCACTGTTGTCACGCCGGCGCAGGCGCTCTTTGCGGCCACCGTGGGCGGCGCCCGCGCACAGGGGCGCGCCGACTGCGGCCGCGTGGCGGAGGGGTACCGCGCCGATTTGACCGTTTTGGATACGGACGTACCGTATATGCATCCGGTACACGATATGGTCAACAACCTGGTCTATTCCGCTCAGGGGAGCGATGTCGTGCTGACCATGGCGGATGGTAAAGTCTTGTATGAAAATGGGGAGTATAAAACAATCGATATCGAAAGAGCGCAGTTCGAGGCGCAAAAAAGTACGGACGCCATTCTGGCGGAGCTGTGAGAAAGGGGAGAGCAAAGTGATTGAAAAAGCCTGTGCATTCATTCGGGAGCGTATTTCGGATTTTACGCCGGAGTTCTGCCTGGTCCTCGGCTCCGGGTGCGGCACGGTCGCGGAACAAATCGACGCGTGCGCGGAGATCCCCTATCGGGATATTCCGGGCTTCCACCCGTCGACTGCGCCGGGTCACAGCGGCAGGCTGATATTCGGCCGACTGGCGGGCAGGCGCGTGGTGTGCATGCAGGGGCGGCTCCATCACTACGAGGGGTACTCCATGGCGGAGATCGTCTTCCCCATCCGTGTCCTTCGTCATCTGGGCGCCCAGTTCTTGATTTTGACAAACGCCTCCGGCGGGATCAACGTCCGTTGGCAGCCGGGAGACATTATGGCAGTGACGGATCATATCAATTTTATGGGGGATAATCCGTTGATTGGTCCCAACCGGTCCGAGGAGGGGGTCCGCTTCCCCGATATGACGCACGCATATGACCGTGAGCTTCTTACGGCGGCGGACAGCGCGGCGAACGCCCTGGGGATCGAACTGCGACACGGCGTCTACCTGGCCACATCCGGCCCCTCCTTTGAGACGCCGGCGGAGATCTGCGCCTTTCGCACGCTGGGGGCCGATGCAGTGGGAATGTCCACCGTGCCGGAAGTGATTCAGGCGGCTCACTGTGGGTTTCGGACTCTTGTCTTCTCTCTGATTACCAACATGGCCGCCGGTGTGCTGGACCGCCCGATCACCGCCGAGGAGGTCGGGGAGATCGGTACGGCAAGCGCCGGGAAACTGGGCCGGCTGATTGAAAAAACGATTGAAATAGTCAGATAGGGGGATTCCCTTGGAATATGCAGTCCGCGACACGGTCGCACTCGATGAGGAAAATCAGGCGTTGGTCATTATCGATCAAACGCGCCTGCCGCAGGAGGAGGTATACCTCCGTCTCGATCAGGCGGGAGAGATTGTGGAGGCGATCCAAAAGCTGCGGGTACGCGGCGCACCCGCGATCGGGGTGGCGGCGGCGATGGGGCTTTATGTCTGCGCCTGCCGTGTGTCGGAGAGTGATGCAGCGTGCTGGCGCACGAAGGTGCGGCAAATCGGCGCGCAGATCTCCGCCGCGCGTCCCACTGCTGTCAATCTCAGCTGGGCTGTCGGCCGCATGCTTGCCGTACTGGACGGCGATCCCGGGAGGACGATCCCGGAAACGCTTCGTGCGCTGCACGACGAAGCGTGCACGATCCGCGACGGGGATGTGCGTACCTGTATGCAAATCGGTGAGAACGGTGCGGCGCTGATCAGAGACGGCATGGCGATCCTGACGCACTGCAACGCGGGGCGTCTGGCAGCGGTGCGATATGGAACCGCGCTGGCGCCGGTCTACCGTGCTGCCGAGCAGGGGAAAAGGATCCGGGTGTTTGCCGACGAAACCCGGCCGCTGCTGCAGGGGGCTCGTCTGACGGCCTATGAGCTCTCACGTGCCGGAATTGATGTGACGCTCCTGTGTGATAATATGGCCGCCAGCCTGATGGCGCAGGGAAGGATTGACGCCGTTTTTGTCGGCTGCGATCGAGTGGCGGCCAACGGAGATGCGGCCAATAAAATCGGGACGCTTGGTGTCGCGATTTTGGCGAAACACTTCGGCGTCCCGTTTTATGTGTGCGCGCCGACCTCAACGGTCGATCTCTCCTGCCCGTGCGGGGAGCAGATCGTCATTGAACAGCGCGATCCGTCAGAGGTATCCCGGATGTGGTATGCGCATCCGATGGCCCCCGAGGGAATCCGTGTGTACAATCCCGCCTTTGACGTGACGCCGCATGAGCTGATTACCGCAATGATAACCGAAAAAGGCGTTTGCCGGGATTATTCGAACCTCCCTCAACTGGTATAATCCTCAATCGCCTTTTGCAGCTGGGCGTCGGAGTAAATGCGTACCCCTTCCTTCAGGTCCTTCTGGTCTGCCTCCGGCAGGGAAGCGGTGTAGGTGTCAAAAATTTCATAGGGTTCTGCTTCTCCGCGCCGCATGACGGATACGCGTCCTTCATAATCCAAAATGGTATAAAGGTATGTCTCTTCCTCCTGTACATTGGCCGACGCCGTCGTCCTTCCGACAAAATAAAAAATTACGGTTGCCGCCAGAATGATGACCGCCAGGGCAATCAGAACCCCGGCAATGACGGCGCGGCGCCGCTCTCTGTCCGTTCTCATAACGCTCCGCTCCCGTTTTAGAATTTTAAAATAGCTTTTCCAAGAGAAGCGGCCATTATACGGCTTGTGGATAAAATTTGATTTTCTTGCCATTATATACCATATATGTTATAATAACCTCACAGAACAGCACCAAATCGAAGATTTGGGCTGTTCTGGAGAACATTGTTACGCTGGATCAGCCGGGCTGACGCCCTCACCCGCCTTGCGGCGGGGCGCTGAAGCGCCTGATCCGCGTAATAATAACCTCACGGAACTCGCAGCGAAGTCGAGGGCTTAGGGCGTTCCGGAGAACATTGTTCCATTCCCGCTCGCGCAGATGCGCTCGCGGAGATGGTATAATAACCTCACGGAACACCAACAAAATCGAAGATTTAGGCTGTTCCGGAGAATATTGTTGCGCTGGATCATTTTGAATTGGCTTCCCCTTGAGGGGAAGCTGTTGAGCGGAGCGAGACTGATGAGGTGGAAATTCCACCTTTTCGGAAACTTGGTCTGTTCCCAGAAAACACCTCATCCACCGCAAGCGGTCCCCCTTTCCCTCCCAAAAAGGCGATTCCTGATTAGGGAAAATATCCGCGAGGCGGACAAAAAGGTGTCCATCTGCGGCAGGTGTTAAAAAATTATTTTTGTTTCAAAAGATAAACTGGATTTTCAGTTTCAGGAGGAAATTCTATGCAGCAGGACTCAAGACCAAAACGCGGCTCCAAAAAGTCCACAGGCAGGGGGCGGGGATCTGCGGCGGTATCCAAAAAATGGGGCGCTCTGGTTGCGCTGCTTGCCGCGGCGGGCGTTGTCGTTGTGACCGGAATCGTAGTGGTTCTGTTTGTGGGCATTAATATGATTTCCGTCATCAACGGTGATTTGATCGTCGATCTGGATGAGTACAAGGCCAATCAGAACCAGACCACGATCGTATACGGTAAAAATGCGGCCAACGAGGATGTCGAGATCGCGCGTCTGCACGGGACGGAGAATCGGATCTGGGTCTCGCTTGACGACATGCCTGAAGCCCTTCCCCAAGCCGCTATAGCCTTGGAGGACAAGCGCTTTGAGAAGCACCACGGGGTGGACTGGTTCCGAACGATCTCGGTGATCGTGCGCAATACGGATTCCGGCGGTTCAACCATAACACAGCAGCTCATTAAGAACGTGACAGGCAATAAAAATGTGACCTTTGTCCGAAAATATAATGAGATTCTCACTGCGCTCAATCTGGAAAAATTCTACGACAAGGACACCATTATTGAGGCCTACTTGAACACGCTCTATCTGGGCGAGGGGTGCTATGGCGTCAAGACGGCGGCGGAAAAATACTTCGGCAAGGACGTCTCCGAGCTCAACGCCGCAGAGTGCGCGAGCCTGGTCGGAATTACGCAGTTCCCCACCGACTACGATCCGCTCATCAATCCGGAGAACAACCGCACCCGTCAGCTCGACTGTCTGGAGAAGATGCACGAGCAGGGCTATCTGAATGACCAGGAGTATGAGGAGGCCGTCAACTATAAGATGGTCTTTACCAACTCGCCGGACTATGTTTCCACCGGTGAGGAGAATCGGGACACGGTGGAGCAGGAAATCCAGAGCTATTATGTGGACTATGTGGTCGATCAGGTCATTGATGGGCTCAATCAGCAGCTTGGCTATTCGGAGAGTCAGGCGTTTGACATGATCTATTATGGCGGCCTGAAGATCTACACGGCGATGGATGTCGATATTCAGGCAAAAATGGAGGAGGTCTTTACCTCCCGCACCGGCATGGGGCATGATGACACGCAGGCCGCTATGGTCGTGATGGACTATCAGGGGCGCATCATGGGATTGGTCGGCGGCGCCGGGGAGAAAACAATCAACCGCGGCAGCAACCGCGCCACGTATCTGCAGCGCCAGATGGGTTCCTCCATTAAACCACTGGCCGTATACGGCCCCGGAATTGACACCGGAAAAATTTACTGGTCCTCAATTTTCAACGATTCCCCGATCTATAAATACGGCAATCTTTGGCCGGAGCAGAATGCCGGCGGCGGATATTCCAAGACGGATATGACCGTCCAGTACGGTTTGCAGCGCTCTATCAATATGATCGCCGGGCGTGTGCTGGATGCGGTCGGTCTGGATACCTCCTATGAATATGCCACGGAGAAGTTTTGTCTTCCGCTCTATCCGGAGGACAAGGACTGGTCTCCGCTGGCGATGGGCTCCACCCTGTACGGCGTAAGCCCGCTCGACATGGCGGCGGCCTTCGCGCCGTTTGGAAACGGCGGTACCTATTATGAGCCGTACTGCTATTACCGCGTGACGGACCGCTCCGGAGAGGAGGTCTATCTGGAGACGCAGACCCAGTCCCACCGCGCAATCAGTGCGGGGACTGCGGATGTGATGAACGAGATGCTCCAGACCGTTGTCAACGGCGGAACCGGCGGCGGTTATGCCGTCGATGGGTTCCAGACCTTCGCCAAGACCGGTACGACGAACGACAATAAGGACCGCTGGTTCTGCGGCGGCACTCCGTATTACGTAGCGGCCGTCTGGTACGGATATGATATGCCTGAAAATCTGGGCAGCACGTCCTCGCCCAACAAGATCTTTAAGGCCGTTATGGACGGTATCCATGAGGGCAAGGATGCAAAAACATTTACAAAATCCAACGAGTCAGAGATGAAGGAATACTGTACGGTGACCGGAATGCTTGCCTCCGATAAGTGTACCAGCAAGAAAAACGGCTGGTATGTCAAGGGAAAGGAACCGGCCGTATGCGATCAGTGCGGCAATGAGCAGGCACTTGCGCAGGATGGACAGGAGACGCAGGCCCAGACCGAGCCGGAGACCGCGCAGCAGTAACGGGATGATCGCAAAAGGTGTATGCAGTGCGCCTTTTGCGATTCTGCCTTTCAGCAGACGGAAGGAGCTGACTATGGACGGAAGGATTTTAATTAAACACGCCCGGGTGGTCAATCCAAATGCCGATGAATTCATGTCGGATATCCGGATTGACGGCTGGATGATTGCGGATCTTGCGCCGTGGATCGACGAGACCCCCGGCGATCATGTCATCGATGCGGCCGGAGCATGTGTCTCTCCGGGGCTGATTGATCTCCATGTGCACACGCGCGATCCCGGGTATACGTATAAGGAAGATCTTCTGTCCGCTGCTGAGGCCGCGGCGGCCGGCGGAGTGACTGGTTTTGCCGCCATGCCGAACACGGATCCCGTGTGCGATAATGTGGACACGCTGCAATATATTTTTAAAAAGTCCGCGGATGCTAAGGCGCGAATTTTCCCGATTGCGGCGATCACAGAGGGGGAAAAGGGGGAGCGTACCGTCGATTTTGAACGCCTTTTCCGCAGCGGCGCCGCCGCCTTTTCCGACGATGGCGTCCCGGTACGGACCGCGGCCCTGATGGCGCAGGCCATGGTGGAGTGCCACCGCCTTGGTGTACCGGTATTCGCTCACTGCGAGGATCCGACGCTCTCTGCGGGCGGGATTATCAACGAGGGCGCAGTTTCACGGGAGCTGAAGGTGCGCGGGATTCCGGCCGCCGCGGAGGATGTGGGGACGGCGCGCGAGCTGGCGCTGGCGCGCTCCCTCCGCCGGCCGGTCCATATCTGTCACGTCAGCACGCGCAGCAGCATTGAAATGATTGCCAACGCCAAGCGGGACGGCGTGAAAGTGACCGCTGAAACCTGCCCCCACTATTTTGTCTTTGATGAGCGGGAACTACTGTCGCGTAATGCGGATTTCCGGATGAATCCGCCGCTTCGGACGCGGGAGGACGTACTCGCCGTACGCGATGCGCTGCGTACCGGCGTGATCGACGCCATTGCAACGGATCACGCGCCGCACAGCCCGGAGGAAAAATCCGATTTTCTCACTGCTCCGAACGGTGTAATCGGTATGGAGCTCTCGCTGGCGGTTGGAATTACGTTCCTGGTCAATCGGGGGATCGTTACTCTGCCGCATCTGATCGCGCTGATGTCCGCTAACCCGGCGCGGATCCTAAAGCGTACGCCGGGGGAGGTGCGGCGCGGCTGTCCGGCGGATCTGGTGATCTATGATCCGCGCGTCAGCTTTACCGTAGACCGCGAAAAGCTGCATGGAAAATCAAAAAATACACCTTTCCACGGAATGGAACTGTGCGGAAAGGTTCGCTATACACTGCTCAACGGAAAAATCGTCTTTGAGGATCAGGGGGAATCATAAATGTCAATGGATCAGCTGATAGAAAAAATCCGGGAAAAGAATAATCCGAGTGTGGCCGGACTGGATCCGAAACTTGAGTATATCCCGGAGTTTATCAAACGTGCGTCCGTCGAAAAGTACGGCCCCACCTTTGCCGCTGCGGCCGACGCTATCCTCGCTTTTAACAAGGGGCTGATCGACGCCATCTGTGATATTGTCCCGGCTGTAAAGCCGCAGTGCGCCTACTATGAAATGTACTCGTGGGAGGGCGTGCGCGCCCTGCATGAGACGATCGCCTATGCCCATGAAAAGGGACTGTATGTTATCACAGACGGCAAGCGCAACGATATTGGATCGACGATGGAGGCCTATGCCGCCGGCCATCTCGGCAGCACGGATCTGTTCGGCACGCCCGCGTCCGCCTTTGCCTCGGACGCCCTGACGGTCAACGCCTATCTGGGTACGGACGGCATCGCGCCGCTCACCCGCCTGATTGACGGGGAGGGCAAGGCGATTTTTGCCCTGGTAAAGACCTCCAATCCCTCATCCGGAGAGCTTCAGGACCGTCCGCTGGCGGACGGTACGCCGGTCTATGCGGCCGTGGGTGATATGTGCGAGCACTGGGGCGCCGGTTCCGTTGGAAAATTTGGCTACAGCGGCGTGGGAGCCGTTGTGGGGGCAACGTATCCCGAACAGCTTGCCGAGCTGCGGCAGCGTCTGCCGCACACCTTCTTTCTGGTACCGGGCTACGGCGCGCAGGGCGGCGGTGCAGCGGGACTCGTCGGCGCATTTGACCGGGACGGGATTGGAGCGATCGTCAATTCCTCGCGTGCGGTCATGTGCGCATACCAAAAGGAGCATTGCAGCGAGACTGAATATGCGCAGGCGGCGCGCCGCGAGGTGATCCGTATGCGTGAGGATATCAACAGCGCAGTCCAGAATAACCGATGAATGGGGGATTCTATCATGCTTTCCGGCAATGAGAATAAGGCGTTCCTCCT
>CASFCH010000065.1 GCA_949293315.1 uncultured Oscillospiraceae bacterium | reverse complement strand
GGTACGCAAATGCAATCGAGCAAATCACGGAGCTGACTGATTTTTCATCCGCTTCGCTCGGCCCCATATTTGCCTCCATGGCGATTGAGCTGGCTTTTGCCGCAGTTTTCCTGCTGTTGGCGCTTTGGATCACCCGCCAGCGCAAACACACAAGAAATATCCTAAAAACAAAAACGCCCTGATCCAAAAGGGAACCGGAGGAACAGATAATTGCTGCTCCTCCGGTTCCAAATTTATTGATGGATCAATCCAATTCGCCGTTATTTTGATCCACGGCGATCATCGCCCGGCAGATATCCTGCGGCGTAATCCCCTCCGGCATGCTGCCCATGACGTCCCCACGGTCGCAGGCGAGCTCGGCAGCAGGCATCAGCAGTTCCGCATCCGGCGCATCCAGGCCGAGCTGGTGCAGTGTCACCGGGAGCCCCACACGCCGGTGAAAAGCGCGGACGCGCCCGAATTCCTCCCTATTCCCCTCCAGCCAAAGCTGAACGAGCGTGCCGAAGGCGACCTTTTCCCCATGTAGGACCGTTTGGCACGCCGGGATCGCGGACATCCCATTGTTCACCGCGTGGGCGATGGAAAGTCCGCCGCTCTCAAAGCCGATGCCGCTGAGATAGATGTTGGCCTCCACGACATTTTCCAGCGCCGGTGTAACGCGCTTTTCCTGCACGGCGCAGTAGGCGGCATATCCGTCCCTGAACAGGGTATCCCTGCAGGCAGCCGCCAGGGAGAGCGCCGCCAAGGAACAGCGGCCGCCTGCATTGGTGCGCCGGTCACTGCGGTAACAGGAGTGCGCCTCATAATACGTTGCCATGGCATCGCCCATGCCGGCCGCGAGCAGGCGTGCCGGTGCGTTGGCAATCACCCGTGTATCAACCAGGACCAGATCCGGGCTGTGGCGGAGTGTGAGGTACTGATCAAAGACGCCATCCGCCGTATATAGGACGGAGATGGCGCTGCACGGTGCGTCCGTAGCCGCAGAGGTCGGGACAACCATTACCGGCAGCCGAGCAAAATGCGCCACTGCCTTTGCGAGATCCAGCGCCTTTCCTCCCCCGATCCCGGCGACCATATCACAGCCTGCGGCGTGCAATTCTTCAATCATGCGGTCGATGCTTTCCCGGCAGCATACCCCACTCGCCTCTTTCATAACCAGGCGTACGCCATGGGAGGCAAAACAACGGGAAATAGTCTCTCCGTACGCCTGCAAAACAAACGGATCCGTAACGGCATATACGCCGCCCTCGCCCAAAGATCTGGTGTAAAAAGCAATTTTTTGCAGGCAGCCGTCCTCCTGAATATAGCACAGCGGCGTTTTGGTGATCCGCTCCATATTGCAAACTCCTTTACACGATACTCTCCTCTATTTTATCACCGGGCGGCATATTTGTGTATATCAATACTCAAAAAAATGTGTTATACTTTCAGTAAATAGAATTGGATTGCAGGGGGTAATTCGTAATGAAAATCGTTCTGTTGGACGCCTATACCACAAATCCGGGCGATCTGAGCTGGGAATGGCTGGGCCGGTATGGGGATTACACCGTCTATGACCGCACGCCGCGGGGAAAAATCGTTGAGCGCTGTGCAGGAGCAGAGATTGTGGTGACAAATAAGACTGTTTTGGATCGGGAAATTTTGGAGCAGCTGCCGGATCTGAAATTCATTGAGCTGCTCTCCACCGGCTACAATGTGATTGACTGTGATTATACGCGCGAGCACGGCATCCCGGTATGCAACATCCCCGCCTATTCCACGGCGGCGGTAGCGCAGCATACATTTGCGCTGCTGCTGGAACTGTGCAATCGTGCCGGACTGCACAGCGAATCCGTCCACCGCGGGGAGTGGGCCGCGTGCAGTGATTTTTGCTACTGGAAGACTCCGTTGACGGAGCTGCTGGATAAGACCTTTGGCGTTATCGGATTTGGCAAGATTGGCCAGGCAGTTGCCACAATTGCCATTGCAATGGGCATGAATGTGCTGGTCTATACGCCGCACCCAAAGCCGGAATTTGAAAATGAGTTCCTGCACTTTGTCCCGTTGGAGGAATTACTCGCAAAGTCGGACGTTGTATCCCTCCACTGTCCGCTGACGCCACAGACAGAACAGATGGTGAACGCCGATTTCCTGGGAAAAATGAAGCAGGGCGCTTACCTGATCAACACCTCCCGCGGTCCGGCGCTCGATGAGCAGGCAGTTGCGGATGCGCTCAACAGCGGCCGGCTTGCCGGGGCCGGGATGGATGTCCTCTCCGTGGAGCCGCCGCGGGAATCCAACCCGCTGCTGACGGCGAAAAACTGCATTATAACTCCCCACATCGCCTGGGCGGGGCTGGAGACGCGCAGCCGCCTGATGAAGATCTGTCGGGAGAACTTTGCCGCCTATTTCAGCGGCAAGCCGATCCACGTGGTCAACGGGCTGTAAGCGCAGCCCTGCACGTCAAAAGAGCCCGGGATCCTGGGCTCTTTTGATGCGGCATATACAAAGGGGGGCGGTCTTTGCCGCCCCTCTATTTTTTGGCTCTTTACCGGGATCCACCTTTCGGCACGCCGCCCTCGCGGTCAAAGAGACACGCCGTCTCCACCATCACGTCCAAGCCGACTTTAACAGCCTCGGGATTCATATCATCCCAGTTGTCCAGTCGCGTATGGTAATAGCGCGGAGGGGTCGGGTCCATGGCGGCAAATCCGGTGGCGCGGATGCCCTCCTGCGTAAAGGCGGCGGCGTCGCTCGCCCCGATGTAGACAGAGGAATACTCCAGCTTCAGCCCGCAGTTCTCGCCCGCTCGGCGGACCAGCTTGCGCACCTCGGGATCGTGCTTGAGCGTACCGCTCAGATCCCGGTCATAGATGGCCAGATCGCCCAGATCGCGGAAGGTGTCCACCGCGATGACGATGGTGTCCGTATCCAGCAGCTCCTGACGGTGCCGTTTGGCATACGCCTTCGCCCCGCGCAGGCCCGCCTCCTCGGAGCCGGAGCAGATCCCCACGACCTCCGTATTCTCAAACTCGATCCCGGCGTCCGCCAGCGCCTTGATGACGCCGGTGGCCACATAGCAGCCGGTCAGATTGTCGTTGGCGCCGGGCACGCTCTTAAACGGGTTCTGGAACAGCAGGAACAGCAGGAAGAACGGGACAAACGCAAACTGAATGATCCCCACGATGGAGAAGAACAGGTCCGCCCCGTGGGAGACGACGCCCGCGATATCAAACACGATCACCTTGATCAGAGAGGCCACCGTCAGCACGATCAGGCCGACGACCGCCGGGATGAGGACCGCCTTCATGCCGTTGCCGCCGAGGAGGTAATTGAGCGTCCACTCATACTGGGAATCGGCATGGCCCACAAAGATGATGCGCCGCTTGACCTCCCCCTTGGGCGCCTTCCGGCAGATCAGATTGTGCGACTCATGACCCGGGAAGAGCGGGTCGATAAACTGCTTATACATGACAAATTCCAGCACAAGCGGGATCAGGCCCAGAATGCACAGCGCCAGACTGGCGATCTGATAATCAAAGAAGTAGAGAAACACCCCGATCACGCCCATGAGGACTGTAAACGGGATAAACCCCATAAACGCCTGCCTGTGCACGGTAAACGGCTCAATCTCCGTCTCCGAGCAGTAGGGGCGGATCTCCTTTTCAATAAACTCCTGCGCCTTGAGCTCCTCCGGACTGCCGGGCGCACGCGGACCGATCGTCTCAATGATCTTTTTGATGCTCGCGCAGGCATTTTGCGCCTGCGCCATCGTATCCGCAGTCTTTCCGCCGGCGTACTCCTGTGTTACGGACATGAAAAAACCCCCTCGGTTGTGTAAAATACGGTTCTGGGATATTATAGCACAGACACCGCCGAGGGGGCAACAATCTATTTAATTTTTTGAAATATTTTTTCAGGAAATATGGGAAAACTGTCAATTTTCGTGGCGGCTGGGGAAATAGATCGCCAAAAATCCCGCCGCAAGCGTCAGGACGCACCACAGGATATTCCACCCCTGCGGCACGCCGGGAATCACTGCCACCAGCGATCCGAGCACAAAGCCGAGCATGGTCAGGAAAGACTGGCGGGTGTACTTGGTCATCAGCTTATCAAGAATCTTAGCAACTACTACCGCTCCGATCAACATGCCCAGCCCTAGGGAGAAAATAAACTTGATATCAAATCCCGATACGGCGGCGAGCATCTCCTCGTAAATACCGAAAAGCACAAAGAGGAAGGAGGTGCTGATCCCCGGCAGCACAAATCCCGCGGAACAGATCAGACCGATCAAAAAGAGGATCAGATAGTCCTTCAATCCGCTGCCCGGATTATATTCAAAGGCAAATCCGGGGATAAACTCCAGCGCCCAGATCCCGATCACGATCGCCGCGCCGAGGATCGGCCAACCGATCACGCCGGCGGAAAACTTCTTCACCCGCGACTGGCGGCACAACAGCGGTACGCCGCCCAAAATCGCGCCCGCGAAGAAGAACAGCGTGGGATACTGAAAGTGCTCGAGCAGATATTCCATCGGTTTTGTGATGCACAGCAGTCCGAGAAAGCCGCCGATGAAGAGCGTCAGCAGGAAGAAAAAGCTCTTCTTAAAGCTGCGGCGCAGCGCGCTGACCGCACCGATGATATCGTCGTAAATCCCCAGCAGGATCGCCATGGTGCCGCCGCTCGCACCGGGGACGGACATGGTGGCGCCGATGATAAAGCCCTTAACCCCATCGATCAGGCGCATTTTTATTCCCCTGTGCTTTTCAAGCTCCTTTTCAGGATCATAGTCCGTCCCGTCCGCCGCGGCGGGTGAGAGGGCTTTTTCGTTCTGCTCCTGCTCGTTTTTTTCTTGATTAGACATAGAACCTCCTTGTCAGCCAGGCACGGAAGCGCCGGTTGCGCCCCGCGAATTCAAAAAACACGATCAGCCCGACGCAGGATGCGACGATGATTACAGAGTACTGGATCATCGGCCGCCCAACCACATACCAGGAGATCAGAAATTCAAACAGCATGGACATGAGTCCCAGAATCCCGACCACCGCCGTACAGACAGAGGGCCACTCGCGTTTTTTTCTGCTGATCCAGTATATCATAATCCCCAGCATGACCGCAAGCCCCAGAATTGCGGGCAGCGCGATCCGGAGGAACCAGTCCCGCCCGTGGAAGACCGACATGATGAAGGTAAACAGCAGGGCGGCCGCCGTATCCACCCCCAGAAGCAGGTAGGCGTTGCGCTTGATGAAGACGGGCAGGACACAGAAGATCCACAGCAGCACGCTCGAAGATACCACATATACCGCCCAATGCCCCGTATGGGGATAGAACAAATTGATGATCGCGCAGACCAGGTTCGGGATCAGCAGCACCATGGTGACCATGAACGCCGCATATCTGGAGCGGGTCTTTTTGGGAATGAAAATATTTTCCGGATAGGCCGGCGGCTCGTCGGCGGGCGGCTGGACCGGATTGATCACCGGCGTGCCGCACAGCGGACAGCGCCGCGCCGACTTTTCAAGCTCTACGCCGCAGTTTACACAGTAGGACACGTATATCCCCCTATTCGTCAAACAAAATATTGCTCTCAATTTTCACAGGAACACCCAGGCGCACCATCCGGCGGAAAAACTCCCGCTGGATATCCATCTCCTCATAGAGGCTGACGATCGTGACCTCGAAACTGTTCCCGTAAGTGATCCCCGCACAGCGCGCGCCGTTGAGCTTGCCCGGGCCGGACATGATGACGTAGCGGTCCACAAACGGCTGCATCTCCTCCGGGATTTTTACAATCCCGATGTTGGAAAACATCACGGTGGTGGACTTCTCCCCCGTCAGGCGGAAGGAGATGCCGATCGCGGCATCCTTGACGACGAGCGGCAGAATGCGCATAAACGGGTTCGTCTCCAGCTTCAAATTGCTGGTGACCATGGCGTTGAGCGTCTTTTCATTGTTGATATACCGCAGATAGAGCGCCACCTGCTTGAGCATCTCCTCAAAGGTGTACGTCCCCATTCCCGGATCAATGCGGTCAATATACGCAAGGGAAAAGTTCCGCAGCGTCTTGGTGGGGAAAAAGTTGCGCAGATTGACCGGGATCTGCACGCTGATCTCCTTTTTGCGGTTGGCCCGGGAGAGGTCCTTCTGCTGCATCTGGTAATGGACGTACAGCAGTTCTGCGGAGATCAGCTCCGTGATTGTCACGCCGTACTCCTTCGCTTTGGCCTTGACCTTGTCAAGCGGCATGGTCCCGGTGACGATGGTGCACATGTGTGCCGGCAGCTTGGTCCCCCGAACGTGATAGACGAACTTATTCGCCCCCCGCAGCTTGCCCTTGGAATCGGCAAAGCGCGGGAACGCGTCGCTCAGTTCATCCTCCGTGGCCGGCTCATTGATATCGAGCACGCTCTCCCCCGGCGGGATATCATGGCCCTGCAGGCGCAGGTACTGGGCCGTCAGCGTATTGAGGAAGCGTACCGTGCCGTAGGCGTCCGTCAGGGCGTGGAAAAACTCCACGGAAATGCGCTTTTCATAGTAGTACACGCGGAAGAGGAATCCGTTGTTCTCCTTCCGCTTGACGCGCTGGCAGGGATTTTTGATATCCGGCAGCACGGGCGGGAGATTCTCGTTTTTTTCAAAGTAATACCAGAACATCCCTTTGCGCAGGCGCACGTCAAAGCAGGGGAAGCGCGGCATGACCATCTCCACTGCGCGGGCGAGCAGCTCCGGATCGATCTTCTCTTTTAAAATGACGCTCATACGGAAGATGTTCGACCACTTGGACGTACTCTGCCCCGGAAAGACCTTGCCCGCATTGTCGAGCTTGAACCAGACCTTTTCGCCGGAGGGGCGCTTGATTTTTTTCAACGCGATCACCTGAAAATCAGCTGTTTTTATCGACCGAATGGAACTTTTTTAAATTGAGTTCCTTTGCATTGCGCCGGGCGTGTTCCCGATAGACCGCGTCGAGCGTGATGCCCTCATTCACCATGAGGACGGCCAGATGATAGAGCAGATCGTTGATCTCGCCGACCGTGTCCTCCTGAACGCCATTCTTGACGGCGATGATCGTCTCCGCGCACTCCTCGCCGCACTTTTTCAGGATCTTGTCCGTCCCCTGCTCAAAGAGATAGCAGGTATAGGACCCCTCCTTTTTCTCCGCGCGGCGCATCACCGCAATATCATAGAGCTCTTTTAAAATATCACCCATGATTCTGTTCACTCCAGATCTCTTGATAGAAGCAGGAGTGGCTGCCCGTGTGACAGGCGGGTCCCTTCTGCTCCACTTCGATTAAAAGCGTATCGTCGTCGCAGTCGGCTGTAATTTTCAGCACGCGCTGCGTATGGCCGGAGGTCTCCCCTTTATTCCAGAGCTTCTGCCTGGACCGGCTGTAAAACCAAGTATACCCCGTCTGCATCGTTTTTGCAAGGGACTCTCGGTTCATATACGCGAGCATGAGCACCTCGCGGGTCGCATGCTCGACGACGATCGCAGGGATCAGCTCTCCCTTTTTAAAGTAACGCTCCAGATCCATTTTATTCTCCTTTGCAATACCGCACCGCCTCGGCGAGGGCAAGCGAGCCGGTGTAGATGGACTTGCCGCAGATGGCGCCGTACAGGTCCAGCGCAGACAGCGCCCGAATATCTTCCATGGAACGGATCCCGCCGCTGGCGGTGACGTAACAGCCGACGGCCTCATTCAGGCGCTGCAGGCCCTCCAGATCCGCCCCGGCCATCATGCCGTCCCGCCCGATATCCGTATAGATCAGATACCGCACACCGGCATCCTCCATGCGTTTGGCGAGCTCAATGTAATCCACGCTGCTGTCCTCGACCCATCCCTCGGCCGCGACCATGCCGGCGCGCGCGTCGATCCCGACGGCCACCCGCTCCCCGCCGAATTCCCGCATGGCCTCACGCACAAGGGCGCTGTTTTTGAGCGCGACGGAGCCGAGGATCACGCGGCTGATGCCGTTTGTCAGATAATATTCCATATCCGCCATCGTGCGGATGCCGCCGCCGACCTCTGCCTTCAGGCCACAGGCACGAACCGTCTCCACAATTACGCCGTGATTGACCCGCTCCCCGCGCACCGCGCCGTCCAGATCGACCATGTGCATCCACTGCGCGCCGGAAGCGGCAAAGGAGAGCGCCGTATCCACCGGGCTCTCCGCCACCTTTTCACTCGTATTCATATCGCCCTTTTTCAGGCGGACGCACTCCCCGTTTTTCAAATCGATCGCGGGAAAAATGATCATTCAAATTCCTCCTCTTACTCGAGGCTCCCCTTGGTGGAGAGCACGCCCCCCCGGCGCGGAGCCGTGGCCTGCGCGAGCGCGTGGCCCGCCGCCTTGAACATGGCCTCCAGCTGGTGATGCGCATTCTCGCCGTACAGGCAGCGCACATGGAGCGTCAGACCGGCGTGGTTTGCCAGCGCGCGGAAGAACTCCACCGCCAGACAGGTGTCAAAATCTCCGGTCTTCTCCTGCTTTAAATTGGCTTCATAGTGCAGGTAGGAGCGGCCGCTGATATCCACACAGACAAAGGCGAGCGCCTCATCCATCGGGATATAGAAGGAGCCGTACCGGGCAATGGCGGATTTATCCCCCACGCTCTCGGTCAGCGCCTGCCCTAAAACGATGCCGACATCCTCCACCGTGTGATGGGCGTCCACGTGCAGGTCGCCCCGGCATCGGACGGTCAGCCCGTACCCGGCGTGGACGGCGAATGCCGTGAGCATGTGATCGAAAAATCCGACGCCCGTCTGAATATCGACCGTACCGCCGTTCAGGTCGAGTGCGAGCTCGATATCCGTCTCCGCTGTTTTTCGCTTTTTAATGATCTGCGCCATCTCAGCACCTCCCGGCATAGAATTCGTCGATCTTCTGCGTGACCTCCACATTCTCATGGTTGCGGCCCGCCGTGATACGCAGGCAGTCCCCCATCCGTCGGACGATCATCGCATTTTTCTTCAGGAATTCAAAGAGCTCCCCGGCATCCTCATACCGCGCGAAAACAAAATTCGTCTGCGGCTCGATCACGTCGATCTTACCGGGGTATTTCTCCGCCAGCTCCCGTACCATCCCGTACAGGCTGCGGCGGGAGATCAGAATCTGCTCAATGGCGCGCCGCGCCGCCTCCGGCTCGGAGAGTACGGCGCTGCCGATCGCCTGCGTGATCGAGTTGACATTGTACGGCGATTTGGCCGCACGCAGCGCACGCGTCAGCACCGGATTGGCCACTGCAAAGCCCAGCCGGATCGCCGCCAGACCGAACGCCTTGGAGCACGTGCGCAGCAGGATCAGGTTATCATACCGGTCCGCCTCACGGATCAGGGAGGCGTCGGCAAAGTCCATATACGCCTCATCGAGCACGACAAGCCCGTTTACACCGCGGATGATCTCGCGCACGGACTCCCGGTCCAGCAGGACGGAGGTCGGGTTGCAGGGGTTCGAGAAGATGACCATAGCGGCGTGCTCCCGATTGGCCCGCTCGATCACCGCGTCGGGATCGATCCGGAAGTCCGCCCCCTTGTCCATGCGCACGCACCGGCACTCGGCCAGCTCCGCATAAAAGCCGTACATGGAAAAGTCCGGCGACAGAGTGAGCACCGTCTCCCCGCGCTGGAGAAAGGAATTGGCGATAATATTCAGCAGCTCATCGGAGCCGTTGCCCGCGGTGACGGACTGCGGATCCACCCGGTAGTACTGCGCAAAATCAAAGCACAGCTCCGATGCGAGCGGATCGGGATAGCGATTGAAACGCACGCGCTCAAGCACCTTTGGCAGCTTCTCAAGCACCTCGTCCGGCAGGGGGAGGAAGGACTCGTTGGCATCCAGACGAATGCGGTACGTCCCCTCCGCCGGATCGTACGGCGTCAGGTTTTTCAATTTGTTGCAAAGCTCATATGCCACGGTTAAAACCTCACTTTAATACTGTTCGCGTGGGCGGTCAGACCCTCGGATTCCGCCAGACGGATCACGTCGTCCTTCGCCTGCTCCAGCGCCTTGGGCGTGTAGTAGAGGAAGCTCGATTTCTTCATAAAGCTGTCCACCGACAGGGGGGAGAAGAAGCGCGCCGTGCCGTTTGTGGGCAGGACGTGGTTCGGGCCGGCGTAGTAGTCCCCCAGCGGCTCCGGGCAGTAGTGCCCGAGGAAGACGGACCCGGCGTTCTCCACCATGCCGAGATAGTCCATCGGGCGGTCCAGTGCGAGCTCCAGGTGCTCGGGCGCCACCTCATTGGCAAAGCCGATCGCCTGCTCGATCGTATCACAGATAATAATAGCCCCGAACGTATCGAGAGACTTTGTGATGATCTCCCTGCGGGAGAGCCCCTGCTTCTGGCGGTTGATCTCCGAAATGGTATCCTTCGCGAGCTGCTCGCTGGTCGTGAGCAGGATCGCACTGGCCATCACATCGTGCTCCGCCTGGGACATCAGATCCGCCGCGAGGAATTTGGGATTGGCCGTCTCATCCGCGACGATCAGGATCTCGCTCGGCCCGGCGATCATATCGATATCGACCGTGCCGTACAGCAGCTTTTTGGCCGCGGCCACATAGGCGTTGCCGGGACCGACGATCTTGTCGACCCGCTGTACCGTCTCCGTCCCGTAGGCCAGCGCCGCCACCGCCTGCGCGCCGCCCATGAGGTAGATCTTGTCCACCCCGGCCACGGCCGCCGCCGCGAGGATGTTCGGATTGGCGGAGCCCGTCTTGGCCGGCGGGGTCACCATGACCAGCTCCTCCACCCCGGCGATCTTGGCGGGGATGGCGTTCATCAGCACCGTGGAGGGATAGGCCGCCGTGCCGCCCGGGACGTACAGCCCCACGCGCTTGAGCGGGCGCACGCGCTGACCCATCATGACGCCGTCCGGGCGCGCATTGATAAAGCCCTCCCGCTTCTGGCGGGCGTGGTAGTCCCGGATGTTGTCCACCGCGCGGTAGAGCGCGTAGACGAACTTGGAGTCCCGCGTCTCGAGCGAGGCCTCGATCTGGCGGCGGTCCACCACGATATTCTGCGGCGCCACGCCGTCGTACTGCTCGGTCAGGCGGCGCACGGCCTCGTCCCCGCCCGCGCGGACCAGCTCAATGATCTCCGACGCCGACTGCGTGATCTGGGCGTTCATATCGCCGCTGCGCTGCTTGAGCAGGGTGAGCAGCTCCCGCTCCGTTTTTCCGTCTGCCTTGACAACCTTCATTGGTCCATTACCTCCTTGGCCACTGCGACATCGGCCAGAAACGCTTCAATTTCATTCCGCCGCAGCTTCATACTCGCCATATTGACGATCACGCGCGCGGAGACCGGCAGGATCTCCTCGATGATTTCCAACCCGTTCTCCTTTAAGGTGGAGCCCGTCTCCACAATGTCGACGATGGCGTCCGCCAGCCCCAGCAGCGGGGCCAGTTCCACGGACCCCTCGATCTTGATAATATTGACATCCATATCGAGGCGGTCAAAATAGCTGCGCGCGATATTCGGATACTTGGTTGCAATGCTCTTGACCTGATGGCCGGAGAAGAAATCCGCTCCTCTGGGAGCTGCGAGCGCAAAACGGCACCTGCCGAAGCCGAGGTCCATCACCTCATAGAAGCTCCTGCCGCTCTCGGCGATCGTATCCTTGCCGACGATGCCGATATCGCACGCGCCGTGCTCCACATAGGTGGTCACATCGGCAGCCTTGGCGAGCACGGCCTCATACTCCCCGACGGGCAGGATCAGCCGCCTGCCCTTGTTGATTAGCTGGGTGCAGTCGAGCCCCATCGCCGTAAAGAGGGATACGGTCTTCTTCTCCAGGCGGCCCTTTGTCAGGGCGATCCTCAATTTTCTCATGCCTGCACCTCCTGCGCGGGACTCAGTTCCTCCCACCCGGCGGCGGAGAGACAGCGCACCCGCGGAATACCGCGCCGCACCGCATAGCGCAGCGCCTCCTCACGCGTGGAGCCGGTAAAGTTCTCGCATACCAGGCCGGTGCGCGTGAGCGCGCCGATCGCCTCCAGCGCCGCGAGCTCATAGCCCTCCGCCCCAAAGATCAGCACGTCCGGTACCCGGACTGCCGGTGCGCCGGGACTGTCAAGCAGCGCCTTGTAGAGTTCGTCCACCTCGATGCCGAAGCCTGTCGCGGGATGCGGCTCCCCAAACTCGCCGAGCAGCCGGTCATACCGACCGCCGGAGAGAACCGTCGCGCCCGATCCGGGAATATACCCCCGGAAGACCAGGCCCGTGTAGTAATTATTCCGGTGGACAAGGCCGAGATCGACCGTCACGCTGTCCGAGAGCCCCATCTCATGCACGGCCGAGCAGATCTTTCGCAGATAGGCGAGCGACTCCTGCGCCCGGGGCGAGGCGCACAGTTTCTCCGCCTCATCCAGAATTTCAGGCCCGCCGAACAGGCGCGGAAGGCGGCGCAGGGCCGCCGCGGCCTCCGAATCGGGGAGGGTGTCGAGCAGATCGCCCAGCGCCGCATAGTTTTTCTTCTCGATCAGCTCATTGATATCCATCCGGACCTCCTCGTCCGTATGGAGCAGGTCGCACAGGGCGTTATAAAAACCGGCGTGGCCGATCTCCAGCTTGAATCCGGGTACGCCTGCGGCATCGAGCGCACGCATGGCAAGGGTCAGGATCTCAAGATCCGCCCGCAGTCCTCCGGCTCCGATCAACTCCACCCCGCACTGCTCGCACTCGTCGGCATGGCCGGACATGCGCATATGGCGTCGGAAGATATTCTGACAATAGAACAGGCGGATG
Source organism: uncultured Oscillospiraceae bacterium (assembly GCA_949293315.1). Classification (GTDB taxonomy): domain Bacteria; phylum Bacillota; class Clostridia; order Oscillospirales; family Acutalibacteraceae; genus Onthovicinus. The sequence goes on along the minus strand of CASFCH010000065.1, from coordinate 75,083 downwards.
GGCAGGGGCGCCTCCTTCAGCCGTCCGGAGACGACACGCGCGATGGGCAGCGTACTGTCCGGCCGGAGCACGATCAGACGGCCGCTGGCGTCCGTCAGCTTATACATATCCTCCTGATGCAGGCCGGAGCTGCTGCGGGAAAACACCTGATAGTACTCCACCGACGGCGTCACAACCTGGTTATATCCATACGAGAGAAAAAGCGCGGAGAGCCGTTCCTCCACCGCCCGGCGGGCAACGCACTCCTCAAAGAGAAGATCGCGCGTCCCCTCGGGCGTCTTATTGAGATACTTTTTCATGCGGTTCACCTCGATCATACAGCTTCACTTTAGCGTGCTACTATGATATCAAATTAAAGAAGCCTTGTCAACCCTTTTTGTTTCACCCATTTTTCCCAAAAAAGCACGGATCAGAACAGAGACATCTGGCGCGTCTCCGGCATGCCGCTGAACACCCCGCAGTCGCGCAGCGCGTCGATGACCGCACGGGTGACGCCGGAGCGGATCTGGACGTCGTCCACGGAGATAAACTTCCCGCCGCCGTCCTCCCGGGCGGCGCACAGCGCCCTGGCCGCGGACTCGCCCGTCCCCTTCACGGCGCCGAAGGGCAGGCGGATCTTTCCGTCCTCGATGGTATAGCGCGCCGCCTCGGATTTATAGAGGTCCACGGGCAGGAACTCCACCCCGCGGGCGAACATCTCATTGACGATCTGGAACATGGTGTACTGATCCTTCTCCTTGGCGGTGGCGTCGTTGCCCTTGGCGCGCAGCTCCGCCATCTTGTTTTTGACGGCCTGGCGCCCCTGAAGGGCCGTCGCGGCGTCAAAGTCCTCCCCGCGGACGGTGAGAAACGCCGTATAATACTCCACAGGCCTGTGCAGCTTATACCAGCAAAGGCGCAGGGCGGCGCTCACGTACGCCGCGGCGTGGGCCTTGGGGAACATGTACTTGATCTTTTTACACGAGTCGATATACCATTCCGGCACGTTGTGCTCGCGCATGACCTTTAAATGCTCCTCTGTCAGCGGTCCCTTTTTTCCGCCCTTGCGGACGATCTCCATGATCTTAAAAGACATGAGCGGATCGATCCCCTTGTGCATCAGGTAGGTCATGATGCTGTCGCGCGTCCCGATGACCTCGGAAATGGTGCAGGTGCCGCTCTTGATCAGGTCCTGTGCGTTCCCGAGCCACACGTCCGTACCGTGGGACAGGCCGGAGACCTGCAGCAGATCGGAGAAATTTTTGGGCTGGGCGTCCACCATCATCTGAATGACGAAGGAGGTGCCCATCTCCGGGATGGAGAGCGTGCCGATGGGGCACCCGATGTCCTCCGGCGTGACGCCGAGCGGCTCCGTGCTGGTCATGAGCTTATAGATCTCCGGATCGCAGATATCCACATCCATGGCGTCGATCCCCGTCAGATCCTGCAGGTGTTTATAGAGCGTGGGAACATCGTGCCCCAGCTCGTCGAGCTTGAGGAGCGTATCGTGGAGGGAGTTGAAATCAAAGTGCGTGGTGACGGTATCCTTGCCGCCGTCGTCGGCGGGATGCTGGACCGGCGTGAACTCATAGATCTCGTGGCCGCGCGGGACCACGACCATGCCGCCCGGGTGCTGCCCGGTCGTGCGCTTGATGCCGGTGCAGCCCATGGTGAGGCGGTCCTCCTCCGCACGGTTGACCACGCGGTTTTTCAGCTCCAGATATTTTTTCACATAGCCGTACGCCGTCTTCTCCGCCACGGTGGAGATCGTGCCGGCCTTAAAGACGTAGTCCTTGCCGAAGAGCTCCTCTGTGTAGTGGTGGGCGCTGGACTGATACTCGCCGGAGAAGTTCAGGTCGATATCCGGCTCCTTATCGCCGTCAAAGCCGAGGAAGGTTTCAAACGGGATCTCGTGCCCGTCGCGGTGCATGGGCGTACCGCACGCCGGGCAGTTCTTCGGCGGGAGATCATAGCCAGAGCCGTAGCTGCCGTCCGTTATAAACTCACTGTGGCAGCACTTGGGGCACAGGTAGTGCGGGGAGAGCGGATTGACCTCCGAGATACCGGCCATGGTGGCCACAAAGGAGGAGCCGACACTCCCCCGGGAGCCGACATGATAGCCGTGATCCTCTGAATTTTTAACGAGTTTCTGCGCGATGATGTACAGCACGCTGAACCCGTGCTTGATAATGGAGTCGAGCTCGCGGTTGAGGCGGGTGGTGACGAGCTCGGGCGGATTCTCCCCGTACATGCTCTTACATTTTTTCCAGCAGATCTCGCGCAGCTCCTCCGCCGCCCCCTCGATGTTCGGCTGGAACGTCCCCGCCGGAAAGGGACGGATCTCCTCGATCATATCGGCGATCTTATTGGGATTGTCGATCACGACCTCACGCGCACGGTCACCCAGCCATGCGAACTCATGGAGCATATCGTCCGTGGTGCGGAAGTAGAGCGGCGCCTGATTGTCGGCGTCTTTAAAGCCCTGCACCGTCATGAGGATCTGACGGTAGATGCCGTCCTCCGGGTCGAGGAAGTGCACGTCCCCCGTCGCAACGACCATTTTGCCCAGCTTGTCCGCCACGCGGATAATCGTCCGGTTGATATCGTTGAGGCCCTCTTCATCCTTGACGCGCCCCTCGCGGACATAGAACATATTGTTCCCGTTGGGCTGGATCTCCAGATAGTCGTAGAAGGAGGCGATCTCACAGACCTCGTCAAATGATTTTCCGTCCATGATCGCGCGGTAGACCTCGCCCGCCTCGCACGCGCTGCCGATCAGCAGGCCCTCGCGGTGGGCGACGAGCTCGCTCTTCGGGATGCGCGGATGGCGGAAGAAATACTGGAGATGGCCCTTGGAAATGAGCTTGTACAGATTCTTCAGCCCCGTCAGATTCTTGACCAGGATGATCTGATGGTAGGTGTGCATTTTTTTGACGTCCCCGCCGCCGTACGTGGTGTTCAGCTGATCGACGCGCTCGATGCCTTCCTGATCCTTTGCCATTTTACACAGGCAGAGGAAGATATCCGCCAGCACGCGGGCATCATCGCACGCGCGGTGGTGGTTGAACTCCGGGAGCTTGAGATGCTTCGCCACGCGGTCCAGCGTGAACTTGCTCAGCTCGGGCAGCATGGAGCGGCACATGGGGACAGTATCAATGTGGGAAAAGTCATAAGTCAGCCCCGTCCGGCGGCAAGCTGCCTTGATAAACGAGGTATCAAAGCCCGCGTTGTGCGCAACGAGCACCCGGCAGTCCCCGCAGAAGGCGAAGAACTGCTCCAGCGCCTCTTTTTCCAGCGGGGCGTCGGCCACCATTTCATCGGTGATCCCGGTCAGCTCCGTGATCCGGGGCGGGATCGGCTTTTCCGGGTTGACGAAGATGTCAAACTCGTCCTTTTTCTCCCCGCCTGCCACGCGCACGGCGCCGATCTCCGTGATCCGCTCCGTCTGTGCGCCGAAGCCTGTGGTCTCAATATCAAAGACGATATACTCCTCATCAAAACCCTCGGCGGAGTCCCCGGTGAGGATGTTCTGATCATCGTTGACAAAGTAGGCCTCCACACCGTAGATGATCTTGATATCGTTCTTTTTCCCGGCGATCATCGCGTCCGGGAATGCCTGAACCACCCCGTGATCCGTGACGGCGACCGCCTTATGGCCCCATTTGGCCGCCCGGGCGACCAACTCACGCACATCCGTCATGCCGTCCATGGTGGACATGCTGGTGTGCATATGCAGCTCCACCCGCTTCTCCTCGGCATGGTCCATGCGGATGGTCTTTTCGGCCGTGCAGATCGTCTTGGCGCGGATGACATAGTCGTGTACGTATTTGTCATATTCGATATTGCCGCGGACGATGACCGTCTTTCCGTTTTTGACGCGGTCGACCAGATCGGCGCACTTGGTCATGGGATCAAACACCTTGACCATATAGGAGCCCGTCCGGTCCGTGACGTCAAAGGAGATGATCATGCTGCGCCCGTTGCGCGTCTCCCGCGATTCAAATTTAAATACGTCGCCCCATACGGTGACGTCGTCGTCATCCGGCGTGACATCCTCCAGCCGGCGCATCTTCCCCTTGAGCGGAATGCCGTAGACGAGCTCCACACTGCCGGGCTTGAGCGGCGTCCCGGCCAGACTGCACTCCTCCACCGGCACCCGGCGGAACGGCGCACGCTGCGGCCGGGGCTCCTGCTGCTGCGGCGGGGGCGGCGTGAGGCTGCTGATCTCCCTGGAGACCTGCCGGGCATGCGCCGCAGCCTCCGCCTCCATTCTGGCCGTCAGCTCCTCACTGCTGAGGGCGTCCGTAAAGCGGACCTCCACCGTGCGGCCGAAGCGATCGGCGATCAATTTGCGAATCAGATGGTCCGCCCGCTCCCGCAGCAGGATCGCGCTGCCGCCGTGCGCGAGTGTAACGCCGAGAGCGTCGCCCTCCAGATGGGCAGTACAGTCGGCAAAAAAGCCGTTGGCCGCGGTGATCGCCCGCTTGACCTCCGGCACCATTACCTGGAAAAAATAGTCCTGCGTGAGCGTCCCCGGCGGGAAAGACGGGTGGATCTCACACGGATGCCCGAGCGATGCGGCGATCATGCTCTGGGCCGCAGCAATTTCCCCGGTATCGGGAGACGGGAAAGAGGCGGAGACGATCACCGCCTTTGCCGCTCCGGAAATTTTTACATTTTTCATCTCACCGGAGGCGAGGTATTCACGCACCCGGTCCTCCGTTATGTAATCACCAAAAACATGCAGCAGAGACGCCATTGAAAAATACCCTCACATCTTTTCGATTTCATCCATCAGCTCGTCCACGATCCGGTCCTCCGGCACCTTGCGCAGGACCTCGCCTTTTTTGAAAATCAGGCCGCAGCCGTCGCCGCCCGCGATACCGATATCGGCCTCTTTGGCCTCGCCGGGGCCGTTGACCGCACAGCCCATCACCGCCACCTTGATCGGTTTATGGCAATCGGCCAGGCGCTTTTCCACCTCGCCCGCGATGGCGATGAGGTCGACCTTGGTCCGCCCGCAGGTGGGGCAGGAGACGAGCTGCGGGCGGTCCGTTCGCAGCCCGATGGCATTGAGGATATCACGGCCCGCATAGACCTCCTGGACCGGGTCCGCCGTCAGGGAGACGCGGATCGTATCGCCGATCCCGTCCATCAGCAGGGACCCGATCCCGGCAGCGGACTTGATCAGCCCCATGTGCGCAGTGCCGGCCTCCGTCACGCCCAGATGGAGCGGATAGTCGCACTGCTCCGCCGCCAGCCGGTAGGCCTGCACCATATCCGGCACGCTGGAGGACTTGATGGAGATCACGGTATCGTAAAAATCATATTTTTCCAGCAGGGCGGCGTGGTGCAGGGCGCTGTCCACGAGCGCCTGCGGCGTGGGGCCTCCGTGTTTGGCGAGGATCTCCTTTTCCACAGAGCCGGAATTGACCCCGATGCGGATCGGGACACCTGCCGCGCGGCAGGCGTCCACCACCTCTTTCACGCGGGAGTCATCGCCGATGTTGCCGGGGTTGATCCGGATCTTATCCTCGCCGGCGGCAACGCTTTCGAGCGCCATGCGGTAATTAAAGTGGATATCCGCCACCAATGGAATGGTGATGCTCTCCCGCACCTTGGCAAAGGAGCGCACCGCCTCCTCATCCGGGACGGACATGCGTACAATTTCGCATCCCGCCTTTTCCAGCGCCACCGCCTGCCGGACATTCCCCTCGGCGTCCGAGGCGATGACATTGAGCATGGACTGCACCGTGACCGGCGCGCCGGATCCGATGGTCACATTTCCCACGCGCACCTGCCGCGTCTTTCTTCTCATATCATTCACGTCCTTATCAGATTGAGTATATCGTGGAAAAACAGAATTAACATCAGGCCGAGCAGAATCGCAAAACCGGCCGCCGTCACCCATCCCTCATACTTGGGATTGACCGGCTTGCGGCGGATCCCCTCAATGATGAGGAAGATCAGCTTGCCCCCGTCCAGAGCCGGGATGGGCAGCAGATTAAAGATCCCGATATTGATCGTAATCATCGCCATCAGATTGACGGCGCCGGAGAGATCGACGGACGCCGCCTCCGCGATGACGCTGACCGTTCCGACGGGGCCCGCCAGGTCGCTCAGGCCGTAGTGCCCGGTGAGCAGATCGAACAGGCTCAGCCATACGAGGCGCGCCATGGAGGCCGTCTCCGCGAAGGTGTTTTTCAGCACATTGCCGACCGTCTTCCGCTCCCCGATGATGGAGAAATCAAAGCGGATCAGCGTCTGGCCGTCCTGCTCCTCGGTGGCAAACCGCACGTTGGGCAGTTCCACCACCGCGTCGCCGCGCCTGACGGTAAAATCGACCGTTCCGTCCCCGTCGCGCGCAACCAGATAGGTGATATCACTGCTGGAGAGAACGTGTTTGCCATTGACGCGGAGGATGCGATCTCCCTCCTGCAGTCCGGTCGTATTGCTGACGGCGTCCTCGGAAAAACGGGCGACCTGATTGGTCCCCACCAGCTCCTGCGACAGGGTGAGGGATCCGATCAGGATCAGGCCCAGCAGCAGGTTCATCACCGCCCCGGCACAGATGATCAGGATGCGCTTCCACACGGGCTTTGAAGTGAAGGCGCGGGGATTCGGATCTCTTTTTTCCCCGTTCTCCTCCTCGCCGCTCTCCCCCTCCATGCTGCAGAAGCCGCCGAACGGGAGCAGGCGCAGGGAATACTTCGTCTCCCCTTTGCCAAAGCTGAACAGCTTGGGCCCCATGCCGATCGCAAATTCGTTTACCTGTACGCCGCAGAGCTTGGCGACAATGAGATGACCAAACTCATGGATCAGGATGATAAAGCCGAAAAACACGATGGCAAGCAGGACGGGCCAGACCTTGCCCCACACAGATGCGGCTGAGACGAGCAGCTGGATAGGAATCACCTCCGAAAAAACACACGCACTTATGCCTGAATATGCGTCCGGACCATCTCCCGGGCGTGGACGTCCGCTTCCAGAACGTCCTGAAGCGTATAATCCTCGCACCGGGGGGCGCGCTCCACCGCGTCCGCAACCAGATGCGCGATCTGCATGAATTTGATTTTCCCCTGGCGGAAGAGGAGGTTGGCCTCCTCATTGGCCGAATTGGCGTACGCCGGATACAGGCCGCCCCGCTCAATCGCACTCCGGCAGATGTTCATCAGGGGGAACGTCTCATAATCGGGCTCATAAAATGTCAGCCTGCCCACCTCCGCCAGATTCAGCCGGCCGACCGGGGATTCAAAGCGCTCCGGATACGTCAGCGCATACTGGATCGGGATACGCATATCGGGCAGGCCGAGCTGTGCGATCACCGAGTGGTCCACATACTCGACCAGGGAGTGGACAATGCTCTCCCGGTGGATAACGATTTCAATATCGGACGGCCGCATGTCAAAGAGCCAGACCGCCTCGATCAGCTCGAGCCCCTTGTTCATCATGGAGGCGGAGTCCACCGTGATCTTGGGCCCCATGCTCCAGTTGGGGTGGTTGAGCGCCTGCTCGGCCGTCACATGTTCCAGCTCGGCGCGCTTTTTTCCGAAAAACGGGCCGCCCGAGGCCGTCAGGATCAGCTTGTGAACAGCCTTTTTCCCCGGAGAGCCCTGAAGGGACTGAAAGATGGCGGAGTGCTCGCTGTCCACCGGGAGGAGCGCGACGCCCTTCTCCCGCACCGCACGGGTGACAAGGCGGCCGCCTGCGACGAGCGTCTCCTTGTTGGCGAGAGCGACGTTTTTCCCCGCCTCAACGGCGGCCAGCGTGGGCTCCAGCCCGGCGATCCCGACGATCGCGTTGAGCACCGTATCCGCCCCGGAGGCCCGCGCGCATTCGCACACGCCGTCATGGCCGGAGAGGACCTTTGTCCCCGTATCGGCTACGCGCGCCTTCAGATCGGCGGCGGACGCCTCGTCGCTCATCGCCGCATACGCCGGATGATATCGGCGGATCTGCCCCTCAATGATATCCACATTTTTACACGCGGTCAGCGCCGTCACGCGCAGGCCGCATTTGTCCACCACGTCGAGCGCCTGCCGGCCGATGGAGCCGGTGGAGCCGAGGATGCACAGATCTTTCGTCATTCCCTGTTCCCTCCTTTATATTTACGGGAAACGCGTGTATTTATTCCACGATCAGACGATCTCAATAATTTTCACGGCGAAAAAGAGCGCCGGGAACACAAACAGGCAGCTGTCGAACCGGTCCATAATGCCCCCGTGGCCGGGGATCAGCTTTCCGAAATCCTTCACGCCGAAATTCCGCTTGATCACGCTTGCGGACAGGTCTCCGAACATACTGATGACCGAAAGTACAATGGAAAGCGGTACAATCACATAATACGCCAGATATTCGGATTCAAAGATCCAGCGGTCAAATACAAACAGGACCGCCGCATTGATCAGCGCCGCAAAGACGACGCCGCCGATTGCGCCCTCGACCGTCTTTTTGGGGCTGATTTTCGGGGAGAGCTTGTGCTTGCCGAGGAAGCGGCCGGTAAAATACGCCCCGATGTCCGTCACCCAGGAGCAGATAAAACCGAACAGAATGAGATAAAGGCCGTCCAGCTTGACGAATTTATCCGGCGCATCCAGATAGCAGTCGCGCACGAGCACAAAGGTGGAAAAACCAAAGGAGACCATGAGCGTCACCGCGAAAGCGGAGGACACCTGCTCAAACGGCGTGGTGTCATACCGCGCGAGCATGCAAAGGAGCATCAGGATCGCCAGCGGCACCAGGACCAGCGCAATGGAAAACTCCAAGCGCAGGCCGTAATAGATCGGCAGGAACAGGGCAAACACCCCGCTGAGAATCCGGATGCCCAGATTTTTCACCCCGACCACTCTTTCAATCTCATAGACGGCCAGAACGGCCAGCGCCCCCATCAGGATATAGAACACCGGCGTGTACAGCCCCACCATCATCAGCACAAAGATGACGGCCATCACAATGCCGGAAAGAATTCGCTGCTTCATCAGTCACTCCTCCTGCCTCACACGCCGCCAAAGCGCCGGTTGCGTTTGGCGTAATCAAACATTGCCCGGTCAAAATCCTCCGGCGTAAAATCCGGCCAGAGCACATCGGAATACCAGAACTCCGCATAGGCGGCCTGCCAGATCATGAAGTTGGAGAGCCGGTACTCCCCGCTGGGGCGGATCACCAGATCAAGCGGCGGCTGGCCGGCCGTGTACAGGTGTTGATTGATTTTTTCCGGCGTGATCTCTTCCGGCCTCAGTTCCCCGCGCGCCACGGCCTGCGCGAGCTCCCGCGCGCTGTGCGCGATCTCCGCCTGGCCGCCGTAATTGACAGCCAGATTGACCACAATATCGTGCGCCTGGCTCGTCTCCTGCTCCGCGCGCGCCATGAGGGCGACGATATCCGCCGGCAGTCCGGACTTCTCCCCGATAAAGCGGACCTGCATGCCCTCCTGCTCGTTCTCATCCAGCCGCTCCTCCGACTCGAAGAGATACTCACGGAAGAGCTCCATGATCCCGTCGATCTCCTCCTTCGGGCGGTTCCAGTTCTCCGTGGAGAAGGCGTAATAGGTAATGTACTCGATCCCGATCCTGCGGGCGTACTTGGTGATCTCACGGAACACCTTGGCCCCGGCCTTATGGCCCTCCCCGCGCGGGAGGCCGCGCTTTTTGGCCCAACGGCCATTGCCGTCCATGATAACGCCCACATGGCGGGGCAGCACCTCAAATCTGCTGTCCATGCTCTCCTCCGTTCTCCGGCAGCAGTCTGCCTGTCATAAAGATACAGGCGGCACATGCTCCCCATATGCCGCCCCTGCGCACCACGGTAAAAGCCGCGGCATACGCCGATCCGTTTCAGATTTCCATGATCTCTTTTTCCTTGTCCCTGGAGATCTCCTCGATCATTTTGACAAATTTGTCTGTGATCTTCTGAAGTTCTTCCTCGCCGGTCTTGAGATCGTCCTCCGTGATTTCGGAGGCCTTTTTCTTCGCCTTGAGCTTCTCGATGCAGTCGCGGCGCACGGCGCGGACGGCGATCTTGCCCTCTTCCTCATACTTTTTGATATCCTTGACGATCTCGCGGCGGCGGTCCTCCGTCAGCGGCGGAAAAGTCAGCCGGATGACGCGGCCGTCATTCTGGGGATTGATCCCGATATCGGAGGCCTGAATGGCCTTGCCCACGGCGCTCAGCAGGGAGGCGTCCCACGGCTGAATGACGAGCATGCGCGCCTCGGATACAGAGACGGACGCAAGCTGCGGGATCGGGGTAGGCGTGCCGTAATAATCCACGGTAACCTTATCGAGCACCGCCGGATTTGCGCGCCCGGCGCGAATGGTTCCGTACTCCTTTTCCAGCGCGTGTACCGTCTTGCCCATCCGTTCGCTGGCGTTGTCAAAAATCTCCTTCATGAGTCGTTTTCCTCCTTCACTAATGTGCCGATGCTCTCGCCCTTAACGGCGCGAACGATATTCATCGGATCGTTCAGATTGAATACAAGAATGGAAATGTGATTATCCCGGCAGAGGGAGGCCGCTGTAGAATCCATCACATTCAGGCCCTTTTGCAGGACATCCATGTGCGTGAGCGTATCGAACTTGACGGCGTCCGGGAACTTGTTGGGGTCCTTATCATAGATCCCGTCCACATTCGTCGCCTTGAAGATGACCTCCGCGTCGATCTCCGCCGCCCGGAGCGCCGCGGCCGTATCCGTCGTAAAGAACGGATTCCCCGTTCCGCATCCAAAGATCACTACACGCCCCTTTTCCAAATGGCGGATCGCACGGTTGCGGATATAGGGCTCTGCGATCTGCTGCATGGAAATGGCCGTCTGTACGCGGACCGGCACCTCCAGCTGCTCCAGCGCGTCGCACAGCGCGAGCGAGTTCATCACCGTGGCGAGCATGCCCATGTGATCGGCACGCGTGCGGTCCATGTCTCCGCTCGAGCGCCCGCGCCAGAAGTTGCCGCCTCCGACGACAAGTCCGATCTCCACCCCCATGCGGGTACACTCCCTGACGGCGGAGCAAATGGTGAGCACGGTGTCAAAGTCAATGCCATGGCCGCACGCCCCGGCCAGCACCTCCCCGCTCAGCTTGAGCAGGATCCGTTTATATTTCGGCTGCATCCGAAAGCCTCCCCTGTTCAAATATCCGGCCCTGCAAGCGCCGGCCTGTCTTCCTATCTATTTTACTTCATAACCGGCCATATGTAAAGGGAAAAAATGAGAATGAGCGGCCGATTTTCTTCCGCTTCTTCCATCCATAAAAAAGGGACCGGCACAAATCCGGTCCCGATCAAAAATCATTTACAGGGTATTAAACAGATCCACCACGCTCTGCGGAACGCCATCCTTCATCATCACCATGCCGTTATGGACATAGACGGCAAAATCGCCAAAGCCCTCCAGCGTCACGGCCTGCTTTTCCTCGGCGGCCTTATAGGCGTCGCTCTCAGGGTCAAACTGATAAAGTTCGATGGTATAACCATCCATCGTGTATTTTTGTCCCTTCAACCCGCCGATCATCTCCGCAGCCGCGTCTGTCTTCGCGGAATAAGTCAGCCCCAGATCGCTCAGTCCCGCCTCAAACCGGGCAAACTGATCCGCCGACTGCACCCCGCCGTCCTGTGACGCGGAAGGCACCGGGTCCGTGCCGTCCTGATTTCCGGCGGCGCCCGTACACGCAGACAGCGCGGCAACCAGCACAAGCCCCATCACCAGCAAAGCAAATTTTTTCAATTCATTCTCCTCCTTGTTTTGGGTTCCAGCCCATATGATAATTAAATTAAAAAACGCGCTCCGGGAAAAAGCAATATGCTGCCAGCTAAATCTCGCAAAATTTAAAAAAAGACGGCACGGCCAGATTGATAAAGAGCGAAGCGGAAAAAGTTCCGCGCTCTCAAATCGCTGGCGTGCCGCCGTAACGGGTCTTACGCGCCTGCTCTCACGCCCGGCGCGCGGACCGCCCTTCAATCAATTTACAGCCTTTTCATCGCCCGAATCAGAGACGATCTTTCCATCCTGAATGCGAATGATCCGCTTCGCCTGTGCGGCGATGGAATTGTCATGCGTGATCAGGATCACAGTGCGCCCCTCGTTGTTGAGCTCCTTGAGGATCCGCATGACCTCCTCGCCGGAATGGGTGTCCAAATTCCCCGTCGGCTCATCGGCCAGAATGATCGGCGGTCGGGCCGCGACGGCGCGCGCAATCGCAACACGCTGCTGCTGGCCGCCGGACATCTCCGACGGACGGTGATTCTTCCGGTGGCCGATCCCCACGCGCTCAAGCGCCGCATCCGAGAGCTCATGGCGCTGAGCCGCGGGCATCCCCCGGTAGATCAGCGGCAGCTCCACGTTGCCAATCGCCGTCAGGCTCGGGATCAGGTTAAAGCCCTGGAAGATAAAGCCGATCTCCTTATTCCGAATCTCGGAGAGCTCATCGTCCGAGAGCTTGGAGACCTCCTTCCCCTCCAGATAATACTCGCCGCTGGTGGGGGTATCGAGCAGGCCGAGCATATTCATAAAGGTGGACTTACCGGAGCCGGACTGGCCGATGATCGCCACAAACTCCCCGCGGTCAATGGTGAGGGAGACGCCGTCCAGGGCGTGGACTTCATTCTCTCCGGGATTATAGATTTTATAGAGATTGCGCGCGTCAATCAAATGCTCCATGGTGGAAACACCGCCTCATCTTGATCTATTGTTAACCATGATAGCCCCGGAAATGCGCAAAGTCAAGATAGAATTTGTTAATAAATTATTTAGGTTTTGGAAATGGTTTTGCATTGCCCGATCCGCTCATTCCGCCGAATGCAGACGAACAGTAAAGACTGACCCTGAGCCCGGCGTACTGTCCACTGTGACCGTGCCGCCCACCAGATCCATAATCTGCCGGACCATGGCCAGGCCAAGCCCGTTCCCCTGCACAGCGCGCGAAGATTCCGCCTGATAAAACTTTTCAAAAATCCGGCTCATATCCTGCGGGCTGATCCCGCACCCGGTGTCGGCCACCCGGACCAAAACATCTCCGCCCTCCCGTTTCGCGCCCAGATAGACGGAACCGCCCCGGGAGGTGAATTTGAGGGCGTTGGAGATCAAATTGTTCCAGACGATATCCAGTAATTTTTCGTCGGTGTCCACTGTGATACTCTGATCCAAATCCACATCCAGTTCAATCCCCTTCTCCTCCCAGATCTGCTCAAAGCCAACGGCACATCGGCTGAGCTGTTCGCTGAGATTATAGCGCCTGGGGCTGGGCACGATCTTTTGATTTTCCAGGCGGCTGAGCTGCAAAATATTGGTGACAAGAACCGTGAGCCGCTCGGACGCGGCGGCAATCCGCTGTGCATACAGCTGCCGCTCTGCCTGAGTCAGATCGTCTTCCTGCAGGATCGCGGCATAATTTTGGATGACGGAGAGCGGTGTTTTCAGCTCGTGCGACACATTGGATACAAAATCACTTTTCAGGATCTCCGTACTGGCCAGTTCCGCGGCCATGGCGTTAAAATCCTCATACAGCACTTCGAACTCATCTTTTTTGCCGTCATGGCGGTAAGGTGGGATCCTTACGGTAAAATCGCCCTGCGCCACCCGGCGGGCCGCATCGCTGAGGCGCCGGACCGGCCGCATGATATAGTGCCGGCGAATCAGTACCATCATCGCCATCACCAGAACCGCGAGGATCATGAGATACGTCAGAATGGATAGGATTACAAAAATATCGTCAATGTCCTGCCCCGTTCGGTTTTGTCCCCTGTAAATCAGGATGCTGGTGCCGCACGAAAAGAGAATCATCAGAAAAATTGCACAATAGTAGCGAAAAGTAAAAACTTTTGCGTTGATGCGGGGATCCCTGGTCCGTTTGCGCGTTGTTTTCATGACAGCACCGCCTTATACCCCATTCCGCGTACCGTGACGATCTTAAACGAGGTGCAGTTCGCCAGCTTGGTGCGCAGATTCGCGATAAATACATCCACCGTGCGCAGACCGCTCTCACTCTCCACGCCGGAGAATTCATCCAGCAGCTGGCTGCGGGTAAAGATCCGTTTGGGATAGGACAGCAGCTTGAACAGGATCTGAAATTCCCGCGGCGTAAGTTCCACCGGTTCACCCTCCAGCGTAGCGGAGAGCTCATCTTCATTGAGCACCAGATCGCCCACCACCAGCTTTTTTTCCGCGGCGATGTTCGCCCGGCGCAGCAGTGCCTCCACGTGTAAAACCAGCTCTTTCAGATCAATCGGCTTGACCATATAGTCGTCTATCCCCAGATGATATCCCCGCTCCTTTGCCGTAAAATCATCCCGTGCCGTCATAAACAGGATGGGGAGGTTCCGATCCTGCTCCCGGATCGCTTTGGCAAAGGCAAACCCATCCATACCCGGCATCATGATATCGGAGATCACCATATCATAGGGACCGGCATATAAGAGTTCCATCGCCTCCCCCGCAGAAAAACATCCGTACGCCTGATATCCATATGAATTCAGATGGCGGCAGACGATCAGATTCAGGTCCCGGTCGTCCTCCACGACTAAAATGCGGATCATTCCAATCCCTCCACAAGCAATATGCTGCTTTTATTTTATCACAAAGCCATCTGTTTTTCACCCCGAAAAACGCGTTTTTGATCCCGACTGTTCAACAGCCAATCCGTCATATCGCGGACTGTCTCCTCGATCGACCGCGGGCGGTACCCCAGCTCCCGCTGTGCCTTTTCGTGGGAGAAATTGGCGTTGCTTGTGACGGTGTGCAGGGAATAGCGCGTGTAGAGCGGCCGCTTGCCGCGGCATTTGGCCACCCATTCAATGGCCGGTGCGGCCAATCTGGCCAGGGGGAGCGGAAGTGCGGGAATCGCCTTTTTTCCGCAGCGGTGTCCGACTTTTTCAAGCAGATCGCGGATGGAGCAGTACGACCCGTTGAGGATATAGCATTCGCCGGTCCTCCCCTTTTCCGCTGCGAGCAGACAGCCCGCCGCAACATCGCGCACATCCACAAAGTCATAGCCGCCCTTCACACACGCCGGCAGCTTGCCGTCCATATAGCTGGCGACCATCTGAAGCAAGTGGTTGCGCCCACTGTCATACGGGCCAATGATTCCGGAGGGATGGACGATCACCGCAGGGAACCCGTCCGCCGCCGCATCAAGAACCGCCTGCGCCGCCTCCGCCTTCGTCTTGGCGTAACCGCCCACCACCCGATCCGGTGAAAAGGAACCGACCTCGCGGATCGTCTCCCCGTGCGGGAGCTCCGGGATGGCGTGGACCGAGCTGACATACACAAAACGGCTCACTTGATATTCCCGGCTGATTCGGATCATGTTTTTTACACCGTTTACATTAACGTTGTACATCTGCGGGGAGATTCCCTGTGCAATGCTGATAATCGCGGCCGTGTGAATGACAATGATCTCCTTATCCGCCGCCCCGCGGTACAGGGGCCGCAGGCTCTCCGGCTGGCACACATCCCCATATACGTAGCGGACATTTTGTACATCCGCCGCCGGTTTTTCACCGGGCAGCAGCAGGCCGTACAACTCGGCGCCCGAATCCTGCAATTCCCGAAGTATCGTACTCCCCAAATGCCCTGCAGCCCCTGTGATGATATACCTTTTTCCCGTCATAATGATTGCCCCCAGTAACTGATTTTTACCAGACTCGCTGTGTCTGTCTCTGTTCAATAGAATACAGGGGCATTGTTTTTTGAAATTAAATCGAATATTAATCGAATGTTAAACGTGACAGCGGCAGCAAAAATCCCCACACACAACGTATGGGGGATCTCCTGTATGGGCGTATTCACAGAATGGAACCGGCCTTTATACTTCCACGATCGTTAGAAATGGCCTCCTGTTCTATTATACACGCTTTGATTTCAAAACCCACGATTGATTCGTCAAAAGCACCCCGCTGCCGGAGGACACACAATGCTATCCGGCGTTCGGGGTGCTTTTCTGGTGTTTGTTTTCTTTAAAACGGCGTATTCTCGATGCTGTCGATCACCGGGCGTGATAGGATCCACCTGCGCGGACGCAGATAGGAGACCACCGCCATGACCATCAGCAGAACAAGCCCTGCGATCAGGTTCGGGAGCAGGGTGCGCAGCAGGATCGAGCTTGCGGACAGGCCGTTCATTACGGTTAAAAACAACCCGATCCCGCCGCCCAACAGGATTCCGCCGGCAGCGCCCTCCAGACAGGGCAGCACATTGCTCATCAACAGCAGGCGGCTCAGCTTTTTGCGGTCGAGGCCCACTGCGCGCATCAGCAGCAGGCTATGCGCCGAGGATTTCACCTTGAGATCCATGGAGATCAGCAGCGCGATGAAGATGGTGACGGCGAATACCGCGATCATGGCGATATAGGGCAGCCGCACCTCCAGGGAGACGTCCGCCTTCTCCTGATTCAGGCTGGTGAAGTCGCGGTAAAAGGTCATGAAGGACATCGTTTCTGCACGGTCGAGTGAATCGTGGACGCCGGCCATGGCGGCCTCGTCGTCCGGGTCGCACGCGAGGGAGAGGCACACGTCGTCATACCCCGCGCCGGGGTCGAGCTGCTGCAGCAGATCCGCGGAGAGGATCAGGCATTGCGGAAAATTGCTCTTCAGCCTGCCGGCCGCAAACGAGTCCCCCGCGCCGTACACCGCGCCGACCGTCGCATGCAGATACGAGATCTCCGGCACGCCGTAGTTCAGTCCGTTTTCAATCTCCTCCTGCGTCGGCGCCGAGGGGAATGAGGTGACGGCGATGGTGACCGTATCGCCGACCCGGAACCCCTCGCCAAAGGCCGCCACCTGCGCGCCGGAATCAAAGGATTGCCGGCTGAGCGCGCCGCCAAGGCGCTCGCCCTCCAACTTCTGTACCTGTTCCCACGGCATGCCCACGATGGAATAGAGCAACAGATCGCTGCCCGCCGGGAAGCCGAGTTCCTCCATAAATGCGCTGTTCTTCTCCTCCCGCCTGCAAAAGCTGTCACGTCCCGCAAGCTGCTCCACAGCTTCAATCTGCTTCTCCCCGGGCAGCAGAACGATCGCTGCGCTGGACATATTACCGATGGCGGCATAGTCCACGGAGAGATTCGGATTTCCGGCCAGCTCCCGGTAGGCGTCCGCCGTCAGGCCCTTGTAGCGCGGCGTCTCATTGTAAAGAGATCCCGTCCCGCTCCCGCCCTGACGAAGGCCGAACCAGTAGTCCATCCCGGTACGGCTCTGCTCCAGATCGTCGTAGAAGTAGGTGGCGTCAATCGCGAGATCCGCATAACTCGGAGCAACAAGGAGCAGCGCCATGCACGCGCCCGCCGTCAGGCGGATGATCCAGTCCTGCCCGCGGTGGGCCGGGGCTGTCTCCCGCCGCCAGACCTGAATAAAGGAACGGTTTCCGGCGGAGGCGCGGGCGTGTTTTTGCCGTCTTTGGTCCCGCTGCCCCTCCGTCTCCAGCGGCGCGCCGCGGAAGGAACGGCTCAGGAAGATGCGGTATGTAATGAGGATCACCGCGATCCCCAGCACCGCCGTGGTGATAAACGGCAGCAGGTGGAGGTGATAGCTGAGTTCATACGTAAACTGATTGAGCACCGCCGCCGTGGCGGCAAAGAGCGCAATGCCGATCACGATCCCGGCGGCCGCCGTACACAGGGCGAGCGCCAGCCCCTCCAGCGTGATCATTCGCAGTACCTGACGGCGCGAGGCCCCGGTACAGCGCAGCAGGGTGATAAAGCGCCGCTGGTCCTGCAGCGTCAGCTGCACGGCGTGGCGAATCCCGATCACGGTGAGCAGCAGGAATAAGACGACCAACACGCCGCTGACCGCCCAGAGAAGTACCTGAGGCCCCGTCGCACTTCGATATTCCGGAGCCACAACGTAATTGACGCAGTAATCTCCGCCGCCAAAAATATTCCCCATCGGCTTTGCATCCTGCATCAGCACGTGCGCCGTGATAACGGGCTCCCCCGTAGGGACTACGATGATGTTCGGCTGATCATGTACCTCTGTACGTTGAAACTGAACGATTTCCGACCACCGGCTGCGGTAGGCGGCGAGCACGCCGGTCAGGGTATAGGTCCGCTCGGCCGTATGGCCTGCCGCATCCGTCACCGGCACGGTGAACTGCGTGCCGGGTTCCATGGGGATATCGAGGAGGTAACATGCGTCCTCCGCAACGGCCGCCTCGCCGGGCTGCTGCGGCATGGAGCCGGAGAGCAGGGTCCCGTTGATGAGATACTGCGTCTCCCCCGTCCAGTAGCCGACGCACGGCCGCTGCTGGACGGACGCATGCTCCGCCTGCACATAGCCGGTCGTGAACGCTGCGCCGGCGTGATCGGCCGGCGGCAGCTGCGCCTGATCGGGGTCCACATCCAGCCAGGCCGAATCCCAGCGGCCGTACTCCTGCCGGATCTGCTCCTCCGACCAGGCATTGTACGCCAGAAAGAACATCTGCAGGCTGAAGATCGCCGCCAGAAACACGGCTACGCAGACGGACAGCGACGCAAACTGCCGCCAGTGGCGCCCCAGATAGGCACGCGCCAGCTTCCATTCAGCACGCATGCAGATCACCGCCTACCTGACCATCCGCAATGGTGAGCACGCGCTGCGCCGTGGCGGCGATCCCAAGATCATGCGTGACAAGGACGAGCGTGACGCCGTACTCCGCCGCGATCTCATACAGCAGCCGGACGACCTCCCGGCCCGTGGCGGAATCGAGGTTGCCGGTGGGCTCGTCGCACAGCAGCAGCTCCGGCCGCGCACTGAGCGCACGGGCGATGGCCACCCGCTGCCGCTGGCCGCCGGAGAGCTCGCCGGGATAGTGCGCCAACCGGTCCCGCAGACCGAGCCGGCCGATCACGGCATCAAGATAGGCGCGGTCCGCCTGCTTCTCATCCAGCAGAAGCGGGAGCTCAATATTTTCCCCCGCCGTAAGCTCCGGCACCAGATTGTAATTCTGGAACACAAAGCCCACGTGGCGGCGGCGGAATTCGCTCAACGCATCGTCATCGAGCACGGAGAGGTCCCTCCCGCGGAAAAAGATCTGGCCGGACGTCGGCGTATCCAGCCCGCCGAGCAGGTGCAGGAGCGTCGATTTGCCCGAGCCGCTCGCGCCGACGACGGCAACCGTCTCCCCCTCCGCGATCTTCAGATCGCACGGCAGGAGTGCGCGCACCGCATTTTCACCTGAGCCGTATGTTTTGCGCAATCCCTGCGTCCGTATCAATCCCGCCATCTCTGTGTTCACGACCTCTTTCCAATAGAAAATAAAAATCACATTTTGGGCAGGTTGCGCCCGCCTGAGATGCACCTTTTTAACGTCATTTTTCTGTAAAAACAGTATCATCTCCGTGCAGGGTTGTAAATAGATTTATCGGTAATTTACGTAAGTTCGTGAAAGGCGTATAGGTTGTTTCCCGAAAGTTTGTCAAAGTTTTTTGAAAAAATTTGTAATCTATTCCAATTATCAACAATAAATAATTTATTTTTAGTATTATTTTTATATAAAAAAGCAATGCCACACACCAACAAGCTGGTGTGTGGCTGTTTATCATATAGAATCAGCTCTATTTCAGGTCAATCCCATATACACGTCCGAAGTCCTCCAAACCCTCCCGGATCTCCTCCCGGGAAAAGCCGTGCAACTCCAAATAGTCATCACTCTTTTGATTGAGCAGCGCGTAAAAATCAAGGCCCTGCTTTATGTAATGATGATCTCCATCTCCGATTTTCTCAAAAAGCAGATTTTCCGCCTCGTTGATCCTGCCCGCATGCACAAGGGCGTTCAACTGGGCCCCAAAAGGATCGGCCTCCCCTGCGGTGCCATAATCCTCCAGCTCCGCGGAGAAGGGGTCCGGGATCTCTTCGCCGAGCAGGTGCGCCAGTTCCTGAATAAACATATCGATCTGACGCATCAGCCAGTCCTGACGGAAAAACATATCGACCGCCCCCTGAAAATCAGACGCGGCGCACGCCCTTGATAAAGACCGCCCTGATCTCGTTGTCGCGGTCGAGGACGACGACGTCGGCATATTTGCCCACCTGGATGCTGCCGGTGGTGTGATCCGCCCGGATGGCGCGCGCGGGATTGATGGTGCAGGCGCGCAGCGCCGTCTCAAACGGAATACCGAAGGCGATCAGATTCTTGAATTCCTCATGGATATTGGAGGTGCTTGCGGCGATGGTGCCGTCCTTCAGCAGCGCCTTGCCGCCGCGAACGTAGACCGCCTGCCCGCCGAGATCGTAGTCGCCGTCCGGGAGGCCGGCCGCCTTCATGGAGTCGCTCACCACACAGGCACGGTCTTTCCCAAGGGCCTGGAATGTGACACGCAGCACCGGCGGCGCGATGTGGAAGCCGTCGCAGATGAGCTCCGCCGTCACACCGCTGTTTTCAATGACAGCGCCCACAACGCCCGCCTCGCGGGTGGTCATCGCCGTCATGGCGTTGTACAGGTGGGTGGCGTGGGTAAAACCGTGGCGGAACCCCTCCTGCGCCTGCGCATAGTTGGCGGCGGTATGCGCCTGACTGACGGTACAGACCGCACTCGCCTGATCGGCGAAGTCATATGCGCCCTCCGTCTCCGGCGCCACATCGACCAGCTTGATGGGGCAGAGCGCGCTGAGCTTTTTGAACTCCTCAAAATCCGGCCTGCGGACATAGTCCGGGTTTTGGGCGCCCTTCTTTTCCATGGAGATGTACGGCCCCTCCATATTGACCCCCTGAATATAGGCGCCCGTCTCGCGGCCCATGTACGATTTGGCGGCGGTGAGCGCTGCGGCCAGCTCCTCATACGGGAGGGTCATGGTCGTCGGACAAAAGGAGGTCACGCCGTGGCTCGCCTGGCACTCGGACATGGTGCGCAGGGACTCCTCCGTGGCGTCCATCGTATCCGCCCCGGCGCAGCCGTGCGTGTGGATATCGATAAAGCCGGGGATCACCGTACAGCCGGAAAAGTCGAGCGTCTCCCCCGCTCCGTCCAAGTTTTCCCCAAGCCGGGCGATTCGCTCCCCCTCCACTGCCAGATCCACACGCCGCGGAATAAAATCATTTCCGTAAACGACTGCATTTTTTAAAATCATCACATTCAACTCCGTTTCAAAACAAGGATATGTAAAATCAAAAAAGCTGCGCCCACGCAGATTGTCTATGGGAGCAGCTATAGTATACCACATTTTAAAAAAACATGCCGACTTTTTCACTCAATTCATCCTTGTTTTTTAAAAAAAGCCGAATCAGCTCTACGCCGGTGAATACGATCACGCCGAAGGTGAGCGCCTTGCGCAGGATATACATCCATTTGATCGACTTGGCCGCGTAGGAGATGATCCCCAGATCGCGCCGGACATCCTTCATCACTTTCGAATCACTCCCTTCCCGTTGAGGTGAGCAGCACCGCATGGGCCACGCCCGGGATACTCTCCCCCTGCCGTGAGGAGGTGGGGGACATCAGCGCCCCCGTCCCCGCGAAGAGCACCCGCTTGAGCGCCCCGGTGGCAAGGCGTTTCATAATATAGGAGCACACCACACTGCCGGAGCAGCCGCAGCCGGAAGCGCCGGCGTTGACATCCTGCTCATCGAGCGAGTAGAGCATCAGGCCGCAGTCCGCATGCACCGGAGAGATATCAATCCCCTCCTGCTTCTGCATCAGTTCGATCAGCAGTTTGGAACCTACGGCTCCGAGGTCGCCGGTGAGGATCATATCATAATCCGTCGGTTTTGTATTGGTATCGCGTAAAAAGTCCGCGATCGTGGCGCAGGCTGCGGGCGCCATGGCTGCGCCCATGTTGTTGGCGTCCTTGATCCCGAGATCCTGGATCCGGCCAAAGAGCACCTGCTCAATCCGCGGGCCGCCGCCCGATTTGCTCACCACCGCCGCACCGGCCGCCGTGGCCGTCCACTGTGCGGAGGGCGGACGCTGGCCGCCGTATTCAAGCGGATAGCGGAACTGCTTTTCCGCGGAGGCGAAGTGTGACGACGTGGACGCGATGGCGTTATTGGCCGCGCCGCTGTCCGTAAACACGGCCGCCATCGCCAGGGAGAGCGCCATGGTGGAGCATGCGCCGTACAGCCCCGCAAAGGGAATATCCAGTTCCCGCAGGCCGAAGGTGGTGGCGATGCACTGGTTTAATAGGTCGCCGGAAAAGATCACGTCGATCTCCGCGGAGGAGAGCGACGCCTTTGCCAGCGCACGGATGACCGCCTCGCGCACGAGGGCGCTCTCCGCCTTTTCCCACGAGGGCTCCCCCATCGTGGTATCGGTAAAAATATGGTCAAATTCCTGCCCCAGCGGGCCCTCGCCCTCCTTTTTGCCCACTACGGCGGCGCTGCCCGCGATGACCGGACGGGAGGGCAGCGTCAGGACGTACCGCCCTGTTCTGATCGGCATACGGCTCCCCCCTTTAATACAGATTGAACAGATAGATGATCAGGCCGTAGAGCACCGCCGCAGCCGTACCGTAGACGATCACGGGTCCGGCAATGGTGAACATCTGCACGCCGGTGCCCATGATCCTGCCCTCTGCTTGTGTCAAGTAAACCCTAAAAGATTTTTTTATTTTCCTGTCGAACTTCGGCAGGAATTCTTTTTTCTATATTACGAAGCAAGCTCCGGAATACATTCTCCTATTATATCTGTCAGATACTTGCTTTTTAGTCCAATCTCAATTCGCCCACCTTCAAATACTCGTACTTTATCTATCAGTCGGCTTATAACCTCCGGGCGATACTCAGTCAAAGCCTGAATCTGTTCCGCATCCCGCCCTGCGAGGGCAAGAGCTTTTTGTTTTTGAATACACTCATTTAATACCACATTCTTTTCTGCGATCTTCTGTTGAAGCCTTTCGTCTTCAGCTTTGTTATCAGACTGAATTTTGATGAAGCGTTCTCTGCTTATATGCCCATTCCGATACTCCTCATATAGAGAGCTTTTTCCATTCGCAATTTGCCTGCGCCTTCGTTCCATATCTGCGATCAGTCTTTCAAGCTGCGCCTGTTCTGTGACATCATATTTTTTCACAAACTTGGACTTATCCAGCAGAATTTGTGCGATTGCCTTCACAACACTCAGCGTCTTGTCCTGGAGTACTTCCAGACTTTCGTGGATAGCGGCACATTCCGCTTGGTTTTGACTGGATGCCTTCAAACAAAACAGGTGTGTATCAATCGCAGGTGCTTTCTGTAGCTTCCTTCCACAATAACCGCAAACAAATAAATTACCGGCCCTGTTACCGGAAGTATTCATATTGACTGTTTTGATTCGAGAAGCCAACGAAGCGGCAGCGGCTTGAAACTTTTCCTCTGAAATGATGGCCTCGTGGGTGTTTTCTACAACTATCCACTGTTCACGCGGAAGCACACGGCTGTTATTGCTTCGTATTCCTACCATCTCTCGTGTGTTAGAAATCATCTTGCCTGTATATCTTCCATCATTGAGCATTTTTCGGATCGTGGAAGCCAGCCAAATACTCTCATTATCAACCACTCTGCCGTTATAAAACATTCCATTTTGTAGCTTGTACTGTCGCGGCGATAGAATCTTTTCGTCATTCAGATATTGCGCAATCTCTTTAGTGCTGCGTCCTTCAATACACAAGTCAAATATTTTGACTACGACCTCACGGACATTCTCGTCCACAATAAGTTTGCGCTTATCTTTAGGATCAAGCTGATAGCCATAAAAGGCGTGACCGCAGGAATGATAAAATCCCTGCTTTCTCCGAGCCTGATTTGCACTTCGTATTTTCAGCGAAAGATCCTTACTATACATTCCATTGACGAGATTTCGGATTGCCAGTTCCAGACCGCCTGTTGTCCCGACATAATCGTTCGTATCGAAATTATCATTGACGGAAATAAAGCGTGTTCCGAATAGGGGAAACAATAATTCCAAGTACCCGCCGACCTCTAAATGGTCTCGTCCAAATCGTGAAAGGTCTTTTACCATAACCGCATCAATTTCTCGGTTACGCAGCATTTCAATCATTCTCGTGAATTGCGGGCGATCAAAGTTTGTGCCGCTGAAACCATCATCACAAAACTCAATAATCTGGTATTTCTTTAGATCCGGATGGCTCTCATAATAGTTTATCAACAATTTTCTTTGGTTGGTAATACTATTACTTTCTTTTTTATCCGCCGAACCTTTTAGGTCTCCGTCTTCCATTGACAGACGGATATAGAATGCGAGCGTCTTATCCGGCATATTTGTTCACCTCCTTTTTTCGCATTGCTGCCCAAAGCAAAACTTCTTCCAATTCATCACGGAAATTGAATTCAATTTCCGCTCGGCCATCGTTATAGAGCGTCAGCTTGTTTACAAATGCTTCGACCATCTTTCTATCCAAAGTTTTTTGATCCTTAAAGTCGGTAACAAGCTTTGCCCAATGTTCACCACCCATATATTCCGGATCATATTTGCGGGATTCTTTTTTTATTTCCGATAGGAAAATCCGCAATTCATCAGCTTTTTGTGCATATTCTTGTCCCATAGCCACATAGTCTTCTGCGGTAATCGTGCCTTCCGCATAATCTTCGTATAAAGCCGCTTTCAGTTCCATATAGCGGTCAATCTGCCGCTGCAGGTTGTTAATCTGTTCTTTGTACACTTTATAGCGGACTTGGCTGGTATTTTTCTTGTTGAGCTCCGCAATAATACTTTTGGCATCTAAGTACAGAGCCATCTGATTTTGGATCAGTGTGTGAACCATTGATTCCAGCTGCTCACTTTTAACAGCCTTCTTGCTGCAATATTGGCTGTTGTAGTGTTCGTGAATCATACAGCAATACCAGTAACTTTCTCTCCCGTGATTTACTTTTCGACGGATGTGCATAGCTTTTCCGCATTCACCACAGAACAAATGCCCCCGGAACATACTCTCACGCTTACTTTTGTGATCGTACTTCGTAGCCAGGGCGTGCTCTTCCTTATTTTTAGCAAAATACTCCTGGACCCGATTAAATAATTCCTCTGTCACAATAGGCTCGTGAGTGCCTTTTGTGATAATCCATTCTTCCGGAGGTACGGCTTTACTTCCTTTTTGACCGGTAATATAGAATTCAGAAGCATACTTGCCGCTAACCATCCAGCCAAGATATATTCTATCCTGTAAGATCCTGCGAACGGTCTGCATATACCATATGGAATTCTTATACTTATCTTTTTTTGAAATGCCGGTTTCGTATAAACGCCGGCCTGGCGAAGCAACACCTTGCTCATTCAAAGTGGTCGCAACATAATGCAAGGTAGCGCCATCTGCAACCATTTCAAACATTTCCCTGACAATCGGTGCGGTTTCATCATCGGCTAACAGCATATGCTTATCCCGTGGATCTCTTACATAACCATAGGGTGCCCTGCTGCCTGCAAATTTTCCTTGCTCTTGAATTGATCGCATTACGGAACAGATTTTTTGAGAGGCGTCTTTTGCATACATTTCATTCGTCATATTCTTGATCTGTACGCCGATATCGACCTGCATCGTCTTTGAATCGAATCTGTCTGTAATTGCAATAAAGCGAACGCCAAGGACAGGGAACACCATTTCAATATATTCGCCGGTTTCAATCAGGTTTCGCCCAAGCCTGGAAAGGTCCTTAACTATCACGCAGTCGATCTTTCCATCTCGAATATCATTCATCATTCTTGAAAACTCTGGACGGACAAAGTCTGTACCCGAAATATCATCGTCCACATAAATGTCTGCGACATCAATATCTAAATTTTCGCTGGCAAAGTCCTTCAACAGTTGAATTTGGTTGCCAATCGTATCTGCCTCGCGCTTTCTCTCTGTTTCTACTGAGATTCGAGCATAAAGGCCGGCGCGATATATTTTTTCAGAAGGGGCTGCTGGCAATATTACTTGATTAACTGCTTTTCTGCTTTTTCGTGCCATTATACAACCTCCTTATGATTTTCCTGATAATACTCTCGCACTTGTTCAGATAATGCCGAGTAGTCTTGCCAATGAGTGAATGAAACCTCGATCTTTCGATCCTCATAGATTGCAATTTCATCAATACATTCAACAGCGACCATCCGCGTAAGTTCTGTTATATTGCGATGCTCCATAAACTCCTGTATCCACTGATGCGGTTTGGAGTTGTCGTCCAAGTACATATCAATTTCCTTTTGCGCCTGATCATATGCCTGTTTCTGAGAGGCAATACGCTCATCATACTGCGCTTTGATATCCACATAGTCCTCTTTCGAGATAAGACCATCTTTCATATCCTCATAGAGCGAAAGTTTAAGCCTGCGATACCGTTCCAATTCTTCCTCTATCTTCAATTGCCGTTCCTGAACTTTCTTTAGCTTTATCTTTTGGAACGGAACCTTTCGGATTACTTCTAAGCAGGAATCCAACTCACACACCATACGGATATGCTCTCTGAGCAGAATCAAGACAGTTTGCTCCAAATCACTTTCGGAAATTCTATGACTGCTGGTACAGCCTTTGTGCTTTTTGTTAGTATCACAAATATAGTAGCAATACTTTTTGCCACCAGAACTGGTCGATGTCTTAACCATCGGACCTTTACAGTCTCCGCAAATAACCAGCCCGGCCAATGGATGCACAACCTTTTCCTTGGGTGAAGTTCGTGTGTCCAGCAGCAAAAGTCTTTGCACAAGATTAAAAATCCGCTCTGATACAATCGGTTTGTGGGCATTCTCAACCTTAACCCATTTGTCCTCATCATTCACAATAACCGTATTGATTTTATAATTTGGTTTTGTACGGATTCCTTGGATCAAGGTGCCGATATACACGGGATTCGTCAATATCCTGCGAACAGCAACCGATGTCCACTGTGTCTGCTTTCCAGTCTCAAAACCGGTTTTGAACCGCTCACCCTGGCTCTTCTTATATTCCATCGGAGAAAGAACGCCATCTGCCGTCAGCCTTTTTGCAATGCCATCCTGACTCATGCCTTCCAATTTCCATCGGAATATATCCTCTACGACAGATGCAGCATAATCGTCAATCTCCAGCTGATTGTGATCATTTTCTGCTTTACGATAGCCGAATGGGGTAAAGGCACCGATATATTCGCCATTCTTCCTTTTGACCTGTAGATGGCTGCGCACTTTAATTGACATATCACGGCAGTAGCTGTCATTGATTAAATTCTTCAGGGTAATATTCAGTTCGTCAGACTGCGTCCTTGTGATGGTATCAATCCCATCATTGATCGCAATCAGCCTTATGCCATTATAAAGAAATAGACGATCAATATACTTTCCGGCGTTAATGTACTCACGCCCAAAACGGGACAAATCCTTGACCACCACACAGTTAATGAGCCCAGCCTTGATGTCATCCATCATCAGCTGAAACTGTGGGCGATCAAAATTCGTCCCAGTATATCCATCGTCTATTCTTATAGATACAACCTTAATATCAGGCTTATCCTGTAAAAAGCCCAAAATAAGCTGTTTTTGATTTACAATGCTATTGCTCTCCGCTTTTTGAGCAGAGTCCATATCCTCTTTGGATAGTCTCAGATAAATAGCAGCATTATACTGCTGCACCTTCTGATTGATCATATATACTCACTCCTTTAGCAATTAGTTCGCCACAAACCACTGCTTCTGGGTGAGTATGCAAATTTTTAGTCCACCCGTATTGTAGCACATTCAAACCGGATTTTCTACCCAGTTTGCCATATTCCATACATTCCCAGAATCAAATCGTGCGTAAAATTTCCTCCATATTTTGTTGAAATGTGGGGCCGTCCGTCTTATATACCACTTTTACAGCCACATCGCCTACCCGGAAGCAATAGGGGTTTCCGATTTGACTGACAAATGAAGCAACTCTCTCCGGTATGGGAAGCGATTCGTCAATTTTTACGCTATTTAGATCAATCAATGCCGATTTATCTACAGTCCGAATGTCTACCTGTTGCATTTCATTCAAACTTTTGCGGTTAATGTTCGTGCCCATTAAAACACTCCTTTCCCTTATGGTTTCTCTAAAATTATTGCCAAAATAGACCAGTCCTATTCAAGAGATAGCAATATCATATAGTGCCTAACTCGGCGCCCATAGCTACTGGGTCCATAGAAATCTCATCTCTCCGCCTTCATTGTGACCGAGCCGCGAATTACGGAAGTACCATTATTATCCCTGATGCCTCCTCGCGTTATGCAGGGGCTACCTGCATATCAGTGCTCTTGACTTTGTTCGCCACACAAAGGGATAGCCGCTCATCATCAGGGGATGTACCGAGGTTTGCTATTCAGTTTTCAAGGTGCAGAAGGATGCCTTCGTTAAATAAAAGCGAATAGGGGACATCGGATTTCGCAGATGATTTAAAATTTTTATAAAAGCACGCCGACTCTACCAGAAAGCCGGCGTACTCTTATAAAAGTCTTAAATCTTGAAGCGAGCGATCTGCAGTGCTACCTGAAGCATAATGTATTGCTTGCAGTCTTCGTCAAACCTGCCGCCTACAACGCTGTGTTTATCAATGAGCGGCATATAAAGCTCAAAGATTTTATCCAGCGCTGCGTGGTCGCCCTCTGTTGCACGAGTCAGAATTTCAGCAAACTCACTTTTGGTCATCTGTTTCACCTCCCAAACTTTTCCGAAGCTTCTGCAGAGCCAAATATTTTTGGTCATACACATACTTAACGGAACAGTTCATTTTCTGTGCGATCTCGATAGCGGTCAATTCTTCGATAAAGAGCATTTCCAGCACTCTCTGCCGCATCAATGGGAGAGATGAAAAAGCGTTGGCCAGCTTCTCTTCCTCAAACTCAAAGGACTGCCTGTTGCTGTATGCTTGCACATACTGCTCTTCAAAATCTATAGAAGGTTCTATTTCCAAATCCTCCAGATAGGTTTCCTGCGCCTTTCGTTTAAGCTGTCGGATATAATCCAGTTTTGCGTGGATGATAACCTGCGATATGTAGACAGTGAATCTTGCACGCAGTTCATCCCGATCCGTGTCCTTCGACACCTTTTAACCCCCTTCCAGACGCGCCGCTGCGGCGGTGGAAGGAAGGTATATATGGTAAAATGCCGAAACGGCACGCTATGATTATTAGTGACCGTGATGCCTCTCCTGTACATAGCATTAAACAATCATTGGAACCACCCCCTTTCAAAGTGAATATAAAAAAGCGGCCACAGCACACAAAGGCATACTGTAACCGCTCAAAAGCGCAAAATAGAACAACCACCTCAATAAGGTCGTTGTAGTTTATCCTATGTATTTGTCTTCGTCTTTTATTTTTTCGCCTATTGGCATCGCTAATGATATTTTGTCATTTGCACTCCTCCCTGTTTACTTCTGATCCGAATTATCAATGACCTTCAAAAGGTTTTCTATCATTTCACACGCAAGGATACGCTTATTCAGTGGGTAGCTTTTTAGCTTTGCACTGATTTCGTGCAAATAAATAAGCTCCGGGTGATCTGAGTCTGCTACCACAAACTGGTCAATCATCACACCCAAAGCATTTGCTATTTTGACCATCGTATCCAAACTCGGAACACCTCGTCCATTTTCAATTTGCCCGATATGGCTATTGGAACAGCCTATGATTTCTGCAAGCTCTTCCTGTGTGAGTCCTGCAATTTTACGGTACTTTCTCACATTAGCACCCAGCTTTTTGTACTCCAAATTCATACACTCCTTATATCTCAATTTTATTCCATCATCAACACAGTTTGAAGAAAGCAAAATTCCAAAACACGCAGTATAAGTGGAATTGTATAAGAAATGTTTGAAAATGAAAGAGAGAAGGGATCCTCACCCTCGGAGAACCCCTTCTTGCTTACTAATCAAATAAGTTCAAATTGTGTAGCATCTCGTCTATATCCGCATCTGCAATTATAGGCTGGCCACCAGTGTTCTCCAAGCCGCCACTGGCCTGAGCGACTGATATTTTCTCGTCTATAATACTGCGGATTTTTTCTTCTAACTCAGCCCAAGAAATATCCGGCTTAATCTTTACTTGAATTCTTCTGCAATCCATATTGATTTCCGGATGTGATTCCAAGTACTGCGCTACAGCTTCAACAATAATAGCGCTTTTCTTATTTCCTATCCTTTCCAAAAATTCGCCAACCATATGGTTTTTCTCTGACGAATCACCAAATCCCAAGGTATATCTATACTTACCATCCTTCTTCACGCTATCGGCCTCCCTGTTATGCTGTCGGGCGATAACCTAACTGTTTGGAGGCAAGCATCTGATATCCTATGGCATTCGCTTTGGGATCTTCAATGAAATCCGCTTTGCTAACAAGGTTAGACGCCTTGATATAATCTTCAAAAAGAATAGAACCGCCTCCGATAAACATTGCCGGATTCGCTCTTAGATCTACCTGCAACTCGCGAAGCTTATGCAGGATGTCTCTGGTATGTGTCTCTGTAGCTTTCGTAATTGTTTGTATCACATCCTCCGGCAAAAATGTTTCTTTACCACGCAGCACAGCACTGATATGCTCGTCCTCGATCTTCATATCGTGCAAAGCACCAACTCTGCGAATGATATCATTATTCATTGTGATGACGCCCAGCTCCAGGCTGCGGCAGAACTGTAAATCCGGTTTGCCATTTCTGAGAAGCAACACATCCGTAGTGTATCCTCCGATATCTACAACAAACATCATCAGCGTGCTGAGGAGTTTCCCAGCATACGGTACAACCGCTGCATATGCCTGAGGATAAACGCACACATTGCGGATAATAATGCTGACAGGATTGTCTTTGTAAACAAAATTGACCGTGCCTGTCCGCTTGAAATACTGAGCAAACTTGTTCTTCAGTATGCCGTAATGTTCTGGCGGAAGACCAACCGCAAGGTCAATGGGTTCAAAAGCAGACAGCCGTCCGGTGCTTTCCAGTTCTTTGGCAATCGCAAACAGTGTAAGAATAAAGTACCGCTCATCCTGTGTCTTATCGCGCATATAGGAGAGTCGGTTGCCGGTAAGCGTCCAAAATCTTCCGTCGTATTCCATTATTTCATCGGTCATCGGCGGTTTTACTGTATGCTCGGAAAGTCCCGCAACAAAAGAATGGTTGAGGGTTTTTATGGCGTAATTGCCGTGATCAATTGCAATAATCATTTTGAGATACCTCCTGAGTTTATATTTTATCTTATTACACGGATGTTTATCCGCATTTGCAACATTAAATACTCATTTTATTTGAAATACGCATAAAAAAACGGGCAGAAAGTTGCAACTTCCGCCCGCCTTTGGTTTACTGTGAGATTGATGACCGGATGAGATATTTCCAGATATAATCATCAAGTCCCTTATATTGCGGATCCCAGAGATAGGTTCCATACACAAATCCCATGCTGCTGAGCATTCCTACAAGGTTGTTATAACCGTTTTGAACATTTGGATTACTGAGAAAATCCATATCAAATGCGGTCATTATTTTTGTTGTCCCCATTTCTCGCAAATAAGTAAGCATTCGCTCTAAGTGTGTAAGAGAACTAACGCCCGGCACTGCGACTACGGTTTGACCTGTCAGATTATGAATGACATCCGCTTTCATCGGACCTTCCGTAAGCAAAATGGTTTGCCTCGGCGGTCCGGCAAGATGTGCCCATGCTTCAGCGCCGCAGCCGTCGCTTTTTCCCACACTGGAAACCCAGCGAAATTTTCGACGAGTCACATTATCCCGTCGTATCTGAAGACCTTGAATTGAGCCATGTTCTTCCCGAACCGGTATCAAAATCCCACGCTTTTCATTTATAAACGACCATTCGCCGCTATCCGTCTTATAAAATCCAGGAACACCGGCAAGATAAAGTCCTTCACTCATCAACTGTTTTGCAAGCGCTTTCATTCCGATAACCGGTGTTGTTTTATATCCAAGCCGCTCAATCATCTCATCAGATAACCCTCTATCGTGTAAATTCTGCCGATGATCAGAGGCCAGCGATAATTTCGAGAGTAATGTTTGATAGGTTTCATGCCTGCTGTCCACATCGGTAAGCGGACAATCAGGAACCTCTTTGACAACAATCTGCTGCCGAGGTTTTTTTACTTCGCCCTGCACATTCAGTCTCGCAATCAGAGCATCCCGAACTTCATTACGCGGTATGCCGGTGTAATGAGAATACAGATCGAATACACCGCCGCAGAATCCGCAGCGCGGACATCGAAACACATCTTTTTTCAGATTGATATTCAGATGTTTTTTTCGCGGATTATCATCGCAACACGGACAGGAAATGTTATATGCAGATCTGCCGTATGGCGGATATGGCAATCCAAGCAGCGGAATGATATCTGACATATGAAAAATATCCATACAGCCTCCTTTCCGGGGGACGGATAATCCGTCCCCCTAATTTTCTGAACATCAAGCTGATGTTTTCTGTACGGCATCCTCACATATCAGTTTTGCCGCCTCAGTGATTTCGGGCGCTCCTGTAAACTTAGTTGCAACCCAGTTCAACGCCTTTGGATCAATCGTAATCAAATCTCCCAAAGTTTTTCCACTGTATTTCTTGATGGGGCATGGTGTCTGCATCGCGAGTTTCAGTTTGTCATCATAGGACAGCTCGGCAGGAACTGTCTCATACTCTTCTTCGCGAGAATTTTCAGGCGCCGGTTCTGATACTGCTTCAGCTGTGCTTGTTGGCATTGCGTTGGCTGTCAGTTGAATTTCCTCCGGAAGTTCCGAAGGGATATTTTCTACTTCTTCGCCGGCAACCGCAAACTGTAATCCAAACCCAGCATTTCTCAGCGCAATCCCAATGGCCGCTGTCTGCGCCCATTCCCTTGGAGAGACTGATGGCTTTGTTGTCGATACACCTCTTGATGCTGTGGCTTCCGCCAAGTAGCACTCTACCGGATCCTGATAGTTGGCATAGATACGAGCAGACGCAACAAAGCAATCCTTCCCGCTGGATACCTGAACAGCGATTTTTCCCTGCGGATACACCAGCCGGAACCACGCCATTTGAATGACCACGGGCAACCGCTTCATTTTTTCACCAGTCGAAAGATCAGTAAATTCTACGGCAAACGCCTCCGGGTCAAACCCTTCCACATTGTTGATAGTATTAAGCTGTTTCAAAGCCAACATCTTGCTTTGTTCATTCGAGTTCAAACTCATTTTTGTTCCTCCTTCAGACTGATATAGGTTTCCCGATACTGAACCCACGCAGGAAGCACGGTCGTAATCAGGGTATTGATACTTTGTTTATAAAGTTCTGCTGTGGTGGGCTTAAAGCTGCTGAACTGTTTCCTACAGTTGAGCACAACCTGTAACAAACTGTTTGCTGCTGTTTCCCGCACCTGCTTTTGCTTTTCATCTGCCGGCTGTCCAAACTTGTGATCGGTCAGCATATGGTAGATATACACATCCCACATCTGATAATGATAAGCAAGCACCTTGGTATCAGTTGTAACAGGCGCTGTTTTCACAAAAAGCTGGCAAGACTCCAGGACATCAATACGGTATAAGATCTCCTGATATACAAGCACCTTGTCAAGCGGTAAAACTCCGTTCATGACCTTTTCTGCTAATCCCGTCCGAAGATCGGTATACTTCTCTAATAATGTTGCCATAACCGGCTCCTTTCTTATTTGCTGTCGCTGAATTCAATCAGCCGTTGTGCTAATAAAGTTCCTCTTTTTTCCGTGTCCTGTTTCTTGATGGCAATACACAGGGCGCGGCGTTCTCCCACAATAATGACTCGCTCTTTTGCTCTTGTAATCGCTGTATAAATAAGCGGTCTTACGAGCATGATCGCGTGCGCACACTGCAGGTTAATGATAACCGACTGATACTCAGACCCTTGTGATTTATGAATCGTTGACGCATAACCAAGGTCCAGCAGGCCAAGCTCAGTAATGTCGTACTCAGCCATCCGTCCATCTCCGAAATCAATCTTTACAACGGTTTCACTGCCGGAACCGGAAATTTCGGTAATGTACCCGACATCGCCATTGTTGATATCCTCTCGGTTCTTGGTCTGCATCACCTTATCTCCAACGCGGAAAGTGCGCTTTCCGAGCACGATCTCCTTCTTGGCGGCATCAGGCGGGTTGATTTGTAATCGGATGCGTTCATTCAGTGCATTGACACCGGTATCTGTTTTCTGACGATACGGCGATAGCAACGCTACATTATCTACACCGAACTTCGCCGTTTCTTCCATATAAATGCGTTCCAAAATCTCTGCGGATTTCGGAAGCTCACTGGAATCCACGAACCGAAAATCATCGCCATAATCCATAGACAGGTTGCCGTGGCGGATCAGTTTTGCGTTCGTTGCAATTCTGCTGCCTGCGCTCTGCCTGTGAACCTTATCCAACCGTACAACCGGTATAACACCGCTTTTGATGATCTCACTGAGTACTGCGCCCGGGCCAACAGAGGGAAGTTGATCTGAGTCTCCGATGAACACTACCTGACATCTGTTCGGAATGCCTTGCATAATGTGCTTGGCCAGATAAACATCCAGCATTGAAACCTCATCCACCAATACCAAATCGGCTTCTAATGGTTCCGGTTCCCCAAACATTCCGTCCTCTCCAGCGAAAAGGCCAAGCGCTTTATGAACCGTTGATGCAGGAAATCCTGTTGACTGTTCCATACGCCTCGCTGCGCGGCCAGTAGGAGCGCAGCAAACGACCTGATTCCCGGGGCACTGACTCCGATAAATATCAAGAATCGCTTTCTGAATCGAAGTTTTACCCGTACCGGGACCGCCCGTAATGACAGAAATGGGGGACTGGAGCGCTGTCAAGACTGCATTCCGCTGTTCTGGATCCAAACAGATACCCAGATTTTTCTCTTCCGAATTCAGCGCTCTCTCGATGTTATTGCATACGAACTGAACACGCTGCTTTGTTTTGCGGTGAAGCATCTTTGCCAGCTGTTCCTCAGCCTCTGCTGTTGCGGGACGGTATACACTGTCCTTATAACAGACCAACCTGCCGGAATAAACCAGTCTGGCAGCACGGTTTGCCGCCATATCTTCTGTCAATTCCGGTGTTTCGAGAATCTTCAGCGCCTCTTTGATGAAACTGTGCTTTTCCATACACAGATTTCCTTTCCCTTCTGCTTCCTGAAGTGTGTAAAGGAGTCCCTCATCCACACGCTCTGGAGTAAGCTTTTGAAATCCCATACTCATTGCGATCTTATCTGCGGTATGAAACCCAATGCCTGGAACCTCGCAGAGTTTATAGGGATGATTTTTCACGATATCCATCGTCTCATTGCCATAAAGCTGGTAAAACTGGACGGCTCTGTTCGGTGTGATACCGTGGGGCACCAAAAAGGCAACCACATCACGGGCACCTCGATTGGCAAGATAGGACTCGCAGATTTTTTGTAGCTTATTTTTGCTGATACCGGGAATCGCGAGCAGCCTCTTGGGTTCGTTGTCAAGCACCTCAAGGGTCTGCACACCAAACTCCTCGAATATTTTCTCAGCTATCTTTGGCCCAATGCCTTTAATCTGGCCAGAGGAGAGATAGGCAATAATCCCTTCTTTTGTCGGTGAAATTACCTCGTTATAACTCTCTACTTCAAATTGGACACCGTGCTTTGGATTTTTACTCCAATGCCCATTTAGCTGATAGCGCAGATTGTTAGCTGTCGGCAAGCAGTACCCCACCGCTTTTATCTGAGTGACATCATTTCCGACGAAATCCTGAACCTTCTCACAGGTGCGATACAGGGCAATCATATAACTGCCCGGGTTCACAACCGTGACATTCTGCGGATAAATCAATCGTTCAAACTGACATATCAAAATCTTTGCTCCTTTCTACTGTTATGACAAAACGGGAACGAGAATTTTCCGTGTTTGCGGCACAAAATATTCTTCTTCCCTGACTACATATTCTTTTGTGAGCCTGACAGCGGTGCGAACCATATCGTCCGCCAGCTTATCAAACTCCTGAACCAATTTGACGCGCTCTCTCAGTTCGTACATTTCCCATTCCTTGAAATCTGCGTCATCGTCTGTCCCACGATTGGGGTAATAGTGTTCACAATCCCCCTGGTAGAGCACCAAATACCCTCCGCTGCGACCATTAAATCTTGCCTGCCACACATAATCGTGCTTCTGGGCAAAGTCATGCGCCAGGTCACTTTGGAAATAAAAAAACTCCGGAATATCCAGCATTTCATACAGTTTGTCTGTAATCTCTTGATCCAAACCAAGTTTGTAAATTTTGAGATTACACGCATACGAATATGAGCTGTTCCAGGAGTTCATTGTAGGGTATCGGAAGTGATGCTCAAGAAAATCCGCCATTGCCTTACGGGATCGCAGATCCACCGACTGATAAAACTTTCTCATTTGAACATCACCGCATTTTGCATATGGGACAAGGGTGCATCAAAGCTGAGCATATAATGCTCCGGCTTGAATTTCACCAATGACTTAGTGCCGCCGTTCTGCGTCACGAGTTTCTGCGCCATAACATACATTGCATCGTCAAAGGTGTAAATCGGCATATTCAGAGAGACTGCGTGAAGAATTTCACCACGCATACCCTGACTGATACGACTGCCGCACACAAACAGCATATCGCTGTCTGACAGTAGCTGCAGCCCGAATGTCAGAGCTGCTGCGCGTTCTGAAGGAATCTTGTCGCACAAAAGCATTGGCAGATACGCATGAGGCGCCCTTGCGGCATGGCTCATTACAATCATTGCGTAATACATATACGCTCTGGCGTTCCGCATATTAGAGAGCATTTCCTCATCGGTCTCTGCGCTGAGCGGCGAGCAGATATATACTTTCTTGCAGCATCGGTTGTTTTTAAGAAACTGCGACTCCAGCCGGCTTTCCCAGTTGTCTGTAAAAATGTTTGTTTCCATCAATATCGATCCTTTCTTATACCGTCTTTGTAACCGTCAGCTTGCGGCTTTCGGAGGTTTTCTGAACA
This sequence comes from uncultured Oscillospiraceae bacterium, assembly GCA_949293315.1. Classification (GTDB taxonomy): domain Bacteria; phylum Bacillota; class Clostridia; order Oscillospirales; family Acutalibacteraceae; genus Onthovicinus. The sequence continues at coordinate 38,273 of CASFCH010000065.1, read as the reverse complement.
TCCTGATAGATGCCAGGATATTTCTCCTTGAGCGCTTTCGTATCGGTTCTGTGGCTTGTTTTAGTGGCAAAATCAATGAGATATTTATCCGTCGTGGTCTCAAGAAATCCATGTTCGTGAGCCTTCATCAATTCTGCAATTCGCACAGTATGTGCCTCAATCTCCTTTTCATAAGTTTTGATTTCTGCTTTTCGATCAGCAATCTGATCTTGTAAGGCAGCAATGCGTTTGACCTGCTTTTCCAATTTCCGAGGCAGTTCAATGGTAGGAAGGGTCGGACTGCTTGCGCCGTAAATCCTCGCGAGCGATTCCAAAGCCAGCTTTGGTTTAACAGTGCTCATCGTAGGCGGTTTATCATGTTCCAAGCTCCAAATCCATTCATCTAAGCGCTCAAAAATCAGATCCTCTTTGGCCTGATCCCTTTCGATGGATGGAATCGCAAGGTCATTATCCGGATTGTTTCCCCATAGGGCTGAAAATGCGCCGATTTTCACATCTGCTACGCCCAAGTAGAAACGCAGCTGCAGCTCATAATAGATAGGAATAGCGTCATCCGCCCAGTCACCTGCCTTATGGTAGGTACAGCTTTTACACTCCAAAATCCCTGGCTCGTTATCTTCTGCGCGAATAAACCTGCGGTCGAAGTTTGCCAAAGCATAGGGATGGTCAGCGTGCTGATAAAGACCAGTATCTTCATAAACGGTATTGCCGCTCTTCTTTTCATACCAGTACGCCGCAATAGGTTCTAACAGATGTCCCATTTCAAGCTGACTGGAATTTGCTTTGACAGGAGGTTTCATTTTTCCTTTTTTAATCATCCACAGTTCTAACGGCGTTGTCCACGGACTAACTCCGAAAATAGCCGACACATCACTGCCTCCGACTGTATAAGGAATCTTTCCGTCCGGTCCGTGCATTCTGCACTCAAGCCAGCGGTCATTGTCCATTCCAGCAGTATCACATAATAAAATAGGAGCTGCCATCAGTAATTCACCGCCTTTGCCAGATCATAATCGCTCCACCGTAATGTCAGGACGCGAGCCATATTTTCCTCTATGACCAGCATCTTTCCTTCCGGTGTATTCTGCGCTTTCAGGCTGAACGGAATCTCCTGAAGGGCCATAAAAACATCGTGCGCTGTCGCCGTTCCGCCGCCATAGGACATCTCGAACATTGCAATCGCCTCAAGTGCTGCTTTCTTCGGCAGACTGAGTTTCTTGCAAATACGAGTCATTGCATTGACCGGATACTCCAGTGTGATATCCATCAGGCTTTCCAGCTTCTTCACTGTGTCGCCAAATTGCGCAAACAACTGATCGAGAGCCGCCTCAAAATCCTCGACTTTCTTCTGATGCCGATGATCCACGGCAATGCAGCTTCCAATGTGGAACGGATAGCGCATACCGCTCAAGAATGCGGTCACTTTAGCAGAGGCCACACCGGTATCGGATGTGGTAAACCGAATGCCCGGCATCAGCTTGCTCGCCATTTTAGCTTTACCTTCTGCTATGAGCATCTTGGTATAGGTGCCGATCAATTCTTCTCGCTGATTTGGCAGGATCCATGCAGCGCTGGAAACGGAATGATCGCTGTACCCAGACTCAAATTCATTGCCCGGGAATCTTTCATCCAGTTTCTTAGTCAGCACAGCAAGCAGCTCGTTAATCGGTAAAACCGAGTAATCCGATGAGTCACCGGAATGAACCGCCGATACCTTTTCATCGCGAATCAAAAGCAGTGCCTCAGACGAAAATAAGTGGAGGCATTCGTTCAGAACCTCCGCCAGCACCTTTCGGCTGAGTTTGGGTAGCGCCGTACCGCCGATTTTTGCCCTGTCCAAAAGGCTTTTATAGGCTGTCATACGAACGGGATAGTATTGCCCATCGACCCGTATGGCAATGCCCAGATTTTCCGCTGTATCTGTGACAGCGTCTTGTGTGACACCGGCAGCGAACTTCGTAATATCACTATAGAGGGGTGAATTACTGTCCAGCGGCTCTACCTGCAGTTCGTTGACCTGGCAGCGATACCACCGGCTGTTTTTCGCCTGCGTGTCATGGTAGTCCTGCAGCATTAACGCAGAACTGAAGGTTGTGTAGAAGTTGTCTTCACATTGTTTTTGCATATGAAATGCTCCTTTCTGTTATTGACGGTATGCTACCGTCTTGATATATAACAAAAGCCAGCACCCCCTAAGGACTGCTGGCTTATGCCCAAAAAATTGGCCGGAAAACAAAAAAAGTGCCATCTGCAAAATTGCAAATGACACTCTGAATAACCTGAATACTATGGATTTCCACTTGGAAACCTTGAAACTATCATAGTTATTATAGCAGAGTTTTCCCGTATAGTCAATTCATCGGGGCAAAAAAGAGCATTCACTTATGATCGATTGATCAATTAGATCGTTAAACGCTTTGCGATCTCCTCTACGCTGTCAAGAACCTCACTGAATTCAAGCGTTCCAACATATTTATTTTCAGCAATGTAATTGTCCCAAAGCAGGTACATATGTGGTTCTTCTCGAATATCTGTTAAGATCTCCTTCCACGCTTGCATATCTTCCGTGGAATTTCGCTTCCTCGCCGTATGTAATACAGCTTCTTTTAATACTTCCCATCGAACTTCAGCTTTGCGGCTACGATAAAGAATATGCAGATCATAAAAATCTCTTGCTCTGGTCGTACCGATATTTCTTCGGATGATTGTCTCGTATTTTTCGGCCAGCACGGTTTCAAGCGTATATGCCATAACCGGGATTGTCTTATCTTCAAAGAGCATCTGAAAATCATACCGGACTGCAGCTGGAGTAATTATATCGCCGGTCGTAACATCTATTTTCATCGGACTGTCGATTTTCCCGTATTTCGCCTGTAAATGAACACGGAAATTGTTATACGCATCATCCTCGCGAATAGGCTCTATCCTCTTATATTCAAACTGAATGCCATCATCCACATCAACCGCGAGAATCTCCTTAACGGCTTTGACGATTTCATCTTCTTCCATCTGAATGCCTCGAACAGTCGTATCCATATCCATCGTTGTTCGCTCACCAATTCCTATCATTGATGAAATCAGCAGTCCGCCCTTCAAAATAAAGTTGCTGCGATACTCCGAGTTCACAAGGCGTTCCAATATTCGTTCAAAAAGGAACATCTGCAACACTTCCTGCGCTCGAAGATCGTTCTTAGCCGCTATACTGCGGATCTTACCCTTTAATTGCTCCGGTGTTTTCATCACAATACCTCCATGTAGGTTCTAATTTTTTCTTCAATGTCAAAAAGCTTGCCATATTTAAGCAGCTTTCGATTATTTGGCGTATTTTTAAAATACTCTTTGATTGCTTGGGTGAAGAGCTGCAACTCAATTTGATCCTTATCTCGAATCAGGTCACAAATACAACGCTCCCTGTCATAAAGACGAACCTCGGCGCCTTGGGGAGAGCGCGTTTCCGTAATTCCCAACGAATAAATCTCAAGTGGAACATAGTGGCAGCGTAAATTCGGATTGTCGCGTTTTATGCGGCTTATGTTGGTTCCACGCGGCAATGTTATGTCGTAGGTATGCGGTGTTCTGTCCGACATCCCCCACAAATACAGCGCCGTTCCGTAGGAAAAAACAGCCTTTGTACTCCTTGCCTGAAGCAATGCAAATTCATCTCCAAGCTCATCCGTCATAATGTATAATCCTTTACGAATCTTCTCAAGATTGCCTGCCTCGGTATATTTACGCAACATCGGTCTGCTGATTCCTGCTGCTTCCACATCAGCTGTTCTGATAAAGCCATTATTCTGTTCAGCGATACTTTTCATTATGCTTAGAAACTTATCCGTGACAACACACCTCCGGCTCTTTTTACATTCGTGCTACTTATTATAGCATACTGTAGCACGAATGTAAACTTATTTCTAAAGATTAGTATGCCCGGATTTTGACCATTTACTATGCTCTTCACCGTTTTTTTCATAACATCGCAAAAAAGATGCTGCCGCAGCAACATCTTTTCATCATCGAAACTATATGCCTACCCGAAAATCACCCCTCCTTTGCTCACATTCATCCAAATCCAAAACCAATCATTCTCTTTCCAAACGATTGGTACGATTGATCTGCAACACACACATCACGACAACCCCAACGAGTCCGCCGAACATAAGACCACTAAAAAAGCATATCCATCCCATATCTCTCAGCTCCTTTCCCGTTTTGACATATATAGAAAAAGAGGTGCCGCCGCAGCAACACCCCTTGATCTCATCAACTATGCGCTCTGTGCGCTTGTCCGAAGGCTCCACAATCCTCGTCCGTTATTCATAAAATGAGACGGATAGATTTGCAAGGTCTGCCGGATTTTTTCTTTCCACCACTGATTGTTCTGCGCTTTTTTGTATGGCTCAATCTGTTCATAAAGCCAGGAAAGCGTTACAGGTCCTGCGGCGCTTTCCAGCACAGACGCAACGACATCTTTCCAAGTGGCTCCCGGCATATCCCGAATATCCACTTTCCGCTTTTCCGAAAACAAAATCGGATAAAAAAGAGCATCGTCTTTGCGTACAATCATCACATATTCGTGCAGAATCGGAATGAATTTTCCGCTGTACTGTATGTTATCCGAAAAGCAGTTGTGTTGTGCCTTGATAATGATGTTCTCCAGTGTCCCCGGCTTTGTAATTTCCGCCAGCATACTGAACAGCTTTCCTTTTTTCTTTATGTCTCCCATCAGGACGGCGATACGGCCACCTTTTTCGAGAGCAGAAAACTGTTTCATCATCGCATAGTTCATTGCTTTGACAAACGCATCCCACTCTGCGATGCGCGACAAATCGAACTGGCAGGGGTTATATCCATACCTGTTTTGAACATCTGAAGCCCGGTACATTACATCGGAATATTTAATGATGTCCCAGTACGGGGGATGCCAGAAAATAAATTCCGGTCTATCAGGTATTTCAGAATTCATCAGATCAAACCCGCTGTGCAAATCGTAGAGCTTACTGCTGATGCCACATTTGGCTGCAGCAGCACCTGTCGTACCGCTGCCGCACATATAATCACAGATTTCAGACGGCTTGAAAAAGCCAATTAAGTCCTCGATCAGTTTCGGAGAACAGTTCCCACGATATTTGTTGTTTCCGCCTTCACCGCGTTCCGGATAGGATACGATACTGGTAAGAGGCCGAATAGATTCGCTCGTACAAAGCATTGCTCACACCTCCTTTATGCGATGTGATAGTCATCCTTCAGCACATCTTCGTGCCGCACTGGATATTCCTCATCGCCAATAATAATGCTCTCTTCTTCCAGACAGCCATTAGGGCTGAACGGGCAGGACTGAATGTCGTAAATCCGTTTTGTTCTGGAATTCACCTTGCAGGGCGTAATGATAACAGAACCATCATCCCATCTTGAGACATAGAGAGCTTCTTTTTCTGCTGCGCCTGTTTTGGTCTTTCTCATTGCTATAATCAGCAGGCAGATGAAAATCACAAGCAGCAGTGATACGCTGTTCGTAATCAGAAACATCGAACCGCTTTCATTCAGCACAAGATTTATCGCATAGACCTCCATCAAGCCGATTCCAAGCACCATTGCAAGGTATGTTCTCAGATTCAGGTCCCTGCAGGAATGCGTTGTGATAATTTGTATGATCTGCGGGATATACCCAAGCGCCAAAATAAAACCGCCCAGCAGCTGTAAGTAATCAAAAAATGTCATTTTGCCTCAGCCTCCTTATTTTCTTTCAGATATTTTCTGACAATGATGTGCGCCACTTCCGAAACCGTTTCCCAATAACTTTCCCAGTAGGAGTCATTCCGTCCAAGCGCTTTCTGAATGCGTTCAGGGATTTCTGGATCCGCGCAAAGGCGTTGGTACTGTTCATCGGTAAGAGAAGATACTTCGTCCCATTCTTCAATCTGGGCCTCAAAATCTTCAATACGACACTGATCCATATAGCAGCGGCCAATAAGTCCCACCGTTTCTGGAGACAGCAAAAGAGTCTCATGTACCAAGACTATCTTGTAATGATTCATCAGATATTCGCCGTCCAGCCAGCATTCGTAAAAAGAGGGGCTTGACTCGATTTGGAATTTTTCCTTGCCATCCCACATCGGAATACAACCTGTCCGCTGTTCCTCTGCCAATTTTTCACACAGAATTCGTTTGGCTGTGTAATAATCTGCGCAGGGGATTACGGAATAACCAGTCTCGCCTTTTACTGCCCAATCCTCCGAAACAAGATAGATATCAAGTTTTGTCAGCTGCTTATCTGCCTGTTCGATTGATTCAATCATCTCCGGTGCCATAATGACTTCATCCAAAATGATATCCTCAATCGTTTTTTTGCATTGATAAAGCTCTGAAAACCTTTCTTCCAGTTCTGCAATGTCATAAGGAATAACCGGTTCATCAAACGAACAATAAATATCCGGTGTTTCGTTTTCGGTTTCCTTATCCTCACCATCGCGGATTTCAATGATAGACCCAAAAAGTCCTTGGTATTCGCTGGCATTTGTTCCGACGATTCTTTCACCGATTTTATAGCAGACATTCTCATAAATAAACTCTGCTCCTGGTTGATTGATTATCATATTCAAAACCTCCTTATATGTGGTAATCCACACCGACAAGCACCGTATCATCGCTAAGCGAATCAATATACTCGTCAAGTATCGTATGCCAAGATTTTTGTTGTTCAGCTCCAACCTGTATGTCATCTTTAGACTGCCAGTCATCTCTATCAACGATATCATGAATACATATTGGGTATTTCCACTCTTTCGGCATAGCTTGTCTTTCCATGTAGGATTCCAATGACTCGCCTTTATAGTAGATATACTCGCCATAATAGCGGACTCCTTTTTCATCAACGATACCGCTGAATTGTTCTTCTGGTTTTCCATCTGCAAACATACGCTGCAGCCTTTCATACCATTCGGTTCTTTTTTTGATTTCCCATTCTCGCATCTTCTGCCAGTCGATATCTTTCTTCCGGGCTGCGCACACCCACCTGTATCCTTCCGGGGCTACGAAGTCCTTTTCCGAATTACACCAACTGCGCTCTCCAAGGGAAAATTCTGTGCAGGTATCTTTGACAAGGAACATATCTGCCCATCGTCCGCCAATCGAATACCAGTCCCACATTCCATTGTGATTGTACCAGTAACCATACCGCTCTTTCTGCTCATCAAAAGGCACCCCTCGTTCTTCAGCGTACTCCTCAAATGTCTTAAAGAGTTTTGTACGAGGATAATCCGGGAGCACCATCATTTTCTTCGCTTTCTTTGTGCGTTTCATATGATGGAGCGGCCCCGCATATTGCTGAAAAACTTTACCGTCTGAAATGACGAACTTATCCCAAAAATAATAGGAAGTCGCTTCCAAAATCGTGCCGTTCGGCAATCGGATACAGTCCGTTTTGCCGTCAAAATATGCGTCTTCCAATTCTTCCGTCCGGTCGTCAAATTCCAGATATTTCGGATCTTCGGTGCCTGCGTCATATGGTTTCATAATTTGGCACACACTATAGTCAAGGGCACGAGCAAACTCTGTGGTAAGCCCCGACAGTCTCTCGATTTGCAGTTCAAGAACGATATTTTTTGAATCCTGCTTATAGGCTTCTCGTAATTCTTCCAGACATTTTTTAACTTTTTGGTTCTCTGCCTGGTTTTCTTTGATTTTGGGCATTTCTACAGCCACCAATGAAATAAAGTGCATAATTTTCTTCCTCTCTCACAGCAAAAGGGCAACCGTAGAAATCTCGGCTGCCCATTTTGTTGTATATAATGATGTTGTTATACCCGTATGTACCGCTTTAGTGTAGCGGCCAACTTAACGGGCAGCTGATTCAAATCTGAGATGTCCATAAAGGAATCTCCATAAATGCGTTCAATGTTTTCCTTATCGTCACCGATAGCAGCAGCAACGAAGATCAGACCTTTACGGCGGTATTCCTGCTTGATGCCTCGGAGATCTTCCTCAGCTGCAGTACCACTGTAACCCCAGTCTGCCGGCTGACCATCCGATATCAGGATTAACAGCCGAATCTCTTCTGTGCGTTTGCTGAGTTGTTCCGCAACAAACCGCAGAGCAGCACCGTCGCGATTGCTTCCTCGTGCTGAAATATCCATCATACGGTATTTATCATCACGGTCAAAGCTTTCAAACTCGGCATAGGAGTACAGGTCAACGCCTGTGCTATAACCGGTTGAATGACCATATACCATAATCGGGATGTCCAGCTCCTGACAGAAATCATAGAGGATAATGGCTGCGGCTCTTGCATAGGTTGCTCGGTCTCCGCAGGCCATCGATCCGGACTCATCCAGCAAAAGTGCAACAGAAAGCTGCGGTATATCGTTAGGAAGAGCATTCTTATAGAACACCTTGCCGTCATTTCTGCACAGAGCGTGCGCGTCCAGACGGCGTCCCATAACGAGACCGGTTTGCTTTCCGCCTCGCTGAGAGTCTTTCAGTTCTTGTTTGATGCTTTTTTGCAATTTCTTGGAGATAGCAAGCAGGGGAGCGGAGATTTCCTCATACTGGGTTTCCAGGTCCCTGTCTACATCCGTGATTCTATGAACTTGAATGGCAACACCAGAATGAATATCTCCATAGGAAATGTTTTGTGCAGCTTCATTCAGTTCACGAAGCCTCTCGTTTTCCAAGTCCTTGCAAGCCTCTTTTTCTGCCATCTTTTCAAGCAGCCTCTCAATATCTGAAGCTGCGCGGTCATAATTTTCCCGTTGGTAGTCTTTATCATAAGAGATCTCGCCACCTTCGGGAGCATAAGCACTTTCGGTCTGATGATACGGAATTCTTCCGCCTTCTTTGTCAGTCGTTTCCTGCTTTCCACCCCCGATACTACCCGTTGCATAACCATCAGCAGTATCTTCGTCTCCCTGCGGACTACTACCAGCGCCTTCTTCCTCCGAATCCTCCTCAGACTCAGAATCGTCTGCACCTGTAGATCCTTCTTCAGAATCTTCGGGTTCTTCCGAGGATCCATTTGCTGCAAGTGCTCTTGTCGCTGCACGACCTGCGGCATTGGATGCCTTACCTGGCGCGGGTCCAGCACCGGGAACAGGTGTACTGTCTCCGCTGCCTTCTTCTGAGCTGCCGGCCATAGAGCCAAGCCGTTTCGATAAAACGCCGGAAGCAGAGCTTTCGTTGCCGGCTTTCTTTTCAGCCTCTATCTGCTCTTTTATCCTGTCAATGTAACTTTCGATGTAATCCCAGCAACGGACAAGAACAGTGCTTACCGTTGTCCACCGTTCCTTTCCGCTGGAATTGAGCAACGCGCTGTCAAGCTCAGGAATCAGATCGAATATGGCCTGAATACGCTCATCAGAGAGCGACTCCTCGCCATACTTGATCTCACCGAATTTTACATAACAGAGCATAATCTGCATAATGCTCTCAAAGATGTGAGAGGGATGTTCTTCATCCTCCTCTGCTTCGATAAGCTGCGTGACCGTCGGCTGATCCTCAAAAAACTGTGTTCTGAGAAATTCAAGGCTTTGACCGAGCGTACCGGGAAACTGATTCAGCATTCGGCTCTCGATATATCCGTCTTCAATGATATTCCCAATATGATGCGCCAGATACTGTAAAGCCTCCAAACTGCTTTGATCCCTTTTGGCATATTCCCAAAGCGATTTTTCCCTGCGGACATCCGCACTGCTTTTGAAAGCAGGCGGCGCAGGATACCACTTATAGGCAGCAAGGAAGTTCGTGTAGGTTTGACTTGCCAAAAAATCCGTAAACAGGGCGTGTCCCAGTTCGTGCGCAAACAACCCCGTCACAATCATATATCGATCCTGACGAAGGCGATTTCGTTTGGTCACAATCGGATGCCCCGCATTGATCAAGATCTTCAGATTGTTTGTTACCGCGATAGACTGGTCTCTCGGCTTCCAAATAATCCTCATTTTAATACGGCGGTTGTACTTATACCGCCTTGTTTGTGCGGCCGCCATATCTTCATAATGCCCCGCAAGAATGCGGGAAGTGAAGAATTGACGGTCGGAAATTTTTTTTCGCGTTTCTTCAAGCATCTGCTTGACTTTTTTGTGATTCACCCTTGCCATTGATAGGGTATCCTCCTTTCAACAGAATTTTATACAGCCGATTTCCTTCTTGTCGGTGGGAAAATCGGTTCCAAAACCGAGACTTTAAGCGCCTCTCTGTCCTCCTCGTCAGAAGTTGCCTTGCTGATAATGGTATATAGCGCCGATGTGTAGGCATCCCCTGTAATGTCCGTGCTGATAATCCAGTCAATCAAGCTTCGCATACCGCACGAACCGTCTGTGATACCGTTCTTTCGCATATATTCCGACATATCGTTGACTACTTGTACCATTTTGGCAACCTGATAATCATCGTCAAAGCCGGTAACGCTCATCGCACGCTCTGCCATAATCTCAGGACTCGGCAATTCAACATCATGTACCAGACTCATTCTGTCGATAACTGACTGATTAAGCCCCCGGCATCCTTCATAAGTAACATTGGTTGTGACCACTACGACCGCATCCGGATGACGGTTGATGATTTCTCCTGTCGGCAGCGTGATTGAACCCGTTTGCTCCAGCATCGAGTTCAGTCCGACCAGTACACCGGGCTGCATAATGGTGGTGGGTTCCTGAATTTCAATCACATAACCGTATTTCAGCGCTTTGATAAAATCGGTCTCCACATAAGTATAGGTCTGGCCTTTGGACTGCTCGTCTTCCGCACGACGGCTGAGCTGCTGGACTTTGTCCGTAACCTTTTCGAGTACAAGCGCCATACAATCCTGTGCTGTAGCGTCTTCTTTTTCTTTGCCTGTCAGCGTCTGATATACACCTGCGGGATCATAATCCATATCGTCAAGATCGGGCAAGTGCATCAGCTTCGCTACATTGGCATAGTTAATACCACCCATTGCTTTCAGCGCTTCCTTCTCTTTGTCCAGCTCCGCATCTCCCGTAGAAACCGAATCAGTCTCGGGGAAGATCATTCCGATAAAATCGAAAATCTCTGTGCCGGCCGAACAGGTGTACTTCATATACGGCAGATTCAACCCTGCGGCAATCGCTTTTGCACCCATTGTCTTACCGGTTCCGGCAGGACCGCGAAGCAAGAAATTACGCATCTGCGTTGGTTTACCGGTCGTGATACTGGCGTGCTTACAGATATCTACCACCTCTTCCGGGATGATATACCAGGATGGCAACTGCGGTACGAGTGACTGCTCCAGCGCAGATAGCTTTCGGCTCGGATCCAGCGGATATTTGCCAACAAAATTGCTATGCGCAACCGTTTCTACCGCTTTTTTTACGGTGACTCGGGGCGTGCTGGCAAAAATCGTAAACTCACCTGCAACTACATCCGTTGGCTCATAATTGCCGGAATCCAGCTGGGTAGATGAGATATTCAGCACATTACCAGCTTTATCAATACTCACCTTGAGATGTGCCGCACAGGTTTCATCTTTGACCCTGCGATATGCGTTATCGCAAAGAACCGCCATATCCTCCGTTGCGGCATCCAGGTCCGGATAACCATTATCCATATGATCCTTATAGCTCAAAAAATGCGAATTGAATTCCTCATCTTCCAGCAACGCCGGCATCATAGCCGTCAAAATGGCCGCGCCGTCGCGACCATTCTTTCCAACCAAATACTGCTCAAAGGTTTCCACGCTTTTGTCATACACAGACGCCATCAAAGCTCCGGTTGCTTTGTTATAAATCACAAGATGATAAGCGTCTGGACTTACCGCAGATTTGTATTCGGCAATACACAGATTATCGCGTGTACCGACAGCGCCTTCCGACATTGCTTCCATATACCGGATCATCGAGTGGACTGCCTTGATGACAGATCCACTCAGCGTTGCCTCCGTACCGTCTCCATAGGTTGACGATACCTTGATTTTCTTGCTTTTCAAGGTATCAAAAGGGGATGGCAGGGTGCGGGAGTAATCAAAAATTTTAATTGAACTCATAATTAGTCATTTCCTTTCTGCACTTTCAGTGCGTGAGATTGATTTGAATGCCGGCGTCCTGACAAACAGCATTTTCGATACCGGCGCGAATCAGTTCATTACAGATATCCGGCCAGCTTTCTTTTACCGGCAGTTCCTCTGCGGTTAGCAGCACGCTCTCTTTTCCCTCAGCAATTGCCTCGTTACAGCGAGCGTTTAATTCAACAATGTGCGCTTCAGTCCATTCATACGCCAGCAATTCATAGTTGACAGGGCGTTCTTCCTCAGGTTCGGAATCTCCAGGACTTTCAGAAACATCCGTTTCTTCTGGCTCCTCTGTATCCAGCTCCTGATTTTCAGGCGTATCCCCTTCCTCAGCCGAGCAATACTTTATGCCCAGCACCTGAAGATTTGCGATAACAACCTTCGCCCTTCGGTATCCACCGGCTCGATTAAGCAGGACATATACCTCTTCGCCGTTTTGGATACATTGCTTTGCATTCGGATTCTCCCAGACCCATCTTGCGTCCGGATACTCATCCGTGACAAGCTCCGTAATTCGTTTGAGTATGACAGCGTAGGCGAGTTCCCTGACATCACGCTCCGTTGGTTCCTTTACAGGTTCCGGAAGCTGCGGCATCGGCTCAATCACTTCCACTTTCTTGGACGAGAGAAACAGCAGTCGAATGGCTGCGATAAAAATTCCAAGAATGATAAGAAGCAGAATGGGCCATAAGCGGCAGATGAATGTAAGCAGCGCCAGCATTCCCAGGATGATAAGCACCTCATATGCCATTCGCCGTTTGAATTCTTTTTGATTCATTGATGTTTTTCCTTTCCGAGCCTAAATCCGGACACAAAAAAACGCACATAAGCTGATTTCTCGAAACTTATGTGCGTTTAATGTGCCGTATTCATTTGTCAGTTACCCCTTACCCAAAGAAAGCATTCTGCCCGCCAAAGGCTTCAAAGCCTGTAAATCCCTCTGCCTGGGCAGAAGCTGTATTTGCGGGAGCCTGATTCTGTGCCGGGGCAGGTGTCTGCTGGGCTGCTGCCTGACTACCAGATTCGGTATTCTGCTTATTGGCGCCGTTGTTACCGGCGTAGCAGTATTCTACCTCATCCGCAATCAGAACAATTGCTTTTTTCTTCTCGTGCGTGTTGGGATCTTCCCAGCTTTCTTCATCCAGTCTGCCACTCAGGTTGATGTAGGCTCCGTCCTTGAGCTGCATCTTTTTTATGCGCTCACATACACTGTTAAAAGCCTTGACCGAAAGATTGAACCAACGGCTGTTGCCATCTGCTTTCGGATCGTACACCTTTGTGCCGATACGGAACCTGGCGATGTCACCCTTTTCACCCTGGATGATTTTGATTGCGTCTGCGCCCTCATAACCTTTGGAAATGATGGCTTCTGTTACTACGGTTTTAATCATTGTTAAAACTCCTTTCTTGCAGGGACTACCTGCATAAAAAATATTTATTTCAACCTGCTTTGCAGGCGGAAACCAAGAGAAACAAAAAAAGTGCCAATCAGCACAACTGTGCTAACTGACACTTTGATAACCTGTTACTTTGGATTTTCGAGTGAAAACCTTGAAACTATCAAAAGTATTATAGCATACTTGTTTCTCCCAGTCAATCCGCCGCATAAAAATTGTCGCGTCCCTCCGTTTCAATTCAGAGACTGTATGAGTTCTGTCTTTGCGAGTTCAAGCGCAATTCGTACCTTCTGGCTGTCGAAATCCGTATTACCGTCACTATCAGAATTCGTCAGAACCAGGTTCTTGATCTCCTCCAGAATCAGCAACAAATCCTCTGCTGTCACCATTTCCACTTTCCCTCCTTGTCTTTTCCAATGCAAGGTACGAACAGAGCAATTTGCATTGTTCCTGGTCGTACACCGGAGTTTTCTCGAAAACATACACCCTTATATTATCTCCGATGGCAAGCTGCTTCATTCGCTGCTTGACAATAACTTTGACTGTAATATCGTCTGTTTCTATGTGAATGTTTTTGATACGCTTACGCAGCGGTGTTTTTTCAACTCCTGTGCAGCGTCCTTCAATTACCACATATTTCCCTGCGTCAGTTTCAAAGAACACCCATAAACCATTCAAAATAAAAAAGACAGCAAAACACAGGGCCGGTAGCAAAAGATAGATATCCCTGAAAAAAATCAATATCAAAATGGTACACAGTAAAAAAATCGCCCCTGCGCCCAGGCGGTAGATCACCTGCTTTTGCAGTGCCTCAGGCAATCGTTTAAATCTTTCTTTCATTATATCACCTCACAGCAACAAAATTCTCTTTTTCCTAAGAAGGCTTAAAATTGTTGCCACCGTTACATCTCTGGCAGGAGAATGTTCCATCTGTGCTTCCAAGACATTATCCTGAATGCTGTGATCCAGATAGATTGCCTCCGTAAGCGCCTGCCTGTTATAGGAGTACAGCAGATCCTCCGTAGGGGAAATACCTTTCTCATTCAGGCAGACAAGCTCTGCGACCGTCAAATGCAGCTCTGCTTTTATCAGCCAATCAAGCATTTCTCTCTCTTTTCTTGTGGTACGATGACGAATTCTCTTTGGAACCGCCGGGCATAGCACACACTGCGTCAGTATCCGATACTTCTCGACTTCAGACTGACTTTGAGAAGTTTCGACAAGCCCCATTCTTTTTAATTTTTTTAGACAGCGCCGCTCATCTTCCGTTTTCTCGTTGATAAACTGAAACCTGCCGTTCAGCCATAAAGCTGCCTCTTGATCAGTTAACTGAAATTTGACTCCGCCTCGTACCACAAACAACAAATCCTCTGTGGAAGGACTGATAACCGTACCTTTTGAAATATACATTTCCTCACCTCATTGCGTGTTTTATTCTATTACACGAATCACGAGGAAAAACTGCAACATCAAAGTAAGTACATAGCCGCTATACACAGGCAGATAATAACCACAACCGCTGCTCCTATCAGCCCGATTTTCTTCATCAGAACCCAATCTACACCTTCGCGTGGTTTCCCGGTATCAGTCGGAACAATGTCATCATAGTAACCGTCATATCCGTCCTCCGCCTTTGTCTCTTCTTCTGAAGATTCCAGCGGATCCGGATTTGAATTTTTTGGTTTCTTTTTCTTCAGATGCGGCGCGGTGCCGGAGCCCTTTTTCTTAGTAGGTTTTTTAGTAGATTTTGAATGTTCTTTTTCCTCAGGCTGTTTAGCAGCAAGGCTCAAGCTCTTACCGCATTCAGAGCAAAAAGAAACGGTGTCATCCACAACGGATGCACCGCAATAAGGACAATATTTCATATCGCACACTCCTTTATATATTTTTTCGGTTTTATAACCGAAGTGGTCAAGACCTAAGTGTGGACGATAATAGTATATCACAGTTGGATTTTCGTGTCATCGGCATAACCCTTGCCATTTTATAGGACATTTCATTTTCAGACGCAAAAAACAGTGAAATTCTTGAAAGAACTGCGCTGCATCTGCCATAAAAAACATAGCTGCCCGATTTTTTGTAAAACCAAGCAGCTATGCGAAATGCCGCAGTGTGCCTTATTCAGTTCTTTGTCCCTATCAGCCAATCCAGTAAATACCGCACCTGGATCCCGTTATAATTGCCGGGCGTCAGCCGATCCATTGTTAGTATCGTCTTTTCATAATTATCCCGGATGTTTTCAAGCGGTCTGATTTCCCGGTCAAAAGTTTCCTTTGCCGTCATATCTGCTGTAACCTGGAAATATTCATATGCGCCCTGCTTTTCAGCAACAAAATCAACCTCTGTATTTCCAACCCTGCCTATCGTCACCTTATAACCCCGACGCAGGAGTTCAAAATAAACCATATTTTCAAGAGAAAAACCAAGATCATAACTTCTGCGCGGAAGAATATGATTTCTCAGTCCAAGATCAACGATATACATTTTTCGGTTTGCCTTCAGCAGCTGTTTTCCCACAATATCAAAACGCTCCGCCGGGTAAAAGATAAAGGACTCCGTTAAGGCTTCTACATAGTCATTTACGGTATTGGGCGAGATTTTTCTTCCGTTTGAGATCAGATAGTCCGTGATACTTCTGACCGATACGGGATTACCGATTACGCTGGCAAGATACTTTGCAATTGTCTTGAGTAACGCTATATCGGTGATTTTCCGCTTGGAAGGATCACTTTCCTTTCTTGCCTGCCGGTCCTCAATATCTTTTACGATCACCGTGTTGTAAATTCCCTCTAAATAGGTGCTTACCTTTTCATCGGTGCGATTCATGGCGGCAATATACGGCATACCGCCGCTTCTTAAATATTCAGGAAATCCCTGTTCCGGCTCTAACCCCGTCATGAAAAGAAACTCCCCAAAGGACAGCGGCAACATTTTGATCTCCACATATCTGCCGGTCAAAAGTGTTGCTAAATCTCCTGAAAGCATATACGCATTGGAGCCGGTGATATACAGATCGACATTCGGCTTTACATACAAACTGTCTACAACCTTTTCAAAGGAAGAAACTTTCTGGATCTCATCGAGAAAAATATATGTGGTTTTCCCGCTTACCAAACGCTCTTTGAGATACTGATACAACTTTTTATAATCAAGCAGTTCTTCGTATTCCAGTTCCTCAAAGTTGACGGAAACGATCTGCTCGTCTGTGACTCCGTTTTCCTTCAGCCACTGCTGAAACTGAAGCAAAAGTGTAGATTTTCCGCAGCGGCGGATGCCTGTCACCACTTTGATAACCTGTTCATCTTTCCAATTGATGAGCTGATCTAAATATTCTTTTCGTTGTACCAATGAGATCACCTCCTATATTAGTGTTCCCATTTTAGCACAGCCTATTCTCTTTGTCAATATTCCGTTCCCGTTTCGGAACAAAAATGAAATGTGAGCGATATTTATTCCGAAATAAGAACTTTTGTCGAAACAGGTACACTATCATCTTATTTTGTCAGAACCAAGCGATTATGCAAATCGGGCCGGGACAGTTTATTTTCAGGCATAGTCAAGACCACCGGCTTAGCCGGTGGCTTGCTCTGCGGCTATAAGCCGCCATTACCTGCTTGCCTCTAAAGAGGCTCTGAATAGTCCGCCTTCCGCACTATATTCCCGAACGAACCCTAAAGGGTTACTTTCTCTTGTTTGGGTCTACCGGCTCACCCGTGAACGGGTCAATATACTCTTTTAACGTCATTTGGTCGTATTCCAGATCCTCTTTTAATTGATTTCTTATATATTCTTCAATTCTTTTTGCATTTTTCCCTACTGTATCTACATAATATCCTCTACACCAAAAATGACGATTTCCATATTTATATTTTAAATTTGCATGCCTTTCAAAAATCATAAGCGAACTTTTTCCTTTTAAATATCCCATAATCTCTGATACACTATATTTGGGCGGTATTCTCACAAACATGTGAATGTGATCGATACAGGCTTCCGCCGCTATGATCTCTATCCCTTTTCTTTTGCATAATTCACTTAATATACGTCCTATATCTGCTCGTATATTTTTATAAATCTCTTTACGTCTATATTTTGGTGCAAATACGATATGATACTTGCATTCCCATTTCGTATGGGCTAAACTATTCTTATCCATTTGGATACCTCCTATGTTTATTTGTGCGGTTGGCGAACCTGCACTTATTATAACATAGGAGGTTTTTGCTTGAAGCTAAAGCTGACTGGGAACACACCTGCATAGCAGGTGGTTTTATTTTCTTTGCATTACAAAAAAACAGCGCAATCCTCAAAAGGACTGCGCTGCGATATAGTACTTTAGAACATTGGCTGTGAACCATAGTCCTCCGCAAAATCGTTCTCCGATGTCTGCTCGTCTGAGGAATAAAACGATTTCTGATTCCCTGCAGACTGTATTTTCAAAGAATACCAAGCAGATAACCAAGCTCTGAAATGTTCCTTTGTCAACAGCATCATTTCACTGAATGACTCGAAACTCATAGAGATGGAAACATGGTTTTCGGGTTTGTTACCGAACTTCGGAACGATAAGCCCTTTGGCATCAGTTTGTCCCGGTCCGCTGTCTGCGACAAACAGAAAATCTGCTTTTGTGCCGCATATAAGCTTTGCTGTTCTGGACAGGCTCATCCCGTCTTTTCTGGAACGACCGTATTTTGCCAATTTTTCTGCAGATGTACCGCCAAGGCACTGATACAGGGGAGTCATATCCTTGTTTTGTTTTTTGTTTTGCAGCATATACCTAAGTTCACCGCATTCAATCTTACGGCATAAATCCAAAAACTCATCCACGGCAATATAGATATGAATGTTGTTGGTCTGCCGCTGACCTGCCGGTCTCGTCAGGTCATAGGTAGCAAATGCGAGATGCACTTTTCCGATTTCAAATGCGTCACTCAAGCTTTCTACAAAACAGCTCCTGGCATCTTTTCGGATGATCTGATTTTGATTGCGATTTTCGTCCATTATTTTTTACCACCTTTCGGGAGCGGCAACGCCTTCAACAGCGCAATCATCTTATACTGCTTTTCTGTAAACTGCTCCATAAAGTCTTTTTTCATATCATAGTCAATGTACATAACCCAAAAAACCATACTCCAAATATCGTCCATCAACTCACCGCCAACGCTTTTTTCAATTCTCTGCATTTCCATCGACAAATTGATAAGCGCGTCTTGCCAAACTTTGAAAAACGGATCCTCCAGTGGAATGCCGAATGCGTTCAGCCAATCGCGAACGGTCTGTGTTTCAGAATCATCTCCACAGCCCGGATTCACAAAAAAGTATCCGGTTTTCTGCTTTGTCAGTTTGCCTTCAGACTTTTCTGAAAGCATAAAACGGCCAATCGGAAACAATGCACAGACGGTCGGTTTTGCTTGATGAACGGAGCATCTTCGATCTTTCAGCAGTGGGCATCTTTTGACGGAACCAACCGGTTTTAACCTGACAACAGGTATTCTGGTATCGGAGCCAATAAATACCTCACAGTATTTATCAAAAAACTCTTTGGAAGTAAAGTTTAGTTCTTTTGCCATAGCATAAAGATCTCTCGGCGGCAAAAGAATATCCTCTCGGTTAATACAGCATCTGCCACACATTGTACAGTGAAACTTGAAGGTGTCATCAAGCCCAAGCTGTCTCTGCTTAAATAGTTCTATATTTCTTTCTTTCATTTTGGAGTTCCTCCTACAAATAGTGGAGGCGCCGGAAGTCGGCGCCTCGCTGTGATTTCTTATATCCTGTTTAGTCCCAAGTGTCTCGGCTCGGAACAAATTCTACCTCCAGGCTATCTCTGATCGGCATATCAGGCTCGCCGTAAAAGTCGTTGTCACATTTCGTATGGATATTCGCTCTGCGATTCCTATACGGATTGACATCCACATAAAGCTGGCCATTTGACTCATAAACAGGTCTGTCCCAATCATCTCTGCCCTTAAAGATCAGTACAAGTTTTTCCATCGTGATTTCCTTTCTGCCTTTATGGCGTTATTATTCTCCGGCAAGCCTTCTCAGCGCAGCAATCAAGCGATTATTATTTCGCTTATACTGCTCGATAAAGGACTTGTCCAAATCAAAATCTGAATATTTATAGCGGATGAAAAGCATCAGCGCTCTTGGTTTATCGCATTCCGGCACTCTTTCAAGCAACTGTGCGATCTCTTTTACGGTGTCGTATTCTTCGTCCCAAAACGCAAAGTC
Organism: uncultured Oscillospiraceae bacterium; assembly: GCA_949293315.1. Lineage (GTDB taxonomy): Bacteria > Bacillota > Clostridia > Oscillospirales > Acutalibacteraceae > Onthovicinus. Next base: position 18,626 of record CASFCH010000065.1, on the reverse strand, counting down.
CTGTTTGGAACAACGCCTTTGTACCCACTTTTTGACCGACATCTGCGGACCGTTATTATGATGAGGCTGCTCCATACTGATAAATTGTTCATAGCCGCCTTTGCCGTCCGGTCCTATCGAAATCGGGTATGTACGACAAGCTCGTGGGTTTACATCGTGAATGGTGCATCTGTTGTCTTTCAAAAATATGCACGCATCATCTTCGCCAACCGTCTTGAGCATAAATGCCAAATATCCTGACTCGTGTAGCAGTACCGGCTCGGCGTATTCAGCCAGAACATCATCTATCGACCAAATCTTTGCACCGCTGTCCCTGAAGAATTTTGCCAGACGAAATACATCCAGGCTCTCCAGCGGTACGCTTTCACGCACTCTTCGGCAGCAAGCGCCGCATTGCCTGCATCGAAACGGGAATCGGTCCGTGGTTTTTATGGGGATCATTTTTAATAAGAATTCTTTCATCGCTCATCCTTTCTGTGGCTTTACAGCAAATACGAGTACCGGTATCCGTTTTCACGGCACCATTTTTCTGCAAGTTTCAAGCAATCATCGCTAAACCTTCCTGGCCAGCTCTTTTGTATTTCATCTGTTCGTTCATAAAAAGCTGAAACTGGAATGTTTTTGAAGCCGCTTTCCACATACAGCACTTTCGGACGAGACAAGAATTCTTTATCTTGATAACCATCCTCACCCCACGGGAAATATCTGAGTCTGTAGCCCAGTTGTGATTTACTGTATTTGCAGCGAGTTAGGACTACTTTTGAGCAGTGTGCGCTTTGCATTCCCTGTGCTCCTAAAAACACAATGGAAAAATTTCCGCAGCGAATGATTTCACACTGCTCATAATCGTGGTTTTGGATTTCCGAAAACGCTTTCTTCTTGTCAAACGGGATTTTCAAAAAACCTGCCGGATTGCAATAATAAAAACTGCTTTCCTCTGCGAAATCATAGATTTCCACGACATCCGACGGGGACAATGAATGCCCCCGGAAGCCTTTGGGATGTTCTATATTGAAAATCCGATACACATCTTCAAGCGTGACCGCATTGACTTCTCCTGTGTACACCGCCTCATAGCATTCGGCTGGCAATTCGCCGCCGCAGGCAATGCACAGATTTCTAAAATCCCGAAACATCATATAATCATTATCCAGTTCCGGTACGATTTGATAGATTGTAACCTTCACGAGACTGTACCGTCCTTTCTCCAGAGGTCGTCTGTTTCCAGCCGCTGAAGACGGTATACTTCCATACAGTCCTCATCCTCCGGGAAGCGATTCTCGGCATCAGGAATGATGACACGCAAAACTTTGCGGCCTGTCTCTTCAAATTCATCCAACCGCACATCACAGTCCAGATAGATGTCTGATACCATATCGCCGGCTTTGAATCGTCTGCCGGACTGCACCCATAAACCAAAGGTATTCAGAATGCGTCCAATTTCCGCCGCTTTCATATTCAGTACCAGTTGAAAATCCATATGTCCATACCGTTCCATACCGTGTGTATGCGCATTGCAGGTATACGGCAAAAATCCTTCTTCCCGTTTCCCGCACTCATCGCAGTTACCGTTGGCGCAGAGATGTATGATCCATTCAATATTGTTTTTCATTTTGTTCCTCCTGTTTTTGAAGATAGTGTTTTATGGCATACATTGCCTGTAACAGATCCTGGTCGAAAAGATGCCAATCATCAATGAAATAACTGATGGAATCGAAATCGAAAAATGTGATATCCTCCATACAGAACAGTTCATAATCATCTTTGTCGGCATCATCATAGGGAAGGCTCAAGATACCTTCTTTGACCAATACAATAAAGGTGCCAAGATGTTTTCCGTCAGAAATCGGGTATAACCAGCAAAGCTCATTCCCGTATCTATCCCGATATTCTTCGCAGAAATCCATCAAGGAAGAATGATTTGGACCATGCTCCATCAGATAGGAGATAAGTTCCTGTTTGCTTTTGACTTCTTCAAGGTTGAGACTCAGATTTCCAAGTTCCAGCAATAGCGGATGCACCTCATCCTTTTCCTCAACGCCTACCAACCACAGATAGCATGGAGAGATAATCTCTTCAGCATATTCAATCTTCAAAGCATAGCGTAATAGCTTCTTTGACGCCTCCATAAACAGGCTGGTTGCGATAGTCGATTCGTACTCTTTTTGCTGTTCTTTCGCGACACCGATGCGTTCCAGTATTTTGAATTTCTCCGAAAGCGGCATCTGATAATCGACAAACTGAATCTCCCAGTAAGTCTCATCGTCCCTTTTTCCTATGCAAGTGATGGAACGGCCGATAATATCAGCAATTGCTTTAGAAGCAATAGGACCGACCTCAGACCATTCAAGGCGTAGCGCGGTGTGTTTGTTATAATTCATCTGTATTCCTTTCTGCCATATATGGCTGGTAATAAGTTGTGTCGTCTCGATCCGACTGATAAGCTCCGATACAGACCTTGTGGCAGGGGCTGCGTTCGGGATTGTACTCAACGAAAGCGACTTCCTCATAAGACTCGCATTCAGCTCCATCCCAGTAAATATTGATAGCCGGGAATTTCTCGTCATCAATTGCTTTTGCTGTCAGACTGGTTCCGTCTGGTAAAAGCAGTTCCAAACTGGGATAGTTATGATCAGCACTATCGTCAGATAAAGAAAATCGCTTTTTTGTGGTTTGAATATATCGGTTGCGAGCTTGCTTCAGCTCAAATTGCAGAGTTTCAAAGATTTGTTCCACCTGCTCAGGCGAAAACGCATAGACTGCGTTGTTTGAACAGTTTCCAAGCAGGCGCATCATCTTAATGATTTTATTGACACGCGCTTCTGCCACACGGCAAAAACGATCCTCTTTTGACTCTTTCATTCAGAGGCACCCCCGTTCTGTACACATTCAATCGTGAATGCGCACTTGGAAAAGAACTTCTGATTGTCGGTCAAATATTTCTGCGCCGCTTTTTCCGTTTTGAATTTACGGATAGCGGAGTGGGTGGATTGCACATTTCGAGCGAACCATATCCGTCTGCTGCTGCGTTTGACAAAATAGCCCTGTTTTCCAAGCAAGACATAATATTCCGGCAAGGAACTAAAATCAAATGTCTGCCTCTCGCTGCGCCGCATACTTGGACGGTTCACATGGCGATTATCCCAAAAACCAACGGTAATCTGACGATCCGCAAGCTCCTGAATTTTGTCCAGCAGTGCATCCGTTGTCGGAACAGAGTATTTCATCCAGCGATCTTCGCTGTAATCAATAACAATTACCCGATTGCCAAACTCCACATATTCCTCCACGGTATGAGCCGACTTCATTCCGGCCAGAATCCAGCGGCGAAACTCATTCTCCTCAAAAGACCGGTTCCTGCTCTTTTTAGTACCGCCACGATTGCTCATGCTGATCTCCTCATAGAAATCAGCGATTTCCTGTATCTCATCAGCGGTAAACAGCATTCGTTCCATATAAGGATGATTCAACACCGACCAGGTTTTTTCCGGAATCTCGCGTCCTCTGCTGTCAAACTCAAAGCAGTTGGACGAACCGTGATTGACTACCGGAATGTACTTTTCTTCCACACGGATAAATGCTTTATCGTAAAAGATCTCACTGCTCATACCGTCACCTCCTGTGAAATGATATGCAGGTAATAATTTGTGTTACAGGTCTCAAACTGAATTTCAGTCCGAGAAATCATCTCCATACTCAAAACGGTACTTGTCCGGCGCATTCCATTTGTCTCACGGATAAACGCTGAATATCCGACCGTAATAGGGTACAAAGGATACCCTGTAATTTCCAATGTTTTCTTGTTCATAGTCAGTCCTCCATAAATGAAATGGCGGAGCAGTTTCCCACTCCGCCACTGTTGTATCGCCTTATTCGGCAATCATTTCCTCGAATTCCTGCTCTGTCAGCGTCTTCACACCCAGCTGCTGTGCTTTTGCAAGCTTGCTGCCAGCTTTTTCGCCAACGATCAGATAATCCGTTTTCTTTGTAACCGAATTTGTGGGATGTGCCCCCAGCTCCAGCAATTTCATCTGGATACCTTCACGGGTATACTTTTCAAGCTTTCCGGTTGCGACCACTGTTTTCCCATTAAAAGGGTTATTTGCATTGATATTCATATCGTGATTCTCCTTAATAAAATCAATTTTTTCGAGCAGCGGACGCCAAAGCTTTGCCTCATCGGTATCCGCATACCACTCGTAAATGTTGTTGTTCATTGTTTCTCCGAAATCCGGCAGCTGTGTAAAATCAAAGCCATCCTGAATTGCCTTTTCAAAGGCCACCCAGGAACCATTGAAGTATCTGTCAAGATCACGGCCAGCGTGTCTTCCCACCATTGGAATGCCAAGACCGGCAATAAATTTTGCCAGCGTGCAATGGCGGCTCTTTTCGATAGCTGCCTGCAGACGCTCATAGGACTTTACGCCGAAACCTTCCGTGTTGATAATTGCCTCACGATGCTGCTCCAGTTCGTACAGATCGCCAAAATTATGAATCCACCCGTTGCTGATGAACTTTTCCAGCGTTGTTGCGGAAAGCCCTTCAATATTCATACGGGTCTTCTCACAGAAATGGGCAAATTTCTGGACGAGTTTAGCTGCGCAATGATCGTTCTCACAGTAAAGCTGCCTTGTTCCGCCGCTTGTGGTTTTTACCGTAAGTGGTTCACCACAGCAAGGGCACTTTCTCGGCAGCGTATAGGTTCCGCTCTTCGTCACATTTTCAGCAATCTGAGGGATAATCATATTGGCTTTATAGACCTTCACCGTATCTCCGATTCCGAATTCATACTTTTCAAAGTTGTCCAGATTATGCAGATACGCACGGCTGACTTCTGTTCCGTCAATCACCACAGGCTCCAAAATCCCTGTTATGCTTACCATACCGGTTCTTGTGGTAGCGAGCTCAACACCCAGAAACTTGGTATCGTGTAACTCATCTTCCCACTTGAATGCAATCAGCCTGTTTTCGTGATGTCCTGTTGCACCCAGGCTCTTTCCGTAGGCAATATCCTCGTACTCCATAATCAGGCCGTCCACAGGATACGCAAAATGTTTCGGATCCATTGTCGCAACGGCATTCCGGATCATCTCCTCGCTTGTACCTGCTTCGATGTAGATATATGGAACAACGGAAAAGCCGTTGTGCTTCAGAAACTCCTGCTGGCTGACTTTGCTTTTCGGCTCCAAATAGTCACTGACCAAATCAAAGGCCCAGAACTCAAGAAGCCGGTCCTTCGCCTCGCCGGCATCCAGCTTGCGCACACTGCCGGAAGCGTAATTTCTCGGATGGGAATAGGGTTCCTCCAAACTCATATTGATCTTTCTGAAGTTATTCCACGAAATGACGCCTTCACCACGCACCTCAAAAGATTCCTGTATCGGTATGGAGAGAGGCACATTAAGAAAAGTACGCACCGTATGCGTGACATCTTCTCCGATGATACCTTCGCGGCCCCGGGTGATTGCCTGCACCAGCTGACCGTGTTCATAACGGAGCACCAGCGTCAGACCGTCCATCTTCCAGGACAGCAGCACATCTCTGCCGGCTGCGAATTTAATCAAATCATCCACGGATTTGATTTTATCCGCAGAGAGCATCGGGCGGGTATGACGGACCGGCGTCAGTTCCTCCAAAATCTCTCCGGACACTTTCTGCGTCGGAGAGTTGGAAAGGGTCAGACCGGTATCTTTCTCCAGCCCTTTGAGTTCATCCATCAGGATGTCATAATCACGGTCGCTCATTATAGGGTTGTCATCCCGGTAGTAAGCGATATCCGCTTCATTCAATTTTTCAATCAGTTCAAGCATTCGCTCATGATTGGTTTTGTACTTATTCGCACTCATAGCGCAAACTCCTTTCAATAAATTTTGCAGAGTACTTGCTCCACTTCCTGCAGACGATCCCGTAAAATATGCTCAAATTCAGGATCCGTACAGTCGAGATCAAGTATCTCAATGTCAGTTTGGTATGGGTGAGTGCCGTAAACACTCTGCACCATACCTTTTTCTACAACAATGACGATTTTCTCCATCGCTCGCACCTCCCTTAAAAACCGTTCCATACCGAATTTCCATGATACAGAAAGCATTCCGCATCGTTACAGTCTTCGGCAGTAAGCTCCAACAGTCGTTTCCGGCTACGAGAGATATACAGTTTCGATTCAGTCGGTGGTTTGGGCGTATTCTCTTCAAGCAATTTATCCACAGCGAGCAGTTTCCCGTAAGTTGACGGCTCATTGTGTTTTAGATGCTCAAAGAAGTAGTTTCGATGAAACGGACAGAAGCAGCAAGCAGATGCCTTCGTATCCAGTCCCCACACATCTTTAATGTAGGCATAGTTGTCTTTACGCTCCAGCTTCATATCGACAAGCGGAAACTTATTTACGAACATTGGATTAGGGCTTTCTTTGCAGCGTTTCTTTTCTTCAAAGCTAAACCCCAAGTGCATCTCGTGAGCCTTCTTATCCTCGTTGCGCAGCCGCTGGTGCTTTTGGTATCCAAGTAGCTCCCAGCGGACATACTTTGAAATCACCTGAACCTTGTAATCGAGCGTGCAGTTGCGTGGGAATTTAGATTTATGTCCTTTTTCGTCAATCGTCCACCACGGGATACTGACAACACGCTTCTTTCCAAAGTCACGCATCAGATCCTGATACAGCGGAGCATCCAGTTCTTTATATCGGATCCCTGCCGTTTCACAGGCTCTGCGGACAAAATCCGCCTGCTTGCGTACCCATACCGGCTCCAAACCCAAATCGCAGAAAATCACGATGTCGTAGATCGGAACCAGGGGATATGGTAATTCCTTACCGTCTGAATTCGCAAACACATTCTCACAACTCATAAGAGCGAGTGCAGTTGACTGCATTCCGGCTCCAAAGGACAAAATTTTCATAGGCTTTCCCTCATGTCAATTTCTTTGCTGCTTTCAGGGAATACCTGCCGAAACACTTCCATATACCGGAGAAATCCATACTCATTGAGCGGCCCTCGCAGAGATGTCTCGCACCAGCAGATCAGTTCTTCCTCTGGAATGCTATGTTCATCCGGAATGAGCTTGTTTCCGTCAAAACGCGGCGCTCGTGGGCGTATCACCTTGTCAAACTCAGTCTGAGAAGAAACCTGCAAAATCATCTGCGATTTCTTTTCAGAAATTGCTTCTAAAAGGGATCGGTTATACCCGAGCTTCTCATAATATGTCAGCTGCGCCTGCAGCCGCCTCAGTCCCGTAAGCCTCAGTTCCCAAACAGATTGCTTGAGTTCTTCTGACATTAAAAGTTCAGCGTATGCCAACGCAAGCGACACATCAAGATAAACTTGATTGGGTTCTCGGTTCATCCTGCCACCTCCATCTCATCACCTTGCTGTTTCAGGAGGAAAGGCGCGGCATATGGCGTATACCAGTATGACCATTCTTCCATCGTCAGTGTGTTGCTATGGATGACTACAGCCGGAATCTGATATAGAGTCAGCTGGATATATGCCATCCACACACAGCGGATATCAATGTCCTGCGCCACAAAGAAGGCTTTATTCCGATAATCGAAGGCGTGTTTCTTCATTGCCCAAATGCTCGCAATGACCATCGTACCGGAACCGCAGGTCGGTTCATTGAGTGTCAGATAGTCTTGGGAATCACCCTGTTCCAAAACAGGATTAACGATCATAGCCATCATCCTCGCAACATCATCCGGAGTAAAAAACTGTCCGTTCCATTCATTATTGAGGCGCAGACTGTGATAAATATCTCCAAGGATATCTATCGGTTCTTCCTGATGTTCGAGTACAGACAGCCACATCAGCGCTGTCATCCGGGCAAACTCAGATAGCTCATCTGGCTTCAAGCCTTTTTGAGCATCTTCATACTGCTGATCACGCACTTTGGCGTTGACAGGATCCAGTTCGGCACCTAAGGCTGTGGCGGTCAGTTCCAGAAATTTGGTGAACGCATTGTTCAGCCCCATCGTTGTGCCAAGAGACCGAATCACCTCCCGCAACTCATCTTTCGCAGATTTTGAGTTTTGTAATTTGGCCGCCATCACTCCACCTCCAGTTCTTCATAGGAAGGTGATTTGAACCGAAGCTCTTCTTCTGCATCCACAAAAAGCATCTCGTCAATTTGGAATGTTACGGGAACACCCAGCTCCGTATATACCTGAACCGTCTGAATCTTCATTTCCCGAAGATCATCTAACCGTCCATCGGCGTACTCTTCATCGAAGTAGAGTCCCTTATATCGGGCACTAAATCCGGCATTATCACGGTCAATTCCGCTTTCATCCCAGTTGAGAGATACGACCTCTCCGTTTGATAGCTGAACTTCGATAAAGTCAACCATCAGGTCAGAGCAGTTTGTTCTTGCGTCTAAATATAGCGTCATAAACATTTCCTTTCTGCGCTCAGCGCTTGAATTTTATATATGTAAACGGGATAAGCCAAAAGGCTCCCCGGAACAAAGGATAGGGGGAGCCTGTATCGACTCCAGATCTATATAAAAAAAGCACCCAAAGAAATTTCTTTCTCTGAGTGCCTTTGTGACTCAATTGGAGTCAAAGTATTAAATTGTAAAGGCGGACGGAATGTCCACTCCTCCGCGAAACTGGTTCTGTGCCTCTTATTGATGAGAGGCAGTAGAAACAAAAAAAGCGCCTGAAAGCCAATACTCTCAGACGCTGTGTAACCGGAAAACTCTAATCGCTAAAAAGCAATTACTGATACTGATGTTATTATTATAGCGGACTTCACTTGATTTTGCAAGATGTTTGGCTGAATTTATCCATGCACAATTGAATCGCCGCTTTTTCGGGTTATAAGAGTCCTAATAACATCATGAGTGATACCACCTCATCCGAATCTAAATCCTCATTATGGATCGTTCCGTTCGGATCGGTATCAACGGAATCTTCACTTTTTTGTTGATTGAATTCCTCGCTGTTTACCATTTCATTTTCCTTCATATCATTCTCGACTTTCCTTAAAAAGAATTACGAATTTTATTCAGATCTTCTTGATTTTCTACCCAGTTCTCTACATAACCGCAGTTACAGCATACATAGCGGATAACAGGGATTTTTCCGAACAAAGTAACTGTGGTCGTATAGATATTATTCCCGCTCGCATACCTGCCGTTATCAGGAATGCGTTTGATCTCTGTTGATCCACATTTAGGACAACAATGATTATTTTTCATCGCACTCATCCTTTACCGAAATGACTGGCCGTCCGTCCGCTCCCAGCAAGGGTGTCATTCCACCCGCATTGCACGAGCGCCTCCAGATATAATTTACGCCAGTTTCCCTGTCCACTAAAATTTCTATCGTTGAACCAAATGAATTCTGAGAATATGCTATCTTGAATCTATCGCTCATTGCTTTTTTCTACCCCTTTATTATGAGATCTTATTTTTGTCGATATAATACCTTCCGTCCGGGCAACAAACTATGATGCCTTTTCGCTCTAATTTATCGAAAACAAGCCCAATACCCTTCCACACACCAATGTCATGCAATGTTTGTGCAGTCTCAGGAGATGTCGCCCCTACATCAAGAAAATGCCGAATCAGCATTTTCTTTCTGATACCACCAACCGGTATAACCATGCTCATCTTATATCTCTTTCTTCCTGTATACCTTTATGGAAAGAAGCCACGATGCTGCCAGCAGAACAACGGATACAGAAGTAATGACTGGAATGAGCCATGACTGCATGGATATCATCAGATTGGCTAAATCCGCTTCCTCTCCAATAGCGCCAAGGACTCCAAAGGCAGCACAAAATCCACAAATAATCACATAGAACACGACACGGCCTTTTTCTGCTCCGAATTTAAAAATAGCAGGGAGCATCAAAGAAGGGGCCAAAATTCCCATCGCCGGTAACAATGCGACTAAAGAAATCACTACATTCACATCAAAGGTATTGTTTAGTAACATTCTCGCAATCTGACCGATCAATACGAGTACAATCGCAAAAGCAAGGAAAATTAACGCCATCAGATATTTGACCGACACAAGCTGCTGCCTGGAATATGGAAAAACACCGCAGTATCTGCTCCACCTGCTTTTTTCATCATAGGATATCAGGTTAACAGGAATAACACTTGCCAATAATACGGGATACGCCAGCAGGAATGAAGTATTGCCCCAGATTGACAAAAGAGAAAATACAACTGCAATCACAACATATGCGCGACAATATTTCATCGCCATATAAAAATCTTTCAGAAGTAATCCTTTCATCTTAATTGGCCTCCTTAACCATAAAAATAAACAGCTGTTCGATATCAACGGGACTCAGCTGCAGCGCCGCCGGAACTTTGTCCCGCTCTACAATGGCTTCAACACCGTATGCGGATTCCTTTTTTCCTTTCACTGCAGCCGGATCGAGTTCTGCCAACTGATCTGCGGAGCAGCGTAAAATCCCATACTCCTCCATGATCCTGTCCTTTTCTTCACAGAGGAGTAATCTTCCCTTATGGAGGAAGGCGATATAATCACAGATTTTTTCGAGATCGCTCACAATATGAGACGACATCAAAACTGCGTGATTTTCATCCCGCGTAAATTCACTGAAGATATCCAGCACTTCGTCCCGGATCACCGGATCCAGTCCGCTGGTCGCCTCATCCAAAATCAGAATCTTCGGATTATGAGACAAGGCCACTGCGATACCCAGCTTCATTTTCATACCGCGTGAGAACTCTTTGAATTCTTTGTTTTCTGGCAATGCCAGTTCTTTCATATACTTTTTATATACATCCATATCCCAGTTGCGGTAAGTATTTTTCATAATGTTTCCGACTTGTTGTGCGGTCAGGCATTCCGGAAATCCAACCTCATCAAGTACAACACCTATATCCTCTTTCGCAAGAGAAATATTTTCAGTATTGTCTTTTCCAAGAATCCGGATACTTCCCGAATCTTTCTGTGCCATTTCGAGAATCAATCGAATGGTCGTGCTTTTGCCTGCCCCGTTTTCACCAATCAGTCCCATAATGCAGCCCTGGGGCAGTGTAAGGGTCAAATTCTGCAGTGAAAAGCCGGGATATGATTTGCATAAATCTCTAATTTCAAGAGCGTTCATCGTTTTATTCCTCCATCATATAGTCGAACATTTCAAGAATCTCTTTCTTTGTCAGGTTGCAAGAGACAGCCAGCCGGGCGATCTGCTCCATATACTCTTCAATCTTTTTCAGATTTGTCTCGCGCAATAGTTCAACATTCTTTGCCGCTACAAAACAGCCTTTGGCCGCTATGGTATAGATAAATCCTTCTTTTTCAAGCTCGTCATACGCCCGCTTGGTCGTTACCACGCTAATCCTCAAATCTTTCGCTAAATTACGGATCGAAGGCAGCGGATCGTCTTCCTGAAGAGTGCCGTTTATTATTTGCTCTTTGATTTGCGTATATATTTGATCATAGATAGGCGCGCCACTTTTATTATCTATGAATACATTCACCAAATCGCCTCCCTTATGTTTTCTGTATAGGTACAGTATATACAGTTAAAACAGTTTTGTCAATACCATATTTTAAAAACACGGAATATAAAGTCTGAGTCTGGTAAGCAGGGAAACAGGGACCTCGTAAATATCAGGCGTTTTTTGAATAGATATTGACATTGCAACCTTGGCATAGTATAATTTTCTTAGTGACACTAATAAGTATGACTAAGGAGTTGGTTGAATGGGAGATCACTATTTGCAGCAACTCAAGCGTGGAACGCTTGAAATGATATTTCTATCGCTTCTCTCTGCAAAGCCGATGTATGGCGGAGAGATTATGACAATTCTAAACACTGAAGGCAATCCGTTCTTTTCAGGTGCTCGTGAAGGATCTGTATATCCTGTATTTTACAGGCTTGAAGATGCTGGTTATATAAAGTCCGTACCCAACGGAAAGCAAAAAAAGGATTTTCACATTACTGAAAAAGGACTACAGCAGCTTGAAGCAATGAAAGCTTATTGGGCTGAATTTTCAAAATCCGTGAATTATTTCCTGAACCGCAAGGAGGAGCACTGATGAACTCATTAGAAAAATATGCCAATCAAGTCAAACGGCATCTGCGTGTTGACCGCAAAACAAAGAAGCGTATTGTCGAAGGGCTTATGGGCGAATTTGAATATGCTTTGAGCAACGGTGAAACCGAGAACGAAATCTTGACTCGAATGGGGGCCGCAAGTCAAATGGCCGCCGATTACAATTCCTCATATAAAAATGATCCTGAATATCAAGCCAATCGGAAATATGGCATTGCCAGGACGGTTTCCATTGTCTCGCTTATCCTTACCTTTATCATTGTAGGTATCGCCATAGGGCTGCAGGTATACACAATAAGCAACACATCGGTTTCTTCTACAGGAGGTGTCTCTGGGCCAGCTAATGTCGAGATAACATCAGCACCAATAACCTTTTTTGATCTGATTCAAAACGCCAGATGGTTTATAGCAATTCCTTTGGTAGTATTTGTATTAAGCGCTGCCTACTGCATTGTTTCAAGAATTCGACGAAAAAAGGTGAACAAGTATGAAAAAAATTAGGACCTGGCTGAGTGCGACGCTTGTACTTTGCCTGATGATGTCTTTAGCTACTACCGCTTTTGCGGCAGATGCGGAGAGCGACTTTGCAGACAAAGTAGCCGCTTTAGGCGAGAAATATGGCGTTACAATTACAGTAGAGTCCAAACAGCGCACTTCCGTTGTATCTGCTGAAGATGAAGAGGCGGAATTGGCCGCTTTAGAGGAACGACTGGTTGCAGGGCAGGCAGCTCTTGCAGAAAACAATCGCCTTGCAGAAGAAAGTTATGCAGCTATTGTCGCTTCCGAAAGATATGATGAAGATACGAGCGGTTCTGTAAGTGCAATTTCTCCTCGTGCAACCCACACTGTATATCGTTATCAAACCATCGGCTATTATTATCCCAATGCTACAACAATTCGTTGTTACATCACCGGGAATGTATCCTACAGCGAGTTCCATAAACGCGACCTGTGGGCTGGTGTCGTAAGCAATGGAAGCAGCCTTTATTCTGGAATGGGTGATAGTTGGGACGAGACGGATTGCGAAATCCAGCGGATCGACGGTGGACGCACCTATTATGTTCAAGTGTGGGGCGATTTAGAGGAAACATATACCAGCTGGTTCAACGAGTACACTGTAACCAGTGAGGGCTGGCGCATATGGTATGAGGCATATTGCCCGGCATAAACTAACAGCTCTTTAACCTGAGCAACAGCGCTTAATACAAACTACTGGGGCAATATCTCATTTGAGGTATTGCCCTTCGGATTTTCTATGTAATCGAGCCGCCAGCATTTCTGCAAGCGGCTCTCTATTATCCGTTCAAAATTCCTACCAGTACATATCGCGCATTGTCAAACTCGTAACTACAGGTCGAAAGCGTGATAATGCGGTCTGTGACTGCGGGCGTGATGTTGCTGCTGAAGGTGGATTTTTCTATCGCTCTTCCAATCCATGCTTGGAAGCTTTCCTCGCTATCAAAGGTAATCTGCCACGCATCGTCTTTGGTGCTTGCTACATACCCGGCAAATACCTTTATCTCATAGTTTTTCTCTGGTGTCATCAGATACAGGATGGGGTGAGCCTCATAGTAGTCCTGCTTTTTATAGTCAGTTAGGGAGGAGAACATCGAGCCATTCTGCATATGATGCCCATAAACAATGGTATGGCGATCTGAAAAGTCCGAAGAATTGCGGCTGTCAAGAAAAATGCTGCCGGCGCCGTTATATTCTCCGGTATAGAGGTGTTTTAGATAGTAGGAATTGTCTGTGCCCTGCACAATCGGGTAATTGATGGGCGTACCTTCAGAATAAATCCAACCTACAATATCTGGATTGATGGCTGCTAAACCTTCAAAGTCCACTTCAGGCCATGCGTTCTCGATTTTCTCATCAGACTCAGATGAGTTTTGTGGTGTACTGGTATTCGACGGCGTCGAAACATATATCTCAAGGTCGTCGTAAGTGCGCTCCCCAGACTCATATTCAGAAATGATTTTGTAGATTTGATATCCGGAAAAAACTAATATTCCTGCAAGTAGCAAAGTCAGTATGAGCACAAAAATATTTTTCTTCATGTGCGCCCCTCCTGTAGTTTGACCAAATTATAAAATGTGCTTCGTTTCAGCCCAAGGTGCTTCATTGCAGCAATTGCTGTCAAATCACCTTGCTTCCAGCTTTTATATGTTCCTTCCCAATCTGGCGGGAACTCCGCTTTGGGGCGACCAAGATGTTTTCCCTGTTCTTTTGCAACTGCAATGCCTTCTTGCTGCCGCTGCCTTGTCGTTAAGCGTTCCTGCTCTGCTATACTGGCCAGGACCTCAATCAGAATAGTATTGATCATCTCGAAAACCCATTCCTGACCTTCCGGCAGTTCCGCAAGGGTTGTCGGTAAATCAAGTACCATCACCCGGATGTGCCGCTGTTTGAAATACTCCAGCTCTGCTTTGATATAGCCTTTGTTTCTGCTGAGCCGGTCCAAAGATTTAATCACCAGCGTATCGCCGTCACGCAGCAACCTTGTTTTCAGCATCTGATATCCTTCACGATCCATCGACATTCCACTGGACTTATCCGTCACGATATCTCGTTCCTCAATACCGAAATCAAGCAGCGCTTTCAGCTGCCGATCCAAGTGTTGCTCTTTTGTAGATACACGGGCATATCCATATACCTTTTTCATCCTCTGTCCTCCTTGAAAATGTGTCTGTAAACCTCCGTTTGTTTTTGAATATGTCCATAAAAGAAATCTGAAGGTTTACAGATACATTTTTGCGCGTGATCCGCTTTTCTTTCCTGCATCTATAAAGGTGTACCTTTATAGATACCTTATTACACAGGTTTAACAGAAAATTTGCAACACATCGGATCAGACAAATTCACCTTAAAGAGCAAATTGCGCTGTCCAAGCCAAACCAAGCGAACTGCTCGCTTGATATTGTTCAGGAAATTGAATATAATAAGCATAGAGCCACGAAAAAAGAGAAAGGATCCCTTATAGTATGAAATACTTGTCAACTTTTGAAATCGCCAAAAAATGGAACCTCTCTGCAAGGCGTATTGCTATTCTCTGTTCGGAAAACAGAATTGAAGGTGCCCAAAAGGCAGGGAACAATTGGATCATTCCTGAAGATGCGCAAAAGCCTGCGGATGCACGAATAAAAACAGGAAAGTATTGCAAAAAACAAATTTCGGAATAGCCAGCATAATAGTTTAATCAGCAGGAGGTGAACATGATGCCATACAGATTCAAAGACGCAAGAGTTCAATCGGGAATTAGCCAAAAGGACGCGGCAGAGCAATTACAAGTTTCCGCTGCTACTGTGAACAACTGGGAATCCGGAAGAAGACTTCCTACGATTGATGCCTTGGAGAAAATGGCAGACCTATATGGCGTTTCTACGGACTATTTGCTTGGCAGAACAGATGCCGCAAATCCGTTTCGCCGTATTGCGGAATCCATAGACAAGGATATCCTTCCATTTCTTCACGACCATCCTGTCTTCGTAAATAATAATCGTTGGGGCTTGGTAGACGCTGTCAATGAGCGTATCCGGTTTTTGGATGGCAACGAACTGCCATTTAGCGATGCTACACGGATTTCAGCGCTACCGCCGATATTTCAGAGTAACAGCATTCCGGAAGGTCGAAAATTGTCCCGCGATGAGATTGGAACTTACATCCGGGTTTGGGTGGAACCCATTTCCAAAGATGAACCTCTGCGTCAGGAAATGCGCGGCTGGTATACAGTCAAAGATCGGTTTGTAGAGAATGAATTGGGACAACGGTTTTATCTGGATACCTATGGGAACAAATGGCTGGCGTTTATGGAGTAAAATGAGCACAGAAGAGTTGATCTTCTGTGCTTTCATTTTTATGTGTTGCAGCTATTCATTACTCGGCTCGGTCTTTTGCAAATCCCTATTGACATAAAATTTTTATTCAGTTACCCTTATAATCAGAGTTGCCGGCAGCTCTCTAATTCATATAAAGGAGAGCAAAATATGTATCACGCAAGATTTTATGGGAACCACTATGAAATTGGATTTCGGTGGGGTTCCCGGCTGGCAAAGCACGCAAATTATATTTTGAACAATATTCCATTTCCGATTACTGAGGAACGCATCAGGTTTGCAGAAGAATGCCTCCCTATCTATCGGGAATACTTCCCGGAAATCCTGGATGAAATACAAGGGATTGCAGACGGACAATCCTGTGATGTAAAACTCCTTCAGAGTCTTTTATTCAGCATCTATGCTATGCCGCCGGCCTGTCAATGCTCCTGTTTTGCAATTTCCAATGAACACTCCATTTTCTTTGGCCGCAACAGCGATTTTCTGACTGCCATTGAAAAAAACAATTTGAATGTGATTTACCGATTTCCCGCTGGCTCCTTTTCCTTTACCGGGAACACAACCGCTTTTGTTCAGATGGAAGATGGAGTGAATGAAAAGAGGCTGGCCGTTGGCTTGACCTCCGTGTATCCTCCATCTATTCGTCCTGGGATGAACGCCGGACTTCTGCTCCGTTTCTTTTTAGAAAAGTGCAGCAGCGTTGATGAAGTAATTATTTATCTGAATAAGTTTCCTATCAGCTCTGCACAAACATTTACGGTTGCCGACGCTTCCGGAAACTTAGCTGTCCTTGAATGCTATTGTGACAAGGTGATCGTACTGCGTCCAACCAAAGAAAAGCCTTATGTCTGCGCCACAAACCGATTTCATTCTGATGAACTTTCTTCAGTAAACCCTCAGGGAATTGACGACTGGCAAGCGGAAACACGATACCAGACTTTGGTCAATTTTCTGGAAACTCACGCAAAAGAAATGAGTCTGGAAGAATCCAAGCAATTGCTGCGCGGAGAACATGGCTTTCTTTGTCAGTATGACAGATTCACCGGAAAAGACACCGTTTGGTCCGTCTTATATGATCTAAAAGAACGAAAAATCTATCGCACCGAAAAAAATCCGAGCAGGACGGATTATAAACTCGATCAGCGTTTCCTGTTTTAATTACGAAAGCTCTCTGTTTTGAGGCAGAGAGCTTTTTTATTTCAAAAAGTTTCCTTACGGTAGACTTTTTCGCCAAAAGTGAAACACGCCTCCATTGAATCTGCTATCTTCTTCCCTTATAATTACAACATGAGGTGAATACTATGAAGGAAATGAATCTCGGCCGTATCCTGATCGAGAATCGCCATAAACGGGGAATCACACAGGATGAACTGGCCGCCCATATCGGCGTTTCAAAAGGAGCTGTTTCCAAATGGGAAACCAGCTCTTCGCTGCCGGATATTTCGCTGTTGCCACAACTGGCGTCTTATTTCGATATCAGCATTGACGAGCTGATCGGATACCAGCCACAGATGGAAAAAGAGGATATCCAGAAGTTATATCTCCGCCTTTCAAAGGACTTTTCTGTACTGCCCTTTGATGAGGTCTTGGCTGAGTGCCTTGAGATTATAAAAAAGTACTATTCCTGCTATCCTCTCTTGTTCCAATTAGGATCTCTTTTGATCAATCATATTGCGCAGGCTTCAAATCCGGCGCAAATGGCACAGATTACGGAAAAAGCTCTGGAATGCTTCCGTCGTGTAAGGTCCGAAGCGGATGAGCCTAATCTGCAAAAAGAGGCATTGCTTATGGAAGCGTTTTGTCTGCTGCAGCTCCAGCGTCCATCAGAGGTCATTGATATTCTGGAGCCAATTGAAATACAAGCGGGTTCTCCTGAGCCTCTTCTGGCTTCCGCATATCGGGCAACCGGCCATGACCAGGAAGCCAAAAAAATCCTTCAGGCTGGAATCTACAAAGAGATTATGACGCTCTTTGATCTGTTCCCGTCCTATCTGAACTTATGTCTGAACGATGAGGAGCAATTTGCAGAAGCCTGTCAGCGATTTTATCAGATTGCGGATACTTTTCAAATGAAAGCCCTGCATCCCGGCATTCTTTTAGGTGTCTATATCACGATTGCTCAGGGATGGCTGGCGCTTGGAGATACCGAACAGGCGCTGGATATTCTCACGCAGTATACGGATCTGGCCGTCAGTGATATTTACCCATTGCGTCTGCATGGGGACAACTTCTTCAATCTTCTGGATGAGTGGTTTAACAGCGAACTCATGTTAGGTTCCTTTCCACCAAGAGATGAAACGCTTATCCGGCACAGTATGACACAAGCTCTCAGTGAAAATCCTGTCTTCCTGCCGTTAGCCGAAAATCCACGGTTTCAGACAATGGTTGATAGACTGAGGGCAAACGAGGAGGAAAAATAAATGGAGACCGTTACCATACAGAAACTATCCAAAACTTATCCCGGCGGAAAAGAAGCATTAAAGCAACTTTCACTGTCGCTGAACACAGGGGAGGTGTTCGGTTTTCTCGGCCCCAACGGAGCCGGAAAGACAACAACCGTAAAACTTCTCACCGGAGTCCTTACTCCATCCGGCGGTTCCTGTGATATCATGGGCGTCAATCCCAATGCCCAACCGGAAAAGGCCCATCTCCTGTCTGGGATCGTAACCGAACACGCACAGATGTATGATAATCTGACCGGCATGGAAAATCTGATCTTCTATGCTGCTGCCTTTGGATTGGAGCAAAAAGAAG
>CASFCH010000064.1 GCA_949293315.1 uncultured Oscillospiraceae bacterium | reverse complement strand
GATTGCACAGCCCACGGTGGATGCGGCCGGTGTGCAGCAGCTTGCGCAGGACGGTGCGCCCCTTTTCGGGGAGGCAGGGGACTATGGCTTCCTGAAAATTATCTCCACGCTCTCCTGGGGACTCGGATATTTCGGCATGCCGCAGGTGCTGCTGCGCTTCATGGCGATCCGTTCCTCACGCGAAATTAAAAAGTCCCGCAGGATCGCGACCGTGTGGTGCGTGATTTCGCTGACGGCCGCCGTAACGATCGGCGTGATCGGGCGCGCATTTCTTCCGACGACCTTCCAGACGGCTTCTTCGGCGGAAAATATTTTTGTGGAGATGGCGTCGATCCTCTTCCATCCGCTTTTTGCGGGTGTTGTGATGGCCGGAGTGCTGGCGGCCACGATCAGCTCCTCCGACTCCTATCTGCTGATTGCCGCCTCTGCGTTTTCAAAAAATATTTTCCAGGGTCTGATCAAAAAGAATGCCACGGATCAGCAGGTGATGCGCGTCAGTCGGGTCACCCTGATTGTTGTGGCGCTCGTCGGCATGGTGATCGCGCTGGACGAGGACAGCGTTATCTTTACGCTTGTCAGCTTCGCCTGGGCGGGCTTTGGCGCCACGTTTGGCCCGCTGATGCTCTTCAGCCTGTTCTGGAAGCGCCTCAACCGCGCGGGGGCGGTCGCCGGTATGCTCACCGGCGGAATCACCGTCTTTGTGTGGAAGCTTGTGCTCAATCCCCTGGGCGGCGTGTTCACGATCTATGAGCTGTTCCCGGCCTTTGTGCTCTCCTGCATTGCCATCGTGGCAGTCTCGCTGCTGACAAAGGCACCCTCCGCTGAGATTCAGGAGGAATTTGAGCAGGCCAAGACAATCGAATGTTGAAGATTTTTCGCGCTCCGGAACGTCCACAGCGGCGTCCGGAGCTTTTTAACGCCCCTCGGAAGGGCGGTATTGTCCGTCCGCTTGCGATCGTCGGGGCTGTCTGCTTCACATGCCTGTATCTGTTGGTCGATTTTCCCCGGCTTCTCCCGTGGATGAGCGCGGCCGCATCGGCCGCCTGTCTGGTCGGCGTGCTGTTGTACCGCCGCGTTCGCCCGGCGACAGCACTGCTGACTGCCGCCGTGATCCTGTTCTCCTGTCTGCTGATGGCCGGGGCGGAATATTTTACGCTGCGCCCGGCGCATACGCTTGCACAGGCGTCCGACCCTGTGCGCTTTACAGCACATACCATCAGTGATCCGGATCGCGTTAAAAGCCGGTACGACTATGTTTTTGTGACGGATACGGTGGGGGAGGAGACGTTTCACACCAAAATTATTTTGAGCACGTATACCCCGCTGGAGATCGAGCCCTACGATACGGTAACGATATCGGCCCGGATGTCCCGCCCCGGGCAATCGGTCGAGGGGGAGCGTTCCTTTAACAGCCGTGGGATTTATCTGAGGGCGGTTGAGCCCGTTGTTGAGCGGATCGAACGCAGGGAGGGGGTACGCCCTCCCGGCTATTACATCTGGAAGTTTCGCACGGCGCTTTCGGAGCACATCTCGGCCGCTCTGGATGCAGAGACGGGCGGTCTGCTGCGCGGGATCCTGTTGGGCGATCAGAGCGGTATGACGGAGGATCTCTCCCACGATTTCCGGTTGATCGGTATTTCTCACGTCCTCTCCGTGAGCGGCCTGCATATGAGCGTGCTTGGAATGACCGTTTTTTTCCTGCTGCGCAGATCGCGCGCCGGCGCCCGTGTGTCGGCCCTGCTGTCGGGGTGCTTTGTATTCTTTTTTATGGCGCTCACCGGCTTTACACCGTCTGTGGTACGCTCCGGAGTGATGATGCTCGTGTACCTATCCTCCTTCCTGTTTCGGCGCACGCCGGATTCCCTCAATTCGCTGGGCGGCGCCGTATTCCTGCTGATGCTCATCAATCCGCTCTCGGCTGCGGATATTGGGCTGACGCTCTCCGTACTGGCGACCTTTGGGATCGTCACACTGCACGTGCGTCTGGCTCAGTGGTATGACAAACACTTAAATACAATTACCTTTACACCGGCGCGGCGGCTGTTTAAAGGCGTAGTCGATGTACTCTCCATTTCTCTGTGTGCCACCGCTTTTACGCTCCCTGTCATTTTGGTGGAATTTAATGTGATCAATATTCTCGCCCCAATCTCAAATCTTCTTGTGGCGGGAATCGCCTCGCCGGCAATGGTGATCGGAGGTCTGGCAGCCGTGTTCGGCGCAGCGGGACTCCCGCTGCTGGAGCAGCCGCTCTTCACCTGTGCGGGGGCGCTGCTCCGTGTGATGATCCGCCTGTCCAACGCCTTTGCCGACATCCCATACGCCGCTTATTATGTCCGCGACGGTTCGGCGGTGCGCTTGCTTCTGACAGTATTTGTGGTCACGGCCGTCTTCTGGATCCTCATGCGGCGGGAGCTGCTTCGCCCGATGGCGGCCTATTTGACGGCACTTGCCATTGTGGTGGGCGCCTGCGTCGCCGTCCCGGCAATGCGGGACCGGGATTGCGCCGTGCTTCAAATTGTACAGGGAAGCAATCCGTGCGTCCTGATCCGGAATGCGGGGCAGACGGTGCTGATCGGCTCAGGCCGGGAGGGGATCGGGCTGAATCTGCTGGAACTGAACAATATCTATCGGCTCGATTTTGTATTCTTCTGGTCCGACGATTCCGATCCGGACGAGAGCCGGATTCTCCGACGCTGCCGCGGCGTTGAGCCGGTCTTCCAGGGGGAGGTGTTCCATGCCGATTTTTCGGACGGTATGGCGCTTTCCTCCGACGGCGAGACGCTCCTGCTTCAGGTAACCGGCCGGACGGTGCGCATTGCGGAAAACCTGACAGGGGACGGAGCGGACGTTTTGATCGCCGGCGGGCTTTCGGAAGAGATCGATTATGCGCATGTGCTCGCCGTGGAGACGAATTCCTCTTATGCGAAGGGGAGAAATGCTTTGACCGTTCCGTACAATAGTGCTATAATAATCACAATTGATAAAGATGCACAGCTCGCACTGGATGGAGGGCCGTAATGCCTCAGATTGATGAAAAGGAACTCAAGCATCAGATAAAAACGGGTCTGCTGGCCTCCTGCTACCTGATCTATGGCAGTGAGCCGTACTTGAAGGGCCACTATGTGCAGGAACTGATTCGGGTGTCCGTGGGATCCGCGGCCGATTTTAACCTGCACACCTTTGACGCGCAGGAGAATCCCGTGCAGCCGGAGGACGTGTATATGGCGGCGCGGTCGTGCCCCATGCTGGGCGGGAAGAGCTGCGTCATCGTGCGGGATCTGTCACCCGATGCGCTGCCGGACGACGCGCTCGAGCAGCTGGTGGAACTGTTTAAAGATCCTTCCCCCTCCTGTGTGCTCGTTTGGGTTTATGACAGGACTGAGGCGACGCCGAAAAAGAATAACCGCTGGAAAAAGCTCTTTTCCGCAGCGGAAAAGTATGGCGCAGTGGTCCCGCTCAACCGGCTGACCGCCCGTGCGCTGGAGAGCATGATGATTTCCGGCGCGCGCAAGCGCGGCTGCGAACTCCTTCCTGATGCGGCGGAACAGCTGGTGTCACAGGCGGGGGAGGATCTCAATCTGCTGATCAACGAGCTTTCCAAATGCTGTGCCTACGCCGGCGAAGGCGGTGCGATCACCGCACAGATGATCCGGGAGCTGTGCGTTCACTCGCTGGATTCTACGGCGTTTGATCTGGTGCGCGCAATCACTGCACGGGACTGTACGCGCGCATATCGTCTGCTGGAAGAACTGTTTTCCCAGCGCGTGGAACCCATCATGATCCACGGCGCGATCGCATCCGCCTACGTGGATATGTACCGCGCGCGCGTTGCCTCCGAATCCACCGGCGATCCGTCCGCCGCGGCACAGATTTTTCCGGCCGCATACCGCGGCAGGGAATTCCGCCTGCGCAATGCGGCGCGCGATGTGCGCAGGATCAGCACCCGCAGCCTGCGCCGATGTCTGGACTGTCTGGACGAGGCGGACCGGCTGCTCAAGGGCGGCGGCGTCCAGCCGCGCATCATTCTGGAGGAGACCGTCGTGCGTCTCCTTCGTCTGTCCGGAGGGGAGAATGCGTGAAGATCAGGATCGACAGCGCCGTGATCGTGGAGGGGAAATACGATAAGATCAAGCTCTCCTCCTTTCTGGACGCGCTGATTATCGAGACAAACGGCTTTTCCGTTTTCCATGACCGGGAGCGGATGGAATTGATCCGCCGCCTGGCACGTACGCGCGGGATCGTCATTCTCACGGACAGTGACGCGGCGGGTTTTGCGATCCGATCCAGAATTCGCGGCTCCATCCACGAGGGCGTCGT
>CASFCH010000063.1 GCA_949293315.1 uncultured Oscillospiraceae bacterium | reverse complement strand
GGGGGCGGCGGAGTCCTTATCCCGCTGCACACGCTCGATCGTCTCATTGTTGTGCTCAATGGAATTGCGGTCCACGGCGATCAGGCCCTCGATCCGCGCGATCTCCTCATCGATGTGGGAGCCGCTGCGGCGGATCTCGTCGATCTGCGCGTTCATGGACTGTGTGAGCGCAATGCTGTCCTCGATCCGCTTTTCAATCCCGGCCAGCTCGTCGTCGGCCTGGCGGTGCTGAGCGGCGGCGATCTCCAGCTTTTCCGCGCTTTTGGTGAGTTCTTCATTTGCAGACTCGGCCGAGCGCAGCAGCAGTCCGATTTCCAGATCCCTGCGCTCCTGCGCCAGAATCAGATAGCGCTGGGCCTTCTCACTCTGCTCCTTTAGGGGGCCGATCCGGCTCTCAAGCTCGCCCATGATATCCCGCAGGCGGACCAGATTCTCCTCCGCCTGGGAGAGGCGGCGCTGTGCGTCCGTGCGGCGGGCGCGGAAGTGAGCGATCCCGGCCGCCTCGTCGAACATATCGCGCCGGTCTGTCGATCGAGAGGAGATGATGTCCTCGATCCGCCCCTGCCCGACCATGGAGTAGCCGTCCGAGCCGAGGCCCGTATCCATGAACAGCTCCTCGATATCCTTCAGCCGGACGTTTTCCCCGTTGATGAGATATTCGCTGTTGCCGGACCGGTAGTACCGGCGGGTCACGGAGATCTCCCGCTCCTCGTGACCGGGGACGGAGCGGTCCGTATTATCCAGCGTGAGCGTGACCTGCGCAAAGCCCTGCGCGCGCCGCCCCTGCGTGCCGCTGAAGATGACGTCCTCCATCTTGGAGCCGCGCAGGCTCCTGCTGGACTTCTCGCCCAGCACCCAGCGGACGGCATCGGAGATGTTGCTCTTGCCGCTGCCGTTCGGGCCGACGACGGCGGTGATGCCCTTCTCAAACCCCAGCACCGTTTTATCGGGGAACGATTTGAACCCCTGCATTTCCAGTGACTTTAAAAACATCCGTGAACCAGCCTTTATTCTTACATCAGTGCGTTTTTACGTTATTTTTCCAGACCCATCAGGCGCAGCGCCTCATGGGCGGCCTCCTGCTCGGCGTGCTTTTTGCTCCTGCCCTCGCCCGTGCCGATGACGTTGGAGTTCAGGTGCAGCTCCACGACAAAGCGCTTGTCATGGTCCGGTCCGCTCTCGTGCGCGAGGACGTACTCGAGCTTTTCCTCCCGGTTCTGCTGGATGACCTCCTGGATCATCGTCTTATAGTCCTTTTTCTTGTTGTTCAGGTCCTTGTGCGCCTTTAAAAACCGGAGGATGTGCTCCCGTGCGCGCTCGATTCCCGCGTCCTCATAGATCGCGGCGATCACCGCCTCAAACGCATCCGCCAGAATGGAGGGGCGCTCCCGTCCGTGGGTGCGTTCTTCGCCCCTGCCAAGGCGCATATAGTCGCCCAGATGGATCTCCTTGGCAAACGCGAACAGCGAATCCTCGCACACGAGCTCGGCCCGGCGGCGCGTCAGCTCCCCCTCCGGCTCATTCGGATAGGTGTGGAAGAGATAATCCGCCGTCACCACGCCGAGCACGGAGTCGCCCAAAAACTCGAGCCGCTCATTATACGGCGGCTTATCGGGCTGCTCGTTGGCGTAGGACGAGTGCGTCAGCGCCGTGAGGAGGAGGGACTTGTCGCGGAATGTATAGTGGATCTCCTCTTCAAATCCGCTCAGATCCTTCATCTCACTCAGTCCTCCTTTGCTTCCTCGGACGAACGCGGCATATTGCGTGCGATCTCGCCGCAGACGTCCTTTTCCACCGTCTGCACGGCCTGGCGGATGGCGCTGAAAAAGCCCTTCGCCTTGGAGGATCCGTGCGCCTTGATCACCGGGCGGGTAATGCCCAGCAGCGGCGCGCCGCCAAACTCCGTGTAGTCCATCTTTTTCTTAAAGTCGACAAGCCCGCCCTTGACCATCAGGAAGCCGAGCTTGGTCTTCGTACTCTTTGTAAAAATCTCCTTGATATTCTTCATCATGGCGGCGGCCGCGCCCTCGTACATCTTCAGCAGCATATTGCCGGTAAAGCCGTCCGCCACCACGACGTCTGCCCCGCCAAACGGGATCTGGCGCGCCTCGATATTGCCGGTAAAATGGAACAGTCCGCAGTCTGAGAGCATCCGGTATGCCTCCCGCTGGAGTTCGCCGCCCTTGGTGGACTCCGTGCCGATATTGGCCAGCGCCACGCGCGGGTCTTTCACACCCATGACGTGTTTCATGTACAGATCGCCCATCACGGCAAACTGGAGCAGCGCCTCCGGGCGGCACTCGGCGTTGGCGCCGCAGTCGAGCATCAGGAACGGCACGGTGTCGGACGGCATGATGCTCGCGATCGCCGCGCGGCGAACCCCCTTGATCCGCTTGACGATAAAGGTGGAGCCCACGACGAGCGCCCCGGTGCTGCCGGCGGATACGAAGGCATCCCCCTCCCCGGCCGCAAGCACACGCAGACCCACGGCCATGGAGCTGTTGGACTTGGAGCGGCGGATCTCCATCGGATCATCCTCCATGGAGATCACGTCCGGCGCGCCGAGGATCTCCATCCCCTCCAGTGACAGGCCGTTCTCCTGCGCGCAGGTGCGGATGCCGCTCTCACTGCCCGTGAGGGTGACGGTCACCCCGAGCTCGTCGCGCGCGCGGCAGGCCCCTTTCAAAATTTCCAGCGGCGCGTGATCCCCGCCGTAGGCGTCTACGATGATAGTCATGCCCGACCCTCCTGTAAAATATGATCCAAAGTCTCCAGCGACCGCTCGGCGAGCGCCGTATAGCGCTGCTGTTTATCGCGGATCTGACGTTCCAACGGTTCTATTATACCAAAATTTGCCCCCATCGGCTGGAAATTTTTTGCCGGGGAGGCGGAAATGTACGCGGAGAGCGCACCGCACATGGTCGTATTCGGGAAGCGGACCGGCTGAAGCCCCCGAATCCGGCGCGCCATATGGTACGCGGCCAGAATGCCGGAGCAGGCGGACTCCATATATCCCTCCACCCCGGTGA
Source organism: uncultured Oscillospiraceae bacterium (assembly GCA_949293315.1). Taxonomy (GTDB): domain Bacteria; phylum Bacillota; class Clostridia; order Oscillospirales; family Acutalibacteraceae; genus Onthovicinus. The sequence continues at coordinate 59,372 of CASFCH010000063.1, read as the reverse complement.
TCTGGCCGGCAAAGGCAATGCGCGGCTGTACACGCAGGGTAAAGTCCGCATTCAAAACCTGCGGGGAATTGAGAAAGGTATTGCGGTGCATCACGCCGTAGCGCACAAACTGCGCATTTTTAAGCGCCGGGATCATGCCGAACACGCGCTTCTGCTCCGGAAAGGCCAGATTGGTCTGGAAGCCCACCAGGTTGTAGAGTGTGCCGGCGGTGTTCTCCTTGCGCAGCTGGAGCACCGCCCACGGGCGCTTTCCGGTGGCGGGATCGCGCAGGCCGACCGGCTTGAGCGGACCGAAGCGCATGGTGTCCGCCCCGCGTTTGGCCATGACCTCGATGGGCATACAGCCCTCGTATACGTCAAAATCGTGGAGCTGCGCCGTGCGGGCGCGGATCAGTTCCTCATAGAATTTTTCGTATTCCTCCCGGTCCATCGGGCAGTTGATATAGTCGTCCGCATCGCCCCGGTCATAGCGCGACTGGGTAAAGGCGCGGGCCATATCCAGACTCTCCGCGGTGACAATGGGCGCGGCGGCATCGTAAAAACTCAGTTCCCGCCCGCAGAGCTTCTGAATTTCGGCGGAGAGCGCGTCCGAGGCGAGCGGCCCCGCCGCGATGATCACATCCCCCGCCGGAATTTCCGTGGCCTCGCGGCGCTCTACGGTGATATTCGGGCAGTTCAAAATCTCCTGCGTGACCAGGCGGGAAAATTCGTCCCGGTCCACGGCCAGCGCCCCGCCGGCCGGCACGCGGCAGCGGTAGGCGCAGTCCACCAGCAGGGAGCCGAGGCGCTTCATCTCCGCCTTGAGCAGTCCGCCCGCAGAGGCGAGGCGCTCCGCCTTGAGGGAGTTGGAGCAGACGAGCTCCGCAAACCCCTCGCTGTGGTGCGCGGGGGAGTAGCGGACCGGCTTCATCTCCACCAGCGTAACCGGGATCCCCCGATGCGCCAAGTGCCAGGCGGCCTCACATCCGGCGAGCCCGGCCCCGACGACGGTGACCCGGCTCATGCCTCCTCCTCCGCTTTTGCCTTGGATTTTTTGGCGGCAGATGTTTTGGCCTTAGAGGCGGTCTTTTTTGCCGTGGTTTTCCTGGATGCCGTTTTCTTTGCAGCGGTTTTCTTCACCGTCTTTTTCGCGGCCTTTTTCTCCTCTGCACCGCCGTCCTCCGATTTGGCCTTGCGCGTGCGCGGCTCCTCCTTGACGTAGGTGCTGCACTGCTCATTGAGGCAGATCAGCTGGTTGGCGCGCTTTTTAAAGAGCGTCTTGCCGCAGACGGGGCACTTCTCCTCCGTGGGCATATACCAGGTCATAAAGTTGCAGTCCGGATAGTTCCCGCAGCCGTAGAACGTGTGGCCGCGCTTGGAGCGCTTCTGGACGATCTTGCCGCCGCAGCGCGGGCACTCGCCCGGCATCTCCTGCACGAGCGGCTTGGCGTTTTTACACTCCGGGTACCCGGGGCAGGCCAGAAATTTGCCGAACCGCCCCGTCTTGATGACCATCATGCGGCCGCACTTCTCGCACGGGATATCCGTCTGGTCCTCCTGCAGCTTGATCTTGACGCCCTCCATATCCTTCTTGGCCTTGGAGAGCGTCTTGTCAAAGTCGCCGTAGAAGTCGTGCAGCATCTGGACATAGTCCTGCTTGCCGACGCTCACGTCGTCGAGCTTGGTCTCCATGCCGGCGGTAAACTTGGTATCGACGATTTTGGGGAAATGCTCCTCGAGCAGGCCCGTCATCGCCTCGCCCAGCTCCGTGGGCGCGAGCTGCTTCTGATTGCGCTCCACATAGCCGCGCGAGAGAATGGTGGAGATGATGGCCGCATACGTGCTCGGGCGGCCGATGCCGTTCTCCTCGAGCGCCTTGATGAGGGAAGCCTCCGTATAGCGGGCGGGCGGCTGGGTGAAGTGCTGGTTGCCCGCGAGTTCCTTTTTGCGGACGGTGTCGCCCTCCTTGAGCGCGGGGAGCTGCGTCTCCTTCTCATCGGAGAGGTCCTCGTACACGGCCGTAAAGCCGTCGAATTTGACGGTGTATCCGGCGGCCGTGAACACGCAGCCGTTCACCTCGATATTGGCCTTGACCGTGTTGTGCACGCAGCTCTCCATCAGGCTGGCCATAAAGCGGCGCCAGATCAGGTTATAGAGCTTATACTGATCGCTCGTCAGGCTCGCCCTGGCCTGTTCGGGCGTCAGGGACGGCATGGTGGGGCGAATCGCCTCGTGGCCGTCCTGCGCGTTTTTGCCGGATTTAAAAAAGTGCGGCTTTTTGGCAAAGTATTTTTCGCCGTAGGTGCTCTCGATATATTCGCGGCCCTGCGCGCGCGCCTGATCGGACAGGCGCGTGGAGTCCGTCCTCATATACGTGATCAGACCGACGGAGCCGATCCCCGCCACCTCGACGCCCTCGTACAGCTCCTGCGCCACCTTCATGGTGCGCTTGGACTGGAAGCCCAGGCGGCGGGACGCCTCCTGCTGGAGGGTGGAGGTGATGAACGGCGCGCTCGGCCGCTTGCTGCGCGTGCCCTTCTTGATGGACCGGACGATCCATTCGCCGTTCTCCGCCCGCTCGATGACGGCGTTGGCCTCCGCCTCGTTCTTTAGCTCGGCCTTCTTCTCGCCCACGTAGCCGTAAAAGGCGGCGTCAAACGATTTGCGGGAGCCGGGGGCCATGAGCTTGGCGTCCACGGTCCAGTACTCCTGCGGCTGGAAGGCGCGGATCTCCTTTTCGCGGTCGACGATCAGCCGCACCGCGACGGATTGCACCCGCCCGGCGGAGAGGCCGCGGCGGATCTTCTGCGAGACGAAGGGGCTGAGCTTATAGCCCACCAGCCGGTCCAGAATGCGGCGCGCCTGCTGCGCGTCCACCAGATCCATATCGAGCTTGCGCGGGTTTTCCATCCCGTGCCGGACGCCGTCCTTCGTAATTTCATTGAACGTGACGCGGTCCTGGCTCTCCGGGTCCAGCCCGAGAATATACGCCAGATGCCAGGAGATCGCCTCCCCCTCGCGGTCCGGGTCGGTCGCAAGGTAGACGCCGTCGCTCTCCTTCGCGGCCTTTTTCAGCTCCTTGACGAGCGCGCTCTTCCCCTTGATGATCTCATAGGTCGGTTTAAAATCATTTTTGACGTCCACGCTCAGGCGCGCCTCCGGCAGATCGCGCACATGGCCCATGGAGGCGGTCACCTCATAGCCGCTCCCCAGATATTTCTGAATGGTCTTCGCCTTGGCCGGCGACTCCACGATTACAAGCTTTGACATATCGTTACCCTCATCTGTATGGATTATTCTTTGACTGCCAGGTACTGTTTGCCCTGCTGTTGAACAATATAGCCCATAACCTCCATCTGTGTCAATACCCGCAGCAGCGTGCGCATGGGCAAATCCGTCCGCCGGGCGATCTCATCCGCGCGCAGCGGCGCGTCCGCGACCGCTGCGTGGATCCGCCGCATTTCCGGCGATGCGTCCGCCGGCAGCGGCCGGACCGTACATGCGGGATCCGGAACCTCCTCCGCCGGGGAAGGCGCTTGCCCGCGGGGCTTTTGGGCCGTCCTGCCATGGCGCCGGGCGGGAGGTCCGGCCGGCTGTTCAAGGGGCGGGGCGAGCGGCACATCGGCCGCCGTCAGATCAATCCTGCCCGGGAAACGCGCCGCATATTCCTCCAGAATATCCCGTGCGGAAAAGACCGGCTTGGCGCCGTCCCGGATGAGCTGATTGGCCCCCTCGAACGTGGAGGTCAGAATATTCCCCGGCACGGCGAAGACATCCCGCCCCAGCTCCTGCGCACATGCGGCGGTGATGAGCGATCCGCTGTGCACCCCGGCTTCTATCACGAGCGTGCCCAGGCTGCTCCCGGCGATCAGCCGGTTCCGGATCGGGAAGGTGGACTTCCCCGCAGGCGTCCCCGGCGGGAATTCCGACACGAGCGCCCCGTGCTGTGAAATCTCGCGGCGCAGCGGGGAATTGGCCATCAGATAGTGTACGCCGAAGCCGCAGCCCATATAACAGACGGTTTTTCCGCCCGCGTCGATCGCAGCGCGGTGCGCGGCCGAATCGATCCCGAGCGCGCCGCCGCTGACGATCACCATCCCGGAACGCGCCAGCGCCCCTGCGAGCGCCCGGGCGGCCCCGGACGCATATTCCGTGGCCTGACGGGCACCCACCACCGCCAGCGAGAGCTCCTCCCCCAGCACTGCCGGGTCCCCGCGCACGTAGAGCACACACGGGAAATTTGCCAGCTCCCGCAGGCGGGGCGGATAGCAGGGATCGTCCGGCGTCACGGTGTGCACCGCATATTTTTCACACGTTTTCAGGATCTCCTCCGCCCCACCCAGCGGTGTGGCGGACAGGCGTTCGATCTGCCGGACCGTGAAAGCGCCCGAAATTCGCCGCTCGTACTCGGACGCCTCATAGATCCTGCGCGGGGATCCGAAGGCGGCGATCGCCTCGTCCACGCGCGCGCCGCAGTGCAGCGCCTGCTGGAGCCAGCACCAGTACAGCGTATCCGTCATCATTTGACCCTCCCGCGCATCATTTCCCAGATTAGGATGGCGGCGGCAGAGTTCGCGTTGAGCGATTCCGCCCGCCCGCCCATGGGGATGGTGATCAGGCCGGTGCACGTCTCCCGGGTGCGGCGGGTGATCCCGGAGCCCTCATTCCCGATCACCACCAGCACGTCACCCGAAAAATCGGCCTGCGTCACGCCGAGCGCCCCCGCGTCCGGGACGGATGCGTAGGTCCGAAAGCCGCGCTGCGCACAGCGCGTCAGCAGGGACGGGAGATCGTCTGTTCCAATCAGGTTCAGCCGCAGCAGGGAGCCCATCGCCGCGCGCTGCGCCTTGGGATTGTAGCGGTCGCAGCAGCCGCTCAGGACCACGCCCCGCACGCCCAGCGCCTCCGCCGTGCGGCTGATGGCGCCCAGATTGCCTGGATCCTGAATGTTTTCCAGCGCCAGCCAGGCCCCGCCTGGCGGCTCCGTCTCCCCGCCGGAGGGCGGGATCTCAAACACGCCGAACACCCCCTGCGGCGTGTGGGTATCGGCCAGCTTTTCCGCCACAGGTCCTGCAATTTCACAGGCGCGGCGGGCGGATGGCAGCAGCACGGCCAGATAGTCCGCATAGCGCTCTGCGGCCTCCAGGGTATAGAACACCTGCGCCGGCGTACATCCGCTCCCCGCGGCGTCCGCACACAAGCGGGCCCCCTCCAGGAAAAAGCGGCCGCTCTCCCGGCGGAAGCGCGCGCTGTCACGCAGGCGCACCGCCGCCTTGACCGCCTCATTGGCGGCGGAAGTCAGTTTTTCTGCCACGGATCCCCCTCCTCCCTGTGATAAAAAAGCACGCCCGACGTCAAATCGGGCGTGTCTGGACTGATCGTTTTATCAGCCGCACGCTGTCAGGCGGCGACTGCCAAACCTGACCCCTCTTATTTCAGGGCTGCCTTCGCCTTTTCGGCCAGCTTGGTGAAAGCGGCCGGATCTGCGATAGCGATCTCGGAAAGCATCTTGCGGTTGAGAACGATCCCGGCCTTCTTCAGGCCGTTCATGAAGGTGGAATAGTTCATGCCGTTGAGCTTCGCAGCGGCGGAAATGCGGGCGATCCACAGGCGGCGGAAGTCGCGCTTCTTCTGCTTGCGGCCGATGTAGGCGTACTGGCCGGACTTCATCACGGCCTCTTTGGCGGTCCTGAAGAGCTTGCTCTTCGCGCCGAAATAACCCTTGGCGAGTTTTAAAGTCTTCTTCCTTCTCTTGCGCGTCATCATCGCGCCCTTGATACGTGCCATTTAAAGCTACCTCCGTTTATTTTCAGTGATAAAGATCCAAGAGACGTCCCGCTTATTTGTAGGGGATCAGACGTTTGATCTGATTGACGTTTGTCTTGTCGGCAACGGAGGTCTTGCGAAGCCCCCTCTTGCGCTTGGTGCTCTTCTTGGTCAGGATGTGGGACTTGTAGGCATGGCCGCGGATCGGCTTGCCGTTCTTGGACAGCTTAAAGCGCTTTTTCGCACCACTGTGTGTTTTGATCTTCGGCATTTTGGATTTCCTCCTTCAATATCTCTTACTTTGCCTGCTTCGGAGCCAGGAACATATACACGGAACGCCCTTCCAACTTCGGCTGCTTCTCGATCGATCCGAATTCCGCACAGGCCTGGGCAAAGCGCTTCATGATGTCGATCCCCAGCCCCTGATGCGCCATCTCGCGGCCGCGCAGGCGGATGGATACCTTCACCTTGCTGCCGCCCTTGAGGAAACGCAGCGCATGGCCGGTCTTCGTCTCAAAATCGTGCGTGTCGATATTGAGCGAGAGCCGGATCTCCTTCGTCTCCACGATCCGCTGATTTTTCCGGGCCTCTTTTTCGCGCTTGGACTGCTCGAAGCGGTACTTGCCGTAGTCCATGATCTTGCACGCGGGCGGCTTGGCCTGCGGCGCGATCTTGACCAGATCCAGATCCTTTGCCGCGGCGATCTCCAGCGCCTGACGCGCGGACATGATGCCCAGCTGCTCCCCGGTCTCGGAAATCAGGCGGACTTCCCCGTCACGGATTTCTTCGTTGATCTGAAGTTCCTTGCTAATGTTCAGCACCTCCAAACTTTGATAGACAACAAAAAGAAAAGCGGGCAGAATTGCTCCGTCCACTCCAATACCGCAGCACCGCCCAAAGGGCGTATCTGCCAATATCAGACCCGCTGGGTCAAAGGCCCGGCCAAGGTGAGAGACGGTAAGCTCTGCTTTGTTGTGCGGGAAGTATTTTACCACAGTCCGCGCCGTTTGTCAAGCGCCGGCAGGGCGGTTTCTTTTGCGTCCCGCGCAGTTTTATGATATACTGGAACAAATTCAACCGCATTTTGAGCAAGGAGGCCCCCATGGAACAGAACATTTTAAAGCTGAAAAAGGTCCGCCCGAACGCCGTCATTCCCCAGCGCGCCACGGAGAAGAGCGCCGGGCTGGACCTGACCGCCTGCATGGACGAACCCCTGACGGTAAAAGCCGGCGAGCGCGTCCTGATCCCGACCGGGATCGCCGCCGCCCTGCCCGCGCAGAGCGTGGGGCTCATCTTTGCCCGCAGCTCCCTGGGAACCAAGCACGGCATCGCCCTCTCCAACGGCGTGGGCGTGATCGATGAGGACTACCGGGGGGAAATTCACGTGGGGATCTTCAATGCCTCCGCGCAGGATTACACCGTACAGCCCTTTGAGCGGATCGCGCAGCTTGTGGTGATGCCCGTCTGCTATCCGGCGGTGGAGGAGACGGACGCGCTCGACGAGACGCAGCGCGGCGCAGGCGGCTTCGGCTCCACGGGCAGGCTGTGATCGGGGAGGGAGAAGCATGGCACTGATCCTCGCGTCCGGCTCGCCGCGCCGGGCGGAAATCTTAAAAAACGCGGGCTTTGACTTTCTGGTGCGCCCCGCCGATGTGGATGAATCCCTGCCGCGCGGAACGCGCCCGCGCGACGCCGCCCACGAGCTGTCGCTGCGCAAGGCGCGCGCCGCGGCCCGACTTTACCCGGAGGACGTGGTGCTGGCATCCGATACGCTCGTCGCACCCGGCGATCTCATTCTGGGCAAGCCGCGGGACGCGGCGGATGCGGCCCGCATGCTGCAGCTGCTCTCCGGCCGCACGCACACCGTGTACACGGGCGTCTGCGTCTGCGGCGGCGGGCGGGAGGTATGCGACGTGGTGCCCACACAGGTCGAATTTCTCCCACTGACGCCGGCGCAGATCGGCTCCTATATCGCCACCGGAGAACCGATGGACAAGGCGGGCGCCTACGGCATTCAGGGGCGCGGCGGGCTGTTCGTCCGGCGGATCGACGGCGACTACTACGCCGTGATGGGGCTGCCCCTCTGCCGCACGGCGCAAATTCTGGAAGAATTTTCAATTTTCCCGCGATAAATGATTTTCGCTTTTGGCAAAAATACAGTTGAGAAATATCAGTCGAGAGGTTATAATAACAATATATGTTTGAATTGCGTCAGGACTGAAAGGAGTTTTTAAGTTGTTTTCTCAGGATATAGGAATTGATCTGGGCACTGCCAATACGCTCGTCTTCGTCAAGGGCAAGGGCATCGTGATCCGTGAGCCCTCCGTCGTGGCGGTGGACGTGCGCACGATCCCGCACAAGGTTGTGGCAGTCGGCACGGAGGCCAAGGAGATGATCGGGCGCACGCCCGGCTCCATCGTGGCCGAGCGCCCGCTGAAGGACGGCGTGATCGCAGATTTCGATATTACGGCCGATATGCTCAAGGAGTTCATTCACCGCGCGATCAGCGGCTCTCCGTTCAGCAAGGCGCGCGTGATGATCTGCATCCCCTCCGGCGTCACGGAGGTGGAGCGCCGCGCCGTGCACGATGCGGCGCGCAGCGCCGGGGCCAAATACGTCAGCCTGATCCAGGAGCCCATGGCGGCTGCGATCGGCGCGGGCCTGCCCGTGTCCGAGGCGACAGGCAGCATGGTGGTCGACATCGGCGGCGGCACGTCCGAGGTGGCGGTCATCTCCCTGGGCGACATCGTCACCTCCCGCTCCGCGCGTGTGGCGGGCGACAATTTTGACGAGTCTATCATCGCCTACATTAAAAAGAAGTACAACCTCCTGATCGGCGAGCGCACCGCCGAGGATATCAAGATCAAGATCGGCTCCGCCTACCCGTATGAGGGCGAGGGCGCGCTCGACGTCAAGGGCCGCAACCTGATGGACGGCCTGCCGAAGAACATCGAGGTCACCAGCGAGGAGATCCGCGAGGCGCTGGCCGATCCGGTCAACCAGATTCTCGACGCGATCCGCGCCACCCTGGAGAAGACCCCGCCGGAGCTCGCCGCGGATATCATCGACCACGGCATCATGCTCACGGGCGGCGGCGCGCTGCTGCGCGGCCTGGACCGCCTGATCTCCGTGGAGACAAAGATGCCCGTCCATGTGGCGGAAAATCCGCTCGACTGCGTGGTGGACGGCACGGGGATCTGCCTGGAATCCGGGAAGGCCCTTGATCTGGCGGACTGATTCCGGCTCATTCGGCAAAACCCGGTCGGGTTTTGCCGTTTTGCTTATCAGCGAGTGCATGGGGCGGCGGCCCATCGAGGCGCACGGGGATCCGGTGCGCCTCCCCTTTTAAACGCGTGCGTACACGCACTTTTTTCTGGAAAGGAATCATGTCATGCGTAAATTTTTGCACAGCATTCAGTTCAAGATCCTGTTGGCCGTGCTCGCCGTTCTGCTGGCAGGGGGCGTAACGGCGGCGCTCACCTATAACAACGCCTCCCCCGTGTCCACGGTGGTCGGCACCATTTTTGAACCGCTGCACCGCCTGACCGCAAAAATCTCCGAGAGCTTCGCCGCCCTGGGCGGCTCCTTCGTCTCCGCGGACACCTACCGTGCGGAAAATGAGGAGCTGCGCCGGCAGATCGAAGCCTATCAGAACGAGCTGGCGGACTACGAGGAAATGAAGCGCCAGAACGAGCAGTACGAACAGCTGCTTCAGGTGCGTGAACAGCACCCCGACCAGCAGTACGAGACGGCCATCGTCATCGGGCGGGACACCTCCGATCCCTTCGGCGGCTTTATGATCAATGCCGGCAGCACCAGCGGTATCAGCGTGAACGATCCGGTGATCTCCGGCTCCTATCTGGTGGGGATCGTGACGGAGGTGCAGCCGACCTACAGCAAGGTGCGCACGATCCTGGACCCGAAGATCGACATCTCCGCGTATGAGATCCGCACCCGGGAGGAGGGCATCGCCTCCGGCACCTCGGAGCTGGCGGCCGCCGGGCTGTGCCGCCTGACCGGGCTGACTGCCGATACGGCCGTCTCCCCCGGCGGCGTTGTGTACACCTCCGGTGTGGGCGGCGTATTCCCCCGGGATCTGATCCTGGGCACCGTGACGGAGATCCGCAGCAGTGAGAGCGACATCTCCTCCTATGCGGTGATCCAGCCGGGCGTGGATATCCTGAGCATCCAGGACGTGACGGTCATTACATCATTCGACGGACAGGGCTCCAACGCCGCACAAACGGAGGAATAGACCATGTTCCCGGATCTGAAAGAGAATAAAAAGAAATACCTGCGCTGGCTCTCCTTTGCCGCGCTGATTGCCGCCGTGGCGGTGCTGCAGAACACGCCGAATCTGCTGCCGCGGATCGGCACGGCCGGCGCCGCGCCCGTCCTTGTGCTGTGCCTGTGTACCGCCATGTTCGACGCGGAGCTTCCGGGCGCCTTTCTGGGCCTGACCGGCGGCCTTTTGTGGGACGTCGCCGCCATGCGCGGCGGCGGATATCACGCGGCTTTCTTTTTTCTGGCCTGTTTCGGCGTCTCCTTCCTGCTGCGGCACTACATGCGCAACAACTTTCTCTCCGCGCTCGTGCTCTGCGCCGCAGGGACCGTGATCCACCACTTTTTTTACTGGCTGTTTTTCTTTGTCTTTACCGGCGTGGGGGGCGCAGGCTATCTGCTTCTGCACAACACCCTGCCCGGCATCGTCTATACACTGATCTTCACACCGATTTTTTACTTTCCGGTCCGCTCCATTGCCCGCGCCCTGCCCGACCCCGACAAGGGCCGGTAGGCGCCCGCCCCACAGGTGATTGCTTATGAACATAAAACAGAGAAAGATCCGCGTCCTCATCTCCGTGCTGGTGATCGTCTCCATCCTGTCGCTCTACATCGGCCGGCTGGTCAGCCTTCAGATCATCCAGGGGGCCGCCTATGCCCAGGAGGGGGACTTTGTCTCCGTCCGGAATGTGACCGTAGAGGCCGCGCGCGGCGAGATCCTCGACCGCAACGGCAACCCCATCGTCACCAACCGGCAGGGCAATTCCATCATTCTGGACGCCGCCTATTTCCCGACGGGTGATAACCGGGCGCAGAACGATATCATTCTGGCGCTGATCCGGCTGTTCGAATCCCGGGGCGAGGCGTGGATCAACGACCTGCCGCTCGTCTTCGGCTCGGACGGGAGCGTCTCATTTGCCGAGGACCGGGAGACGGATATCAAGACCATGAAGGGCGAGGACTACCTGAACCTGAACGATTACGCCACCGCGCGCAACTGCTATGACGCCATGGTGGAAAAATTCGGGCTGGACGGCTACTCCGACAGCGACGCGCACAAGATCGCCGCCGTCCGGTACGGGATGATGGCGGTCCTGTTCCCGACCGGCGTATCCACCTATACCTTTGCGGAGGATGTGAGCACTGCCACCGCCTCCATTATTAAGGAAAACAGCCAGACCTATCAGGGTGCGGACGTGCAGATTGTCCCCTACCGCGAATACACCAGCGGCACCTTTGCCCCGCACATCATCGGCCGCACCGCCGCGATCGACGCCGACGAGTACAAGGAGAAAAAGGACGAGGGCTATAAGATCACCGATGAGATCGGAAAGTTCGGCCTGGAGCAGTATGCGGAGAAGTATCTGCGCGGCACGGACGGTGAAAAGCGCGTGACCACCAAGTCCACCGGGGAGGTGGAAGAGGAGTTTGTCAAGACGCCCGAGCAGGGAAATACGGTGATCACCACCCTCGATGCACCGGTGCAGAACGCCGCCCAGCAGGCGCTGGACAAAGCGGTGGCGGACCTTGCCGCCAAGGGGAATTACCCCTACGCCTCCGGCGCCGTCGTCGCCATTGATCCGCGCAACGGCGAAATTCTGGCCTGCGCCTCCAATCCGAATTACGATATTACCCAGTACGCGGAAAAATATGAGGAGCTGTCCACGGCGGCCAACTCCCCCCTCTGGAACCGTCCGCTGATGAGCGCGTACGCCCCGGGCTCCACCTTTAAGCCGGGCATGGCCCTCGCCGGGCTCGAGGAGGGCGTGATCACACGGGACAGCACCATTGACTGCGTGAACCCGTACTGGCGCTTTACCTCCGGCGGCGTTCAGTTTACCTGCCTGCAGGACCAGCACCGCGGTGCGACGGACGTGATCTCCGCGCTGGAGCACTCCTGCAACATCTTCTTTTATGAGACGGGGTACCGCCTGGGGATCGACAAGATCGACGAGTACGCCGCGATGTACGGCTTCGGGCAGAACACGGGCGTGGAGCTCCCGGAGGAGGACGGCGTGATCTCCAGCCCCGCCTACGCGCAGGAGATGGCCGAGATCCTCGGCACCGATCCGGACGCCGCATGGACGGAGGGCATGATCATCCAGACTGCGATCGGCCAGGCGTACAACCTGATGACGCCGCTGCAGATGGCCAACTACTGCGCCATGATCGCCAACGGCGGTACGCGGTACGTGCCCCACTTTATCAAGAGCATCAAGTCCTATGACTACAGCGAGACACTTGTGGACAATTCCACCGGAACCGTCGCCTATCAGGGGGACTTTGATCCGGAGAACATCGCCACCGTCCAGGAGGGCATGTATAAGATGGCCACCTTCAGCGGAAATCCGGCCCACGTCCTGAACGAGGGCCGCCTCGGGGAGATCGGCGTGGCCGCCAAGTCCGGTACGCCGCAGATCGACCGCCTCAATGAAGAGACCGGCGAATTGGAGACGCGCAACAACGGATTCCTGATTGCCTACGCCCCGTATGACGATCCGGAGATCGCCATCTGCGTCACGATCGAGGACGGATATCACAGCAGCTACGCCGTCAGCGTGGCCAAGGCCATTTTGGAGCAGTACTTCTTCGGCAGCACGGACAGCGCCATGGAGACGCCGCAGCAGTCCGGCGTCCTGCTCCCGTAAGGCAGAGGATCCCACAGTGGGCGGGCCCGAACGGCCCGCCCTTTTCCGTGCCGCGGCACTCCCTGCCATTGCGCGCCGCACACACGTGCAGCCGGGCCGGCGCCTGCAGATCCGCATGCGCCCTTTCCCAAACCTGCGCTGCTGACGTGTAAAAAAATAAAATTTTTATAAAAAATGGAAATTGCTTCAAAAATACTATATAATAGGATTTGTATTGCGTGTCTTTTAATCGACACCAATCAGCAACACGGGGAGGTGGCAGAGATCGCGCAGATCATATCCTTCGTCTCGGGGAAAGGCGGGGTCGGGAAGTCCTCCCTCTCCTCCGCTGTCGCCTGTGCGCTGGCAGACCACGGGAAAAAGGTCCTGCTGGCGGATATGGATATTGGCCTGAAAAGCCTGGAGACGCTCTTTGGCATCGGTGACAGTGTCGTCTACAACTGGGGAGATATCCTCGCTGACCGCTGTACACTTCCGGCGGCCATCCACCATACGCGCGGCGTCGATCTTCTTCCCGCGCCCCTGCGTCCTGACGGCGCCCTGAAACCGGACCGCTTCCGCAGGATGCTGGCGGACTGCGCCCCGCAGTACGATTTCATCCTGCTCGACGCCCCCTCCGGCCTGGGGGACAATATCGAGCTTTCGGTGTGTGCCGCCACAGCCGCGGTAATCGTCGCCACGCCGGACCGGATCAGCGCCGACGCCGCCGGCGAATGTGCCCGTGAGCTCGCGGGCCGGGCGGTCCCCACCGTGCGTCTGGCCGTAAACCGCTTCAGCGCGCGGGATGTTCGCCGAGGCTACGCGCTCAACCTGGATGAGATGATCGATCTGTGCGCTGCGCGGCTGATCGGCGTCGTCCCGGAGGACTCTGATTTTTCACGGTGTGCGTGCAACGGCCTTCCGTTTGCCCATACGCAGGCCTTTCAGGCGGCCGGCCGGATCGCCGGAAGGATCCTTGGGGAAGAAATTCCGCTGAAACATCTTGAAAAATTCGGAAATAACTGATAGAATAAATTGAGATACTGTCGAATGATCTATGGAGAATTTACCGTAAAGGAGCTGAGTTCATGAATATAGCACTGATCGCGCACGATTCCAAAAAGGAACTGATGGTTCAGTTCTGCATTGCCTACTGCGGCACCCTTTCCAGACACACCCTGTGCGCAACCGGAACCACCGGCAAACTCGTCTCGGACGCAACGGGGCTTGAAATCCAGAAATTTCTCAGCGGCGCTCAGGGCGGCGACCAGCAGATTGCCGCGCGCATTTCCTATAATGAGATCGACCTGCTGCTGTTTTTCCGCGATCCGCTCAATCCCAAGCCGAATGAGCCAGATGACGCAAACCTGCTTCGCCTGTGCGATGTGCACAACATCCCCGTAGCAACCAATATGGCCACGGCCGAGTGCCTGATCCACAGCCTCGAGCGCGGCGACCTCGACTGGCGCGATATCGTCAACCCCAAATAGAATTTGTCCTCCGCAGGGCGCAATTCCCTGAGAGGCGGCAAACCGGCGGCAGAATTTATCTGCCGCCGGTTTTACTTGGGCCCCCAAAAGGCGGGATCTCCGGACAGGACGTTTCCCACCTGGGAAAACGTCCGCCGGTAGGAGGCGTTCAAAACCGAGAATCACCTAAAATCGCGCGCTGCCACGTGTTTTGCAGTTGACAGGCCCTGCTGATTATGATATAATCGTTAAGCCGCTTATTCCGGGCTTTTCCAAGCGGATCCCCGATCCCGCCCGTGCAATAGCGAGACTTGTTTAAGAGGTAGGTACCAGTATGTACGCAATTATCGAGACCGGCGGCAAGCAGTATAAGGTCGAAAAGGGCGACGTCGTCTACATCGAGAAGCTCGACGCCGAGCAGGATTCCACCGTCACGTTCGACAAGGTGGTCGCCCTCCATACCGGCCGCTCCTTCAAAATGGGCGAGCCCTATGTCGCAGGCGCATCCGTCGCCGCCAAGGTCGTCAAGAACGGCAAGGCCAAGAAGATCACGGTTTTCACCTACAAGCCCAAGAAGAACGAGAAGCGCAAGATGGGCCACAGGCAGCCGTACACCAAGGTGGAGATCACCGAGATCAACAAGGGCTGATCTCCGATGATCCAGGCGGAATTTTACGTACAGGACGGGGACCGGATCGCGGGATTTTCCGTCTCCGGGCACGCGATGTTTGCCGAATCCGGCGAGGACATTGTCTGCGCGGCGGTCTCCTCCGCGGCCTATATGACGGCCAATACGCTCACGGAGATCCTCTCCCTTGAGCCGCAGCTCCTTCTGGATGAGGGGTGCATGTGCGTACTGCTCCGCAAGCCCGGCGAGATCGACCGGGCGCAGGATCTCCTCAGAGGGTTCCGGCTGCATTTGACGCAGCTGGCATCCGACTATCCGAATCATATTGCTGTTAATTTAAGAGGTGTAGAAAATGCTTAAAATCAATCTTCAGCTGTTTGCCCATAAAAAGGGAATGGGTTCCACCCGCAACGGCCGTGACTCCGAGTCCAAGCGCCTGGGCGCAAAGCGTGCGGACGGCCAGTTCGTCCTCGCCGGCAACATCCTTGTCCGCCAGCGCGGCACGCACATCCACCCCGGCAACAACGTCGGCAAGGGCAGCGATGATACGCTCTTTGCGCTGATTGACGGCACCGTCAAGTTTGAGCGCATGGGCAAGGACCGCAAGAAGGTCAGCGTGTACGCTGTCGAGCAGTAAGGCTGTAAACGGAACGGGGTTGCTGCAAAACAGCCTATCCCAAAGATAACGCACAAAATTCGCCCCTCAAAGGAAGCAAAACCGCTTCTTTTGAGGGGCAATTTGTTTTGTTATGCCTGTTTTGGGTGCAAACCGCTATTTCATTTTCGTTTTGCAGCGCGCCCAGCCACGCGGATGCGCGCTTGGAGGGATTCCGGTAGACAGAGTCGTCCCTCTGCTCCCCGTCAGTTCCGCTTTCGGAACGCTGGGGGCAGCGTTCCCTACGGGATTGTACAGACTTCGCGCCAAACCTTTTTGGCTCCCCTTGAGGGCGATTTCCCTGTCAGGGGAAATGTCCGCGAAGCGGACAAAGGGGGCCCGCCTGCGGAGCAGAAGCTGTCGCCGTAAGGCGACTGATGAGGTGGAAAGCCGGCGTCTCGCATTCAGCCAGTGCAAAACGCAGCAGACCACCTCATCCGTCTCGGCCAGCGGCCTCGCCACCTTCCCCTTGAGGGGAAGGCTTTAAAGATCAGTACAAATGAAGGTGCTTTTTTCTATCGTCCTCTTTTACGGGTCTTGTTCATTTCCCGCGGCGCTTTTCATGATCGCTACGCGTCATAGGCCTTGCAGCTCAATTCCCCAACGGTCAGGCGCAGGATTTCCGTCGCCTGAACGATTTTTTCGTCATAGGCCCAGCGTTTGCCCGGTTCATAGTGCGCCATGATGCAGTCGAGCGCGCGGAGTTTGTCCGCATATGCCAAAACGCGTTCCAGCCTGCCCGTGCCGATCACACTGCAATAGTGCGTGGAATAATCGCAGGCCTCTTCTCCCCGGACGATCTGGTGATCCGAGTCCAGCTCAAAGCCGACATTCGGATTCCGCTCCATCAGCTCCAGCTTACGCCCCTTCCGCGCGCCGTGGAAATAGAAAAAGCAGCCGTCCGCCGTGCGCTCATAGCCAAAGCTCAGCGGTACGATATAGGGCGCGCATGCCCCGTCGCACAGCGCAATCCGGCAGCAGTCGCACCCGGCGATGATCCGGTCGATTTTTTCAATATCCGTCACTTCGCGCTCTTTCCGCCGCATGAAAAATCCGCTCCATTCAAAAATGCGGGCGGTCTGCGCCGCCCGTGTTTCCGACTATATTTCGATCGACTCGATCTCCGATACATCCCGGTGGAGGTTCATTAAATCCTCGCGGTTATAGTCCTTGGGCAGCCGGGCATTGATCTCCACGTCGATCTCGTCCTCGTCGATATTCTCCGTCTTAAAATTCAGGATCTCGATCTTGTTGTCATGGAACCACTGCTTTAAGTCCGTGATGGCCTCGCTGCTGTCGCGCATGTGGATGTAGATGTGCTCCGCCGTCGCGTTGCGGAAAATGCGGAATTTTTTGTGCAGCAGGATCTGGATCAGGATGATCAGAATCGTCGCGCAGATACCCATGATATACATCCCCGCGCCGATCGCCATCCCCACGCCGGCCGTGGCCCACACGCCCGCCGCCGTGGTCAGGCCGTTGACGGACTGGTGATGGATAAAGATCATCCCCGCGCCCAGGAACCCGACACCGCTGACGATCTGCGCCGCGAGCCGGGAGGGATCGAGCTTGATATCCGCATCGTAGGTCAGCAGATCAAAAAAGCCGTATTTGGAGATGATCATCATCAGAGAGGAGGCCAGGCTGACGATGAAGTGGGTGCGCGGCCCGGCGACCTTCATCCTGTTTTTGCGCTCATATCCGATCAACCCGCCGCAGACGCCCGCCAATATGAGCCGGCCTAAAAATTCCAGCTGCTCGAGCAGATACGGCACAATTTCACCGTTCATCTTATCGCCCCCTCCTGTAAAATTCATTTGTATGTATCAGATCATATAATTATAATTATTTTTCTCAAAAAAGTCAAATTTCCGCCTCCGATATCGCTGTGCGGCAGGCCCCAATCGGGTAAAGGGGCTTTTTATTTAAACGGGTTTGTGATACAATATACGGGAATGATTCCAAAAGAACAAAGGATGTTGCACGATGGGACTGATTGCAAAATCGATCAAGGGCACGCAGGATCTGCTGCCGCAGGAGAGCTATAAGACGCAGTACGTGGAGCAGGCCATGCGTGAGGTCGCGCAGGCCTACGGCTACCGCGAGGTGCGCACCCCGGTGTTCGAGCAGACCAATCTGTTTGAGCGCGGTGTGGGCGGCACGACCGACGTCGTCCAGAAGGAGATGTACACCTTTACCGACAAGGGCGGCAATTCGCTGACCCTGCGCCCGGAGGGGACGGCCGGCGCTGCCCGCGCGTTTTTGGAGCACGGATTGTTTAACGAACCCCTCCCGCAGAAGATGTACTACTTCACCTCCTGCTACCGGCACGAGAATCCGCAGGCGGGCCGCCTGCGTGAGTTCCACCAGTTCGGCATCGAGTGCTTTGGCACGGCGAGCCCCGCGGCGGATGCGGAGGCCATTGCGCTGGCGAACAGCGTGTTCGACTATCTGGGCGTGACGGGGCTCTCTATTGAGATCAACTCCATCGGGTGCCCGGAGTGCCGCAAGAATTATCTGGCCGCTCTGCGCGAGTATTTCTCCGCGCACGTGGACGAGCTGTGCGAAACCTGCCGCGGCCGTCTGGAGCGCAACCCCATGCGCATCCTGGACTGCAAGAGTCCCGTCTGTTCCGCCATCGCCAAGGGCGCGCCCACCTGCATCGACTACCTGTGCGACGACTGCCGCGACCACTTTGAAAAGGTGAAAAGCTACTTGGATGTGCTCAATATCGAGTACACCGTCAATCCGCGCATCGTCCGCGGGCTCGATTACTACACACGTACGGTATTTGAATTCGTGAGCAATCAGATCGGCGCGCAGGGCACCGTGTGCGGCGGCGGCCGGTATGACGGCCTGATGGGCGAGCTCGGCAGCGACAAGCAGTACCCCTCCCTGGGCTTTGGGCTGGGGATCGAGCGATTGCTCCTGCTGATGCAGGCGCAGAACGTCCCCTTCCCCGAGCCACCCACCTGTGATATCTTCATCGGCTCCATCGGGGAGGACGCGCTCAAAAAGGCCATGGCCATCGCCGACACCATGCGGGCGGACGGTGTGAGCGCGGAGTACGACGTGGTCGGCCGCAGCGTAAAGGCACAGATGAAATACGCCAACAAGCTGGGCGCCAAGTACACCATGATCCTCGGCGGGGATGAGATCCAGAACGGCTCCGCCGTACTTAAAAATATGAAGGACGGCTCCACGCAGGAGGTCGCGCTGGAGAACATCGGCGATGAATTCATGAGCCTGCTCATGAACGACTCGCTCAAGTCGCTTGAGAGCGCGGCACAGGAATTCGGGCTGGACGCCGGGAATGATCTGATCGGCAACATACTGGAGGGGAAACAGAATGGATAACATGCTTGGATTAAAGCGCACGCACTACTGCGGCACGGTGCGCATGGCCGACTGCGGGCAGCAGGTGACCGTGTGCGGCTGGGTACAGCGCCAGCGCGACCTGGGAAAGCTGATTTTTATCGACCTGCGCGACCGCACGGGCATCGTCCAGCTCGCCTTTGACGAGCACACCGACGCCGAAATTTTCCAAAAGGCGTTTGCCGCACGCAGCGAATTCGTCCTCATGGCGCAGGGTGAAGTGCGCGAGCGCGCGAGCAAAAACCCCGATCTGCCCACCGGCGATGTGGAAATTTTCGTGACCGATCTGCGCGTCCTGGCCAAGAGCGAGACACCGCCCTTCGACATTGTGGAGAACTGTGAAACCGCCGAGCTTACGCGCCTGAAATACCGCTATCTCGACCTGCGCCGCCCCGATTTGCAGCGCAATATTCTCACACGCCACAAGATCGCCAAGGTCACGCGCGACTACTTTGACGAGAATGGGTTTATCGAGATTGAGACCCCGATGCTCATGCGTTCCACGCCGGAGGGCGCGCGCGACTATCTGGTGCCCAGCCGGATCCACCACGGCGGATTTTACGCGCTGCCGCAGTCCCCGCAGCTGTACAAGCAGCTCTCCATGGTGGCGGGCTTTGACCGCTATATGCAGATCGCCCGCTGCTTCCGCGATGAGGATCTGCGCGCGGACCGCCAGCCGGAGTTCACACAGATTGACCTGGAGATGTCCTTTGTCGATATGGAGGACGTGCTGAATATCGGCGAGGGCTTTATGAAGCGCCTGTTCAAAGAGGTGCTGGATGTCGACATTCAGCTCCCGCTGCCGCGCCTGACATACCAGCAGGCCATGGAGCGCTACGGCTCCGATAAGCCGGATACGCGCTACGGCATGGAGCTATTCGACCTGACGGATGCTGTGAGGGATTGCGATTTTGTCGTCTTTAAATCCGCAATCGAGGCGGGCGGCAGCGTGCGCGGCATCACCGCAAAGAACGCCCTCTCCGTCCTGACGCGCAAGGAGCTGGATAAATTGACCGAGGAGGTCCGCGGTTCCGGCGCAAAAGGGCTTGCCTATATTCGCATGAACCCCGACGGGGCCGCCTGTTCCTTTGGCAAGTTCATGAAGCCGGAGGAGATCGACGCGATCGTAAAGGCGGCGGACGCCGAGGCGGGCGACGTGATCCTCATCATCGCGGACGCGAAGAATTCCCTCGTCCTCTCCGTACTGGGCGCGCTGCGCCAGACGGTAGCCAGGAAGCTGAACCTGATCCCGAAGGATCAGTTCAACCTGCTGTGGATTACTGAGTTCCCATTCTTTGATTGGGACGAGGATTTACAGCAGTTCGTGGCCATGCACCATCCGTTTACCGCGCCGCTCGACGCGTGCATTGACTATTTGGAGACGGATAAGGCCAAGGTGCGCGCCAAGGCGTACGATCTGGTGCTCAACGGCATCGAGCTGGCGAGCGGCTCCATCCGTATCACGGATCCGGAGCTGCAGAGCCGGATCTTCGACCTGCTCGGCCTGACCAAAGAGGAGGCGCAGGCCAAATTTGGCTTCCTGCTGGATGCATTCCGCTACGGCGCGCCGCCGCACGGCGGCATGGGCATCGGGTTGGACCGCCTGGTGATGCAGATGCTCCAGTGCGAGACGCTGCGCGATGTGGTGGCCTACCCCAAGGTGCAGAACGCGAGCGAGCCGATGACCCAGTGCCCGGCCCCCGTGGATGCGGAGCAGCTTGAGGTGCTCGGCATCGCCGTCACGGACAGCGAATTTGCCGGAAAAGAATAAAAACTTCGGGCCGTCCCCTGATTGGGGGCGGCTCGATTTGCAGTGTACAGGAGGCCCGTTATGGACGCACGAAAACTGTTAGACATTCTCTCCGTCGCCGAACGGCTCAAGGACGCCACCCGCCACTGCTACACCTCCGGCGGGCGGCGGGAGAGCGTGGCGGAGCACTGCTGGCGCACGGCGCTGATGGCCTATTTTGTCCACGATGAATTTCCGGAGATCGGCCTTGAAAAGCTGCTGAAACTGTGCCTGATCCACGATCTGGGCGAGGCGTTCACCGGGGATATCCCCACCTTTCAAAAGACGCAGGCGGACCGGGCGCGCGAGCGTGATCTGCTGCAGGACTGGCTCCGCTCCCTGCCGGAGCCGTTTGAATCGGAGATGGAAGCATTGTTTGGTGAATTGGAAGCACTTCAGACACCGGAGGCAAAAATCTGTAAGGCGCTGGACAATCTGGAGGCACTCATCCAGCACAATGAATCCGATCTGAAAACATGGCTGCCGCTTGAGTACGATTTGCAGATGACGTATGGGACTGACACGACTGCCTTTTCGGACTATCTGACGCACCTGCGCGACGAGGTCCGGGCGGACAGCAGACGGAAAATCGAACAGGGGACATAAGTCGAGCCGCCCATAAAACGGGCGGCTCTGTTCGTGCATGATGGCGGTAGAAACGCAGCAGATACCTGATTTAAAAAAGCAGATCAGCGAATACACCCCAGTGATCGCTTGGCGCGAGTCCGGTATGACTGTCGATGGATTTTCCAAAGGTATCAAAGAGGAGAAGTAGGGGAAAATCACGCGGATAGGGGTTCATCATCAGGATACGGTCAAATCGCTGACTGACCTCCAAAGAATTTTCTTTCTGCCAGCGCGGGTTGTTCCTGAAATCGACCGTCACTTCCGGGGGAATCCCTTTGGTACATCCAAAGGATTCCGCCAAATCGATCCAGTAGGGCTTGGCCTCCCTGTGGAACAGGGATTGCTGGCCCAGCAAAAATTGATGGACGCTGGAATGGGGTGAGCAGTTAAAATCACCGGCGATGAAAGCATAGTCCGCTTTTAATGCGGCGATATTTTTAACAATCCCAATGATATCCTTTTCCCGATTCAGCGCAGAGTTCCAATCCAAGTGAATGTTGGATAGAGCGATCTTTTTATCCTCTAAGGTAATTGAGACGATCACTGCGTGGGACGTGTATTTTGGCCGGGTGATCGGATATCGGCTTAGGATAGCCATCCCCTCGCGCTCGTTTTTATGATTTCGGAAGCATGCATATGGGAAGTCGAGCGCCTTCAAAATAAATTCGAAATGCGCGCGATCCGCCACTTCCTGCAGGCATAGGATATCAGCCTGGACAGTCTGCATTTCAGTTACCAGCTGTTGCGCGCGGGTCGGCATACTCACATCGGAATTCCACAGATTATAGGAAGCGATCCGCATGCATTTTCTCCTTTCCCCACCAATCGGGGCATAATTCCCCTAATGTGATGGTGCGCATCGTCTCGTAATCCATCAGGATCTCCATGGAAGAACTGTCGGGATCCAGTTGCATTAAGTACTCCCGGCACACCCCGCACGGGGGAGCCACACATCCGGTCTTCATCACACAGACAAGCTTTATGATTTTACTCTCCCCATTTGTGATCATATTGGCGATGGCGTTGCGTTCCGCACACATGCCGAGGGAACAAGCGGTATCGATGCAAACGCCAGTGTAGATATTTCCTTTGTCCGTTAAAATGGCCGCGGCCACGCCTCCGGCGTCAATGAATGGGGAGATGGCCCTGGGATTTATTTTTCCTTTTGCGGCATGATACAGCGTATCCCAAATATTCATGATTTTCTACTCCTTGTTGCGAGTGATTTATTCAATGATTAAAAATATCAATATATGTATACAAGACCAGCAAATAAAAAATCAACCGCATACATGAGCACGCTCGCTCTGGCAGGCGGCGAAGGCTCCTGGGAGGGAGGAAGCCGTACGCTATTTGTGGGGCGAATACTCAAATAGAGGATCCCTCTTGCCGGATGCGCACGCTGTTTTCAAATACATACCACGGCCGCGTGCCGATGAGCTCCAGCCTCTCCCCATTGATATACAATGTATCTTCCTCCGGCAGTGCGATAATTTTCCGCCGTTCGGACAGCTGCATCAGATATCGGGTGCTTGCCTCGTCCCTTTCCGGAGTGCGGTTGGTGTAGTGGCACAGCAGATAGGCCCCATCCAGAAGATCAAACCCGGTGGTGTCGGTCAGTCCGACATCATTGACGTCATCCAGTTGACAGCTTTCGAGATCCCGACCGAAAATAATTGCCCCGGCGCTGCTGCCGAATACAACGCCGCCCTGCCGGATATAGCGGGATATCTTTTCAAAGCATCCCCCGGCTTTGAGTTCCCGCAGCAGCTTGTAGGTGTTCCCGCCGCCAATAAACAGGGCGCAGTAGCGATCAAAATCGAGCTTTTCCAGTTCGGAAGCAGATTGCACCATCTCAATCCCCGAAAGATGAAGATGCGCCAGTTCAGCGGTGATCCACCGATAGCAGTCCGTGTACTGCGTCCGCTCCATGGCAAGCGGGATGTAGAGCAGCGGCTTGTTGGGATCGATAACGTCTGCGAATCGCCTGTATGCGGGGGTCACCTGTGCGCCATCCCCTCCGCCGCATAAAAAGACTTTCATTTTCTTCTCTCCTTCTTATCGGTCGACACTGCGCCCTTTTTCTTTATTCTAACATCGCAGCCCTCCTACAGCAAGTATTTTTCATCCGTTCGCCTCTCCACGCAAAATGATACCACCCGCTTCGGATCTGAAATTTCACCGATCAATTTGTTTAAAATGTTCCATTGTTTTTTTATTGGCTCCAATATATAATTAAAATATCACAATTTTTAGGAATATTTTGCATAAAATATATTTAAATTCATGATTTGGTGCAGGTCATCTTCTATTCCTGCTGCCGCTGACGGGCTGCAAAATAACAGCAGCGCAGGCTGTAGAAGCGATAGATCCTGATTTCTTCGCGGCGTCTCGTGTGCCGCGGACAATTTATAAACGGAAGGAAGCGCAGGTCATGCCGGAGGAAAGAGAGAGAAATACCCGCAAAGCGGAGAAACGGCACCAGCGGGAGGCCCGCGAGCTGGTCCGTCTGGAAAAGCACCGCGCCAAGCCAAAGGCGCACGGCTATCTGTACTACATGCTGTTCATCATCTGCATCATCTACATAGCAGACGAAATCACCTCACAGATCGGAACACAGATGCAGAGTGTGCTGTCGCAGGAGTTATTCGCCCCCGTATTCGGGGAAGACATGGCGCTCGCACGGATGAGCGCCTTGGGGACGGTGAGCATCATCGGTTCCGCGTTTGCCATGCTGTATAAGCCGCTGTCCGACCGGTTCGGCCGCAAGCTGTTCCTGGTCATCAACACACTGGGCATGGGGTTCGGGCTGCTACTGATCGGGAGCACTACAAATATCCCTATCTATCTGATCGGCACGGTTGTCGTCAACTTTTTCACGCCGCACGATATGCAGGCTGTCTACGTGCTGGAAACTGCTCCCGCCAAGCACCGGGCAAAGCTCTACTCCATGGTCAAGGCCGTCGCAACCATCGGTATGATGCTCATCCCCTTACTGCGGGATACCTTTATGGGGGACGGCACCTCCGGCTGGCGGACGGTCTACCTGATTTGCGCCGTATTCGCTGCGGCGGCAGCCCTAATTGCCCTATTGCTGGTTCGTGAGTCAGACGTATATCTGGATGAGAGGATCGCCTACCTGCGCATGAGCGACACTGAAAAGGCCGCTCTAAAGGCCAAGAAAGATGGTGGCGGCGCCCAGGGTGGACTGATCTCCGCCATCAAATTCCTCTTAAATCACCGCCAGCTGCGCTGGCTTCTGATCAGTTATGGCTTCCTGCTCTGGGCCTCGCTCATCACGATGTACTATGAGAGCACCATGGCCAATGGCTATGCCGTTCAATTTGTCAATCAGGGAATGGAACTGAACCATGCATTAGAGGCCGCTGCTCCCTTTGTGACAAAGGCCCTTTTCCTCTTCCCGGTGGGCAGTGCCACACTTCAGCTGATGCAGGGCTTTTTGGCGGATAAATGGGGCCGCAAACCCGCCGCCATTGCGATGAGCGCCTGTGTCATTATCAGCTATCTCCTTTTCTTTATCGGTTCCAATCACGACTGGCCGCCGTATGTGGTAGGATTCCTGTGCGGCGCCGCGGTCGGCAGCTACTGGGCAGCCGGGGATATCATCGGGGCGATCATGGTATCCGAGTCCACCCCCACCAATCTGCGCTCCTCCGTATTGACGGCCTTTGCAATTTGCAGCACGGTTTTTGCGGGGATCGGCGTGATTGCCGGACTGGTTCTGCTGAACCTGCTGGGGGACAGCATGGTTGGCTACATCACATTGAGTATCGCCCTGCCCGGCCTGACAATCGCGCTGATCCTGCTATGCACCAAAACGCACGATACCAAAAATGTGGACATCGGCGCTGTATCGGGAACGGAGTGGGATTGATTGAACGGGAACGCGCACAACCCATTATTCACCTAAACACGCACGGCAGTTATGACCATTCGCGCACGGATCGGTACCGTTCGTGCGCGTTTTTATTTTCCCGGCGGTGAGAGATGTATAATAATGCACTGAAGTACGGGAGCCCTCTTGAATCAGCTCCCCACATAGAAGGGCTTGTTTATCCCCTCCAACTTCATCTATTCTTTTGAAAGGCAGCCGATTGATATGAATCACGCCCAGATGGAACTTCACTTTAGCCCCTGCACGCTCAGGGGGACAATCCGCTATACGCTGGATCCCGGTACCGAACCCTTCTTTATTCTCGACGACCGTTTCCGGATCACAGAATTGACCGACGATACAGGAAAAAAGCTTCCCTATCAAAAAAGCCCGGATAAAAGCCCCCATATCCGCCCTTTCCACCGGCAGTCCCTCTACACGGTAAAGCCGTCCGGTACCGGGCGATACGTGATTGAATTTGAGAGTAATGGTCTGTTCCGGCGGCATCTGTCGCAGCGGAAGAGAGGTGACCGGTATAACTTTTTTCGTGAAGATCGCATCTTCCTGTATGATAACTACCTGCGGTTTTTCCCCCGGCTTGACTTTCCAGACAGCTCCGTGCGCATGAGCGGCCGCCCCATCCCGTGCGTGTATGAGCCTTTGACGGCATACGGCTTGGAGGATTATGAAGTGTACTTTGCAGAAAAAAATCCGGACGGCACATGCGCCATCCGGATGCCCAAACAGGACTGCTATATGGTCTACGCGCTCCGCAAAGGGAGCTATTTTGAGGCGCAATGCGGCCAATTCCGTGCCCTGACTCCCAAAAAGAGCGAGCGTGAGAGCGCCCAGGCCATTGCACAGGCCAACGACGATGTACTGAATTGGTACAATGCAAACTTATATCGTGAAAAGCCGGTGCGGTGCGATTTTCAGCTGCTGTCCCTCGGATTTATCCACAGGCGAAACGCCTACGTGCGGGATCATCTGACCGTGTATGAAAATTTCCGCTTACCGGCTGATATCTGTGAATCCTACATCCCGCACGAGCTCGGCCACCTGTGGTGCATCAGCGGGACGTTTGCCGCCGCCGGATTTCTGGACGAGGGCGGCGCGGAGTGGAGTGCGGAGATCTACCGGTATTCCCACAACCGGAAATCCTTTGAAAAACACCGAAAGGAATATGAAAAGTGGAGCGAGCGCTACTGGGCAAAGCTCTGCCGGGAGCAGCAGTCCGGAAAATATCCCGGCTCCCCCAACCGGCACCTGCTGGGGTTCCGATTCTTCAACCGGATCTATCAGCAGTTTGACCTTGGCACCGTGCGCCGCTGCATCCTCTGCTATGCCCTCCCCGATGTCCAGAGCCCGGAGGAATTCCTGAAACAGGTGCGGAGCACGGAAAACGACGTGGTTTACGACTTTGTACAAAGAGAAACGCGGGATATCCTCAGCCGGTTTCCACAGGAATGAAAACTTTTTCAAACAAAAGGAGCACCGGAAACGGTAGCTACTCATAACTAACTGAAATTGGACATCTGCCGTGCTGGGGTACGGAAAAGGCGGGTAAGAATCAAGTTGTTTCTTACCCGCCTCTGCTCTTTTTGTTATGCGATAGAACGCTATTTTACAGGGTATGCGCATGAAATTCCTATGTGTTTGTCACTTGTGCAAAACCGGCTGGTATACTCTTGGGCGCAAAGCTCCACAGATGCTATTCGGCTTTCGATTGCAAATAAAAAAACCGTAAGCTACGGATAATGATCCTATATGAACGAATATATTCCGTAATAAAGCAAAAAAACGCCCAACAAAGTTACTACAACAGGGACGACGTAGGCCGCAACTTTGCTTAAAACACTCTCCATCTTTTTTATAGCGGACGTGCCCCGCAGTTTGTTGTATGAAAAATAAATTAGAACCAGCGGCAATATATACATGAAGTTATATATCATTATGAAAACTATAACGAGCGGCGCTATTAAATTATATGTTGTCAATATTGCTAAAAATCCGAAATAAGGGAATGCGCTTGTCAATTCGACAGCACAAAAAGCCGCACCTAAGAGGAATAACGATACGGGGGAGAGTTGCGCCGGATTTTTTATTTTGCTCGTTTCTTCGCTATTGTTTTTTGCATTGAGTTTGGTTTTGACAATAAGACGTATTCCCAACAATAAGCAAAGTGCACCTGCGCCCAGCGCAGCACCATATACATACCATGGATAAATTTCAATGGCTTTGGAAAGTAGTTTTGAAACCCACGTAGCAATACCGTAATATATCGCCAGTCCTAATGCGAGATTTGCTGTTCCGATTCCTAAAATAAAAAACCAGATGTGCCTTTTGTTTTTCACCATGGCCTGTAACAGCATTTGTTCCGCAATAGCGGAAGGATTCAAACTGTCAAAAAAACTGGTTGTTATAACTGTTCCTAAAAGGATCCACATAGTACCATCTCCCTATCATTCAAAAAAGGCCAGCGTTTGTGTAACGCTGGCCTACTACACAATAGAATAAAACCCCGGCGGGCTGATTTTATTTACAGTTTATTCAACTACCTTTTGGCAAGTTCTATCGCCTCTTTTCCCGTTACGTAGTCGATTGTCATTTCCAACATACAAAGAGCGTTCCACTCACGGTTTATCGCATTGTCACGGTTTGCGGCGGTGTCTCCCGGTGCGTATTTGATTGCTAATTTTTCTATTGCCTCCCGCTGTTCACTTTCATCTTCGATTACTTTTATATGACCAAAGGCGATCACGCTTCGGAAATAAGTTGTGTATTCTTCCGGGATAATTGAATCTTTATCAATCACACAAAATGACGCCTTTGCAGTCCTATGGATCGCATCTATCTTATGGCCGCTCTTCGCGCTGTGAAAATAGATTTTCCCTTTGTCATATACATAACTGATTGGAACAGCATACGGATAATCATTGTCCCCCAAAATGGCAAGCACACCGGATGTTCTCTTATGCAGAATATCCGCGATCTCCTGTTGCGATAGCGCCTGCTTTTTCCTTCTCATTTCTCGAAATATCATAATAGACCTCCACAAAAAAATAAACGCCTATTTTTACTCCTTCATTGGCCTAATGGAGTAAAAACAAGCGTTTTCCCGGCGGAAAATTGTTTTTAATAGGATATCATAAAATAATGTAAAAGTCAACAAAAAAAATCTGCTAATAATACTCTCTGACAACTACGAACAGGAGCAGGAAGAAGTGCGGCAAAAGCTTTCGCTGCCGGATGAAAAAATTAACGAATAGAAAAAACGGGCAGAAAACATGGGCAGGTTTATCTGCAAGGTGCGGAATCATCCCCATTTGGACAAGCTGACGCCATCCGTCTCAAATGACAGGGTAAACGCGCTGCACATTCACGCGCCGGACAAGTCAAAAGGTTTTATCTGAACAGCAGATTGATATTTCCTATGACCTTGTGGGAAAACTTTCCGTGTCTTTGCTCAGTGACCTGCAAAACGGAGAAACGGCATAGCCGAAGCTACGCCGTTTTTCGAAAGCAACTGATACTCTTACGGTTTTATGGGCGCCGCCCAAAATCCGACGCTCTTTTTCAGTTACAATCAATCCTTCATCAGCTGGACCATGACGGCCTTCTGCGCGTGGAGGCGGTTCTCCGCCTCGTCGAAGATCATCTGCGCGTGGTCCTCAAACACATCCGCAGTGATCTCCTCCCCGCGGTGGGCGGGCAGGCAATGGAGCACCATGCAGCCGCTGTTGGCGGCCTCAAGCAGCTCCCGATTGACCTGATAGACGCCCTCGAACACCCTGCGGCGCTCGGCGGCCTCGCCCTCCTGGCCCATGGACGCCCAGACGTCGGTCAGGATGACGTCGGCACCCTTCGCAGCGTCCGCAGGCTTGCGGCAGAGTTCAAATTTGCCGGTCGGCTGGGCAAACTCCAGCACCTCTTTGGCCGGATCATACCCCTCCGGGCAGGCGACGCTGACGGTCATGCCCGTCTTGAGTCCGCCGACGATCAGGGAGTTGGCCATGTTGTTGCCGTCGCCGATGTAGCACATCTTCAGGCCATCCAGATTGCCCTTGTACTCACGGATGGTCTGCAAATCGGCGAGAACCTGGCACGGATGGCAGAAATCGGTCAGACCGTTGATGATCGGGATGCTGCCGTACTCGGCGAGCTTTTCAACCTCCGCCTGCTCAAAGGTGCGGATCATGATGCCGTCCAGATAGCGGGAGAGCACGCGGGCCGTATCCTCCACCGGCTCCCCGCGGCCGATCTGCAGATCGTTGGAGGAGAGGAACAACGCCATGCCGCCCAGCTGGTACATGCCCGTCTCAAAGGAGACGCGCGTGCGGGTGGAGGACTTCTGGAAAATCATGCCCAGCGTCTTCCCCTCCAGGTAGTGGTGCTTGATGCCGTGCTTCTGCTCATACTTGAGCTGATCGGCCAGATTTAAGATGTCCGTGATCTCCTGCGTGGAGAGGTCGAGCATTTTTAACAGATGTTTCATGGGTTATTCCTCCTCTAAAACGTTCTTTAATATTTCAAGGCCGCGTTCCATCTCCGCATCCGTAATGACGAGCGGCGGCAGCAGCCGGAGCAGTGTTTTGGCTGTGAGAATCAACAGGCCCTTTTCCACACATTTGGCGGCGACAGCCTTGGCATCCGGCCCGTCGAGCTCCACGCCGAGCATCATCCCCATGCCGCGCACCGCTTGGACGTGCTTCATGATGGAGAGCTGCTCCCGCAGATAATTCCCCTTGCGCGTGACCTCCGCGAGCAGATCATCGTCGAGCTTGTCGAGCACCACACAGGCCCCCGCGCAGGCGACAGGGTTTCCGCCAAAGGTGGAGCCGTGCATCCCGGCCGTCATCCCTGCGCCCACCGCTTCCCTGGCAAGGCACAGGCCGATGGGCAATCCGTTGCCGATGCCCTTGGCACTGGTGAGGATATCCGGGCGCACGCCGTAGTGCTCCCACGCGTACAGCTTGCCCGTGCGGCCAACGCCCGTCTGCACCTCGTCAAAGATCAGCAGCAGGCCGCGTGCGTCACACAGCTCCCGCACCCGGCGGACATATTCCGCCTCCATCGGCATCACGCCGCCCTCTCCCTGGATGGGCTCGAGCATGACGGCGCACACTGTATCGTCCACAGCGTCCTCAAGCGCCTGAACATCCCCCGCCGGGACGTATTTGAACCCCGGATTGTACGGGGCAAAGCACTCTGGGTGCAGCGCCTCCTGCCCGGTGGCGGTCAATGTGACCATACTGCGCCCGTGGAAGGAGTTGATCAGCGTAATCACGGTGGAATGGCCTGCCCCGCGATGGTCATAGGCGTATTTGCGCGCCGTCTTGACCGCGCACTCGTTGGCCTCCGCGCCGGAATTGCACAGAAAGACGCGCTCAAATCCCGTGCGCCGGGTGATTTTTTCCGCAAACGCCGCCGTGGACGGCGCGTAGTACAGGTTTGAAATATGCTGGAGCCGTGCGGCCTGGTCCGATACGGCGCGCACCCAGTCCGGATCGCCGTACCCGAGGGCGTTGACGCCGATGCCGGAGGTAAAGTCGGTATACGTCCGGCCGTCCGCCCCGGTGAGGGTCGCCCCTTTGCCCGACACGATCGCCGCGTTAAAGTGCGCATAGGTCGGCATGAGCGACCCGTCGGCCTGTGCAATGATCTGATTGGAATCCATTGTTATCTTCCCTTTCCTGCGTTCCGAAAATTAAAGGAACATGGTCCCGATGCCCTCGTCGGAGAAGAGCTCTACCAGAATGGAGTGCTCAATCCGGCCATCGATGATATGCGTCCGCTTGACGCCGCGGCGCACCGCCTCCACGCAGCAGTCGATCTTGGGGATCATGCCGCCGGAGATGATGCCGCTGCGTTTTAAGCTGTTGACCTCACTGACGTTGACAACGGAGATCAGGGAGTCCTCGTCGTCCTTATCGCGCAGCAGTCCGCGCACATCCGTCATCAGGAGCAGCTTTTCCGCGTGCAGGCAGGCGGCAATACTGGCGGCCGCCGTATCGGCGTTGATATTGTAAACCTCGCCCTGCTCGCCGACGCCCACGGTGGAAATCACGGGGATATACCCATTGGTAGCGCAATCCCGGATGATGGTGGTATCCACGCCGATAATCTCCCCGACGTAGCCGATATCCGCCCCATCCGGCGAGGTGCGCACCGCTTTCAGCATGCCGCCATCCATGCCGCACAGGCCGACCGCGCGGCCGCCGTGGCGGTTGATCAGGCCCACCAGATCTTTATTGACCTTACCGGCGAGCACCATCTGCACGATCTCCATGGTTTCGGCATCGGTATAGCGCAGGCCGTTTACAAAACGGCTCTCCTTCCCGACGCGTTTGAGCATGGCGCTGATCTCCGGCCCGCCGCCGTGGACGAGCACCACGTGCACGCCAATGAGCGAGAGCAGGACGATATCCGTCATAACGGCATCCTTGAGCCGGTCATCGATCATGGCGTTGCCGCCGTACTTGATGACGACCGTCTTACCGCTGTACTGCTGAATATAGGGCAGGGCCTGGACGAGCACCTGCGCCCGGTCCTGATTTGAGATAAATTCCATCGCTGCCGCCTCCTATCGATCAGGTACGGTAGTCGCCGTTGATCTTTACATAGTCATATGTCAAGTCGCATCCATAGGCCTCCGCACTGAAATCGCCGGAGCCGAGGGAGACATCGATGACGACCTCGTCCGGGGTGAGCACCTTTTTGGCAAGTTCCTCGCTGAACGCGATGCCCGCGCCGTTTTTGCACACCTCGATCTCCCCTGCGGAGGAGACAAATTTGACGTCGATCGTATTCACATCCACGTCCGCGCCCGAGTAGCCGATCGCGCAGAGGATACGCCCCCAGTTGGCGTCTGAACCGAACATTGCCGCCTTGACCAGGGAGGAGCAGATCACGCTCTTGGCAGATTTGCGCGCCGCCTCCAGCGTCTTGGCGCCGTGGGTACGGCAGACGATCAGCTTGGTCGCCCCCTCGCCGTCCCTCGCGAGTTCCCGCACAATGGCGCGGCAGACGGCCAGCAGCGCCTGATAAAACGCCTCATAGGCCGAACCGGAAGCCAGATCTATTGCCGCATTGCCGCAGTGGCCGGACGCCATGATGCAGACCGTATCGTTGGTAGAGGTGTCCCCATCGATGCTCATCATGTGGAACGTCTCGTCCGCAGCATCACGCAGGGCCTGCTCCAGCACTGGGGCGGCGACGGCCGCATCTGTGGTGATAAAGCAGAGCATGGTGGCCATGTTGGGGTGGATCATCCCGCTCCCCTTGGCGATTGCGCCGATTTTGCACGGTTTGCCGCCGAGCGTGAAGGAGACGGCAAATTCCTTTTTATGTGTATCGGTGGTCATGATGGCCTGCGCCGCCGCATCGGAACCCGAGGCATCTGCCGTCAGACCTCTGGTCAATTCCGCCATGCCGCTTTCAATCGGGGAAAGGTCGAGCGGCTGGCCGATCACGCCCGTGGAGGCCACGATGAAGTCCTGCGCCGGGATGCCGAGCGCCTGAGATGCGAGGGCGCACATGCCCTCCGCCTTCTCCACGCCGTCGGCCTCACACGTATTGGCGATGCCGCTGTTGCAGATGACGGCGCGCGCCTTGCCGTCCGCGATGTGCGCCCGCGTCACCGTAATGGGCGCGCCGCACACGAGGTTGCGCGTATAAATTCCGGCGGCCGCGCAGTCCGTATCGGCCACGATCAGCGCCAGGTCTTTTTTACTCTTATTGCGGCGGATGCCGCAGTGGATCCCGTTGGCGCAAAAGCCCTGCGGGGCTGTCACACCGCCCGGGATAAATGAGATCTCTTCTGCCATGGTAAACTCCTCCTTAGAATGACGTGGGGACCATATTCAGCCCCGTGTCCTCCGGCAGGCCGAACAGGATATTCATATTCTGCACCGCCTGGCCCGCCGCACCCTTGACCATATTGTCGATCGCGCTGACAACGATCAGCGTGCCGGTGCGCGGGTCGGTGTGCAGGGAGATATCACAGTAATTGCTGCATTTAACATTGCGCAGGTTGGCTGTCTGCCCCGCGGGCTTGACGCGCACGAATTTTTCATCCGCATAGAATGTCTCATATGCTGCGCGCACCTGTTCCTCCGTCACACCGGGATTCAGATGGGCGTAAATCGTGGAGATGATACCGCGATTGACCGGCAGCAGGTGCGGGACAAAGAGCACCTTCAGCTTTTCGCCCGCGAGATCGGAGAGCGTCTGCTCAATCTCCGGCGTGTGGCGGTGTGCCGCAATTTTGTATGGCTCAAACGCCTCGTTGCAGACGGGATAGTGCGTCCCCTCCGTGAGCTTGCGGCCCGAACCGGTCACACCGGACTTGGAATCAATGATGATCCCCTGCGCCTGTACCAGGTGATTTTTCATCGCCGGGGCGAGGCCAAGCGCGATGCTGGTCGGATAACAGCCGGGGTTGCCGAGCACGGTTTTCCCCTTGATCTTGTCGCGGTACAGCTCCGGGAGCGCGTAGACCGCCTCCTCGTGCAGCGCGTGATGGGTGTAATCGAGCCCGTACCACTCTTTATAATCGGCCTCATCCTCCAGTCGGAAATCTGCGCCGAGGTCGATAAATTTGACATTCCTTTCATGGCACTGCGCCGCAAATTCCTGGGACAGACCGTGCTGCACGCAGGCGAACACGATATCGCTGTTTGCGATGACCTCCTGAGTGGAGACAAGCTCCATATCGCAGCAGCCGGCAAGGGATGGGTAGACGTCGCTGAGCTTTTTACCCGTGAAGCTGACCGAACCCACGGCCGAAAGCTCCGCCTGCGGGTGATTTAAAATGATGCGCACGAGCTCGACGCCCGCGTAGCCCGTCGCACCGATGATACCGACTTGAATCATGCTTTTTCCCCCTCCAGCGCGGTGATGATCTGATGGACACGCGCCGCCTCGGCCCGCACATTCTGCGGGGCAGGCCCGCCTTGAGAGGTGCGGCCGCTCACGCAGCGGTCGAGGGAGATCGCATCATAGACATCCTCCCCGAACAGGTCACAGACGCCCTGATACGCCGCAAGCGGGAGCGTCTCCAGTGTCAAATTCTTTTCAATACACAGGGCGACCAGTTCACCGGTGGCCTTGTATGCGTCGCGGAACGGCAGCCCCTTGGAGACAAGGTAGTCCGCGCAGTCCGTGGCGTTGATAAACCCGCCCGCGGCAGCCGCACGCATTTTCTCCCCGTTGACGCGCATGGTGGCGAGCATGGGGGTGAAGGTTTTCAGGCACATCTTCACGGTATCCACCGCGTCAAAGACGGCCTCCTTATCCTCCTGCATATCCTTATTGTAGGCCAATGGAATGCCCTTCATCACGGTGAGCATGGTCATCAGATCGCCAAAGACGCGCCCCGCCTTGCCGCGGACAAGCTCCGCAATGTCGGGATTCTTCTTCTGCGGCATGATGCTCGATCCGGTGGAGAAGGCGTCGTCCAGCTCGATGAATTTAAACTCCCACGAGCACCAGAGGATGACCTCCTCCGAAAATCGGGAGAGATGGACCATGATGGTGGAGAAGCAGGAGAGCAGCTCGATGCAGTAGTCGCGGTCGGACACACCGTCAAGCGAGTTGTGCGAATAGTCGTCAAATCCAAGCGCCTGCGCCGTCATCATCCGGTCGAGCGGATAGGTGGTGCCCGCCAGCGCACAGGAACCCAGCGGACAGACCTTCATACGCTTGACGGCGTCGTCCAGGCGGGAGATATCGCGCAGGAGCATCTCCGCATAGGCGAGCAGATGGTGGCCGAACACGATCGGCTGGGCGCGCTGCAAGTGCGTGTATCCGGGCATGACCGTACCGGCGTATTTGTCCGCCTGATCGGCCAGCACTTTCACCAGCTCCAGGAGCAGGGCGCGAATCTCTCCGCACGCCTCCATCAGGTTCATGCGCAGGTCAACCGCCACCTGGTCGTTCCGGCTGCGGGCGGTGTGCAGGCGCTTGCCGGCATCCCCCACGCGGGCGGTCAACTCCCCCTCAATAAAGGTGTGGATATCCTCCGCGTTTTGGTCGATCGCCAGCTTGCCGCTGTGCAGATCGTCCTGAATCCCCTTGAGCCCTGCGTGGATGGCGTCCCGGTCCTCCTGCGAGATGATTCCCTGCTTGCAGAGCATATCCGAGTGCGCGAGCGATCCGCGGATGTCCTGATCGGCCATGCGGCTGTCAAACGAGATGGACGAGTTGAAGTCGTTCGTCGTCTGATCGAGTTCTTTTTTAAATCTTCCTGCCCAGAGCTTCATGATGTCTCCTCCGTGATAAAAGCCTGAAAGGGGAAGCACCGTTTGCCGCGGTACTTCCCCGGATGGATATACGGCTTTTGATTATTTGCCCTTTTTCTCCTCGATGAGCGCCTTGACCTTGATCGGCAGGCCGAACAGGTTGATAAAGCCTGCGGAATCCTTCTGATCGTACACGTCGTCCTCGTCAAAGGTCGCAAACTCCTCGCTGTACAGGGAGTTCGGGGAGGTGGTGCCGGCGTTGATGATATTGCCCTTGTAGAGCTTGAGCTTGACATCGCCGGTGCAGGTCTTCTGCGTCTCGGTGACGAAGGCGGAGAGCGCCTCGCGCAGCGGGGTGAACCACTTGCCGTCATAGACGAGCTCCGCAAACTTCTGCGCGACGAGCTCCTTGTAGTGCTGGGTGTCCTTGTCGAGGGTCAGCGTCTCAAGCACCTGATGGGCCCGGTAGAGGATGGTGCCGCCGGGGGTCTCATAGACGCCGCGGCTCTTCATGCCGACGAGCCGGTTCTCCACGATATCGGCCAGGCCGATGCCGTTCTCGCCGCCGAGCTTGTTGAGCTTCTCAATCAATTCTACCGCGCCGACGGCCTCGCCGTCAAGCATGGTGGGCACACCTTTTTCAAAGTGGATAGTCACATAGGTGGGCTTGTCGGGCGCCTGCTCCGGGGAGACGCCCATCTCCAAAAATCCGGGCTTGTTGTACTGCGGTTCGTTGGCCGGATCCTCCAGATCAAGCCCCTCATGGGAGAGGTGCCACAGGTTTTTATCCTTGGAGTAGTTGGTCTCCCGGTTGATCTTCAGCGGGATGTTGTGCGCCTCGGCGTACTCGATCTCCTCCTCGCGGGATTTGATGTTCCAGATCCGCCACGGGGCGATGATCGGCATATTCGGGGCAAACGCCTTGATGGCCAATTCAAACCGAACCTGATCGTTGCCCTTGCCGGTGCAGCCGTGGCAGATGGCATCCACATTCTCCTTCTTGGCGATCTCCACCAGCTTTTTGCCGATCAGCGGGCGGGCAAAGGAGGTGCCCAGCAGATAGTCGCCCTCATACACGGCGCCGGCCTGCATGGTGGGGAAGATGTAATCCTCCACAAATTCCTTTTTCAGATCGAGGACGTACAGCTTGGAGGCGCCGGTCTTTTTCGCCTTCTCCTCCAGTCCGTCGAGTTCTGTGCCCTGGCCCACGTCGGCCGAGACCGCGATGACCTCGCAGTTGTTGTAGTTCTCCTTGAGCCACGGGATGATGATGGACGTATCCAGGCCGCCGGAGTAGGCCAGCAGTACTTTTTTGATCTCTTTCATATCGGACATCTCCTTTGAATCGTTGTCGGTTTATTCATCATTATACGCCGTTTATGCGAAAAATCAAGCGTTTTATGCACAAATATTCACTTTTTATGTATTTTTGTCATCTTCCACAGGAATCTGCCCGTGTACGGAATTTTTTCTGAACAAAACCATTGACTTTCCCACGCGAATCCACATAAAAATTTCCCTTTTGAATGCCAAAAAAGAAAAAAATGCTTTTAACTTCCACGCTTCGGGCGTATAATGGGTGTATAAATGCATAAAGTAAACGAATTTTGGAGGTTTTTTTATGGAATTCAGGGAAGTCAACGCACGAGCGCTCAAGAATGTGTTTGAATATATCGCCGACGACTGGGCGCTCGTCACCGCCGGAACGCCGGAAAAGTGGAACACCATGACCGTCAGCTGGGGCGCCATGGGCGAGATGTGGGGCAAGGACGCCGCGTTTGTGTTCATCCGCCCGCAGCGGTATACCAAGGAATTTGTGGACGCGAACGCACGCTTCACGATTTCAAACTTTGACGGCGGATTCAAAAAAGAGCTGGGCGTCTGCGGCGCAAAATCCGGCCGCGATATCGATAAATCCGCCGAGACGGGGCTGACCGCCGGATTCATCGACGGCGTGCCGTACATCGAGCAGGCGCACTCCTTTGTGATCTGCCGGAAGATGGCCGAGTTTGACATCACGCCCGACATGTTCACCGACAAGTCCATCGACGCGCGCTGGTACCCGGCCAAAGACTATCACCGCGCCTATATCGCAGAGATCGAA
This sequence comes from uncultured Oscillospiraceae bacterium, assembly GCA_949293315.1. Classification (GTDB taxonomy): domain Bacteria; phylum Bacillota; class Clostridia; order Oscillospirales; family Acutalibacteraceae; genus Onthovicinus. The sequence continues at coordinate 21,936 of CASFCH010000063.1, read as the reverse complement.
AAGGCGTATATGAAAAAATAGCGCATATCCTAAATGCGACAAAACAGCCGGCGGGAGAGTTCTGTATGAACTCTCCCGCCGTTCATTGTGATATAAAAATTCGGCATTCCAATAAAAAGGTCTTTCTCAAACACCCGCCGCATTCACCATAAAGGCGAGCACGAGCGCCATCAGGCATGTCACAAACAGCGAAATGCCATTGATAAAATAGGCGGCCCCGTTCAGTTCCCTGCGGACTGCGGCGATCGAGCACGGCAGCGCGATCACACCGAACCCCATCGGGATCAACGCCAGCGGATAGAGCTCGGCCTTCGTTCCCCACTTATCAAAACCGCCCAGCTCCGACCAATGGACCGGAACGGTCTCGGGCAAATTCGGCGCGATACACAAAAAGGCGACCAGGACGCCAACCGCCAGCAGAAAGCTGAAAATCGTAATCGCGTAGGGCAGTCTTCTCCAAGGCAAAACCGATAATCTCTGATTTTTCATGACAAAGCCCTCCTTTGACACGGCGGAATGGGTTCAGCGCTCATCCGCCGCTGATTCCACCCTAATTATAGCACACGGCTGCTATTTTTCAATGGGATGCGGGGGGGATTTTGCACAAATATCCGGGATCAATCAATAATTTTTATATTAGCAATAACGAATACAGAGGAGAGAAATCTAACAGCCGTTTATGCCATGTTCCTTTTCCGCATCCGCCCCTGCACGATCATGCCGATCACGGGGACGACTGGGAACACGATGGCGGCGAGGACGCCGATTTTGAGATTATTCCCCGCTGCGCTGGACACGAGCCCCACGAGCGTCGGGCCGCTCGAACAGCCCAGATCCCCGCCCAGTGCGAGCAGGGCGAACATGGCCGTGCCGCCGGTGCGCATGGATGCGGCGGCCTTGCTGAACGTACCGGGCCACATGATGCCGACGGACAGGCCGCACAGCGCACATCCGATCAGGCTGAGGACCGAGGACGGCGCCAGGCTGACGAGCAGATAGGCGCACACACACAGGATCCCGCTCCCCACCATAAAGCGGTCGAGGTTGATCTTCTCGCCGAATTTGCCGTAGAACGCCCGCGCGCTGCCCATCAGGACGGCAAAGGCCATCGGGCCCGCCAAATCGCCCACGGCCTTGCTCACACCCAGTCCGTTCTCGGCAAAGGTGGAGGCCCACTGGCTCACCGACTGCTCGCTCGCGCCCGCGCAGATCATCATCAGCATCAGGAACCAGAACGTCTTGTTTCGGAACAGCTCTCGGACCGGCATTCCTCTTTCCCCCTCCGCAATCAGCGGGGCCATGGGCACCCAGAGGAATGCAACACCATTGGCCACGGGGATCACTGCCCACACGCAGGAGAGAATTCGCCAGTTTTCAATCCCGGCCAGAGCAAAAAACGCGGTGGAAATCAACACAACCCCCACGTGGCCCCAGCAGTAAAAGGAGTGCAGCAGGCTCATGGAGGCCTCCTTGTTATCCGTGGGGCAGCTCTCCATGATCGGGCTGATGAGCACCTCGATCAGTCCGCCGCCGATTGCGTAGATGATCACGGCGATCAAAATGCCCGTAAAGGCGTCGGGCAGCAGGTCCGGCAGTACCGTCAGCAGGATCAGCCCCGCGGCGGAGCACCCGTGCGCCAGCACAGCGGCTGCCCTGTACCCGATCCGGTCCACAAACAGGACGGACGCCAGATCGACCAGCAGCTGCACCCCGAAATTGATCGTCACAAGCATGGTAATTTTATTTAGCGGAATATCATACGTCCCCTGCAATGTGACAAACAGCAGCGGCACAAAATTATTGACGATCGCCTGCACTACGTAGCCGGCAAAGCATGCGATCATGGTCGTTTTAAAATTCCTCTTCATAATTTCCTCCCGTGTGATCCGTAGCAGACAAAATCATACCATAATTTTTGCGCCCGTAATTGTAAAATTGCGCCAGATTATAGCACAAGATGGCCCAATTCGCCGGAGAGCTCGCCTGATCGGGCGTGGATTCCCGCTCAGGTATAAAATTCTTAAAACATTCTAAACAATGTCAACAGAAAACGAATTTTTGTTGAATTTTCCGCGAAAAGCATGGCAAAATGTCTGAAAAAGGAATAAAATATTAAATAAAGCAGACCGCATACAGGCAAAATGCGGGCTGACCGATAGGCATAAAAATATGCGCAAAAGGGGACTGAAACCATGAAATTCCTGCGCGGCCGACCAAAATTGAGCAAATATGAACAGCACGTAAAGCTGGGGATCTTTTTGACAGCCTCCCTGCTGATCCTGATTTTCTCCCTCCTTGCGCCGTCCGGCGTGGGCCTCTTTGACAAGATCGGGATGGAGCTGGCGCTGATCGCAATCGGCATTTTTCTGCTCCGCTTCCCCACGGGGATCTTTCTGTCCGCCAACCTGTTTGTAATCGCCGCGGCGGCGGGATCCGTACTGCGGCTTTACGATCTTCTTCCGGGATATGACCGCGTCGTCCACTTCCTGAGCGGCATCATTCTGGGCTTTGTGGGCTACTATGCGGCCAAGTGGCTCTTTCATCACTATCAGCTGCCGCAGACGCCGCTGCTGATCATCTTAGGGAGCTTTTTCTTCTCCTGCGCCTGCGCGGGCTTTTGGGAGATCATAGAATTCACGGTGGACTGCGTCTCCGACATGGCCGTACAGCACGGGAACACGGACACCATGGGCGATATTGTGGCCGGATTTTTAGGTGCAACGTGCTTTTCGTCCGTCTGCCTGTACAAATACCGCAGCAGCATCTGGGCGTTTATCTGCTCCTTTTTCCATCTCAAACCCCATCGGGATCAACTTCCGGAACATCAGCCGGAGGCCGCCGCCCGCGACAGCGCCGGGCAAGATCGCCGATAATCCCGCTGCCATCATGCGTGCGGCCCGGACAGCCGATAATCCCCGCTGTCCGGGCTTTTCATCTGTCATTTTTTTATGGATCGGGCTCGCCTTATCCCGTACTGAAAGTTTTTGGCAATCGGGATCACACGATCGTTTTCCGCTCATGCCGGGCATACTAAACGGCAGATTGATGGGAGGCGACTTTGTGGAACCGTTTCTTTCCAGAATGTGCAAAAAAATCGAGGCAGCGCCCGTCCGCCCCGAGGAAAACGCCGCGCTGCGCGGCGATATTCAGGAGATTTACTGCTATATCCGCAATCGGATGCGGCAGGGCGCCGAAGCGCAGCGGGAGCTTTCCGCGGCAGAGGAACTCTGCCGCAAAAAAATGCTGGAGATGGAGATGGCGTCCGCCTTTGCCCACACAGAGCTTCCGCTGGCGCCTGTGGATATCGAGTACGCCCTCGGGGAGTTCTTCGACGCGTTTGACATCGCGGCAGGCACCTGCGGGCGGCGCGTGAGCTTCCGGTGCGGCGGAGACGGCCAGACGCTTGTGTGCGCACAGGAATTGCTGCTGAAGGGCGCGGGATTTCTGGTGCGCAAGCTGCTGGCCGAGGGCTTCACCGCCGTTTCCGCACGCGCCCAGTTTACCCCGGACTATTTTCTGATCCACCTGCACGGCTCCTTCCGCCGCGCAGACAAGACGTGCGCCCCCCACGCAGAGCCGGAGGCCGCCGCCGCACAGGCCGCCGCAAGGCGTCACCGCGGGAATGTGGCGCATCTGATCAATGGCGAGTGGGCGGATCCGATCCTGTATATCCCGCGCTGCCTTACTGCGAATACACATGCAGCAGCGGCGCCCGATTTTTCCGACTACCTGTGCAGCCGCCTCTCCCCCGTGTACACCTGCCTGTGTGGGCTGAGCTAAAAGCATTTTCCGCAATCCGGACGCTGTCAATCCCATTTATGATCCCAAGCGGAAGCGCACCCATCATCATGTCCGGAATATGTTCCCTGCATAATGCGCCGGGAGCGCAGAAAAGACCTCTCCGGCGATCTGTTCGCTTATAGCCGATTCTACCGCACTATAACAACTCCCGCCCCATATCACATGGCAACTGCCCTTATTCCGCGGGCTTTGATCTGCCTATGCACTGTCCAGACCGCCAACAGTCGCCCGTCCGGAGGCGTGAAAACGCATGTCTGCGTACAAAAAATAACGAAAGCGGGAGCAGGCCCCAGGCGGATCAGGCAAAAAAAGGGGGGACAGCAGGTCAGACTCCCTCTGGGGAAAGTACATTCGCCCTCCCACGGAAAATTCTTCGCCGTGAGAAGGCCCTGCATAAAAACGGACTCCCTGAATTTCAGGGAGTCCGCCGAATGTCCGCATCAGGGCACCAATCAGTGCCTGTTGTGATTTTTAAACTCGTGGCCGCGGTTCCTGCGCGGGGCGGGCGCGCTGTTCTGCTCGGGCTTGAGGCCCTCCACATCCATCAGCGCATCGCGGCGGGAGAGGTTCAGGCGGCCCTGATCGTCGATCTCCATGACCTTGACGATCACGACGTCGCCCACGTTGACAACGTCCTCCACTTTCTCCACGCGCTTCATGTCGAGGCGGCTGATGTGGACAAGGCCCTCCTTGCCGGGGGCGATCTCCACGAACGCGCCGAACGGCATGATGCGGGTCACGACGCCCTTGAAGATGGAGCCGATCTCCGGATCCTTGGCGATGGTCTCGACCATGAGCAGGGCGCGCTTGGCGTTGTCCAGATCGATGGCGGAGACGAACACGCTGCCGTCCTCCTCGACGTCCACCTTACAGTCGCACTCGGCACAGATCTTCTGGATAACCTTGCCCTGCTTGCCGATGACCTCGCTGATCTTGTCGACCGGGATCTTGGTGGTGAGCATCTTGGGCGCGTACTTGGAGAGCTCCGCACGCGGCGCCGGAATGCACTTGAGGATGATCTCATCGATGATATAGTTGCGGGCGACGCGGGTCTTCTCCAGCGCCTCCTTGATGATCTCCGGCGTCAGGCCGTCGATCTTCAGGTCCATCTGGATGGCGGTGATGCCGTCCTTGGTGCCGGCGACCTTAAAGTCCATATCGCCGAAGAAGTCCTCCAGGCCCTGGATATCGACCATTGTCATAAAGCGGTCGCCCTCCGTGACAAGGCCGCAGGAGATGCCGGCGACGGGCTTCTTGATCGGGACGCCCGCATCCATCAGGGACAGTGTGGAGCCGCAGATGGAGGCCTGGGAGGTGGAGCCGTTGGAGGAGAGCACCTCGGAGACAAGGCGCAGCGTATACGGGAACTCCTCCACGCTCGGAATCACCGGCACCAGCGCGCGCTCCGCAAGGGCGCCGTGGCCGATCTCGCGGCGGCCGGGGCCGCGGCTGGGCTTCGTCTCGCCCACGGAGTAGGATGGGAAGTTATAGTGGTGGATATAGCGCTTGGACTCCTCGTTGTCGATCCCGTCGAGCATCTGGGCGTCGCTGATCGGGCCGAGGGTGGTCACGGTGAGCACCTGGGTCTGGCCGCGGGTGAACATGCCGGAGCCGTGCACGCGGCTGAGCAGGCCGACCTCCGCAGCGAGCGGGCGCATCTCGTTGATGCCGCGCCCGTCCACGCGCTTGCCGTCATCGAGCAGCCAGCGGCGGACGACAAACTTCTGCAGCTTGTACAGGCAGTCGTCGAGCTTGCCCGTCTCCTCGGGATATTTCTCATCGAGCAGCTCATGCACGCGCTCATAGATGGGCTGGAGGTTCTCATCGCGCACGCGCTTGTCGTCCGTATCGAGTGCCTTGCGCACATCGTCGATGGCGATGCGCTCCACATCCTCATACATCTCATGGGACGGATCGTTGGACGGGAAGTCCACCTTCGGGCGGCCCACTTCGGCACGGATCTGCTTGATGAATTCAACGATTTTCTGGTTCTCCTCGTGCGCCTTCATGATGCCGTCGAACATCTCCTGCTCGGTGACCTCCTGGGCGCCGGCCTCGATCATGGCGACCTTCTTGTCCGTAGAGGCGACCGTCACGGCCATACGGGACTTCTCCCGCTGCTCCAGCGTGGGGTTGATGACAAACTCGCCGTCCACCAGCCCGACGGAGACGCCGCTGATCGGCCCGTTCCACGGGATATCGGAGATGGAGATGGCCACGGAGACGCCGATCATGGCGGTGATCTCCGGCAGGCAGTCCGGGTCCACGGACATGACCGTGGCCACGACGCCGACATCGTTGCGCATATCCTTGGGGAAGAGCGGGCGGATGGGGCGGTCGATCACGCGGGAGGCGAGGATCGCCTTCTCACTGGGGCGGCCCTCACGGCGCTGGAAGGATCCCGGGATCTTACCGGCGGCGTACAGCTTCTCCTCATAGTCGACGGAGAGGGGGAAGAAATCGATCCCCTCGCGCGGCTTGGCCGACATGGTGGCGGTGCACATGACCTCCGTCTCCCCGTAGCGGATCAGGCAGGAGCCGCCTGCGAGCTGGGCCATTTTCCCCGTCTCCACGACGAGGGGGCGGCCGGCAAGCTCTGTTTCAAACTTTCTGAACTTTTCGAACATTTTACTACCTCACTTTATTTTACACGCGCCGGCGAGGCAACAGACGGAGATCTTAGCAATAAACCCATGGCCTGTCCGCGGCCGGGCCATCGGTTCACTGCTAAAAGCCTCCCCCGAACCTGCCGGGGAGCGTTTGATGGCTTCAAGCACACACGATGGGGCAGGCGATAAGACCCTATCGCCTGCCCCCGATCGACATGCTTATTTACGGATGCCGAGCTTCTCGATGATGGCACGATAGCGCTCGATATCGATTTTCTGGAGATACGCAAGCAGGTTGCGCCTGTGGCCGACCATCTTCAGCAGGCCGCGGCGGGAGTGGTGATCCTTCTTGTGCGTCTTCAGGTGCTCGGTCAGATCGTTGATCCGCTTCGTGAGAACGGCGATCTGGACCTCCGGGGAGCCCGTGTCGCCCTCGTGGAGCGCATAGGCCTTCATGATCTCGGTTTTTTCCTGTGCTGTCATTTACTTTCACCTCATTAAAATATTGCCGCGCCCCCAGCGCAGGGTAAGGGTGAAGTCCGCCTGATGCGGCGTACGCCCTGCTCCGAGCGGCGGGTATCCGGCTATGGATGCCCATAACCTTGATTAGTATATCACAAGATCCGAAAAAAGTAAAGATTTTTTTCACTTTCCGGCACTGCCGGCCTGAAACGCGTCAAAGGCCGCACGCGCGCCCTCCGCATCTCTGTTCATCTGGGCCGCGAGCGCCTCCAGGCCCTCAAACTTCTTCTCCGGCCGCAGATAGGCGAGCAGCCCGACCTCCACGTTTTTGCCGTACAGATCGCCGGAAAAGCCGAGGATGCACGTCTCGCTGCGCATGGACTGCGTCCCGATCGTGGGGCGCACGCCAATATTGGCCATGGCGGGATAGTACCGCCCGTGTACCCAGGCGCGCGCCGCATAGACGCCGAATTTCGGCACGGCATAGTCCTCCGGAAAAAACTGGTTGATCGTCGGGAATCCGAGCAGCCGCCCGCGCCGGTCCCCGCTGACGACGGTAAAGTCATATGAGAACGGGTGTCCGAGCATTCGGCACGCCTCCCGCGCGCGGCCGTCCGCAATCGCAGCCCGAATGCGGGTAGAGCTGACCGGCTCCCCGGCGTACTCCGCACAGTCCGCCACATGCAGCGCCACGCCGCGTGCCGCACACAGTTCCCGCAGCAGGGCCACATCTCCGGCTCCCCGCGCGCCAAAGCGGTAATTGTAGCCGCAGGAGAGAGCGCGCGCCCGGAGCTCCCCGATCAGCAGCCGCTCAAAAAAATCGGCGGGACTCATTTCGTGCACCTGGGCAAAATCCATGTACAGCTCCCGCCTGATTCCCACCTCGCGCAGCATCCGCGTGCGCAGGCCGGGCGTGATCAGGCGCGGCGGCATCCTTCCGCTGAGCAGCTTACGCGGGTGGTCCTCAAACATCAGCACCACGGGTTCCGCCCCCTGTGCGCCGGTCACGGCGTTTTCCAGCACGCGCATATGGCCGATGTGGAGCCCGTCAAAATTCCCGAGGGCGACGCTCGTCCCGATCCCGCTCAAATTTTCAATCCCGTGAATCGTATTCAAGTCATCTCCCCCTCCGGTAAAATAGATTTTCCCCGGAGCTCTCCTGCCGCCCCGTCCGCATATCCGATGCCGACGAACGCGCCGCTCTCCCGCTCATAGACGCGGTAGGTCCCCGGGCCTGGATGTCCGATGCGTTCGAGCGCCAGCGGCGCGCCGTTGCGCAGGCGGCGCACCTGTGTGCGCGCCACGGTCAGCGGCGCATATCCCTGAAACGCGCGGTCCTCCGGCAGGATGCACTTTTCCAGACGGCCATCCTCCGCGAGCATCTGAAGCGTCTCAAGCGTCACGCAGTCGGAGAGCGAAAAGCCCGTGCTGTATGTCCGCCTGAGCGCCTTGAGGCAGGCCCCGCAGCCGAGCATTTTTCCCAGGTCGTCCGCGATGGTGCGGATGTACGTCCCCTCCGAGCAGCGGACGGTAAGCGTGAATGTCTGCTCCCGTTCGTCAAAGTCCTCCGCCGCGATGGCGTAGACCGTGATCCTCCGGCGCCTGCGCTCGATCTCAACGCCCTGGCGCGCGAGTTCATACAGCCGCACCCCGTTGACGGATACAGCCGAGTACATCGGCGGCGTCTGCATCGTCTCTCCGACGAAATGATTCAACGCCTGTGTGAGCTGTTCCCGTGTCACATGCGCCTCCCGACGCTCCAGCACGCGCCCGGTAATATCGAGCGTATCCGTCGTCACGCCCAGGCACACCTGCGCCCGGTATTCCTTCGCGCGGGGCGGGAGCACGCCGATCAGGCGGGTGGACCGCCCCAGAAAGATGGGCAGCACCCCGGTCGCCATCGGGTCCAGCGTACCGGTGTGCCCGGCCTTTTTCATCCCCGCCAAGCGCCGCACAAGGGCAAGCGCCTTCGACGAGGTGATCCCCTCCGGCTTGTCCAGACAAATGATTCCCGCCATAGCTCGTATAAATTCCTTTCAAATATCCTGCAAAAATCAGCCGATAAATTGTGATACGGCTTCCACCACGGCCTGTACAGCGGCCTGCGCGGGGCCGTCCACCTCGCCGCCCGCCGCGCGGGTGTGGCCGCCGCCGTTCATCAGCCGGCAGACTGCGGAGGCATCGATCGTATCGTTTGTGCGCACGGAGACCTTGAACTTCCCGTTTTTCTTCTCTTTGAGCGTTATGCCGATCTCCACACCCTCGATCCGGCGCGGAATGGCTGCAATCCCGTCCGTCTCCTCCTCGCTCGATCCGCTTTTGCGGTACATCTCCTGCGTAAGGGTGATCACCGCGCACTTTCCGTCAAAGAAAAAGCGGATCCCGTCCATCGCCAGACGTTCCAGCTCCATATAGGTGCGCGTCATCGTTTCAAACATAGCGCGATTGATCTGGGCCGCATGCGCGCCGGCCTCGATCGCGTCCGCCGCGTATCGGTGCGTATAGCTGGTCACATTGGCGTACCGGAAGCAGCCCGTATCGGTCGTCAGGCCCGTGTAGATCCCGTCGGCCATGGCCGCGTCCATCTCCACGCCCAGAGCGCGGATCAGCCGGACGATCAGCTCGCAGGTGGCCGCCGCCTTTGGGTCCAGCAGCGTATACTGGGCGTACCTGGTGTTGGAGGGGTGGTGATCCACGCACAGCAGGATGCGCTCCCCGTACCGCTGGGCAAACTCCTCGCCGAGCAGTTTTTTATCCGCGACATCCACCGCCACATAAAAATCGGGCTTGAATTCCACCGGATCCAGTCCGCGGTACAGATAGTCGAACGATGCCGGAATCCGGTCCTCACAGGAGACGCGCGCGTGCTTGCCCAGCGCCTGAAGCGCACGGCACAGGGCCGTGGCCGAGCCGAGCGTGTCCCCATCCGGATGGACATGGGACAGGATGAGAATATTGTCCTTTTCACGCAGGAGCGCCGCCGTCTCGGAAACGCCTATATCCATGTTAGTTCCCCCTCATGCCTGAAACTGAAATCACTCTTGCTCCCTGAGCTCATTGAGCTTTTTAAAAATCTGGGCGCCGCGCTCCACGGAGTCATCGGCAATAAACTCCAGCGTCGGGCGGGCCCGCAGCTGAAGCCGCCGGCACACCTCCCTGCTGATAAATCCGGCCGCGCTGCGCAGCCCCTTGACCGCCTCGCGCGCATCCTCCAGCCCATTCAGGGAGCTGACATACACTTTACCGAATTCCAGATCCGAACTCATATCCACCCGGACTACCGTCAGGATGCGGCCCGCCACCCGCGGGTCCTTCAGTTCCCGGAGCACGGCGGCTATCTCCCTGTGGATGTCCTCCGCCGTGCGGGCGCTCTTATAGCTGGGCATTGATATCCCTCCACTTCAATCATCACGCCGGCCGGTATGGCCGCCCTCCGCGGACGGAAAGGGCGGGGCGCCCCGTCAGGCAGAGCACCCCGCAGCCGGTCAATCCCTGTATTCCTCCATGGCGAACGACTCGAGAACGTCGCCCTCCTTGATATCGTTGAACTTTTCCAGACCGATCCCGCACTCAAAGCCGGACGCGACCTCTTTGGCGTCGTCCTTGAAGCGCTTGAGGGACGCGATCGCGTCCTCCGCGATGATAACCCCGTCGCGCACGACGCGGATCTGCGAATTGCGCACGATCTTGCCGTCGAGCACATAGGAACCGGCCACCGTGCCGACGCCCGAAATTTTGTACACCTGGCGGACCTCTGCGCTGCCGTAGCGGTGCTCGCGCACCTTGGGGGCGAGCATGCCCTTGATGGCCGCCTGAATCTCCTCGATGCAATCGTAGATCACGCGGTACATGCGCACATCCACCCCGTCGCGCTCCGCCATATCCTTGGCCACGGCGTTGGGCAGTACATTGAACCCGACGATGATCGCGCCGGACGCACTCGCCAGCATGACGTCGGACTCGCTGACAGCGCCGACCGCGCCGTGGATGACATTGACCTTGACCTCATCGTTGGAGAGCTTGAGCAAATTCTCCCGCACGGCCTCTACGGAACCCTGTACATCCGCCTTGACGATGATATTCAGCTCCTTGCGCTCGCCCTCCTGAATGGAGTCGAAGAGGTTGTCGAGCGTGACGCGGTGCATCGCGTTGAAATGCTCCTCCTTCTCCGTCTGCTTACGCTGCTCCACCAGCGCGCGCGCGAGCTTTTCATCCGTGACGGCGTCAAAGATATCGCCCGCGTCGGGCACCTCGTCCATGCCCATGACCTCCACGGGGACGGACGGGCCTGCATGCTGGACACGCTCGCCCTTATCATTGGCCATCACGCGGATCCTGCCCACGCTCTTCCCCGCGACGACGACATCGCCGACGTTCAGCGTGCCGTTCTGCACCAGGAAGGTGGCCACCGGGCCGCGCCCCTTGTCAAGGCGGGCCTCGATCACGACGCCGCGCGCGGCGCGGTTCGGGTTGGCTTTGAGCTCCTTGACCTCCGCCACAAGGAGGATCGTCTCCAGCAGCTGGTCGATATTCTCGCCCGTCTTGGCGGAGACGGGCACGCAGATCGTATCGCCGCCCCACTCCTCGGGGACCAGATCATACTCGGTGAGCTGCTGCTTGACATGCTCGGGGTTTGCCCCCGGCTTATCCATCTTATTGATGGCCACAATGATCGAGACATTGGCCGCCTTGGCATGGTTGATGGCCTCCACGGTCTGGGGCATGATGCCGTCGTCCGCCGCGACGACCAGCACGGCGATATCCGTCGCCTGTGCGCCGCGCGCGCGCATGGAGGTAAATGCCGCATGGCCGGGCGTATCCAGGAAGGTGATGTCCTCCCCCTTGGCCCGGACACGGTAGGCGCCGATATGCTGCGTGATGCCGCCGGCCTCCGTGGCCGTGACGCTGGTGTTGCGGATGGCGTCGAGCAGAGAGGTCTTGCCGTGATCGACATGCCCCATGACCACCACGACGGGCGGGCGCTTGACCAGATCCTTCTCCTCATCCACGCTGTCGTCAATGATGCGGTCCTCAATCGTGACGACGACCTCGCGCTTGACCTTCGCGTTCATCTCCGATGCGACGATGGCCGCCGTATCAAAGTCGATCGTCTCATTGACAGAGGCCATCACACCGAGGGAGAACAGCTTCTTAATAACGTCGGCCGCAGTGCGCTTGAGCTTGGCGGCCAGCTCGCCCACGGTGATCTCCTCGCCCACGGTGATCTCGATCGGCGGCTTTTTGGCGCGCTCGGCCGCAATGCGCCTGAGGCGCTCCGCCTCCGTCTCGTGCTTATGGGGGCGCACCCCCTGACGGCGGTACTGGCGGGACTTCTGCTTGAGCTTCTGCTTATTGACGTTGCGGTCCGAGTTATGGCGTGACGCGCCGGTGGAACTCGTGGCGAGCCGGTCGTACTTCTCATTGTACTTATCCAGCTCCACATCGCCGCCGCGCGTGTTGACATGGCGCAATTCGCCCTTGGTACGGGCCTGGATCACCACCGGCTTTTCCGGCTTTTGCTGTTGCGCCTTGGCCGCCGGCTTTGCATCCCCGGACGCGGCCTTCTTCTCCGCCGCTGCGGCGGGCTGCTTCTGCGCCCTGGGCGCCTGAGCGGTCTTAAAGTATTCGTCAAAGCTGTCCACCGCGCCGTCTGTCGCCGTGACCACGTCAAAAATGACGTTCAGCTCCTCCTCGTCCAGCGCGGTCATCGCCTTTTTCTCGGAGTCGGTGTGGCTGTGCAGGATCTCCAGGATCTCCTTGCTCTGCTTGCCGAAATCCTTGGCGACCTCGTGCGCTCTGTATTTTATCATCATAGGCTGGTTTCCTCCCGATTATTCAATTCTTGCAGCTTACGTGCAAACCCCTCGTCGTCGACTGTCAGGACCGCCGCCCTGACGCCCGCCGCATGATCGATCTGATCCATCGTATATGGCAGGCGGAGTATGGGGATCCGCTCTTCTCCCGCCCGGACAAACTCGCGCACGAGCCGTTCGGAGGCGTCGGAGGCGAGCAGGATCAGCCTGGCCCGCCGCCTGAGGACGGCGGCAAGCGCCGCATCGTGCCCGGGGGAGAGCCTGGAGGCCCTGCGCACCAGACCGAGCAGATTCAGAAATGCGTCACTCATTTTTCCGGATCTCCCCCTCCATGCGGTCATATACCTCTTCGGGGATGGCGCACGCGAGCGAGCGCTCAAAGCGTTTGGCCTTGCGCGCGCGCGCAAAGCATTCCGCGCTCCTGCACAGGTAGGCCCCGCGCCCCGGGGCCTTTCCCGTCAGATCGAGAGAGACTTCCCCCTGCGGACTGCGCACCACGCGCACCAGCTCTTTCTTGGGCTTCATCTCCCCGCAGCCGGAGCACTTGCGCAGCGGTATTTTCTTTTTCTGTACCAAGGAAGAATCCCCTCGCTTTCCCTGTTGACGGTGGGCCGCTTTTATTTTTCGGCCGGCCCCTCATAAAAGCCGCTCTCCGGGCTGATATCGATTTTACAGCCGGTCAGCTTGGCGGCCAATCGGGCGTTCTGCCCCTTGTTGCCGATCGCCAGAGAGAGCTGTCCGTCCGGCACGGTGACGTGGCAGACAGTGCCGTTCTCCCCCTCCTCGACATCCACGTCCAGCACCGTGGCCGGGGCCAGTGCGGAGGCGACGAATACGGCCGGGTTCTCATCGTATTTGACGACGTCGATCTTCTCACCGCCGAGCGCATCCACCACAGCGTTCACACGGGAGCCGTGCGGCCCGATGCAGGAGCCGATGGGATCGACGTTCTCGTCGCGGCTGCTCACGGCGATCTTGGAGCGCATGCCCGCTTCACGGGCGACGGATTTGATCTCCACCGTGCCGTCGTAGATCTCCGGCACCTCGTTTTCAAACAGGCGGCGGATCATGCCGGGATGCGTGCGGGAAATCATCACGCGCGGCCCGCGGTCGGAATCGCGCACCTCGACGATGTACACCTTGATCAGCTGGCCCTCGCTCAGCTCCTCGCCGGGGACCTGCTCATTCTTTATGAGCGTCGCCTGGAAGTTATCCATCTCCAGGGAGGCGTTGCCCGTCACGGGATCGATCCGGTCCACGCGCGCGGTGACGATCTCCTGCTGCTTGGAGCGGAACTCCTGCATGATGCTGCCGCGCTCCGCCTCGCGGATGCCCTGACGGATGACATGCTTGGCCGTCTGGGCCGCGATGCGCCCGAGGTCGTGCGTCTCCAGCGGGATATCGACAAAGCCGCCCACAACGGCGTTTTTATCATACTGCTTTGCCGCGTCCACCGTGAGGTCGGTATCCGCGTCCTCAATCTCCTCCACGACGTTCTTGCGCACGTATACCTTCAGCTCATTGTGCGCGGGGTCGATATCACAAAATACGATATCCTTGCCGTTATAGTCGTGCCGGATAGCGACGACGATCGCCGTCCGGATCTTCTCATAGAGATAGTCTGCGGGGATGCCCTTTTCGCTCTCGAGCAGCTTGACCGCCTGGAAAAATTCTTCGTTGACCATGTTGATTACCCTCCAAAATCGTCCGCATTGATATGCGCGGCATCTTTCTTATTCAATGTGACGGCGCCCTGCTCCGTATCCACCGTGAGCACGCCGTCCCGGAATTCCCGCAGTACGCCGGAGAACTCCCGCGCGCCGTCCGCAGCCCGGATCAGCCGAACCTTAATCCGGCGCCCGATATACGCCGCAAAGTGCTCTTCCCGCCGCAGCTCCCGCTCGATTCCCGGGGAACAGACCTCCAGAAAATAGGCCTTGTCGATCGGATCCGCCTCATCGAGCGGCTCATCCACCGCCCGGCTCAAAGCCGCACAGTCGTCGATGGTGACGCCGCCCTCCTTATCAATATAAATCCGCAGATACCAGGATGCGCCCTCCTTGGTGAACATCACATCCCAGAGCGTCAGCCCGAGCTGCTGCGCGTACGGCTGCACCAGCGCGCGCACCGCATCCACCGTAGACCCTTTTGCCAAAGCTGTTCCTCCTCGCTTTCCGTCGGGGAAAAAACCCCTATATGAAGTAGAGAGCGGGTCGCCCCACTCTCTACCGTCATGCTTACGGTGCATAGTATAACACAGAATCAGGAAAAAATCAAGTTTTTCCTGATTTTCGGCGGTTTATGGCCCGCCGGTCATTTTTTTCCGCGAAAAATAAACAGCTTGCTAAAAATATAGTTCAGGATCACCACCACGATCTGTGCAATCAGCTTGGCGATAAATTCGTTGATGCCGATGAGCGATACGCACACGAACATGATCCCCATATCGAACGCCAGAGAGAGCAGGCGCGCCCCCACAAAGGCCGTCACCTCCCGGATGACGACGGCGATTTTCCAGCTGCGGCTCTCGAAGACGAAGAGCTTGTTTGTCACATAGGCGAACGCCACCGCCGCGACCCAGGACACCGCGTTGGAGATCAGATAATTCTTATCCCGCAGGAGGATCTCCGGCGTGAGGATCCGCGTGCACAGCCAGTAGACCACATAGTTGACGACCGTGGTCAGCACGCCGAAAATCAGATAGGTGATCATCTCCCGATGGGCCAGGGCCAGCACTTTATCCAGTACCCCCATCTTCTCCTTATCCCGCTGCGCCTGTTTGTATGCGCCATAGCGGTCCCTCAGCGCCAGATCCAGCTGCTTAAACGTTTTCAGGGAGTGGAACACATGGCCGAACACCCGCTTGGCCGCCGCGCCCGCGCAGGGGCCGGAAGCGCACGCCACCGTGCCCACCGCCGCGCCGTCATAATACGCCGAGGCGATAATAGCGGCATCGGGGCAGGCGAAATCGGGCGGGCAGTTTTCCAGATATTCACACAGCTTTCCGCGCTCTATCAAAAGGAAGGACGGCGCGCCGCACTTGAAAAACACGCGGAAGGAGTAGGTATACACCAGCCGCATCATAAAGCCGGAAAAACCGTTATGGCGTCCGCAGCCGAGCACGAGCGAATGCTCCCCAGCCAGCGCAAGCGCCCGCTCCAGCTCCTCCGCTGCGGCCGAGCTTTCGTTTACCTTTAAAATATAATCCGCGCCGCTGTCACCGGCGCGCCGGAGCGCCGCATACTCCCCGTCCGCAAGGTCAAAGGCGGCTATGGGCGCATCGGTCCCCGTCCAGTTTTCACACACTGCGGCCGGATCTGCCGCGATCAGGGCAATCTTCATCCCGTCACTCCTGTCCGTTCTCATCAGTAAGGTACCTGCCCGTGCTCAAAAAGCTGCGGTGGGGACGCGTCCCCGTCCGGGCGGTTCATGAACAGATAAATTATACCCCTTGGCGGCAAAATTTGCAAACCGGCGCTTGATTTCCGTCCGCGGAGCCGTTACAATACATACCAGACGCCGTCCCGGCGAATAAAAAGGGGAGGGATCCTCACGAAAGTCAACGTCTATGATTTTGACAACACGATCTATCGGGGGGAATCGCTGGTAGACTTTATTCTCTACTATATGCGCCGGGATCCGAAGATCTGGCCGCACCTGCCGCGCCTGGCTGCGATTGGGATCCGCGATGCCCTCCACCTGTTTACTGTGGAGCAGGCAATCGGCGCCTACGCCGCTTTTTTGGAGGGATACTACGTCCATCTGGGCGATCTGACTGCGCGCGTCTGCGATTTTTGGGACCGGAACGAGAATAAGATCAAGCCCTGGTATGCGGCAGTACGCCGAGAGGACGACATCATCATCTCCGGGACGACCGATTTTATTCTGGATGAGATCATGAAGCGGATGGGCATCCGGCGCTATATCGGATCCAGCATCGATCCGCAGACCGGTAAATTCCGCCGCCTGTGCTTTATGGAGAACAAGGTGACCGCCCTCCGTGAGCTCTACCCGGGCACGGAGATTGCCAATTTTTATACAGACTCCATGAACGACCGCGCGATGATGGATATCGCCGATCACGTCTTTCTGGTGCGGGGGGATCGGATCAAGCAAATCAAATAGTGCAAAACGCCCCGGTTTTCGGGGCGTTCGATTTATTCCGTCTCCGCGCGGTTCCCGGTGTCCGCCTTCCGCCGGCGCACCATCATGACGATGTTGAGCACCGCATAGACGGCAAGGGCCGCCACGGTGAGCCAGACGCCGATGCCGATCCGGCACGAGGCGATATTCAGGCCGATCAGCCCCGAACTGGTATACACGCTGACATAGAGATACGCTGCCGCCACCGTTGTCACCAGCGCCCCCAGCGCAAAGAGAATGTTCCGCAGCTCCCCATGTTTGGTGTAGGAGAACGCCACCGACAGGATCAGCAGCGCCGCAAACACCGCGGCCAGCAGCAGGCAGCCGATATAGAGGTACGTCTGCATCGGGACAGCGGACAGCACCTCAATCTCGCCCAGCGCGCCGAGCGCCGTAAAGTTTGTACTGAAAATACGCATTACGGCGGTGATGCCGTTGACGGATTTTACGCCCTCATCCACAAATGGGAACGCGAGCTGCGTCTGGAACAGCGGCAGCAGGGCCAGCAGCACCAGGGGGACAAACGCCCAGATCAGCCGGATGATGGGCAGCGGCCCCTGGATGGTGGCGCCCTTGAGCCGGACGAGCCAGCGGCTGAGCGCCGCCCACTCCGCCTCCGCCTTCTCCGCATCCCGCTCCAGACGTTCCTCGGCGTTATAGTACACCAGATTGACCCCGCAGTGCGGGCAGTTCTGCTTTAAGTAGAGCGGATTCAGCTTGCCGCCACACTTGGGACATTTATTTGTCATTCTGCTCCGCCTCCTGTCCGTCATTCTGGCCGGCCGCCATCTCCGTGACCTCTTCCGCCAGCTCTTCGCGGCGTTCGGCGAGGTCGTCACGGATCTTTTTCATGGTCTTGCCATCGAGCTTATAAAAGATATAGGGGATCAGGCCGATCAGGCTGAAAATGCCCGTCAGGATCGTGAAGAACGCCCAGATCCCACGCTGCGTGGCCATGGACTGGACGACCACCTGGCCGTTGACGGCCGTCTGGTAGCCGATGAGCGCCAGCGCCGCCGTGCCAAAGGACTTGGACATGGAGCCCGTGAACTTGCCGGTAAAGGTCAGCACGGAGAAGCTCATGCCCTCGTTGCGCTTGCCGGTCTTCCACTCCATATAGTCGACCGTGTCGCCGATCATCTCCGTGGGAATGATCATATCCACCGCGTTAAAGAGCGCGTAGATCGTCCCGCGGACGACGATGATGATGCTGAGCACCACCGTATTGTGCAGGAAGCCGAGGCCGATAAAGAAGCACGCCGCATTCAGCACCGCGCGGAACACGGTGGAGAAGATCAGGACCTGCTTATTATCCATCCGCTTTTTCAGGAAGGGGACGACCGCATAACTCAAAAATCCGGTGATCGCCCCCGGGACGCCCAGAATGATCCCCAAAGATGCGGAGCCGAGGACGTCGATGTACAGATAGTTTTGGAAGGTATTCCAGATGCCGCCCAAACAGCCGAACACATTGGCCAGCACGATGATCAGCAGCGGCTTGTTGTGGATCAGGCTCTTGAAGCCGTCGAGCAGCTGCGGGTCATCTATCGGCTGCAAAATACGCTCTTTACAGCAGATCCCGCTCAGGGAGAAGAGCCCCATGCCCAGCACGGATACGACCAACCCCAGCACGGCGAACGCCTGCGGCAGCGTGAAGGAGGAATTGCCCGATTTGACCCAGTCGATCACCGGCGCAATTACCAGCCCCGGGATCCCGCCGATAATGGAGGAGATAAACCGCGCGGACCCGATCGTCTTGGAGCGGTCGAGCGGATTGGGCGAGATGGAGGCCGACAGGCCCCAGAACGGCACGTCGCCGATGGTATAGAGCATCTCCCAGATCACATAGGAGAGGTACATATACACAATCTTCTTGATCGAATCGGACGGCTCGCCCGCAAAAAACATCGGCCCGGAGAAGAGCATCACCGTGGCAACGGCCAGCGGGATGGGCACCAGGAACAGATAGGGCCGCAGCTTGCCGTACCGGCTGCGTGTCCGGTCGATGATGGAGCCCATCAGCGGATCGTTGATCGTGTCCCAGATCCCCAGGACAAAGATCATCGTCGCCACCGCGCCGGGTTCAATATTAAATACGTTGACAAAAAAGTAGGTCAGGTAAGACGAGAGAAAAGTATAACTCATCGTCTGCCCGCCGTTGGCAATGCCATAGACCAGCATTTCCTTAACGCCGACGTACCGCTTTTGCCGCCTTTCAGAAAGCGCCTGTGTTTTCTCGGCCATCTGAGAAACCATCCCCTTTTCCCCTTTGGGCTGTCATGATAATCACAGAGTTTAATATAGCATAATTAAACAAAAAAAACAATAGCAGAATTCTTTTCTTGTTAAAATAATGTAAGACCGCTGTAAAAGTATGGCTCGTTTATCCCTCCGGGAATTTTTTATTGCAATCTGCGGACGCTCTGATATTTTTTTAAAAAACGGGTTGACAAACGCATTGTTCTATTGTATTATTCATATAGTACAGTAACACATTGATACAAAGGAGGCCTGTTACATGCCCTGGGATCTGGATGAAAACCTGCCGATTTACCTCCAGCTCACCGACGAACTGGAAAAGAAAATCATCAACGGCACCTATCCGCCGGGGAGCCGCCTGCCCGCCGTGCGGGAGCTGGCCGCGGAGGCCGGCGTCAACCCGAATACGATGCAGCGCGCGCTTACGCAGATGGAAAACAGCGGGCTGATCTACACGCAGCGGACGAGCGGCCGTTTCCTGACGGACGACCGGGAAAAGATCGAGCGCCTGCGGCGGGACGCCGCCCGGCAGCGAATCGAAAAATTCCTGCGCGATATGCGGGAGATCGGCATTGAAAAAAAAGAAGTGTGTACGATGATTGAAGCTCTGAAGGAGGAAAAAGCATGAGTGAAGTTATTTTGTCCTGCAGGGGTCTGACAAAGCGCTATGGCAATTTCACGGCCCTGAACAATCTAAATCTCTCGCTGGAGGGCGGGCGCATCATCGGCCTGCTGGGCCCCAACGGCAGCGGAAAGAGCACGCTGATCAAGACGGCGGCCGGTCTGCTGAGCCCGGACAGCGGGGAGATCACCATCTGCGGGGAACATCCGGGCCAGAAGACGAAAGCGATCGTCTCCTACCTGCCGGAGCGCTCCTATCTGCCCAACTGGATGAAGGTCCAGGATCTGCTGAAGATGTTTGAGGACTTTTACCAGGACTTTGACCGCCAGCGGGCGATCGATATGCTCGCCTCCCTCCAGCTGCCGCTGGATGCACGGATCCGGACACTCTCCAAGGGCAACAAGGAGAAAGTGCAGCTGATCATGGTCATGGCGCGGCGCGCAAAGCTCTATCTGCTCGACGAACCCCTCGGCGGCGTGGATCCGGCGGCACGCGACTATATTCTGAACACGATCATCCGCTCGTGCAGCGAGGAGGCGTGCGTGCTCCTCTCCACGCATCTGATCTGGGATATTGAAAAGGTGCTTGACGAGGCCGTATTCCTCAATATGGGGGCCGTCGGCATGCACGACACCACGGATAATCTGCGTGAAAAATTCGGAAAGAGTGTGGACGCACTGTTCAGGGAGGTATACAGATGTTAGGCAAACTTTTCAAACATGAATTCAAGGCCACGGCCCGCACCCAGCTGCCGCTCATTCTGGCGGCGATCGTGGTGACCCTGCTGTTCGTTTTTCTGATCGTGATCCAGCAGGCGCTGCCGGAGCACACCCCCATCCACACAATCATCGGCATTCTCTCCGCCTTTGTGGGTTTCTTCTATGTTCTGGGGATCATCGCCTATCTCTTTGCCGCGCACTTCCTCGGAGTCCAGCGGTACTACAAGAACCTGTTTACCGACGAGGGATATCTGACCCTGACGCTCCCGGTCAAAAACGGCTTCCATCAGTTTGTCAAGATGACGGTTTCCATCTTCTGGGGCGTGATCAGCCTGATCATGACAGCCCTGAGTGTGATCTCCATCTTTTTTGCCGGGATCGGGGAGGTCATTGGGCCCGGTGAGGTCTGGCAGCGTGCGACGGCCTATCTCCCCCCGGCGGAGGTGATCGGCATGGTGCTGCTTTTCGCCGTCACCATCCTGATCGTGGAAATTTACTTTTTTGCGCTGGCGTACTTCTGCATCGCACTGGGGCAGACCTTTTCCCAGAAGCACAAGGTGGCCGCGGCATTTGTAGCCTACATCGTCATCACGACCGCGCTTCAGATCGCCGGCCTGGTCCTGATGAGCGCAGGCGCCGTCCTCTTTGACGACGAATTGTCCCGGCTGCTGAGCAACCAGATCGATCCCTTCCTTGTCCTGACCGGCGCCCTGCTGATCTCTGACGCATTCAGCCTGATTCTCGGCGGCGCGATGTTCGGTACGACCAACTACCTCACCCACCATCGGCTAAACCTCGAATAATCCCAGTCAGGGGCTGTTGCAAAATAGAACACAACAGAAGCTGGCGCAAAAAAACTTAAAACAGAAAAAATCCGGGGCCATCCTGAGCGGCAAGCACTCAACACGGCCTCGGATTTTTTGGCATTATTTGTTCAACGGACTGTTTTTCAACAGGCTGTTTCAGCACTTTAGCCGCCAACTCCCGCACAGGAAGAGCAGCGGCGCCCCGGCCAAAATCCTTCCGCCCTGCGTTTTAGGGCGTTCCTCTTCCACAAGCATATAAAAAAAGTACCCACGCTGCCGATCCCCACCCGTAGGGAACGCCGGGGGCGGCGTTCCGCTGTACAGATCGACGGTTCGCGGAATGCCCTGTGAAGAAGATGAAATTGAAAATCCGCTCAAAACCAATCCTTCCTTTTGCACAAAGAATCCATGCACGCAGATGTATGGTTCGAAGGGTTCCGGTTGACAGCCAACGCCTTCTGCTCTCCGTCAGCCCCGTTTTCGGAACGCCGGGGGCGGCGTTCCCTACGGGGTTTGTACAGACTTCCGCCCTTTACCCCCACAAAAAGTTGATAGCGCCGAGGAGACGTCGTGAGCGCGCTTGCAAGCGAACAGACGCAGCAAGCGGGACTTTTTGCGGTACGGAGGAGCGACGGAATGCGCGCGGAATGACGTTCCAGCGGAACGGCGTTCCAAGCGATATGCAGTCCGCGACGACGCGGC